>JAOIVW010000014.1 GCA_028224375.1 Hellea sp.
TGAAAGGCGGCATGGGATTATTGCGCCCGATATTAGCGGCCTCAGAAGACCAGAAATCTACGGGCACAGTCGTTATCGGCACGGTCAAAGGCGACATTCACGATATCGGTAAAAACCTTGTCGGCATGATGCTGGAAGGCTCGGGATTTGAGGTCCATGATCTAGGTATTAATACGGATTGGGACGAGTTCCACAGGGCGATTGATACGCATAAGCCGGATATTATCGGCATGTCTGCGTTACTTACGACCACCATGCCCTATATGGCCGTGGTCATTGAAGAGATGGAAAAGGCGGGTCTTCGCAAAGACATTTCAATTATGTGCGGCGGCGCACCGCTTAATCAGGAATTTGCGGATGCTATTAAAGCAGACCGCTATGGCCCAGATGCAGCGGTCAGTGCAGAGATGGCCAAAGCCTTGGTAGGGCTTAATCGATAGAGCGAGACTTTTCCTTGTTTTGGTCTATAGCGTATAACGGCAATAAGAGACACAGAGCCTTATGACATCGCATACGATCATATTCACGCCTGCTGGCCTTAAAGCCACAGCCCAAGACGGAGAAACCGTCTATGAGGTTGGCTTGCGACGAGGTGTCGATATCCAGTCTATTTGCGGCGGGAAGGGGCTGTGTAAGCGCTGCCAAATCGAGGTTGATACGGGTAAGCACGCCAAGTTTAAAATGGATGTGGATGAGAGCCATTATTCAAAACTGTCTCCGACTGAGAAAAAAGCCATTCATGACGGGGAATTGCCCATAGGGCGGCGCCTCTCTTGCCGTACAAAAATCTATGGTGATTTGGTTGTCAATATTCCTGCCGACTCGCAAGAGCGCGAAACGTCCATTCAAAAGAAAAGCACCACCTTTGACACAGAGCTTAATCCCGCTGTGCGCCTTTATATGGTCAAGCTGCCTGTCCCGACATTGGAAGACAATCCCTGCGACGACGAAGCCTTAATAGAAGCACTTCAAAGCGAGCATGGCCTGACTGTCGGCTCTACTCATGCCGTGCTGATTAAGCTGCAAGAAATACTGCGCCAACACGAGCGCAGCGTTATCGCGGTGGTTCGTGATGGGAGCACGATCATTGACGTTTGGCCGCCAAGTTCAGGAGATTTATTTGGCGCGGCGATTGACATCGGTTCGACTTCTGTTGCGCTTTACATGTTTAATCTGACCACAGGTAAGCTGGTCTATGAGAAGGCGGCAATGAACCCGCAAATTCGTTTTGGCGAGGATCTGATGAGCCGTGTGTCTTACATCATGATGAATAAAGGCGGCGACGAAAAACTGACCGAAGCCATTCACACGCAAATCCGCGAGATGTTGGCTGGCGCAGTTAAGGCCCTGGATATTCGCGTTGATCAATTGCTGGATGTGATATGTGTCGGCAACCCTATCATGCATCATCTCTTCATTGGCGCGAACCCCGTGAACCTTGGTGTTGCGCCGTTTACCTTGGCTGTCAAAGACTGGATTGATATCCCTGCCACGCGGCTTAACCTTGGACTAGCAGAAGCCGCGCAGGTTTCACTCTTTCCGCTTATTGGCGGACATGTCGGCGCAGATACATCTGCTGCTTACTTGACCCAGATTGAGCGCATGAAGGGCCGCTCTGTTCTATTGGTAGATATCGGGACGAATGCTGAAATCGTGCTTTCCCATAATGGCAAGGTCGCGGCGGCGTCATCACCCACGGGCCCTGCTTTGGAAGGCGCAGAAATCAGCTCTGGGGTGAGGGCGACACTTGGCGCGATTGAACGTGTGCGGATTGACCCTGTCACGAAAGACGCCAAAGTCAAAATCATCGGTCATGACGAATGGATTGCGGATACAGACTGCAGCCTTGAGGGCCGCAATGTTGTCGGTATCTGCGGGTCAGGCATTTTCGAAGTCATGGTCGAAATGGCCAATGCGGGCTTGCTCGACCAAAGCGGATTATTCAAACCTGAAGCCGCTCCGCACCGCTTTACCCAAGACGGCAATGTATGGACTTATCTTTTAGTGGATCAGCCGGGCAATCCCATCATTGTCAAGCAGACCGATGTTCGTTCGGTGCAATTGGCTAAGGCGGCGCTTTATGCGGGCGCGCAATTACTTGCCGAAACATTAGGGTGTGAGCAGTTTGATGAAGTCCTGCTTGCGGGGGCCTTTGGGACGCATTTGGACAGTAAATATGTCGCCGAGATTGGGATAGTCCCCATGGCCAGCGCCGAGATTATCAGCTCGGTTGGTAATGCCGCCGGGATGGGCGCAGCTATGGCTTTGGTCAATACTAAAGACCGAGAGGCTATCATTGCCGCCATAAAAGAGGTCGAGAAAATAGAAACAGCCCTGGAGCCTAAATTCCAAGACTATTTCGTTGGATCTATGAAGTTTCCAACGGCCGCCGCTGCGTCAGGCGATACGGGCCGCAGACGGCGAAGAACTCGGCCAACAAAGCCGCAATAATTCGCCTATTCCGCAGGAGCCACCGATGGAGGTAATTGCTCAGGCTTATCTTTAGGTTCTCTTGCTTCTTTTTCTTCGGCCTCTAATTTACGGGCGACATCCTGCGAAGACCCTGATCCTCTGGCAATGAAGGCATAGGCTGTCGGCACGAATAGGACCGTAATGGCCGCTGCTGCAACGACGCCAAATAGTATGACATAGCCAATGGCGGCGCGTGTTTCAGCGCCCGCGCCTGATGACATGATCAAGGGAATACTGCCGGCTGCGGTTGTCAGGCTGGTCATAATAATCGGCCTAAAGCGAACGATGGCGGCTTCTTTTATAGCCTCTTCAAACTCTTTGCCTTCATCACGTAATTGGTTGGCAAATTCGACGATTAGAATACCGTTCTTTGCCGCCAGACCAATGAGCATGATAAGCCCAATTTGCGTGTAAATATTGATGGTGTTTCCAGACACCCACAGCCCTAATAGCCCGCCAGCGACTGTCACAGGCACACACAGAATAATAATGAGAGGGTGACGGTAGCTTTCAAACTGCGCAGCCAAGACAAGGAACACGATTATCAAGCCAACAGCAAAAACGAATATCATCGAGCTGCCACTATCCTGATAATCAAGGGATTGTCCCTTATATCCGATTGTGACTTCCTCAGGCAAAACTTCGCCGGCTGTCTCAGCCATTCGCTGTAGAACCGTGCCGAGCACCGCGCCGTCCGCGAGGTCGGCCTCAATCGTTATGGCGCGAACCCGGTTATAGCGGTTCAGACTCGCGCTATCGGCGACCGATTCAATCGTAATAAGGTTAGACATGGGAATCAGCTCATTTGAGCGGCTGGAGCGCACATAGATATTGTCGACATCGCCGGGGCTGTTCTGTTCAGAGCGTACGCCTTCAAGGATGACATCATATTCTTGGCCGCGATCAATATAAGTCGTCACATTTCGCGATCCCAGCATGGTCTGCAAGGTGGACCCGATTTCGTTGACCGTGACGCCAAGGTCAGCGGCTCTGTCATAATCGACTTTGACCCGAAATTGCGGCTGGGTTTCTTTATAGTCCCAATCGATATCTTCGATGCCAGGATTATCCGCTTCAAGGGCCGCGACCAATGTATCACGCCATTCTGTTAAAACTTCATAGGAGGGGCCGCCGAGCACGAATTGAACAGGTTTGCCCGTACCGCCGCCAAGCCCTTGGCGCATACGCGCAAAGGCCCTAATACCGGGCAAGTCAGACATTTTTCCATTGACCTCTTTGATAATCTCATCAGCCGGGCGCCGGTTTGCCCAATCGTCAAGACTGACAATGACAAAGCCTGCATTAAATGAATTTCCGCCAAAGCCAGGCGCGCGGATTAACAAACGCTGTATCTCGCCATCCTCTGTATAGGGCAGGAGCCGCCGTTCAATCTCATCAAGATAGCGTTCCATATAATTAAATGACGCGCCTTCAGGTCCGCGAATACTGACAAAAAAGCCCCCGCGATCTTCTGTCGGGGTATATTCCTGCGGAATTGTTTTCGCAAACTGCCAAGCACCTGCCATCATCAGAAAGAGGCATAAACCCAGAGCAATGGGGCGCAGCAACACCTTATCGATAATCCAGCCATAGCCTTTGAGGATGAAATTAAAGCCCCTATCAATGGCCTGCGGTATTTTGGCTGCGAGACCTGTGTTGGGTTTGTCGGAGAGTAATTTGGAGGCGAGCATGGGCGTGAGCGTGAGCGCCAAGAGGCTAGAGAAAATCACGGCCCCAGAAATTGTGAAGGCAAATTCACGGAAGAGCTGACCAATCTCGCCCGGAATAAATGTGATAGGGATAAAAACGGCGACCAGAACTAGGGTGGTTGCAACAACCGCAAACCCGACTTGGCGGGTGCCGCGATAGGCGGCGACGAGCGGTGTTTCGCCTTCTTCGTCAATCCGCCGGACGATGTTTTCCAAAACAACAATAGCATCATCCACGACAAGTCCAATAGCGAGCACCATCGCCAAAAGGGTCAGCAAGTTAATCGAGAGCCCTAGCGCAAAAAGAATGGTGAATGTCGATATAAGCGAGATGGGAACCGTAATCGCCGGGATAAGTGTCACCCTCAGGCTACCGAGGAAAAGGAAGATAACGAGCGTAACGAGACCCACGGAGATAAAGAGTGTTTTGTAAACTTCGGTAATGGAGGCTGAGATAAAGACGGAACTATCGTAGCTACGTTCAATGGACATGCCTTCAGGAAGGTGAGGGTTTATTTCGTCGACCAAGTCCCGAACATTTTGCGCCACATCCACTGTGTTGGCGACAGATTGTTTGACAACACCAATGCCCACCATAGGCACTCCGTTACCCCTGAACAGATTGCGGTCTTCAGTGGTGCCGCGCACGACCCGCGCGACATCGCCCAGCCTTACAAGATAACCGTCATCGCCTTCTGCGATAACTAGGTTTTGAAAGTCTTCAGGCGTTAGAAATGAGCGGTCAATCCGCATGGTGTAAGTGCGTCTGGAGCTTTCCAATGATCCGGCAGGAGATTCTATGTTTTCAGATCGCAGAGCGGTTTCAATATCCGAAACCGTTAGATCTCGCGCGGCAAGTTTTCGCCTGTCAATCCAAACTCTTAGCGCGTAATTGCGCGCGCCGCCCACACGCACGCGGGCGACACCGTTAAGGGCTGAAAAACGGTCGACAAGATTACGTTCCGCATAATCTGAAAGCTCAGATGTCGTCAGGTCCGTACTGGCCAAATTATGCCAGATAATGACGTCGTCATTAGAGTCCGCCTTTTCCACTTCCGGGGGATCGGCGTCTTCAGGTAAGTTATCAGCAATGCCGGAAATCCGGTCGCGAATATCATTCGCTGCCGAGTCGATGTCTCGGCCAACATTAAATTCAAGACTGATGCGCGAGCGCCCGTCCGAAGACGTGGAGTTGACAGTACGAATGCCCTCAATGCCGGCAATACGTTCTTCTATGAGCTGGGTAACGCGCGTTTCCACAACAGAGGCTGACGCGCCGCTATAATTCGTATCAATTGTTACAATCGGCGCATCGACATCTGGATATTCACGCAAAGAAAGCCGATCATAAGAAATAAAACCGAAAACAATCAGTATTAAAGAAATGACTGAGGCAAATACGGGCCTTTTTACGGAAATGTCGGAAAGTACCACGGTTAGTTTCCTATCGCAGTTTGCTCGGAGGCTCCGCCGCCGCCCGTATTTTTATTAGCGTTGAGAATGTCTGGTGATTGTATCTTAACAGGCGCGCCGTCTCTGACCTGCAATAGTCCTTCAATGACGATGCGCTCGCCCGGCTCAATACCAGATTTGACCTCGATAAGACCATCTTGAAGGATGCCAATTTGAATCTCTTTGCGCTTAGCAATGAGCTTGTCACCCTCGCTCTCCACAGTATAAACGAAATTACGCGGACCTACGGGCTGAACAGCTTCTTCAGGCAAGGCGGGAACCGTGCGCGGTTCAGCATTGACGGTTACATTCATAAACATGCCTGATACCAAAACTTGATCTGGGTTCTCTAAAGTCGCCCGTACGGTGACGGCTCGGGTTACAGGGTCGATGACATTGTCAATAGAGGTAATTGTCCCCTTAAAGGTTTGTCCTGGTATGTCATCCGTTGTGGTGATGACTTCAGAATCTGTATTCAGTAGCCGCAGAAAAGTGGACGGGACATCAAATTGTAGATTCATTTCACTGTCATCGACTAAACGCGCGACTACGCTGCCCGCTTGAACATAAGATCCGACGCTGACCCGGCGAAAGCCAAGGACGCCATCAAAGGGCGCTCTTAAAACGCGGTCGGTTTGACGGGATTCTACAGCTTCTTTCTGAGCAATAGCGCTATCGAGCATGCCTTGAGCATCATCAACTTCGGCTTGGCTCACCGCTTTACTGGCCACGAGACGCTGCATCCGGCCTAGCTGCTGCCTTGCGCCTAAAACACGCGCTTCTTCCGCTTGGACAAGGGCTCTTTGTTCTCTTTGTTGAAGCTGCAATAAAACCTGCCCTTTTTTGACGCGCTGTCCGTCTTCAAAATACAAACTGGCCACGCGGTCAGCGGAATTTAGGGTCAGATCAACCTGTTCTTTGGGCGTAAGTGTCCCCAAGGCTTCTATTCGAGATGCAAAAGAATGTGTTTGCAATGGCTCTACAAAAACATTTGCAGCGCGGGCTTTAGATGCGCCTGACGTTCCGCCTTCTGCCGATTTTGACCCGCAAGAGGCCAGAAGTAAAGCGCTGGAGAGGATGAGGCTAATCGTGAATATTCGTGTCATGAAGGTTGGCTTTCGAGGGACGTTCCAGCGTTAGAGTTTTGCGAGGCTTGAGCTGTGGAAGCCTCGGGGAAGCGAGTGTTTTGAAGTTCTTCGTCTGACCACATCCCGCCAAAGGCGCGGTAAGCAGAAATAGCAAATGTTGTAATGGCTATATCATTCTGCACGATATCGTCACGTGTATCCAGTAACGTTCTTTGTGCATCCAAAACATCCAAGAAATCATCAATGCCTTCTTGGAAGCGCAACCGCGCGAGGCGAAGCGCATTTGCGGCGGCTTCACTCGCGCCCATCAAATCATCCCGGCGCTCAAGTTCTCTTCTATAGCTCGCTAACGAACTTTCGACTTCAGCTAAAGCATCTAAGACGGTTTGTTCGTAGAGTGCAAAGGACTCGCGTGTTTCCAAATCCGCGATTTCAATGTCAGCACGGACACGTCTTAGGTCAGGGCCTTCCCAGCTCAGGCTGGGTCCAATCCCAAATCCAAAACTGTCAAAGTCTGTGACATTACCCACTGTGCCGAGAATGTTGTTAAGGCTGGCATCGAAACTGATGACTGGGAATAACCGGCTCCGCTCAATCTCTCCCAACGCTAATTGTTCAGAAATGCGGGCTTCAGCCTCGCGGATGTCAGGACGCCTGCGAAGAAGCTCGGCCGGTGTGCCGGAGCTGAGGGCACCGCTGTGACGGGGTATCGGGCGTGTTTCCATAAGGAGAGGTGCATCCAACGCCAAGTCCCCAACGGGGACGCCCGTTAGTGCGGCGAGGCGCGTACGGGCTGTTTCCACACTTGCGCGAAATGTCGGCAATGAGGCCTTAGTCGTCAGGAACAGCGATTCCGCTCTGTTAAAATCCAAGTCATTTGAGCGGCCCGCATCCGCGAGTTCGCGCAATAAATCCAGGCTTTCATCTTGCAGTTCTGCGCTTTCTTCTGCGACTTCCAATCGTTGCTGCGCGCCGCGAAGGTCAACATAAGCTTGCGCGGTTTGCGAGGCAATCAAGACGGCTATGTCCCGCTTGGATTCAAGGGCCGCTTCTCGGCTGAACTCTGCCGAGCTGATGAGAGCTTCGACGCGTCCAAACACGTCAATTTCCCAAGAGGCCGATAAAGCTCCGCTCGCGTTCAAATCAAATGCTGTACTTACACTGTTCTTCTCCAAAGCCAGGTCGCCTATCGACCCAGTTTCATAAGATTTTGCCAGTCGGGCGCGCTTTAATGTGGCGTCCGCTTGGCCAAGATTAGCGCGGGCGGCCTCTAGGGTTCTGTTTTCCGCCAAAGCCTTTTCGACCAATGAGACCATTAGTTGATCGTCAAATTGTCGCCACCATGTCGGCGTGACCGGAATTGTGTCTTCAATCGCATATTCAAATTTCGCACGTGTGGCTTCAGCAGGCACAACGGCAGGGGCAGGCGGCACGTCAATAGATGCACAGGCCACAAGGCACAAAAGCGGGCTCATGCGCAATGAGCGCAACACGGTATCCTTGAGACTTTTCACTAATTGAAGACCTTATGAAACATTCTATACGTTGTTTACGCATATACATGGACTTTGGGTGTTAAATAATCGTATTATTCCAAAGATAAATAGGGCTAGCTGATATCAGTAAAGTCATTCTTGTTCACATGAAGGTGAAGTCATCAGAATAGATGATAGCGGCTCGATTACTTGAGTAAAATGACCGAAAAACGGTATGAATTTGTACTTTTTAGCACAGACGCTTCAAATTAAAGCACTCGCTAACACTCATCATCAACTCCTGCGTTTAGATTTTCATATTTAACATAGGTTAACGACACAGTTTGCATTCGCTATAGACAAAGTGGGTGTCGGGTCATCACCCTAGCCTCGCTGATTGGCACAACTCGGTTGAATAACACGACGTTGGACATTGCTTATTATGATATTTTCGCGAACGATAAATCAATTTTGGCCCTTTGTAGAAGGCCGTAATGTGATGCAGGTCACCTATATTCGCCGCCGCTCCAAATTAGAAATTGTGATTGCCTATATCTGGCGACACAGTAATGGTCACTACCGAGGCTATTTAACGGGCAGGTCAGGAATTAAGTCTATTCCGCCTGAATATGGCCATAGCGAAGATTGCATGACTGATTTTTTGGTTAAAGAGGGCTATACCGACACGGAAGGCCGCGCTTTCATGACTAAACGCTCATCTCTGTCAGGCCTTAATCGCATGTATGAAAATGAGGCTTGGCTGCTTGCGTGATTAAGCTGGTTATAAAACTCTGAGGTCTTTGAACTATATTTTAAAAACATTGCAATCGTGGTATCGGTGGAGATACTGACGATTGAAAATATAGAAAGCATCCGCTCAAAATTGATAGCAGATGCAAATATAAGGATGCCTCATGCCCAATAGACCTCTCAAAACATTTACCGCTCTCGCAATCGCAAGCTGTTTTTCTTTCGCAGCGTTTGCAGGCATTGAGAATTTTCACAAAGGAACCGTCATTACGGACTTTGGTGAAGTTGCCACAATTGATGCTGATATGGTCATTCCAAAGAATGCTAAATTTAAGATTTCGTTTGATACCGTCAAAGACGCAAAGCCTGGTGAGGTCAACAAAACGCTCAATACTGCGGCTCGTTTTCTCAACATGCATGCCGAGGCGGGTGTGGCCAAGAAGAATATGAAGCTTGCCGTTGTGTTTCATGGTAAAGGCTCCGTAGATGTGACCCAGGCCAGCTATTACGGCGAAAAATATGATGGTGTTGAAAATGCAAATGCAGCACTCATTAAAGCTTTAACTGAAAATGGCGTCCGGGTTATTTTGTGCGGTCAATCGGCAGCCTATTATGACATTTCAAATGAAGATCTATTGCCGGGCGTAGAAATGGCATTATCCGCCATGACAGCCCATGCGCTGCTTCAGCAAGAGGGTTACACGCTAAATCCGTTTTGAGTTTCATGGCTGAGTGAACCGTAAGGCGTACTTATGCGAGGCGGTTTTTTGTCCAGGGTGAGTTCGGCGTCGCTATTAGATAATTCGTAAGCCTCACAGAGTTGAATTCAATTTGGCTTGTGCCGCGCTCAAAACCATTTATCGCGCATTTGTGCAGCGCTTTGGTCATCTTTGCATAGGGTTTCTGCCCAGTCACTTTAAAGCGTAGCATCCAGAGCACGTAAGTTCATCTAGGCCGAGACGATATGGCCTATATAATCTGAATGCGTAAGAATTGTTGTTAAAAATACGCAAAAGACATAAACTTTGTCTCTTAAATTCCATTTTGCGTAATAAAATGAAGAAATATTGTGTTTTTCATTGCAGACTATCTAAGCTTACGGTCTAATAAAAGAAAAACGAGGTGAGGGGTCAATGGACTCAATTGATGTTGATGTTTTGGTGGTTGGGTCGGGGGCTGGCGCTTTAACGGCGGCTATCACTGCACATGACCATGGCGGCAAGGTTCTGGTGGTTGAAAAGTCCGATATGTATGGCGGAACTTCGGCCACGTCGGGGGGCGGCATTTGGATTCCGTGCAATCACCTTATGGCCGAACATGGCGAGAGCGATACGCCCGAAGCCGCGCTGGAATATATGAAAGCGTGTATTGGCGACGCGGTTTCTGAGGACAGACTTAAAACTTATGTCGAAAATGCGCCGAAAATGCTCAAAGATATGGAGGATAAGTCTGATGTATGCTTCGTCTCCACGCCTTATGCGGATTACTTGACTGAAAAACCTGGCAGCAAAGAGGGGTGGCGCACGCTGGACCCTATTCCGTTATCGGCGACAAAGCTTGGCAAAGAATTTCTAAACATGCGTCCACCGCATCCGCAGACCATATTTGGCGGATTTACGATTACAATTGCGGAGGCGCAGACAATTATCACCCGTCAAAAGGGATGGAAGTGGATCATGGCCAAGCTGATGATTTCTTATCGCCTCGATATTCCGATGCGGATGAAATCTAAACGTCACCGCCGCCTCTGTTTGGGCAATGCTCTGGTGGGGCGGTGCCTAACCTCTGTGTTCAAACGCAAAATTCCAGTCTGGCGCGAAGCTCCTCTGAAATCACTTATCGAAACAGACGGTAAAGTTACGGGCGCTATCATTTCCAAAGACGGGCAGGACTTTCGCGTCAACACCGCCAAAGGCGTTATCCTGGCTGCGGGCGGGTTTGAGCAAAATCCTGAAATGCGTGCAAAGCATTTACCAGGCCCAACGGATACAAAATGGAGCGCCACGCCGGGGCAGAATACGGGCGACGCGCATAGAGCCGCCGAGGCTGTTGGCGCAAAGCTGACCCTCATGGACGCCGCTTGGTGGGGGCCCTCTGTGCGCTTGCCGCGTGATGACCGTTCGCGTGTTCTCTTTGCCGAGCGCGCATTGCCGGGTATTTATATCGTCAATGAAAAGGGCGAGCGTTTCCTCAATGAAGCGGCGAGCTATGACGAGGTTGGGCGGCAGCTCCAAGCGCACCCGAAAACAAGCTGGGTGATTTTTGACCGCAGCGCGAGAGAGAAATATGGCATCGGTCCGCTTTACCCCACGGCCGTTCATCCTGATTCAAAATGGAATGACTCCATCAAGGCTGTGGTTAAGAAAGCGGACACGATTGAAGACCTTTCAGGCCTTATGGGCGTGGATGCGGATGGCCTTCAAGAAACTGTTGATAAGGTCGCGAAATATTCAGAGACCGGCATTGATGAAGACTATGCCACGGGCAGCGCAGCCTATGATCGTTATTATGGTGATCCGTCCGTTACGCCTAATCCTTGCCTTGCGCCGCTCGCCAAAGCGCCGTTTTATGCTTTCCCCGTTTATCCGGGCGATATCGGCACCAAGGGCGGGGTGGATGTCGATGTGAATGCTCAGGCGCTGAACAAAGAGGGTAAGCCCATTGCGGGGCTTTATGCGACAGGCAACACGGCATCATCTGTCATGGGTTATACTTACCCCGGAGCAGGCTCGACAATTGGTCCGGCCATGACCTTTGGCTATGTGGCCGCGAAACACATGATGGGAGCTAACAGCTAATTTTTAACAGGCCGATAATTTAACAGGAGAAAACTATGTCATTTGCAGGAACTTGGAATGTTGTCATGAAAACGCCGATGGGTGACCGCGAGGCTGTCATGGTGATGGCAGAAGATGGGAATAGCCTATCGGGCACTATGGAAGCCGATGGAAACACAATCGAGATCCAAGAGGGCAAGCTCGAAGATGGCCGCGGAAAATGGAAAGCGGACCTGACGCAACCTATGCCCATTACGCTTGAATTTGATGTTGGCGTTGATGGTGATGCCATGGAAGGTACGGTCAAGCTCGGCATGTTTGGGAACTCTGCGGTGACCGGAACGCGCGCTTAAATACCCATAGCTAAGGGGACTGCCATGTTTAAGAAGATACTCGTTATTCTGGCCATTCTGCTGGTTGCGGGCTTCATCTTTGCCAAGGTGAAGTTCAAAAAAGTGGCGTCCTCTGATTTTGATTTCTCGACTGCACAAACGCCTAACTTGGCGTCGCTCATTAAAACCCGCCCCGCTGATGCTCCGCCGCCTAATGTGGTTATCTTGCTCGCCGATGATCTGGGCTGGGCCGATGTTGGCTATCATGGCAGTGATATTAAGACCCCTAATATTGACCGCTTGGCCAAAGAGGGCATGCAGCTTGACCGTTTCTACGCCACGCCCTTTTGCACGCCGACACGCGCAGCTCTGATGACCGCGCGCGATCCGATTAAGCTCGGCGCAGCTCATGCTGTTTTCATGGCTTGGGATAATGGCGGTATCTCGCCGACGGAACGTTTCATGCCTGAAGACTTTAAAGAGGCTGGCTATGATACAGCCATGATTGGCAAATGGCATTTGGGCCATACGATAGAACAGCACACGCCCAATGCGCGCGGCTTTGATCATTTTTATGGGCATTTTAATACGGACGTTCTCTATTTTGATCACACATTTGCAGGGGGTCACGACTTCCAAGAAAACGGTAAACCCGTTGATCATGACGGCGAATATGCCACCAATATTCACGGCAATGAGGCCAGCCGCTACATTGAAGAAATGCGCGACCCTAATAAGCCGTTCTTCCTTTATGTCCCTTTCCTAGCCCCGCATTCGCCCATGGAAGCCAAGGATGAGGATAAGGCCAAATATCCCGCCCGCCTCGACACGCCGCGTCACCCCGCCAAGACCTATGCCGCGATGGTCGATAGTATGGACCAAGCCATTGGCAGCATCCTAGACAGCCTCGACGCGCAAGGCGTGGCGGATAATACCATCGTGCTCTTCTTCTCTGATAATGGCGGTTATTATAATTTCGGCGGTGTCAATAAACCTCTGCGCGGGGGTAAGCTCGAAGCCTATGAAGGCGGGGTGAGGGTGACCTCCGTCATACGTTGGCCTGACGTCTTGCCCGCCAATACCGTCAATGAAAACGTCATTTCCGTCATGGATGTCTATCCGACTTTGATGGAGGCGACCGGCGTAACGCCCAATTATAAAAAGAAAATCGACGGCATAGACCGCTGGGACGCGGTGACGGGTACGGGCAAGAAAGATCGCGGCGAGCCGCTGATTTTTACCTCCAATGTGCCCATCTATAATGAGTTTAAATATGGCGTGCTAGACGGGCCGTGGAAGCTCGTCCAATATGTCAATCACGAACGCCGCACGACAGAGGTCAAGACCGAGCTGTTTAACGTCTGGACAGACCCGAATGAAGCCGAGGATATTTCGGCGGCAAATCCAGAGCAGGTGACACGCTTAACGAAGATATTAGATAAGCGCCTCGCGCTTCACCCCATTGGCGGACAATATGTAAAAATCCAGCCCCATCCCGGTTGGCGCGCGCCCAATGATTATGCTGATGTGGTTATTCCAGCCGACCAAGTCCTACCCGATATGTGGGACGGTTTCGGCCCGCTCGCAACAGGGGTCTTGCAGCAAACGCACGGCGAAAAGGGGCGGATAAAATATGACTAACATCAAAATGACCCGCTCAAGCGAAGCTTGGGCTGTAGTGGTCATTTCGATGCTCTTCGGTTTACCCGCACAAGCGAAGCGAGGGCTGACACTGCGTTGCAGCGCACTGAGTTGTGATGATGATGCTCTCTCGTTAATGAGCTGTTCTTAAGACAGACGCCATTCTTGGAGGACTTCGACGCTAGATTGCGAAGCCAGGAATTTCATTGCGCGCCACATCCAACGCAGGTTGGGTTGGCGGGCGGCAACCTGCCTCAAAAAGAGGACAGCCCGCGGGGTCGGCATCCTGATGGATACCAAAGTGATTTATGTGTTTTACAGGGTGCAAACCCCGCGGCAGTGATCTTTCTGTGGAGGCCCGGTAATCGCGAAGTTACGGACTGTACGATGGCTGTCGCCACCTGACCGCATCGCTCGGGCGTCTTATCTTCGTCTCCACAGAGGCCCGGCACAATCGGGGGCGTTAATCCCCAATGCTCAGCCTCACTGTCTCGAATGGCAGTAAGTAACGTCTTACTTGTCCTAAGTGATTTTTTAATCTGTGTATTTGCAAAGCAAATGCACGAGCAAAATGCACGAACCATTCGAAAACCTATGTTGTTCATATGTCGTCGATAGCGCCCCTTTCCAAATCTTGTGCATTTACCAAAGTAAATACACGGGGTCAGGGCCAATCCCCGACACAGAACAATTGTAAAGATAAAGGCAAATAGGAGAGCGAGGATTTATCTCTGATTTTTCTTTGTAAGTGTTTGAGTTTGTTGGGGTTTTGAATTTGGAAAGTTAGGATTGAGTTGGGTTTCGTGTTTTTGGGAGGCAATTTAGGGCGCATAATCCATTTAACAGGCGTTAGCTTCCTTATTGGCCTGCGGAAGATTTGGAATAATACGTGTAATTCTCAGTCCCTGATAACCGCCTAATGCAGCAGCGCGGGCTTCTAAGGACTCTCGTAGTCGAACGGCCCAATCTCTTTCAGTCTCCAAGTTTTTACCGGCTTGGAGACTACCAGATTCGTATCGGCTGTTGAGAGCATATTGGACCTCTCGCCAATTAGTTTTTGGTATACTGAACCACGTATCAATGAATTTTTCTTCGGCAATGTAATGGAGAACAGGCACTGATGCGTATTTGCCTACGTCTCGCATGTGGCAAATCAGTTGCGTGAATTTCACGATATCTGTTTCTAAGGCATCCAAGATTTCTTCGGCAATTTGGCTACTCTGGTTTTCAAACGCCAAGACCCGAGCCTCGTTCAGGTGCTTGTAAACTTTATTAAAATTATCGCGGTATGAGTCATCTACCCAATAACCGCATCCATAGCTCTGTTCGAACCGATGGCTCTGCGGCCATCGCCAATCTGTAGGTCTAGGCGGCAGATTGGCGCTTTTAAGTAAATCGTCAATATATCCGCAGCAGGAACTTTCTACTGCTGCAATGTCGTCCGTGATAATGCCATGTTGGGACATCATAAACCGCAGTGCGAACATGTGTAACATGGTGCCAATATCATGTTCAGATCTGTTTTCGAATTGATCAAGCAGGTCTTCTTTAGCTTGTTCGACAACCCCGTCATCGAATTCATCAAAATACCAAAACTTGCGCCATGCAGGGTTGGAGGATTTCAAATATTTCGACTTTAGTAATTGTTGATTTAACGTGTCTGGCTCAATCAAACCAGATTGAAGTATGTCAATCCACATAGTCACAGGAATAACTGTGTCGTAACCACCATATTTTTCTGAGTATTTCTGTAGTGCTTTATATTTCTCAGGAGGTTCCTTATCCTTGTCCCTATGAAGTGCAAATACTGTTGAGTTGTCGCTCGTGTGTTTTCCGCTAATTAAGTCTTTAGGGCCGAGGCCTCTTCTTCCCAAATCTAGCTTGAACTCAGTGAAAAACACAAAGAACTGTTCAGTTAGGTTTTGAAGAAAATAATTATTGTCCAGATATTCTTTATTTATCGCTGCTAATAATGCTGTGAAATGCCATATAAATTGCCGTAATGCCCGTAGATTTTGGTGGCCACTTTTGTGGAATAATTCAATAATTTGCGCTGATTGAGTACGAATTATCCCGCGAACATCTTTATTATCTACTTCACTAACGAACGATTCCAACGCTTCGTCTGGTTGCGCGTTTAATAAAAAACGATGCCCAATCACTTTCTCTTTAAAACTATCAAATTTCTTTTTTTTCTTGCCTTCCATTTTTTCTGCGTTGGCGACGAACAATATACGTGCGTCTCCATGCTCGATGAACTGGTTTGCAAAACCAAGAAATTCTGTCATTGGAATGGAACAGCGTTCTAGGTCATCGAAAATAATCAAAGCATCATTTAAATTTTGAGATATTTTCTCTACAAATTTGTTAAGGCCTTTAAAATTTGTATCAAGAGATCCGTCCGATTTGTCATCTCCATTCAGATCGAACCTCAGCGCTCCTTTAAGTAAAGCGCCCGCAACTGATGCTCCTCGATGTATTGTTTTTTGAGCCACATTTGCTGAAGCAAAAAAAAGCCGCGTTTCCAAATCTTGTATCGATTTCACACCAAATAACGATAAGTATATAGTTCTTTTCTTGGTAAATTCTTCATTTGAAAGAATAGAATTGATGAAATGGGTCTTGCCTGCACCCCATTTCCCTTCGATTAACACACCAAACTTTGGAGGCGTTTGTGCATTAGTCCATTTCTGAAGGAAGTTTTCGATTTCAGTTCTTGAATTCATATTGATGGATATAGGTAATGTCTCTAAAGGTACAAGCAGATACATTTTTATTCATTCAATAATTATTTGATGTAGATGTTCGGTTTGGCCCACATCTGCCTAAACCCGCACCGAAACAACCCATCACCTCCACATCACGCCCCATAAAACAATAGGGGAATATAACGAACAGTTTAGCTAAACCTGCCGTCGCACTTTGAATGGCCCTCAAGCGAAGACCCTCTAAGTAAAAGGCTTAGCCCCCGCAAACTCTGCAGTTTTATCCGTATGCCCGCCGCCTAGGAAATAATGGGTGAGGGCGGGGTCTGGTTCTTTGAAGACGCGCTCGTAAATTCGTTCATAGCCTGAAGATTTAATGCGCCATTTGCCGTCTTCGCCTTTTTCATATGTGTCGTGATATTCCGCCGCGCCTATGGTCACTAAATTATCTTGGGCGAGGTTCATCGCGTAATCGAGGAGACGCCATCGGCCTGTTGCAGAGTTCGGGCCTGTTAAGTCGATAAAGGGCATATGCACGGAATGGCAGCTGACAAATTCAGGATTAAATGAGCCTTTGACCGCGCCCAAGAAATTATCGCGTCCGCTGACTTTATAGCGGTAGGTCCCGCCGACATAATCAATCTCGACATCGGGCGTGAGAATACTCGCGAGTAGTTCCAGATCGCATTTATCAATCCCATTGCAATAATTATATTTAACGCGCTTGATGGCTTCAATGTCTTCAAATGACATAATGTGTCTCCGTTTTAAGGATGCTTACTTGACCGGCTCTATTCGCATACGTCCGTAAAAGGCTCCCACGAACACGCGTCCGTCTTCATCAATGGTCGGGCCAGAGAACATATTGTTATATTTTTGGCCGCCTAGGATGTAATGAAAAGTCGGTTCTCCTGTGAGCCAGTTGACCGCCTCTAACGTCCACTCATTATCCCGCGCGCCCATGAAATAGACTTGGCCAGACCCCGTTGAAACCCATGGCACGCCATTTGGCGAGCTGATGGTTTCGTTAACCCAAGCTTTTTCTAGGCGGCGCAGTTCTGGGTTCCATTCAAATTTTTGTACGCCGTAAGGTTGGAACTTTGGATTATTGCCAAGGGGGCCAATAGAGGCGCCGCGGCCTACTCCTTCCTTGGGCATGAAAAAGGGAGTGTTGCGGGGCGTATTATTGACGACTAATGCGCCGTAACCTGCCACGATAACCGTTTGCTCAGATTGTATTTTTGTGACCTTTTGTTCGCCCATATCCGCAGGGGCTTGGCCAGCTATGCGGCGGGAGGGAGCCCCGTCAATTTGCTGCCAATCTTGCGGAATATCATCGCGCCACATCAGGACGACGTTCATGCGGATATCGCCATCTGTTAGGACGACGAAGCGGTCTTCATCGCCAAACCCCATCAGGCTGGGCGTTGCGCCTGAGCCTTCGACATGCCCATTGCGATATTCCGCTGTCCACGCGCCGTCGGCTTCGTCTGTCGAAAGTGCGTCGCCTGTCCAGATAATCTTATGAACATGGTTTCGCGAAATGGCATAGATGCCGCCATCTTTATCAATCGCGATTGAGTTACGCACCCAGCCATAACCCACACCGTTGCTCTGTGTGTCCTCACTATCTGCATGTGTCATTTGCACAGAACGATATTCGGTCAGGTCAGGCGAAACAGCTATCATAGTGCCGGTTTCCATGGGGAAGACAATCCAGCCATCATAAGTCATGTTCATGCCGACACTCGCGCCAGATAGCGCCTCGGGGAGTTGGAAGCGTGCAGCTTCAACTATTTTTGACCCTGCATCATCTTTCACGGCGTCAGTATAAGCAACAACAGAGCCGTCTTTGCGGGCGATATAAAACCAGTCATTATCGCCGACAACCGTATAAACTCCAGACAGTGATTTTAACGGCAACATGGATTTTATAGCGGTAGGCATGGCGCTGGCGCCGTTATTCTTATCGAGCTTGGCAAGGATTTTATTGGCCCAGTCTTCGTTATATTTATCCGCCACGTCAGACGGTAAGTGGTCGATGATTTCATAGCTATCATCATCGAGCTTGAAGACGCCGTTGACGCCATTTGTCCACACAACGCGGCGGCCATCAGGGTAAAGGCTGGAGAGGCTGACGCCAAAATGACCGGGGCCTAGAAATTGATAATTTATCTCGCTGGCGTCTAAGCGGCGGGTCTGATCCATGGGACCTGGTATAGGCGTTGAATCTTGCTGGGCGGGGTCGCCATGCGGAATGGGGTTTACGCTCTGCGCGGCCATGAAATTTATTTCGGGGACATTCATATCCATCGGGGCGGAGGACGGATCCTCCATTTGCGGCGCGAGAGGTAAATCCAAATCAGGACGCGGCGGAGGCGGACCAAAATCGCAACTCTTTACCGCGAGCAACCCTATAAGGAGCACGCATAAAAGAGCAGCGATTTTTAAAAAGCGTTTGATGGTGTCCCTCGAATTTACTTTTTAAGGCCCTTCATAATCAGTCCTGAATATTTATCCGAGTAAGGCGGGAGCTGTATGAGGAAGTCTCTAAATTTATCCAGCGGTTGATGCACGATAGAGCGCTCATTGGACATGGATTGAAATCCTGCGAAGCCGCCAATACGTCCCATGCCTGATGTCCCGATACCGCCCATGGGCAGACGCGGATTTGTTCCGGCCTGCACGCAGTTATTATTCACGACAGCGGAGCCCGAAGATGTGTTGGTTAGGAAATATTCAATCGCTTCATTATCCGTTGAATAAATATAAAGCGCCAGCGGGTTACGGCGCGGTTTGATATAATCCAGCACCTCTTCGCGGTTTTTATATCCCACGACACAGAGGACAGGCCCGAAGACTTCCTCTTGCATAATGGCCATGTCTTCAGTGACATCGGTCAGGATTGTAGGCTCCACATAATTCGCTTTTATATTGGCAGACCCGCCGCTGACAACGGTTGCGCCTTTTTTAACAGCGTCGTCGATGAGGGTTTTGACGCGCTGGGTGTGACGTTCATTAATAATCCGCGGCACATAGTTCGAGCTCTCAAGGCCTGCGCCGTCCGAATTATATTGCGCGTTGATTTGCTCAGATATCAGGCGCTGGAACTCGTCTTTTACGCTCTCATGGACAATGGCATAATCGGGCGCGATGCAGACTTGGCCTGCATTCATAACGCGGCCCCAAGCGAGCTTGGCCGCCGCATTTTCCAGCTTGGCGGTCTCGTCAATAATGACGGGGTTTTTACCGCCCATTTCCAGCGTGATAGAGGTGAGGTTGTCCGCCGCCGCTTTCATCACAATTTTCCCGACGGCCGTGCCGCCTGTATAATAGATATGATCAAAGGGCAGGGAGATTAAAGTCTTGGCTGTTTCAACATCTCCGACAAAGACATCAACTTCATCAGGCTTAAACGCGGCGCTGACGATGTCTTTGATGATATGAGCTGATTTTGGCGCGAGTTCAGAAGGTTTAATCGCGCAGCTATTTCCAGAGCAAATCGCGGCAATCAGCGGAACAAAGCTCTCAACGGTCGGGGCGTTATAAGCCGCCATATTGAGGACAACGCCCTTAGACTGATATCTAATTTCGCAGCGCTTACCGATGGTTGATAATGAGTTTTTGACTTTCTTTGGCTTCATCCAACTGGCGACATGTTTGCGGGCATAGTCAATCTCGCTTTTGAGCATGACAAGTTCCGCTGCAATATCGAGCTCATGACAGCCGCGCTCTTCAGCGCCCGCATCAAATAGGACTTGCTTTTTATCAAGAATGGCTTCCCACAGAGCGGTCAGTTTTTGAGCGCGTTCTTCTGCGCTTGAATTACGCAGACGAGAGGTCGAGCTTTGCAGGGCTTCAAAGCGGGATTGAATATCTTTCGCCATGAGCTAACCTTTACCGTATTGTGGAATGCCGACAGCTTTTTGAATTGTCTTTTCAAAGCCGCGCTCTGACATGAGGTTGAGCATGACCTTCATCGGTTTGACATCCTTGCCGACTAGATAGCGGGGCTTCCATGTTTTCTTCTCAAGAAGCGCCAGAACTTCGTCGGTCACATAATCAGGTGTGTTTCCTTTATTGATAGCTTCGACCATTTTGACGGTGGTTGTTTCTTTCAGGTGTGGTTCGTAAACCGATTTCACCTCATCAGAAATACCTTTCCAAATGTCTTTAGTTGTTTCCTCGGCATTGGCGGTCATATGCGTTTTAACGGCGCCAGGCTCAATAGAGGTGACTTCGATGCCAAAAGGCGCAAGCTCATTACGCAGCGTGCAGGTAAGTCCTTCGACCGCCCATTTGGACATATTGTAACTGCCTGAACAGACGGGATTTGCGCGCACCGCGCCAGAGGCAAAATTAATGATGCGAGAGTTAGGCGCGCCTTTGCGGATCATCGGCAGGAAGGCTTGGGTGACGCGCATCGGACCAAATGTATTGATCTCAAAGAGAATACGCATTTCATCCATATTGATGCCTTCAATTGGGCCCGTGCCTTTATTGGCAATGCCTGCATTATTGATGAGCAAATCCAAAGCGCCATTATCAAGATGTTTTGCAACGACTTCTGCGCTGGCCGTGACGGACGCGTCTGACGTGACGTCTTGCTCGACGACAACGATATTCTCATGGCTGCCAAGCTCAGAGGTGTCGGCCCCAGGGAGGACACCCGCAAAAACTTTCCAGCCCCGCTCGGCCAGTTTGCGTGCTTTCATTGCGCCCATGCCCATGGCGGCCCCTGTGATAAAGGCTGATTTTTGCTGAGCCATTATTATCTCCCCTGATTGTTTTTGACTTTCCGAATGACGTTCAGAAAAGCCTATGGTTGGTCTTAAGTCAAGCGATCAGAAATCAAAAATGCGTGTCTGCCAGTCTGGCGTCAAAAGCTGTTCTTGTCGTTGCGGGTTGACGATGTCGCGTATGTATATGTCGATACCGCCATCCGCTGCTGGGAAGAACATGATATTGTCACCCACATCTTGCGGGTAAATCTGTTGCGGCTGTTGGGTGCCAAAGCGCACATCATAAACTGGCATCTTGCTTTGATTGTTCAGAGAGATGATGGGGTTTTTCACATCCAGCTCTGGGTTGGTATAGCCGAGGCGCAGACAATCGGCGAGCAGGTTGAGCCTGTCTTTGACATCATCTGCCGTCGTCTCGGCTTGGCGCTGTTTGAAATATTTCGCCAAATCGCCGCGAGAGGTGTTTTGTAACCCGTCAGGAAAGGCGGCTTTGTCGATATGGATGAGGATGGCGTTGCCGACATATTGTGACTGCGCCGCTGAGTCCGCTTCAAAATAGCGGCCCCGCAAATCCAAAAGCTGCCCAATCTGCATCTCAGTTTTGATATCGTTGCCATAGCTTAATTTTGCCATCAAAGATGTGAAATGGGCACAGAGCGCAACATTGGTGCTGATCCAGTCCTCTCCGCTTTCTGTCAAAACGCTTTGCTTAAGACGGCTTACATCGTCAGGCGTGAAATGAATTTTGGCAGGCACATTGTGACGAATACTCTTATCCATAGCCTTGAGGATGAGGGATTTGATGACCCCGCCCAGCAAGCCCTTAATCGGAATGGGTTTGGGCAGCCCCCGCCGCTTCAAGGCTTTGAGCACATCGCTCTTGAACCGCACTGTCCTAAATTCAAAGACATCTAAATGGGTCTCAAAAGGAAATACAGGCGGTGTTTTTGCTAAGCTGATGGCCGTGTAAATGTCGCCTAAATGGCGCATCAATAAGTGATAGCCTGCGGCATCGGTTAGAACATGGCTTATGGCCATACCAAATATTACGCCGCCATCGCTAAACTCTGTCAGGGTAAAGGTTGAGAGGGCAGCTCGGCCTCTTAAAACATCCTTTCGGTTGGGCTCTTGGATGAAATTGGGCCTGCCGCTTGCCGCAAGTACATCGCTCAATTTGCCAGAGTGACTTCTACGGGTGAGGGTGACGGGGTCATCTGCGCGTCGAATGTGACCTTGTTTTGCATGGTAGCGCCCAGATAGAGCGGGGAATTGAGACAGTAAAGCCGCAATAGCTCTGGCCAAAATATCTGTATCCAATCCGCCCGCAAAGGCATATTGCAGCCCGATAAAATTGCCATAAAGCAGATGGTTTTCGTCAATGGGGCTGACTGGATGGATGGACGCTTTGCTCAAATCTAAAACGCGTCAGGGCGAAGCTGCGCGTCCGTACCGCCATCGACGTAGATAATGCTGCCTTGCATATATTCTGCGGGGTCAGACAGCATAAATTCGATGACCCCTGCAATCTCATCAGCTGATGCGACGCGTGTTTTGGGAATTGGAATCATATCGACACTTTTGCCTATAACAGGATGATCGGCTGCGCCGCGAAACATTGGCGTTTCCGTCATGCCGGGGGCGATGGCATTGAGTGTGATACCTGCCTGTCCCCACTCGGCAGCGCGGCGGCGCACGGCGCGGGCGACAGCATGTTTTGACGTGCCATATGTCAGCGCGCCGTGAGCGTCCCCGATAAGCTCCATGGCTTTGTCTTCATCACCGTCTAGCATAGCTAGCACAAAAGGCGTTTTTGGGTCGGTACGCATTTGGGCGGAGTTGGAGGAGATGACAACAACGCGTCCATCAACTGCGGCGAGGGCGTCTTTGAATCCATCTAAGAGGGAGATGCAGCCAAAGTAGTTCACCTTCGCGACTAATTGGCCATCCTCCAAATGCCCTCCAAGACCTGCGGCGAGAACAAGGCGGTCAATTTTTCCGCCTGACATCTCAAGGGCTTGGTCGATAGCGGATTGCCGTCCTATGGGCGTGGAGAGGTCAGCATTTATATCTGCGCCCTTTAAATCAATTCCAATAATACGGTGTCCTTGGGCGGCTAACCGTTTGGCCGTGCAAGCGCCTATACCTGACGCTGATCCTGAAATAACGGCTATGCCCATGACATGTCTCTCTGTTCTAATTGCGTAGTAACTAGCCTTATAATTTACGCAAATCGAGATAAAATTGCTTTTCAGTCTTAAAAATCGTAGCCATAGTCCATAAAAATAACGCATTCTGAGGTATCTATGAGTGATTTTCCAAATGGAGCCGCTATCGTTTTCGGCGCGACGGGCGGTATTGGGCGCGTTGTTTGTCTTGAACTCGCTAAAGCTGGAAGCGATGTTGCGATTATATGGCGCTCTAAAGAAGACGCCGCGAAAATCCTCGCCAAAGAGATTGAAAGTCTGGACTGCAGAGCGAGTATCCATCAGTGTGACGTCTTAATTGAGGGGGCGTCCAAGGCAGCGATAAAGGCGGCTGAGCAAACACATGGTCGGCTTCACACACTTGTCTGGGGCGCAGGGCCTCTTGTGGAGCAAGTTTATGTCGCCGATACGACGCGTGAGCAATGGCACAAAGCCGTTAATGTTGAGGTTCACGGATTCTTTGATACTGCTCAAATCGCTATACATCATATGCGAGAGCAGGGCGGGTCCATCATTCACCTCGGCTCGGCGGGCGATCTCAGCTGGCCGGATAAAGACGTTCTCTCCGTCGCGCCAAAGGCGGCTAATGAAAGCCTGATTAAGGCGATTGCCCGCGAAGAAGGTAAGAATAATATTCGCGCCAATTCAGTTTTAATAGGCGTCATCGAGGCTGGGATGTTCTTAGAATTATCCAAACAAGGTGTTTTTGATGAGGCTTGGACGGCTGACGTGCAAAAGAACTTAGCGCTTAAACGTTGGGGCCAGCCTGAAGAAGTTGGTCATGCTGTGGTCTTTTTAGCGTCCTCAAAAGCGGCCTATGTCACGGGTCAACAAATTGCAGTCGCCGGCGGATATGGCCTGTGAGTCTCTCATAAATGGCGCTGCGACAGCGTCAGAATGCGTAACAAAAATACAACTATGCTACGCAAAATGACGTTTTTGGCCCTAAATTGAGCTAAATCGCGCATTTTTGACGATATTTCTTGCGACTCTTGCATTGCGCCCTTTTCCATTTTGGCTTAGGAAAATAGGTAATAAAGGCGAAAATGCCGCACGATATACTCAGGGGAGAGACAGATATGTCATCGAAAACTTTCAAAGGACTCACAGCACTTGCTGTTTCAACGTCAATGCTGGCCATCAGTGCGCCCGCTTTTGCGCAGCTTGATGAAATTATCGTTACGGCAGAAAAACGCTCAGAGAATTTGCAAGACGTTGCCATCGCGATTACGGCGTTTGACCTGGAAGCTCTCGAAACCAACCGTATTCAAGGCATCGAAGACCTCGCCACCTTTGCGCCAGGGGTTTACATTACGCCAAACCCCGCTGACCCAACAGGTGTGCGTGTAAATATTCGAGGGGTCGGCACATTTGACCCTCAAGTCGGGCAGGATAGCCGCGTTGCTATCTATCAAGACGGTGTCTACCTCGGAAAAACGCAAGGCTTAGCTGTGGATCAGCCAGACTTAGCGCGCGTAGAAATTGTTAAAGGACCGCAAGGTACTTTATATGGTCGAAATACGGTTGCAGGCGCTATCAATCTTATTTCGGCAAGTCCTGACCCTACTGAATATACCGGGAGGCTGAGAGCTGAATATGGTAATTACAATCATAAAAAAGTGTCCGGGGCCGTAAATGTACCTCTTGGTGGGTCCGCTGCAGTGCGTGTGTCCGGGCTTTATCTTGATAGAGATGGTTGGGTTGATAATGAAGGGCCTGGAACTGACTTTGGTGGCGATAGGAAATATGGATTTCGAGGCGCCGTTGGATTTGATGTCGAAGAGGATGTTAGCGTTCAATTTACAGCCGACTATAACAAGACAGAAAAAGAGCCTCTTTTCTATCAATCTGTGACAGGTTTTGGTGAAAACAACCCTTTGTTTGGTCCCGCCATTACTACGTCCGACGGACGTCAGGATGAAGTGACCACGAGCTTTTCTCCTGAGAGGGGCGATTCGGTGACCAAAGGTGTTTCAGCAATCGTCGATTGGCGGATTGCAGAGCAACATGATGTGAAATTCACGGCAGCTTATCGAGAAGCTAACAGTTCTCGTTTCGTCTCGCTGGTCCCGACAGCTGATCCAGCTATCATCAATGCAATCACGGGTGGGTTTAACTCAGCGATTGCGCCTTTGCCATTCGCCTTTGGCGTAGCAGGGCAGGCGCTAAGACCTGATTTCGGGACACAATTTGATGGGTCTATTCCCGATCAAGGATTGTTTTTATCACAGCCTGGCGGAACAGACTCCTTGGATGATCATGATCAAACAAGTTTGGAATTGACCTATAATGGGGACTTTCTTGACGGGCGCTTAGAGTTTACGGGCGGTGCTTTTTATTATGACGAGTCAACCGGCGTTGAAGGGGGAGCAAACCTCGCCAATGCGAATGATTATCTTTTTGTTTTGGGGCAGTTCAGCCCGCTTGTAACAGCGCCAAATATTAGCGCCTTTATTGGCGGACTTGATGCAGCGTCGGGTCAAAACCCTGCTGGACCAGTACCGTTCCCGGTCACCGCCACAGGACCAATTCCGGCTGCGGGTATTTTATTGGGTGCCTTACAAGGCGGATTTGGCGCAACCCCAGGCGCAGCTTTTCCGCTTATCCAGCAATTAGTTGGAAACGGGACAACCTGCGCGCAAACGGGTATGACCCCGATGCCGACTAATAATTTCTGTATTCCGACATTATCAGTAGCGCTGAACTCCGCGCTTCAAACGACGACAAATGATCTGCGCATCGACACAACAGCTTATGCGCTTTATGGGCAGGCCACATATCATCTCACCGATGATTTTCGTATCATCGCGGGTCTGCGTTACTCAGATGAGAGCAAAGACGGTTTCGGACAAACGAAGTCCGCTTTCTTCAATGATAATATCACGCTTACAGGTAATATAATTGAGCCAAATATTGCTTCTTTTGATGAGGACTTTTTAGACCCCGCCGTGACACTAGAGTATGATTTCTCAGACGATATTCTGCTCTATGCCAGTTACAAAGAAAGCTTCCGCTCGGGCGGATTTAACGCGACGGCTTCTGCTTTCCGCACGCCGGGCGAAACCTTTGGCGCGGACTTTACGTTCGGATCTGAGACCCTGACGGCTTATGAAGGCGGCTTTAAAGGTGAGTTCATTGACAAGATTCGGCTAAACGTATCCGGCTTCTATTATGATTTCGACGATAGACAAAATACACTAGGGACGAACCCACTTATCGCGACGGAACGTGTCATTGTGAATGTGGATGATGAAATTTACGGTGTTGAGGCTGAGGGTCAATTCGCGGTTACCGATGAAATAACACTGGCGGGCAGTTATTCCTATATTGACGGAACTGCAGGCGATATTACTAACCCCTTTACAGGGGAAATAGATCCATCATCGCGCTCAGAACTTCAGGGCACGCCGAAAAACTCCTTCCTTCTGTCAGCGAATTATGATGGCAATAATGGGATCTTCGGTAACGTAAGCTTTAGCTATAAAGACGATGTCCTACTGATCCCAGCAAATGACTTACGCCTGCCGAGTATTAGTTTGGTCAATGGCCGTGTAGGTTATAACTTTGATATGGCCAACGGAAACAGAGCTACCTTTGCTGTATGGAGCCAAAACTTGCTGGATGAAGATTATCTCATTGACAGTTTACCGTTCGAGACATTTGCTTTCCGTACGCAAGTCTTTGGTCTGCCGCGTACTTATGGCGTCTCATTGGGAATTGATTTTTAAACCTATCTCGGGGGAGAAACGGGGCCAGAACGGGTTATTCTTGTATTTGCGAGACGCAAATGCGGGGGTAACCCTTCTTACTTTATGAGGACACTACGATGCGATTTTTGTTTGAGGTAGCTGTAATATCTGTCCTTTTAACGGCTTGCGGGCAGGCGGCGGTGGACAAGTCACATAAGAGAGCCTCGCAGACGTCGTCTCAAACATTTCAGGCCCCAATAAAAATATCAGATGCGGCCCCAACCTCCACCTATGAACAGCCCAATATCGTTATTCTGCTGGCAGATGACCTTGGCTTTGCGGACCCTGGGTTTCGCGGGAGTGATATTGAGACGCCGCATATTGATAGTTTGGCCGCGCAAGGCCTGATACTGAACCGCTTTTACGCCATGCCGATTTGCACCCCGACTCGCAGTGCATTGATGACGGCGCGCGACCCGATGAAACTCGGTTCGGCCTATGCGGGGTTTCAGCCGTGGCAAAATGGCGGCGTCTCACCGGATGAGCATTTCATGCCCGAGAGTTTCAAAGCGGCAGGTTATCAAACGGCTATGATTGGGAAATGGCATTTAGGGCATACGATAGAGCCGCTCGTGCCGAACTCGCGCGGCTTTGATCATTTCTTTGGCCATCTTAATACGCAAATTGATTATTTTGATTACACCGTGGCGGGCGGATATGACCTTCAGGAGAACGGCGTCTCCGTAAAGCGCGAAGATCAATATATGACAGATGTGCATGGGGCTGACGCTGTGCGCTATCTTGAAGAGCTTCGCGATCCTGAAAAGCCTTTCTTTTTGTATGTCCCGTTTCTAGCCCCGCATTCGCCCATGCAGGCCCCCGAAGAGCTAAAAGATAAATATAAAAAGCGCCTAAACAGACCGTTTCCGAAACGCACCTATGCGGCCATGGTCGATAGTTTGGATCAAGCGGTGGGCCGTGTTTTGGAGACGCTAGACGCCCAAGGATTGACTGACAATACGCTCGTCTTTTTCTTCTCTGATAATGGCGGACTTAAGGCTTTCGGCGCGGATAACTCGCCCTATCGCGGCGGGAAGCTTGAAACCTTTGAGGGCGGCATTCGCGTTAATGCCATTATGCGTTGGCCGGGCCGTATTACGGCGGGGGCGGCGACGCAGGATGTTGTGTCCGTATTGGACGTCTTTCCAACCTTTGCGGAGGCGGCGGGTATCGAGATGGGGGTTGAAAAAAAGCTGGATGGACAAACCCGTTGGTCAGCTCTGATGAATGAGGGTGAAGACCCTCGCAATGGTGACTTATATTTCGCCTCTAACTCGCCGATTTTTGATAAGTATCATCTCAGTGTTTTGGAAAAGCGGTGGAAGCTTGTGCAAATTATCGACCACAAATCCGCGTCAACGGAGGTCGAGAATTTCCTCTTTGATATAAATGCAGACCCTGAAGAAAAAAAGAACTTGGCCAAGGATAATTCTAAAACCGTGGAACGCATGGCAAAGAAAATCAGGGAATGGCGGGCGCAACACCCTATCAATGGTGTGCGGGTCTCGCTGGCCCCGAACCCGGGTTGGCGCGCACCCTTAGACTATGCAGTGACTGTTATTCCCGCTGATGAATTGCAGAAAGATTATTTAAACAGCTACACCTCAGGTATACGCGGTAAGATATTGCAAAACCGCCCCGGGGATAAAGGGCGGCTGGTTTATGAATAAGCTTGTCGATATTTACTTTAAAGGCATCAAACTAATTGGCTATATTTTGCCAATTATTGTGATTGCGCTTTTAGTTTTTAATTTTGTGCCAGGCCTTAAGAAAAAAGCGCAAATCGCAGCTGTCGATAAGATGGGGGATATTGGCATGAAACGTATTGCCTCTGATCCCGACGCAAAGGGCTCGGTCGCCGCAGAGTTTATCAATATCCCGATAGAGGCGCGCGAAATATCGGCAGGTATCTGGCAGGCAACAGGTGTGGGAAATGCGCATGTCATCACTACGGCAGATAGAGATGTTTTATTTGATACGGGGCTAGCCACACAAGTGCCAAAGCAAATTAAGGCGTTGAAAGCCGCTATTCCTGATTTGGACCTTTCTCATATCATCGTCTCCCATTCTCATGCCGATCATTCCGGCGGGGTAAAGTTTTGGGAGGAGACGGCGCAGAGATAATCACCCATGCAGAATTTGGTGAAGAGCAGCGCTATCTCACGGAGCTGCAAGATTATTTTTGGGGCCGAAATAGAACACTATTCCCCTTTATGCCTGAGACACCTCCGGCGATAGGTCTCATCGCTTATGGGGGCGTTAAGCCTACCATCACCGTTCAGAATGGTCTGCCTTATAAATTCTCCCAAGGCGGCGTTGATTTTGAAATTTATGCTCTGCCGGGGGCGGAAGGGGCAGATAATATTGTGCTCTGGCTGCCGCAGAAAAAGATACTCTTTAGCGGTGATTTCTTTGGGCCTTTATTTCCGCAATTTCCAAATATCTTCACCATGCGCGGTGAGAAAATTCGTAAGCCCGTTGAATATGCGAACTCCCTTGATAAAATCATTGAGCTTGATCCAGACATGATTGTTCCTAGTCATAAGAACCCAATCACAGATAAGGCTGTTATACAATCAGGTCTCGTAAAAATGCGGGACGCGACCCGCTATGTGCATGACCAGACTGTGGCAGGTATGAATGCGGGCAAAACGGTCGAGCAATTGATGACGGATATTCAGCTTCCCGCCGAGCTGGCTCTGACGCAAGAGCACGGCAAGGTCTCTTGGGCGGTCAAATCCATTTGGGAATATTATGCGACGTGGTTTCATTTTGATAAGACAACAGAGCTTTATGGCGTGCCGATAAGCACAGTGTATCAAGACATTGTCGAGGCGGGCGGCGAGCTTCGATTACAGGAAAAAGCTCAGAGTTATGTTAATGCAGGCGAGCCGTTAAAAGCGTTGCACCTTATCGATATCGTCTTGGGCGCGGAGCCAAATAACGCGCCGGCACTATCCACTCGAAAGATGGCGTTAGAGCAATTGCGCGATGAGGCCGAGGCGAGCACGAATAATAGCTATGAGATTTATTGGCTGAATTACCGTATTCGGGATACTCAATCCAAATTGGACGCCCAGTAATCAAACTTTGCACAAAGCGTTTCGATGGATGTGAACGCGAAATGATTGTGGCCCGTATTTTCCAAGTTGATTAATTCAGAGCTTTTGGCATTGATGAAGTCTTTGGGAGCCTCTTCGGGGGGGATGCCAATGTCGTGATCTCCAAAGGCAAAAAACATAGGCACGTCAATCGCTTCAACTTCAGTCTTAAAACTCCCGCGCACCATGCTCATCAGGGCCGAGGTTGAGTTCATCTCGCAGGATATGTCCCTTAGGCGTTGATTGAGTTCAGGCGTTCCGCCGCCAAATAGGATTGACGTTCCGCTCGGCCCGCCGCTGACCTGTGTGTAAGGCCCGCCAAATTTTAAAAAGGAGAGCTGTTTTATATCTTGCTCAAACTTGGCCTCTTTGTTGATATAAGGTTTTTCTTCATCTGACAGACCCCAATCCAATCCACCTGCATTAGACCCGAATAGGCCAAGAGCGGAGAAGGGCGCATGATTGCCTTGCATAAGCATAATCATCATCCCGCCCATAGAATGACCAACACCTATTATCAGGCCATCACCTGTCCATGCGTTCAGAGCCTTGCTGAGATAGTCCGCAGCGATACGCGGGGTCAGATAGGAGTGGTCTTCCGGGATTGAATTTGTGGCAACGCTGGGATGATCCATTGTTATTACGGCATAACCTTTTGCGCTCATACGGCGTGCGAAACTAAAATCTTCTGCGAGGTCAAAATAGTCCTTGGTCAGGCCGCCTCCGGGTAGGCAGAATAGCGTAACATTTTTATTGTTGGCCGTTGGCCGAAACAAGCTGGCCTGTAACTCCAAGCCTTCAACATGTGTTGTTAGCTTTTCGGCCATTTAAACTTCCGGCGCTATTTCGATTTTCAGCCCGTCATGAGCCTCTGTCACTTCAATCTGGCAGGAGAGGCGGGAGCCCTCTTTGATTTCAACAAAGTCTTCTAAGCCTTCGAGCATATAGCCTTCATCTTCTGTGCGCTCACCTGCGGCGGTTTTATCGGCGAAATAAATATGGCACGTTCCGCAACTCGCAGCACCGCCGCATGTACCTTCAACAAGCCCTGCGGCTTGTAGAGCTTCCATCATCTGAGCGCCATTTTTGGCCTCTACAGTTTGGGTTTCGCCATCCGTCTTTGTGACATGAAGTGTTGCCATCTTATTCCTCTTTAAGGCTTGACTGTTACCGTTCAAAAGCTATTTTCGAACAGCGTTCGGAAACTCCCTAGCGCGGCAGCAAAAATAAGGCAAGTGTGCGATGGCAGGTGTGTTGGACGGTATCAAAGTTCTCGATCTTTCTTGGGGAATAGCCGGTCCAATGACAGGGATGTTGCTGGCCGACCACGGCGCAGATGTAACACGGATTGAACGCCCAGAAGGGGACCCGTTCGCAGGCATGTTAGGATACAAAGTATGGCATCGCGGTAAGAAAAATGCCGTCCTTGATTTCCGTACAGTCATAGATTTAGGGCTTTTTAAAAAACTTGTGGCCGATGCGGATGTTCTGATTGAGTCTATGCGTCCTGGAAAGATGAAAGAGTTTGGACTGGATTTCGAGCAGCTTACTAAAATCAACCCGAAGCTGATTTATTGTTCAATCACGGGTTACGGCGATGATGATGATCGCCCCGGCTATGACGCGCTTGTAGCGGCGACATCAGGCCTGCAATTTGAACAACGCGGCTGGGCTGAAGGCGCGCTTAATCATATGGCAGGACGGGAAGACCCTTTTGCAGGAGCGGTTGAGATTGACCCCAATCATGTGCAGGGCGCGAACCGTGAAGGGCCGCTTCATGTGGCGTCAAAATGGCCAAGCATGGGAGCCTTTTTCTCTGCGCTCACAGGTATCTCAGCTGCGCTTTTCGCGCGCGAGAGAACGGGGCGAGGCCAGAAAGTGTCTACCTCTCTGCAACAAGGCGCTATGGCTTGCGGCTCTGGTGTTTGGCAACGCGCCGAAGACATAGACGCGCAAGGGTTTAATACGTGGATTATGGGGAGCTCTTCACCCAAGGGGCATTTCAAATGCGCCGATGGAAAATGGCTTCACAATTGGGTGCCAAACCCTCGCTTTATTTTGGAGGCGTCCAAAGGCGATACACTAGATGCCTCGCCGGACCTTAGCGTTCAAAATGATCCAGACCGTTTTGGTATCGGTCCTGAAGAACTGCTCGTTATGGCGCATTATCAACCTATATTGGCAGATGCGCTTAAGAAATTTAATTGCGATGATTGGGTCAAGGCGGCGGCCGACGGCAATATGACCATGCAGCCATGCCGCTCTATTGAGGAAAGCCTGACGGACCCGCTACTGATTGCGGATAATTGCGTCACAACAGTTGAAGACCCAGAGCTCGGCCCGATCAATCAAGTCGGCATTACTTACCGCTTGACCAATAGCCAAGGGGCTATTCAAGGGCCAACCCGCCCGAGCGGCGCTGATACGGAAGAGGTCAAAGCCTATGCGGATGGCTTGCCCGAACCAACTGTGCAATCCGCGCCGTCGAGCATTACAGGCAAAGGACCACTTGATGGCATTCGCGTGCTGGATTTAGGACTTGCCATTGCAGGTCCTTTCGGGTGTCAATTATTGGCCGATATGGGCGCAGAAGTTATCAAGATGAATACGCTCTGGGATAGTTATTGGCATCGCTGCCACATCGCTTACATGGCCAATCGGGGTAAGAAGAGCTTTGCGGTCATGCTTAAAAATCCCAAAGGGATGGAAGCGCTTAAGAAAGTCATCGCGACCTGTGATGTGGTGCAGCATAATATGCGTTATCCTGCGACCGAGCGTTTGGGATTAGATTATGCAAGTCTGAAAGAAGAATTTCCGCATCTGATCTATTGCCACTCACGCGGTTTCGAAGAAGGTCCGCGCAAGAACTTGCCCGGCAATGACCAAACAGGCGCCTGCCTCGCGGGTGTCCAACATGAAGATGGCGCGCTCTATGCGGGGGGCGACACGCACCCGATGTGGTCACTGACCTCTCTTGGGGATACGGGGAATGGTTTCCTAACGGCTGTCGGGATTTGCAATGCGCTGATGGAACGTGAGCGCACAGGCAAGGGACAATTCGTTGATACGTCAATTGTCAATGCTGCTTTGCTGAACACGAGCTATGCTGTCGCGAAACCTGATGGGTCGGGAGTAGAGCGCGAACGCTTAAACCCAGACCAGACAGGGTATGGCGATTATTACCGACTATATGAGTGCGGGGATGGTGTTTGGATTCAGCTGGCCGCAATAACGGCGGAGCATAAGGCTGCCTTGGATAAGTTGGCTGGCGATGATAAAATTGCATACTTCAAAGCTGGAACAGGGGACGGGTCTATTAAAGCCCTTGCAAAGGCGGGTATTCCTGCCGCGATTTCTGACCCCGAAGCGTCTCGTAAATTATATGAGAATAAAGATTATAAAGCTAAAAATTGGACTGCAGAATATCATCACCCTTATGTCGGTAAGTTAGAGCAAATTGGCTTGACCTATAACCTTTCTGACACGCCGGGCGTTATTGGGTCCACCCCGCTCATTGTTGGGGATTACACAAAAGCTATCTTGGAAGAGGTTGGGTATTCTGAAGACGAAATTTTAGCGATGGCCCATGAAACGGCCATATTGTGCGACCCACCTCTGCCCGGTCAAAAAGAAATGGAAAACCCGTGGGGCTTGTGACGAAGCCGTCACCTAACTTTGAAAAAGAAAAATATGAGACCTGACCCTATCCAACGCCTCGACACAATGTTCTTCTGGGACGCCTGTGAACGCGGTGAGTTTGTTGCGCAAAAATGCGAGCCCTGTAATAAATTATGGCACCCGCCGCGCCCTATGTGTCCGACTTGTCACTCGCTTGAAAAGTCCACCCAAACTTTGTCTGGCAAGGCAACCGTCCTGTCATGGGTGCGCCAAGTCCGGCCCGCAAGTTACGGTTTTAAAGAAAGCCCAATTGTGATTTTAGTCGAATTGGAAGAAGGCTTGCGCATGGTGTCAAACCTTGTTGGAGACCAGCCCCCGACAATAGGGGATGCCGTGGAAGTTGATTTTGAAAAAACGGTGGGCGGCAAAGCTGTCCCCGTCTTTAAGAAAGTAGGCGCGTAATGGTGGCCGCATCTCAAAAAGCTTGTATCGTCGGCATAGGGCAAACCGAATTTTCTAAAGCCTCTGGCCGCTCGGAACAACAGCTCGCCATGGAAGCAATTTTGGCCGCCTGTCAGGACGCCGGAATTAACCCTGCAGATATTGACGGCATGACGAGCTTTGATCTGGACAATACAGATGAAGTTGATGTCATGCGCTCTTTGGGCGTTAAAGAGATTAAATACACAACACGATTGCCCCAAGGCGGCGCGGCATCTGTTGCCACGATTGTTCATGCCAAAAATGCTGTTGAAAGCGGGCTATGCGATGTCTTTGTCATTTGGCGCGCGATGAATGAGCGGAGCCAATATCGCTTTGGACAGCCCCATCATAGCATGTCGCCCGATGCCCACAGCTCGACCTTTATGGAATGGTGTTTTCCGTTTGGCGCGCAAACACCCGCAGCGTGGGAAGCTTTATCTTGCGGGCCTTATTTGCATAAATATGGCATCACCTCTGAAGACCTTGGCAGGATTTCTGTGACCTTCCGCAAAGCCGCCGCCACGAACCCTGCGGCGTGGTTTTATGAAAAACCGATTACGTTGGAAGACCATCAAAACTCACGCTGGATTGTTGAACCGACTCTGCGCTTGCTCGATTGCTGTCAGGAAAGCGATGGCGGTGTTGCCCTTATCATCACCCGCGCAGACCGCGCTAAAGATTTAAAACAAATACCTGTGCGTATTCTTGCCGCAGAATATTCGATGCTATTTAATCACGAAATCATTTCGGATTTTTATGCAGGAGATCTTATTCGCACCGAGAATAGCGAAATCGTAGCTGACCGCCTTGAAGCCACGGCGGGTATCGCGCCCAAGGATACAGATGTCGCGATGATTTATGATAATTTTACCCCGCAAATATTGCGCCAGCTTGAAGGGTTTAAATATTGCGGTATTGGTGAGGCCAAAGATTATGTTGCAGATGGCCATTTAGAACTTGATGGTAAAACGCCATTATCGCCTAATGGCGGATTGATGGGCGAAGGCTATATTCACGGCATGAACAATATCACTGAGGGCGTTCGGCAAGTTCGCGGAACTGCTGCTAATCAGATAGAAGATGCAAGAACCGCTATGCTCGCCTCTGGCGTGGCCGGCGCGATTATTGGGAGATAATAATGGGACAGATTTATAAACCCGGGACCAAGCTTTCTAGCACGGTTTGCAAGACACAAATCATGGCCTTGCGTGTGCCTGCAGAGGAACTCGACGTAAGCTGCGGCGGCGCGCCGATGCAGGTGGGCGATCCCGCTGAGTTGGGCGAGATGAGCGGAGACAATGCGGGGACACTCGTGGGCAAACGCTATACGGATGCAGATGAGACCATGGAGTTTCTTTGCACGCGCGGCGGTGAAGGAACAATTGCCATTGAAGGTTATGTCATCGACATCAAAGCAGCCAAAAAACTCCCATCTTCTGACTAATGAATATTCACCTTCTTCTTCAAATGGCGAGTGAAGCCATGGGTCACCGCGAGGCGATTCTTTGCGGCGATAAGCGTATGAGCTTTGAAGAGTTAGGTGAAGCTGCAAAATCGGTCGCGGCGAAGGTTCAGCCTGGCGAAAAAGTGGCTTACCTCGCCGAAGGGCATCCCGCATTTCCGGCGGCGCTTTTCGGCGCGGCTTTGGCAGGCACGCCCTTTGTGTCGCTTAATTATCGTCTATCGCGCGAGCAGCTCGACGCTCAAATCGCGCGGGTTACGCCGGCCCAATTTATAACTGATACAGATGTGACGGGCGAAGGCATGACCGTGTCATTGCCTGAAACGGTCATGCAGGGCGAGCCTCTTTTAGGCGAAGCGCCCGATGAAGACGGCGCTGTCGCGGTTGAGCTTTTTACAAGCGGAACAACAGGGGAGCCCAAATCTGCGGTTCTGCGTCACAGCAATTTAATGGCCTATATATTTGGCACCGTAGAATTTATGAGCGCCGAAGAAGACGAAGCCGCGCTGCTAACCGTTCCGCCTTATCACATAGCAGGTATCGCGGCGGTGCTCAGCTCCACCTATGCAGGGCGGCGCATGGTGATGTTGCCGAGTTTCACAGCTGAAGGGTGGGTGGCGCTGGCGCAAAAGGAAAATGTCACTAATGCGTTCCTCGTGCCGACCATGTTGCAGCGCATTGTGGACGCGGCCGATGGGTCTCTCGACTTACCGTCTTTAAGAAATATTGCTTATGGCGGCGGAAAGATGCCCCGCGCGACGATTGAAGCGGCCATGGCATTATTGCCTCATGTCAACTTTACCAATGCTTACGGGCTTACAGAAACAAGCGCGACGATTTGTATGTTGGGACCTGACGCGCATCGCGAAGCGTTTGCCAGTGATGACCCCGCTATTAGGCGCCGTTTGAGCTCAGCGGGTATTCCTATTCCTTCAATCGAACTTCAAGTCCGTAATGAAGATGGCGATGTCTGCGGCGCTGAGGAAACGGGCCTTGTCTATGTCAGAGGGGACCAAGTCAGCGGCGAGTATAAGGGGTTAGGATCACAGCTCGATAGCGACGGCTGGTTCCTGACGAAAGACCGCGGCTTTGTTGATGTTGACGGATATCTGTTCATTGATGGCCGCGCCGATGACGTGATTGTTCGCGGCGGCGAAAATATTTCTCCTGGCGAGATAGAAGATGTTCTTCGCAGCCATGCTGCGGTTAAAGATGTGGCCGCTATTGCCGTTGCTGACACAGAATGGGGGGAGGCCGTAGGTGTGGCTATCGTCTGTCCTAGTTCCGTGGATGATGCCGAGCTTTGTGAGTTAGTCCGTGCAAATCTGCGTTCCTCTCGCGTGCCATCCGTGATAAAACGCATGGATGAGCTCCCCTATAATGAAACAGGCAAACTTCTGCGCCGCGTCATCAGAGACAGCTTTGCGCAGTAGCCATGCGGCAGATTATGCCAATCAACTCCTGCAAGATTTAGGCACTGAGGCTCAAGTAACAGCCCAAACGGATCATCCCGCAATCGCTTATCGCCGTTCAGGGTTATTACAAACAACGGGCTTGATGTTGCCAGTACCATTAGCGAGCCATGCCGATGGGGCGTTGATGGCATTGAAAGCGATATCTTCTAATCCTGAAAATCTCCCAGATTTTGGCAGCGTATTGTTAGGGGAACGGGCGCGCCTGCGAGAGACTATTCGAAAAGGGCGGTTATGTGCGGGCGGTTACGGACGATTGATGGATAGCGCTGATGGGCGCATCGCGCTCAACCTTGTACGGGAAGATGATTGGGATTTAATTCCCGCTTGGCTTGAAGACTATGCCGATGATTGGGAGGGCATAGAACAGCTGGTGGCCCAAAAGGACACAACATATCTTGCCGACCGCGCAGCCGAGATTGGGTTGGCGGTGGCTAAGGATGAATTACCCTCTAAACCCGACACTTGGTTTTCCATGACGCGCTTCAATTCAGCAACGCGAAAAACACCGCTCATAGTTGATCTCTCGGGCCTCTGGGCGGGACCTTTGGCGTCAAGCCTTCTGGCCATGACTGGGGCGAAAGTCGTGAAAGTCGAAAGTCCAACGCGGCCTGACGGTATGCGAGCAGGGCATAAAGGGTTTTACGATTTGCTAAATGCGGGGAAGGATTGCGTCGCCCTAAACTTTCGTGATGCTGAAGACTTAGCCAGATTGAAAACGCTTTTGCATAAAGCAGATATTGTGATTGAGGCGTCGCGGCCTAGGGCCTTACGGCAGCTCGGCATTGCCGCAGAAGATTTTGTGGCTGCTAAAGCTGGTAAAATCTGGGCGCGTCTGACGGCTTATGGGCAATCTGAAAACCGCATTGGCTTTGGCGATGATATTGGTATTTCGGCAGGGCTGGGAACGGTCATGGATATGGCGTATGATGAGCCATGTTTTGTCGGCGATGCTATTGCAGACCCCATAAATGGATTGCATTTAGCCTTGGCGATACAAGCCAGCCTGAACCAAGGCGGCGGGGTCATTATCGATTTAACGATGAGAGATGTACTGCGTTATGCGATGGGGGATGTGCCGTCTGATATGAAATCTATGGCTCAGGAGTGGCAATCTATTGCTCAGCAGGACAAGGCTCCTCTATACGCTTTGCGGACTCCCAATGGGACAGTAAAAGCCCTCGGCGCGGATAATGCGGTTTGGTTATGATAATCCGAAATGCTGAAATTGATGGCAAGATATTTGATGTTTTATTAGCCGATGGGCTTATCGCAGAAATCGGCAAAGAATTAAAAGGTGACCCTCATTTTGACGCCAAAGGCGGCGCGCTTATCCCAGGGCTCCACGACCACCACATCCACCTAAACGCAACGGCGGCGGCTATGAATTCTGTGCGCTGTGGTCCGCCTGAGGTGAGCGGCGAGACCGAACTCATTCAAGCTCTTAATAAGGATGGCGAAGGATGGCTGCGCGGCGTTGGCTATCACCATTCTGTAGCAGGCGAGATTGATCGGGCTTGGCTAGATGAGAATGGCCCTGACTGCCCCGTACGTATCCAGCATCGCAGCGGGCGGCTTTGGATATTAAATAGCTTTGCTATGGCTGAATTGGATATAACCGAACCAGCCAATGGGCGCTTACTTGATAGTGACATCTCTCTCAGAGCCACAGCGCAATTTCCTGACTTAAAGCCATTGATAGCTCGGCTGCTGTCTTATGGCATAACGGGCGTGACAGAGGTGACGCCAAGTAATGGCATGGCCGAATATGAAAATTATCTCCGCGAGGCAAAGCCCTTACGGGTGAGTATTATGGGACGTGCAGACCTAAGTGCGAAGCAGTCCCAACATTTAAAGCTCCATTATCATGACCATGATTTGCCAGCTCTAGAGTCTCTCGCGCAGGAGATAAAGCAAGCCCATGCAGCAGGGCGCAACATCGCCGCGCATTGCGTAACGCGGGCTGAAGTCATGCTGACGCTTGCTGCATTGGAGATGGCAGGGCCAATATATGGAGACCGTATTGAACATGCCGCGATTGCCGATGATGCGGCCATTGATTGGATGAAAAAACTTGGCGTTATTGTTGTCACGCAACCTAACTTCATTACCGAGCGAGAAGCGGCATATCTGAAAGATGTTCCTAGTGATGAGCACAAAAACCTGTGGCGATTAAAAGCCTTTGCCGATGCGGGTTTGAAACTTGCGGCGGGGAGTGATGCACCATTTGGAAATCCTAATCCGTGGGCCGCAATGGCGGCGGCAGTGTCTCGTCCCAAAGGTTTTGAAGATGAAGCCGTTTCGCCTGAAGCCGCTTTGGGGCTTTATACCAAGCCCGCTAATGATGCAGGGGCGAAGCCGCGTAAGGTAAAGATTGGAGAGCCCGCGGATTTATGTCTTTTGGATGGCTCTTGGGCACAAGCCCGAAAAAATCTGACGGACGTCAAAGTGCAAGCCACATGGATTGGCGGCAACTTAGTCTATAATCGCGTCGATTAAGCCCCATTCCAGAGCTGTCTCGGCTCTGATTTTCTCCATAGTTAGCGCCATATAAGCGGTTTTCTGCCGTCCTATTCTTCGCGGAATGCTCGCCGTTCCGCCCGCGCCGGGGATAAGGCCATATTTTAATTCAGGTAGTTGGAACCATGCTTTGGGTGAAGCCGTAACGCGTTGTCCAAAAGCGGCCATTTCTGCGCCCGCGCCAATGGCGGCTCCGTTGACGTGTATCTCAAGCCTATCTTTCAGCCGGGCCAAGCGCCACGCGGGCAAACGCAAGCTGCGCACCCAATGGGCTGTCGCAGGGTCAGAGACTTCACCAAATTCTTCAATCTCACCGCCTGTTGAGAATGTTGCGCCGCGGCCCGTAATCGTCACTTTAGGTATGTCGGCAGTCAAAGCCAAATCCAACGCACTGCAGAGGGCATCGCGCATCTCAGTACCGATCGCATTGCGGGTATCGGGGCGGTTGAATGTTAAGTCCATCTCGTTATTGGGATTGACCTCGACGACAAGTGACGGTTCGTCTGATGTAGGAAGGGGCGTCCCGTCATATTGATTTAACCAAGCCTGAAATTCCGGCCCATTTTGCACGGTTGCATAAGCATAGCTTTCCGCTGTTAAAGCGTCTTCTATGCCTAATGTTTCAGACGCACGAAGATGCTGCACAAGAACCATTGCCGCTAGAGGCGTTTGAGTGATATTTTTTGCGAGCAAGGGAAGGCTTCTCTCATCCTCCAGCACCACATCACAAGCTTCGCTTAAATCGCCTTCGCCAATTCCTATGATGGGACAGGGGAGGTCTTTGAGCCAAGTAGATAAAGCTGCGTCAGAGCCTTTCAAATAAAAGGCGATATAAGGATTTTCTGAGTTTGGGCCAAAGCTTTCACGGGGCGGACACGCTCCATGAAACCGCGCAAGTTCTTCGTATCTAAGCGGCTTTTTCATTGACTCATCCGTTAACATAAGTGAGTATCCGAACAACGTTCGGAAAGTCAGATATGAAATCTTCTACCGTGAAAAATCAGGCAAAACAAACGACTTATGGTCGTCCGCGCCTGCTTTCGCATGAAGAGATTTTGGAAGGGGCGGTTGAGCTCGGGCTTGAAGGGCTAACGATGAAGCGGCTCGCAACACACCTGAATGTCGGTACGGCGACGCTCTATCAGTATTTTGACAGCCGAAAGACGCTTATGCGGGCCGCCGCTGTTTATTCACTGTCCGATGTGCCGCTCCCTGAAGATAAAGGGCAGCATTGGTCGCAATTAGCGCGGGATTATGTCGAGACTATTCAATCACTTCTCGCGGAAAATCCAAGCTTCATACATAGCTATCAGCATACGGATTATGGATTTGAAGTTCAGTTTCAGCTTATTGAAAAATTCCTGCACTCGATGTCGGAACGTGGCTTCAAACCTGAAAAAGGCATGGAGCTTTTCAATATAATCGGGATGGCAGCGTTTGCTGGGGCGATAGAAATCACGCGGCAGCGCGAATTTGAATTTCAGGACGAGACGATGGAGGTCGTCGCCAAGCGCCAATTTGCGCGGCTCGATGCAGCGGCGTTCCCGATGATGGCGCAGGCGCTTTCGACCTTTACGCAAACGCCTGAGCAAAAAATTGAATTACTTCTCTCGGCAACGTTTAAAACGATTGCTCGTGAACGCGGAGAAGATGAAAGCGAGATAGTGTAATATGGTTGCGCAATTAGAGACCAAAGCAGACCTTAAAAAAATTCCGCGCGTGAAGGGGATTCCCTTTGTCGGCAGTACGCTAGAAATGGCAAAAGACCCGGCCGCTTTTTTCGTAAGAGCTTACCGTGATTATGGCCCTGTTTATCAGGTTAATGTGTTCGGGCGAAAGCAATATGTTATTGCAGGCGTTGAATCGGCCAAACTCATGTCGACAAAAAAAGGGCGGGACGGTCTGCGCTCCAAAGAGTTTTGGCAAGATTTTGTCGATCATTACGGCGCGTCTAAAACACTCACTCAGATTGACGGCGAAGAGCACCGCAAAATGCGGGCCATTATGCGCAAAGGATTCTCGCGCGAAGCCGCGGCCGGGAAATATCACCTGCTGACAGAAATTGTCGATAAGTCCATCATTCGTGACTGGAATGCGGCAGAACCTGTGCCTGTTGTTGAGGCCTTTCAATATATGATTGTGCAGATGATAGGCGAGATGATGGCGGGCGATGCGCCGCTGGACTATGTAAAAGATATTCGTACAAATATCTTATTTTTGCTCAATGTTTTGGTCGCGCGGGTGAGGCCTAAAATCTTTTTAAAATCCCCGAGATTTAAAAAAGCCAGCAAGCGCGTAGATGAACTTGGCCAAAAAATGGTGGAACAGTTTAGAGCCTATGCGGAGTCTGGCGAGCTGCCAGACAATCTCCTTGGGGATGTTTATCAGGCGCATATTGACGATCCTGAATTTGTCCAGGAGAGGGACTTGAGCGTTTTGTTGACCGGCCCTTATGTGGCGGGATTAGATACGGTTGCGAATACGGTCGCCGCGGCAACTTACGGCATCCTAAAGACACCCGGCGTTCTTGAAAAAGTACAGGCCGAAGCTGACGCGCTTTATGCTAAAGACACCATAACGGAAATGGATATTCGCGAGCTTGATTATATTCAGGGCTGCTTGAAAGAAGCCATGCGGATTTGGCCGATTGCTGTCGCGCAGATGCGCACAACCAATCATGATCTCGAATTTGAAGGTCATATCATTCCTAAAGATGAGTTGATATTTATCGGCACATCTGTACCGCATTTCATGGAAGAATATTTCCCTGACCCTTATAAATTTGACCCTGACCGCTTCAACGAAGAACGCCGTGAACATATGAAGCCGGGTGTTTATGCTCCCTTTGGTCGCGGCCCGCATAGCTGTCTGGGTCAAAATCTAGCCGAGGTGTTGATGGGAACGCTCATGGCAAGGTTATTCCATAGGCTCGAACTCTCGCTTGATCCGCCAGATTATGTTCTCAAAACAAAAACAGCGCCAACACCAGGGCCGGCGATGAGCTTTGCTGTCAAAGTTGTGGGTGAGCGAAATCCTGCCAAAAAATTAATTCCCGAAGTTTTAGAAGAATAGGAGACCGTAATGAACGCACCCGTAAATCCAGATCACATCCAAACCGGCGAAGAATTGGAACGCTGCCCATTCCCCATTCCTTATGGATGGTTTTGTGTCCATTTTTCGCATGAGCTAAAAGAGGGTGATATCAAGATAGAAAAAATGTTCGGTAAGGAATGGGTTTTATTCCGCGGCGAAGATGGCTCTGTCGGCATGACGGACCCCTTTTGCCCGCATTTGGGCGCGCATTTGGGCCATGGCGGTAAAGTCGTCGGCAGTAATATTCAATGCCCGTTCCATAATTGGGAATTTGACAGTGAAGGCTGGTGTAAGAAAATTCCTTACGGCAAAGTCATGCCGGGCGTCGCGCGCAAAAAGGCTATTTTGAAAGCCCTGCCTGTCATTGAAAAATACGGCGCAATCTGGGCGTGGTATCATCCTAAGGGCGAAGATCCTAAATGGGAATTGCCAGCGCATTCAGAATTCGAAAACGAAGATGAGCATGTCGAAACGAAGTTCCATTCTTGGGACATTGGAACCTGCATTCAGGAAATGGGTGAAAATTCAGTCGATACGCCGCATTTAAAATTCTTGCATGGCGCGCCGATTATCCCGTCCGTCGATGCCAAGGCTGACCGCCATATTTGGCATTATGACATCATGGAAGGCTATATTGTTGGCGAGAGTCACGGCCCCGGCCTAGCGCCAAATTGGCATACCAAAGACGGCGTCTCAATGCTGATGTATGCCATGCCTGCGCCTGTTGATGAGGAAATGTCCCGTGTGCGCATGATGTTTAAATGGAAGAAATATCCTGAAGGCTCCAAAGAAGCGGCCCTCGGACAACATCTCTATGAGCACTCTATTGGCGAGGCCGATGGCGAAGAGTCTGCAGGTTTTGAAAGCGTTGATCTCATCGTTTGGGACAATAAGAAATACCGCCCCAAGCCGCTTCTCTGTGATGGCGACGGGCCTATCCTGGCGTGGCGTAAATATTTCCGTCAATTCTATGTTGATCTGGATGAGAATGACCCAACGGTGGCTATGTAATGGCCGAAAATATGAAAGGACGTCTCGAAGGTAAAGTCTGCATCATCACAGGTGCCGCCCAAGGCATGGGCGAGGCGACAGCTCGCCTATTCGCGTCCCACGGCGCTAAGGTCGCGCTCGGAGATGTGAACACCGAAAAGCTCGAAGCCGTCGCCAAAGATATTGGCGGGGATGCTTTTTATCACAAGCTTGATGTTTCAGATGACGAGAATTGGAAAATCTTCTCGGGCGCTGTCCGGGACAAGTTTGGCACTATTGACGTGCTCGTCAATAATGCCGGTCTTGTACATTTCACGCCGATTGAGATGTTGGACCCAAATGATTTCAACCGAATTTTGGGCGTAAATACGCTGGGCCCGATATTAGGCACAAAACACGTCACGCCGATTATGAAAGCTGCTGGTAAGGGGTCTATTATCAATATTAGCTCAGTGGATGGACTGCGCGGCGCAAATGGTTTGACCTGTTACACAGCGAGTAAATGGGCCCTTCGGGGCATAACGAAATGCCATGCATTCGAGCTCGGAACATCGGGCATTCGGGTCAACTCGGTTCATCCAGGCGGTGTCGACACGCCTATGGGGAATTCAGCGGGACGCCCCAAAGAAGAGGTCAATCAGGTCTTCAAACGGCTACCTCTAGGACGCATTGGCGACCCAACGGAAATCGCGCAAGCCTCGCTTTTCCTCGCCAGTGATGAAGCGTCTTATATTACAGGCGCTGAAATCGCGGTAGATGGCGGATGGACGGCGGGGACATTCCTAACCATGCTGCCAGGATCGCCTGAAGGGCTAATGCCGTAGAGCTCATGAAAAAGTTCTTCTCAGCCCTTTTGACAGTTTGAGAGAAGTAATGGATTTTGGCCCCATCACTCAGCTCGGCTATCTGACGGACAAGCTAGATAAGACCGCCGAGGCGTGGACTAAATTAGGTGTTGGCCCTTTTACGAAAATGTCGGGCGTCTCAATGCCCGCCACAATGGACGGCGAAACGGTTGAGATAAAAATCGATCTTGGATTAGCTTATCAGGGTGATGTTCAAATCGAACTTATTCAGCCGCTTTGCGATAGCGCCTCGCCTTACCGCGAAAATAAGCGCGCTGGCATTTGGGGCGCGCATCACACACAATTCACGGTCGAGGATTTGGACGCGGCCATAGCCCATTGCGAAACCGCAGGCATGGACATGGCCTGCGAAATCACATCAGGCGGCGGGCGTTATATTTATATGCGCGGCGCGGCGGGCTGGGTGGAATTGGTTGCGCCCAATGCCGGACTTCAAATGTTCTTTGACATGATAAAAAAGAGCTGTGCCGACTGGGATGGACAAACGGTTTGGAATGACATGACTGGCTAGGAGACGCTGCTTATGACGCGTGATGAAAAAATTGATGCCATGCTAGATAAACATGAGATTACCGAATTGCTATACGCCTATTGCAATGCGGCGGACCGTCATGACCACGTTAAGATGCGAAGCCTATATCATGAAGATGCTATGGATGATCACGGCTCATTCTTCAAAGGACCCGCCATGGAGTTCATTGATATGCTTCCCGAAATTCAAGCGCCCATGGAAATTCTTCATCACAACATTACTTCCATCAATATCGCGCTGGATGGAAACAAGGCCGAGGGCGAGGTCTATATGATTGCTTTCCACCGTTTCAAAACGGAAGAGGGCGAGTCCGTCGACCTTCTCGTCGGGGGACGCTATTTTGATAATTACGAAAAACGTCACGACAAATGGAAATTCAGCCTGCGTGCGGCAGGCGCGGATTGGGCCTATTATAATGCGCCGTCACAAACCGCGATGGACCATCCGATGATCGCGGCGACTCATATCGCCACGCCAGGACCAAGTGACCCGTCTTATCAATTTTACGAAATGATGAAATTTGGGCAGAAGCTAAAGTGAGGGTATGGGCGCGCTTTTTTGCAAAACTATGTCTCTTGCATCCCCGCAGCAGATATTTTGTGAGTGTCTCAAAGCGCTCGGGGTTAGCCACTCGGTTAGATCAATGACTTCGCCTGAAGGGCGCTCACCGAGCCATCAATTTTTCTAGTTGCGTTCGCGTATAAAGAGGCAGCATTGTAAGGACTGGTATGAAACGATTTTTACTTATATTTTTAGCGTTCCTCGGCCTCATAGGCATTGCCTATTTCATTCTATCAAACATAAGCCGCTATCCGATTGATAAGACCGATGCCGTGTTGCCGCCGTCTTCGCAAAAATCGCAACGCGAACATTATGCGTTTGGATATCAGCCGCGGCTTACCTACACAGAAACGCGCGCCGCTTGCGATGCGCAATATCCAAATAAACGGGCCATGTGGGGGGACCTCCATATTCATACGGCGCTTTCCGCAGATGCTTTTCCGGATGGGACGCGGACATTCCCTGACGATGTTTACCGCTTTGCCAAAGGCGAGGTCATTGACGTGCCGACTCCTGCGGGACAGCCGCAACGAAGTCGGCAGCTTGCGCGTCCTTTAGATTTCGCAGCGGTTACAGATCACGCCGAGACTTTTGGCGAAGGGTATATTTGCCGAACCCCCGGCGCCTTTCCGGGATATGATAGCAAGGCCTGCCAAACCTTTAGGGACGGCGGCGACGCCGGCGTCAGGGTCTTTATGACGCAAAATGCCAAGCTGGAACCGGCGCGCCGTGAAAGCGTTTGCGGCGAAGACCTCAAGGATTGTTTGGCCGCTGACAAAATTGTCTGGGATAAAACCATAGACTGGGCGCAAGAGGCTTACGACCGGTCCCCGCAATGTTCCTTTACGAGTTTTGTCGGGTATGAATATACGCGCGCGCCCAATGGCATGCATATGCACCGCAATACGATTTTCCGAAATGCCGATGTACCTGAACGCCCTGCCACGCATCAATCCCATCCCTTGTTACATCAGCTCCTGCCCAGTTTCGAGCAAGAGTGCCGACTGGGACTGGAAAACTGCGACGTGATTTCTATTCCCCATAATTCGAATATTTCCGGCGGGAACGCCTTTAATCCGAAAGAGATGAAAGGGTTTTCTATGGAGACCCAAATGGCTATGCGAAAATATCGAAATGCCTATGACCGTCTTATGGAGATAACCCAACACAAAGGTACGTCAGAATGTGTGAATGAGGTGTCAGATATATTGGGAGATACGGATGAGCTTTGCGATGTGGAAGCCTTGCGGGCCATAGGCCGGAAAGAACGTGTTTTTGACTTAAACACATATGCGGTAAAATTTGGGACGGCCAATAGCCCCGAGTGTTCCGATGAACATTTTGATGACACCCATAATTTATATAAAGGGTTTTGTCTCTCGTCTCGTGACTTTGCCAGAGGTGCGTTGCTCGAGGGTATGGCGCAAGAGCAAAGTCAGGGTGCGAACCCCTTTGAATTTGGCTTTATTGGAAGTTCTGACACGCACATTAGTGTTGCAGGCCATGTCAGTGAAGATAATTGGGGCGGCCATATTGCCTATGAGACAGATTTGGAAGGACGTTTAGGGACACCGCAATTGGGACGGTTTAATCGGATTGTCAGTAATCCAGGCGGCCTAGCTGGTGTCTATGCGCTCGAAAACTCACGCGATGCTATATTCCAAAGCATGAAGCGCCGCGAGGCTTTTGCAACCTCAGGCCCGCGCATCGAGCCACGGTTTTTTGTTGGTCATTTTGATGGTAATATATGCGGCCGCTCAGATTGGCTCGACATGGCCTATGCCGAGGGGACGCCCATGGGATCAAGCCTGCCTGCACAAAACACGCCATTTCAAATTCTGGCGCAGGCCACAGCAGATCCGTTATCCCAACCCCTAACCCAGTTGCAAATCATTAAAGGCTGGATAGGCGATGACGGGCACAAAAACACCAAAGTCATTGATCTGCAAAAAACGGATGGAAGCGATAGCTTGTGCCGTGTTTTCACAGATATGGATTACAATCCAACGCATCCAACCTATTATTACGTCAGAGCCGTAGAACCCAAGCGTCAGCGATGGAGTGCAGCGCAATGCGGGGCATTGGATGAAGATAAGCGGCCAGAAAATTGCACAAATGATCAGCCCGAAATGATCCAAGAAATGGCGTGGAGCTCACCAATTTGGCTGACACCTGGGCTAATGACGAAACTTCCTTTTGACATAGAAGGTCACGATCACCCCTGATTATGTTTCGTGACGTGCAGGCGAAAGAAGTGGGAATTCAGGAGCTCCTCTTCTGGACCATCGGAGTACAGCCTGCCTGATGATTACAGGCCCTGAAGTCCTTCGACGCGTGTTTTTAGCTCCTGAGCCTGCACTTTAAATCCTTCGTCGATTTTTTGATAAGGGACAAAGCGGCTCATCCAACCTCCAAACGGCTCCCAGGTTTTATACAGGCTAGTAGCCCCTTCTCCTATAGGGTGGATTTCGTGATGCCGCTCAGATGTCAGCCAACCAAGCCGGGCGAGGCGGCTATCAAAGCGGTGCACCCAACGCGCAATGGGCCGGCCCCCATCTTGCGGCTCGACAAGGACAACGCGCATTCTGGGTTTCACAATTCGCTCTCCAAGCCTGACCTCCAATGGAATAGAGGTGTTCTCCGCTAGCAGATTTCCATCGACGGACAGAATGAAGCTGTTCCATTCAGGGTATTTTTCGCCATTGAGCAAAACGCTCCACACTTGCTCAGCTGTCGCGTTAATCTCAATCTCAGCAGATGGCGGATAAAAAGCAGACATAGGCGCGCGGCGCTATTCAGCAGCTTCTACCCATGGGTCGCGTTTCGTTCCCTTTGTTATCCAATGGCCATTTGATTTGGCTTGGTGTTTTTTGATGTCCTTACGCGGATTATAAAACTGCTTGTACCAGAGGCGGGCTTTGCCGAAGGGGCCGTCGCCGACGACTTGCATAATCGACAGGCAGGGCGCTTTATTCGCCCAGACATCAAAGTCTTGGAGCAGGGCCATTTTCGAGCCTTCTTGGAAGGCGGGAACGGCGGCTTTATCATCTTCATTCATAGGGAAGTTTGGCGGCTCTACCATCAGGCCGTGCCAAGCGCGCACTTGACCATCCTCAATCGGCGTATGGCAAATCATCATCAGCGAGCTGTAATACCCATTCATGCGCGAGAGCAGAAGACCCGGCCCTGTATACCATGTGTCATTGGTCATAACATCGTCAGAGAGGGTGCGGTGACCTGCGGCGAGGAGTTGGCGGATGACGTGGTCATCGCAAGTGCTCTCAAAGAGCTCCATATCCGTTGAACCATGAATGGGGCCTAGATGCGCCTTATCTGTCATATTGTCGATAATTTCTTGCGGGTGACAGTCGAGCGTTCCGAGGTGATCGACTTTCCAATTGACCCATTTCTCATCGTCCCATTCGGGAAGGGGGTGGGGCTGAAAATCAGGTTCGCCTTCTTCTTCGTCATGCCACATGAGAATAAGCCCGCCCCATTCTTGTACGGGATAGCTGCGAATTTTGGCCGCCTTTGGAATAGGCGCTGGCGAGTAAGGAATTTCATTACACATGCCATCAGGGCCGAATTTCCACGCATGGTAAGGACAGCGAATATCGTCGCCTTCAACTTGCTTGCCGTCCATGACGATATAGGAGCTCTCATTTTTGGCGAGATGCGTTTTCATGTGCGGACAATAGGCGTCCATCACCACAACGCGGCCAGAGGCCCCGCGATACATAATCAGGTCGCGCCCGAAATAGCGCAGCGGAATGGGTTTATTTGTCGCCTCAGAGCTTTCCCCGACCATGAACCATCCTCTTGGATAGGTGAATTCGCCAATGCCATATTCTGCTGTGGTTGCCATAATAATCTCCGTCTTCGTCTTATATCACGCCGCTGATGCGCGAATAGTATTTAATTTAGGCGCGTGTCCTTTATGCCCGCCTTGCTCGACACAGGCCGTGCCGCCGGGCGTATACATAAGGGTCACACATTGATTGCAAGCTGTGCAGCCTGAGTTTTTTATGCTGCCGTTTTGCAAGCTATTGATGAGGTTCGGATCAAAAATAAGCGCGCGGCCTAATCCGATAGCTTCAAAGCCTTGCCCCATCACAGTGTTCACATTGTCCATCGTCTGAGCGCCGCCCAGATAACAGAGCGGCATGTTCACGGCGGCACGGATTTGCTGCGCAGGGTCTAGCGAGTAAAGCTGCTTAAACTCTTTATCGGGTTCTTTGCTTTTGGGCTGCAGCATCATACCAACCCGTACAATCAGGCTTTTCGGTTTCACCGATGATTTGGGCAAAGGATTGCCAAACATTGTATCAATAGACTCAACATTAAGCCCGTTTGAGAGCTGAGCCATATGCGCGCCAGTGCTTTGCAGAATTTTGGCAATTTCAATGCCTTCGGTGACGGTGTTGCCGCCAGCTTTGCCATCTGTTTGGCTGTACTTCACCGTCACTGCCATGTCCTTACCAACAGCATCGAGAACTTTGGAAAGAACTTCCGCCGGGAATGTCATGCGGTTTTGGATGCTTCCGCCATATTCATCTGTGCGGTTATTGTAGAAGGGCGTGATAAATTGGGCGAGCAGATAGCCATGGCCCATATGGATTTCAACGGCGTCAAAGCCAGACTCTTTGGCATGTAGCGCAGCCTGAACGAATTCATCGGTTATGGCATCCATATCGCTGCGGTCCATTTTCTTCTTCATATACCGCCCGGTCATCACGCCAAATTTGTTAAACCCGCCATTGGCCGAAATGGGTTTCATGGAAGAAAAGTCTTTGGGCAGAAATGTAAACGCGCCTGCATGGGTGATTTGCGCCTGCGCCGCCGCGCCGTGTTTATGCACGCCGTCAGTTAGCACTTTAAAATCGGCAACTGTATCTGCGGAGAGATGGGCTTGGTCGACAAAGGTTTGGCCATCTTTGGACGTTGCGCAATAGGCGACCGTTGTCATCGCCGCGCCGCCCTCGGCCATGCGTTCATGAAATTGGGCGAGGCCTTGAGAGATAAGGCCGCCTTTGCACATGCCCTCATTGGTCGCCGCTTTTATAAATCGGTTGCGCAACGTCAACGGACCTATAGTCAGAGGCGTAAAGGCTTTTGAAGCAGTAGCGTTCATAAAATCTATATAAATCTGACTGCGAAAAAAATCACGCTAAAAATGATGAAAATGCGTGAATTATCTGTAGTTTTGCTCTAATTGCGTAGCAATAGCAGGAAAATACTACGCATTAGGGGAAATCAAGCTGTCCATGTCCGAAACCCACGACCCAACACCCAATAGCCGCAAATATGCGTGGTTCGTTCTGGTAATGATGGTGCTGCTGTATCTGGTGAATGTCGCCGATAGATATGTTGCCTCAGGATTGCTCGAGGAAATCAAGAAAACCTTTGAGGTCTCTGATACATTTATGGGCTTTCTGGTCGGGCCAGCTTTTGCCGTTGTTTATACGCTGCTGGCCATTCCCATCGCGCGTTTCGCAGATAGAAGTAATCGTGTTCGGATTATTGTTGCAGGCGCCATCATATGGAGCGGTTTTACAGTGCTCTCTGGTTTTGCGCAGACGCCTTGGACATTTGCATTTGCAAGGCTTGGTGTGGGTGTAGGCGAAGCCGCATTTTTAGCGCCAGCTTTTTCGTTATTATCTGATTATTTCGCGCCCAAAAAACGCGCACTCGCTTTCGCTATTTTAAACTTCGGGGTTTATTTTGGGCAAATATTTGGCCTCGTCGGCGGAGCCGCTATTGCCGAAGCCTCTCATTGGCGGACAGCGTTTATCTCGCTTGGCGCGCCTGGCGTGCTGCTCGGCCTTTTGACATTGGTTCTGGTGAAGGAACCAAAACGCGGACGGCTAGACCCTGTTTCCAATATTCCGTCACATGAAAATAATTTCTCATTTCTCGTGACATTTAAAACATTATGGGCACGACGCAGTTTTCGTTTTATGACAATCGGCACCGCTCTCGGCGGATTTTCGAGTTACGGCTTTGGTATTTGGGCCCCGACGCTTTTCGCGCGGGCATTTGATTTATCTCTAACAGAAGCGAATGCGAGATATGGCGGGCCGTCATTTATAGCGGGCATTATTGGCGCATTGGTTCTCGGTGTTTTATGTGACCGCTTGACGGCCAAGGATGCGAGGTGGCCGTTCCGTCTCTCCGCTTTTGGCCTCATTGGTTTTTTCGTGTCGATGTTCATTCTCTGCTTTGTTGACAACGTGAATATTGCGACATTGCTGACTTTGCCAGCCGGACTTATGGCGGGTGGATGGGTGATTGCTATGCAAGCCGCGCTTCAAGATTTGCTACCAGCAAAGGCCCGCGCCACGGGTACGGCGCTATGGGGGTTCGCATTGACATTTACAGGGCTGGCTTTGGGCGTTTGGTTTGTGGGTAAGCTCAATGATATTTTTACAGCTCAATATGGGGATCAAGCCATTCGCTACGCTCTGGCCATAACTTTGTTGGCGGCCATCCCGAGTATGATATGTATTCTGATGGCAGGACGGACCGCTGAGACAGATCGCGAGATTTTAGCAAAAGCCTTGGGTTAAAAACAGTAGCTCCCGCCATTGGCGACAAGAACAGACCCCGTTACAAAGCTCGCATCATCTGAGAGCAAATAAGCCACAGCGCCTGCAACTTCGCTGGGTTCTGCCATGCGGCCTAGCGGGACTGATTGCTCCATAGAGGTTATCCATTCCTGCGGTAGGCCTGTCATGATGGGGGTGTTTGTGGGGCCGGGGGCAACTGCATTTACGCGAATGCCGCGCGGGGCGAGCTCGCGCGAGAGCTGGCGTGTGAGGCCGATAAGCGCGGATTTACTCGTCACATAATGCGGGGAGCCTTCGCCCGATTGCGCAGAGGTTGAGCTGATATTGACGATAGACCCCGCATTGCCGTCTTCAGCCATGATGCGCACAGCTTCGCGGCAGACATAGAAAGCGCCGTTTAGATTGACCGCCATGACGCCCGCCCAGCCTTCATCCTCCATATGGATGAGGTGATCGACAAAGGTGCTGGATGCGCCGTCTTTGGCGAGCTCTTCATTTCGCTGGTTCATTGCGCCGTAAAATTTATCCGACCCGTCGCCTTTGGCTTGGCCGATACCTGCGCAATTTACCGCAAAATCCAAACGCCCAAATGTTTTGCGAGTTTCGCGCACAGCTTTGATGACGTCTTTACTCTCGCCGACATTACATTTCAGCGCGAGGTGGTCACCGCTTAAGCTGTCGATGACGGATTGCGCATTGTCTTGGTTGAGGTCGAGCGCGGCGACACGTGCGCCTTCTGCCGCTAGCTTCTCAACTATAGCCGCGCCAATGCCTTGGCCTGCGCCTGTCACCACTGCTGTTTTACCTGAAAGTCTCATGCTTTTTTCCTAACCGGGGACATAGAGTTCATTGGCCTTGCCGCCATCAACGGGAATGCTTGCCCCTGTCACATAAGATGACGCGTCGGAGGCGAGAAATAGCACGACATTAGCCACTTCTTCAGGGGTTCCGATACGGCCCATTGGGTTTGCGCTTGCTATAGCAGCGCCAGCCTCTGGATCATGATCAAACCAAGCCTTTGTTGCAGGTGTCATGATAGGACCGGGCGTGACAGCATTGACGCGTATGCCTTGGCGCGCGCCTTCCATAGCGGCGTTACGCGTGAAATGGCTGAGGGCGGCTTTGGATGCCCCGTAAGCGGACATGCCTTGCATGGCACGGTCTCCATTAACGGAGCTGATATTGATGATGCTCCCGCCTTTATCGCCCATAGCCGTCATGGCGGCGCGGGTGCCCATATAAGGCGCGTCCACATTTACGCGGAAGTTTTGCTGAAAGCCCTCAAGATCGGTATCGGCAATCATCCCTATACCAACATGGGCGGCATTATTGACGAGGATGTCCAGACCTTTGTCTTTGGCGACATTGGAGATCATATCCGCATAGCTTTGCGCGTCTGAGACGTCCAATATTTGACCTTCGCAGGCGCCTCCTTCAGAGGTTATAGCCTCGACCGTAGCCGTGATTTTATCTTCATTACGGGCGCAGATGACGACGTGAGCGCCTTCGCTAGCCAGCTTTTGCGCAATGGCGCGGCCAATGCCGTCACTCCCGCCGCTGACAATAGCCGTTTTACCTGATAAACTGCCCATATCACATTTCCCCATTTTTCTTATTATCTAAATCAGAATGCGTAGAAAATAAACCAATAAAATACGCAATACGCCCCTATAAGCGTGTTGATAATCAATAATGCGTAATATAGGTTGGCTTTAAGTGATGAATTGAAACGCTTTATGAAACAATCCGACCCCAATATCACGGCCCTCACGGCCCCCGGCGCACCTTTTGAAGTCGTGAACGCATCTGTTCTGGGGCACGACATGCGAGTCTTTAAAAACGCGCCTGAAAATCTGGCGGATATATTTCAAGACGCCCGACATCATGGAGAGGCTGAGTTTGTGACTTTGGGCGAGACGCGCCTGACATTTAATGCATTTTTTGATCAAGCGGACCGCTTATCTGGGTGGCTACAAAATAGGGCGAATATTTCGCCTGGGCAATCTGTGGCGATTTGCATGAAAAATTGTCTTGAATGGATGGCGGCCTTCGTCGCCATTTCAAATATTGGCGCAGTCCCGGTGTCTGTAAATAGTCGGGGTGAAGGGGCTGTTATGTCTCACGCCGTTGATGATGCAGATAGCGTCTTTGTGATAGCTGATGCCAAGCGGCTCCGCGCCTTACGTGAGGCGGGGTGTGACCTACCCGCGATTTGTGTTGGTGATGAAAGTGATGAGGCGCCGCTAGGCGTTACCTCATATGCTGACGTCATGACATCAACACCCGATTACAAATCTATCGCTCGGAAAACCGATGACCCAGCGGCGATGTTCTTTACCTCGGGCACAACAGGGCGGGCAAAAGCAGCGGTGATGACGCACCGAAATATTATTACGGGGCTTTTAACGACGCAAATGGCGATTGCTTCCATTTCTATGACAATGGCCGAGCAATATGGGATGACCGTCGAGGCGCTAAAAGCGCATATGCCGCAACGTTGCTCCGCGATGGTTTTTCCACTCTTTCATGTCAGCGGCTGTATATCGACATTTCTTTCGTCGCTGGCCTCGGGGGGTAAGCTTGTGATGATGAACCGCTGGAATGCTGACGAGGCTTTGCGCTTAATCGAAGCTGAAAAAATCAGTAGTTTTGGGGGTGTGCCCACCATGCATTGGGATTTAGTCAAAGCTGCAAAAAATACGAAGCGCGATTTAAGTTCTCTTCGCGCCCTATCTTGTGGCGGCCAGGCGCTGCCTTTGGGGTTGCTTGCCGAAATTCGCGAGACATTCCCGAATGTTATTATTGGGGCAGGCTATGGTATGACAGAGGCAAGCGGTGCTGTTTCGCAAGCCACAGGTGAGGGCATCACATCTCGCCCTAAAGCCTCGGGCCAGAAGTTAGCCATGATTGATATTAAGGTTACTGATGATGAAGGGCAAGACTTGCCCGAGGGCGAAATTGGAGAATTTTGGGTGCGAGGCCCCACGGTGATTAAAGAATATCACCGCCGACCAGAGGCTAATGCCAAAGCCTTTAAAGAGGGTTGGTATAGGACGGGCGATATTGGCAAGCTTGACTCTGATGGTTATTTGACTGTGGTAGACCGCAAAACGGATATGGTCATTTCAGGCGGCGAGAATATTTACTGTGCTGAGGTTGAGCAGGCATTGGGGCGTCACCCCGCTGTGCGTCAGGTTACAACATTTGGTGTGCCTGATGATCGATTAGGCGAACGCCTCGTGGCAGGGTTTGTTATCGACGGACAGGTCACGCCCGATGAATTGATGGCCTATGCGAAAGATAATCTCGCAGCCTATAAAGTCCCAACAGATATCATCCTTCAAGCCAACTCTTTTGCGCTTAATGCTATGGGTAAGGTTGAAAAACATAAGGTTCGCGCGGCCTATCTGGCGCGTAAAGAGAAAGAGCAGGCCGCATAATGGGCTATCCCAAAGATATCAAAATCATCGATACGATGCTGGGTATCCCGACCCACGCAGATAGGTCTGGATGGTATGACAGTTTTCGCCCACTGCTAAATGATCAGCAAAGTCGCGACATGTTCAAAATGCCTGCGCAATATATGTTCAAAGATATTCCCGAAGCGTCTTCGGATGTATCTGATTTTGTTGGCTGGACTGTTGAGCAGATGGATAAGCACAATATCGAGATGGCGATGGTCGGCTTTAATGAAGACGAGACTTCGCGGCAGGCGGCAAAAGATTATCCAAATCGCTTCCTCTTTGACGTCCCCTGTAACCCGAATAACGGAATGGATGAAGTGCGGCGCGTAAAACGTCTCCATGCAGATTATGGGGTTAAGTCGGTTTCTGTTTTTCCAGCGGGCACATGCCCGCAAGTCGCGATAAATGATGCCCGCATGTATCCACTTTATGCCTGCTGTGTAGAGCTTGATATTCCGATTGTGCTTAATGTTGGCGTTCCGGGGCCGCGCATTCCGATGCACACACAAAAGGTCGAGCATTTAGATGAGGTCTGCTGGTTCTTCCCGGAGCTTAAAGTCGTCATGCGCCACGGCGCTGAACCTTGGGAAGACCTAGCCGTAAAGCTGATGATTAAATATCCGAATCTCTATTATTCGACTTCCGCCTTTGCGCCTAAGCATTATCCCAAAGCGATTATTGATTACGCCAATACGCGCGGTGCGGATAAGATTATCTATGCAGGTTATTTCCCGATGGGGCTGAGTCTCGACCGCATCTTCAAGGATATGGAAAACGTCCCGTTCAAAGATGAGGTCTGGCCGAAATTCCTGCGCGAAAATGCAATCAAAGTCTTTAATTTGGGAGAGAACGCATGAGCTCCAATACAACATCCCACGTTGCCGTTTGGGAGCAGCTTAAAGGCCTAAAAGGCGATGAGCTTGCGGCGTGGCGCATGAACCCCGTTGAAAACCGCGCGACGGTAAAAGAGCGCAATCTCGATGCGCTGCCATTGCCTTTCGGGTGGTTCATGGTGGCCTATTCAGACGAACTCGCAAAAGGTGAGGTCAAACCGCTTTATTACTTTGGCAAAGACCTTGTTTTGTGGCGCGGAGAAGACGGAACAGCCCGCGTTGTCGATGCTTATTGCAAACATCTTGGCGCGCATATGGGCTATGGCGGGCGCGTTAAAGGGAACTCGCTTGAATGCCCATTTCATGCTTGGGAATATAATGGCGAAGGGGCTGTTGTGGCTGTGCCTTACGCTAAAAAAGTTCCGCCATCCGCCGCGCGTCCTTGCGAGGCGCAGTGGAGAGTGGTCGAAAGTAATAAGCAAATTCTTGTCTGGTATCATCCCTTTAACGAAGCGCCAAAATGGCAGCCCGAAAGCTTTGACCAAGTTCATGACCCGGACTGGACAGAGTACCAAAAATACGAATGGATCGTGCATGGCCCCGTTCAGAATATGGCAGAGAATGGCGTCGATGCGGCACATTTTAAATATATTCACGGGACGGATAGCTTTCCTGACTATGACTTTGAATTTGACGGCCATGTCCGAAAGGCCAGTGTGGAAGCCAAAATGCCAACCCCCAAAGGCGTTGTTGATGGCACGATTGCTTACGGCACAGTCGGGGCGGGGCAAAGCTGGACAAAGTTTTCAGGCATATCAGAGACATTGATGGTCGCGGGCATTACGCCCATCGACCAAGAACGCACACATATTCGCTTCGCTTTCACCCAGCCTAAATCAGAGGCAGAAGGGCCAATGGCGAACCTTGCCAAAGCCATGCGCCGCGAAATTTGCAAGCAGCTCGATCAAGATAAAGTTGTTTGGGATCGCCAGAAATATATGCCCAAACCGAGCATTTGTGATGGGGACGGGCCTATCCTGCCGTTCCGAAAATTCTTTGCGCAATTTTACGCCGAATGGGGTGATGACGCGAAGAAGATTACGAAGCTTAAGATAGATAAAAAGGCGGGGTAATTGGCCGCAATCGAGATATCGCATGACGGGCCGATAACCCGTATTCTGCTGAACCGACCGGCGCAGATGAACGCCATTACCACCAAGATGCATAATCTCTTGGACACAGCCTTTGATGATTTTGCAGCCGACGAGACGCAGCACATAGCGGTTATTTCTGGCGCGGGTGAGCGCGCCTTTTGCGCGGGCAGTGATTTAAAGGACGGCATTGGAAAGCATTATCCGCGCGGGGGCTATGCGGGACTGATCGAACGCTTTGATTTAGCCAAGCCCGTCATTGCCGCCGTAGATGGTTTTGCATTGGGCGGCGGATTTGAACTGGCTCTGGCGTGTGATCTTATTATAGCCTCAGATCGCTCCAGTTTCGCTTTGCCTGAGCCGTTAGTCGGCGCTGTGGCTTTGGGCGGAGGGCTTCATCGCTTACCGCGCCAAATTGGATTAAAGCAGGCCATGGGCCTTATCCTGACATCGCGCCGTGTTAGCGCGCAAGAGGGTTACCGCATGGGTTTTGTCAATGAAGTTGTCGCAGCTGAGGCATTAGACGAAACAGTCGCGGCCTATTGCGAAGATATTTTAAAGGGCGCTCCAATAGCTCTGCAGGCCTCTAAAATGACGGTTCAAAGAGGCCTGACCGAGGGTAGCCTCGAAGCCGCTATGAAAGCGCAAGAAAGCTATCCAGAATTCACAAAATGGCGCAATAGCGAAGATGCCATGGAAGGTATCAAAGCCTTCACGGAAAAAAGAAAACCCATTTGGGCAGGAAAATAATCAGGGACTTAATAAGGGGAAGATTATGTTGAAAAAAATAATGATGGGAAGCGCAGCGTTAAGCTTGGCTTTGCTAGCAGGTTGCGGAGATAAACCGCCCGTCAAAGAAGAGATGGTTATCACTAAGGTTGACGCGTCAACGGTTGAGCGCAATCCGACGAAAAATGCCTATTTCGGCGATTTGCATGTCCATACCAAAAATTCTTTCGATGCCTTTATTGTTGGCACGCGCACGAATGCTGATGATGCTTACCGCTTTGCGCAGGGCCAAGCGATTGATAATGGTGCGGGTAAATCCATCTCGCTCTCTGGGCCGCCGCTCGACTTTTACGGCGTCACAGATCACGGCGAATATATGGGCGTAATTGCCGCCATGCGGGATAAGAAAAACCCCATCTCAAAATCCGCAACGGCGAAATCGATCTTTGGCCTCACGGCAGGCGGGTTTCAGCAGCGCCGCGAAGCCTTTATCAAAATTGGCACCACGATTGTGACAGGCGAAGAGATAGACGACATTTATGACCGCGACTTCATTGATAGCGCTTGGGCGGAAAACGTTGCCGCCGCTGAGAAAAATAATCAGCCCGGGAAGTTCACAACCTTTGCGGCTTACGAATTTACGGCCATGGAAATCATTGGCGAAATTGTTGACAATGTCGGCGCGCTTAACCTGCACCGTAATGTTGTCTTTCGCGATGAAGCCCCGAAAAGACTTTTCTCAACATTGGACAGTACGAACCCTGAAGATTTGTGGACGTGGATGAACAGTGAGCGGGCCGCTGGACGAGACGTTCTCGCAATCCCTCATAATTCTAATGGGTCTAACGGGCAGATGTTTGATATTGCTATGACGGACGGGCGAAATTTTACGCGCGACTACGCCGTTAATCGAATAAAAAACGAACCCATTATCGAAATCAGCCAAGTTAAAGGGACATCGGAAACTCACCCGCTATTATCCCCGCGCGATGAATGGGCCGACCATGAATTATATGACGTGTTGATTGGCTCGCCTGTAAAGTCCGAAATTAAAACGGGCAGCTTCGCGCGGCAATCCCTAGGCCGAGGCTTAGACATTGAAGAAAAACTCGGGGCCAATCCTTATGAATTTGGCTTTATCGGCAGTACGGATGATCACGTCAGTGCGTCGTCTGTGTCTGAGAAAGATTTCTTTGGAAAATTTTCATCTGATTTGGACTTAAAAATCCGCAAGTCAGTTCCCCCGGACGGTAAAAAAACATGGGATGCATCCGCTGATGACGAAGACCTTGTGACGGCAACCTCGCAATATGCGGCGGCGGGCCTCGCTGGGGTTTGGGCAGAGGCGAATACGCGCGAGGATATTTTCGATGCGATGGCCGCAAAGGAAAGTTTTGCCACATCTGGTCCGCGTATTCGTGTGCGGTTCTTTGCCGGTGATTATGAGACGGATATGTTGTCTGCGGGCGACATGGTCGAGCAGGCCTATGCGCGCGGCGTGCCCATGGGCGGAAGGGTTGAGGCTGATGAAGGCTCTCCCGATTTTATTGTCTGGGCCATGCGGGACGCGAATAGTGTGCCGTTGCAGCGCGCGCAGATTGTCAAAGTCACATCAAGCGGCGAGATGGTTTATGATGTCGCCTGCGCAGATGGCTCGCCGCCTGATACGGCGACACATCGCTGCGCAGATAATGGCGCAAGCGTTGACCTTAGCACCTGCGATACATCTGGTGACGGCGCGGTTGAGCTTAAGACTGTGTGGCAAGACCCTGATTGGCAGTCGGGTCAGGCTGCGAGCTATTATGTTCGCGTGCTTGAAAACCCAAAGTGTCGTTGGAGTACATGGGATGCTGTGCGTAACGGGACGCCGCCCAGTCCAAAGATGCATGCAACCTTGCAAGACCGCGCGTGGAGTTCGCCTATCTGGGTAAAATAGCTCAAGCGTCTGCCAAGATGTATCTGCCTATAATGGGCCTTTAGTCCTGAATGTAAAAATTACGCAATTCACGACTATAAAGCCCAAAAATTATCGATTTGCGTAGAAAAAGGCAAATTGAACTGCGCATTATTCGACTTTTGAGTTATCTCCCTCTAGAGTTGTTTGCCGGCGCGAGTTATATTAAGGCAGCGGCGAAACGTAAAAGGACCCTACATGACTGAGAGTAATTTCCAGTTTAGCGATTTAGATAATTCTATTATCGCAATCCTGAAAAAAGATGGACGCACAAGCAATCAGAAAATTGCCGATGAGCTCGGCGTCACGACATCTATGGTTGCCACGCGTATTCGGCGCATGGAGCAATCCAAGGCGATGAAAGTCGTGGCGGTTTCAGACTTTTCCGCTTTTGATTACAACGTCCTTCTGCCAATCGGTGTGGATGTAAAAGGACGCCGCGCTAACGATGTGGCTGATGATATCGCCAAATTGGATGAAGTGGCCTCAGTTCAACTCGTAACAGGTAAACATGATATCGAAATTCTTGTGACCTTATCCAGCATGGATAAAATGTCTGACTTTTTGCTTAGTAAATTATCGCAAATTAAAGGGGTGCGCAGCCTCGATCCCAGCTTTGCCGTTGATATCATTAAATATGATTTCGACGTGGCCCCGATTTAAGAGGCGATGATGAGAGACTATAAAATAGACGACCTTGATCAGCAAATCATTCAGCTTTTGTCTGATGATGCGCGGCTCTCTAATCGTAAGATTGCAACACAGCTTGGCTTTACGGAGGGGACTATCCGTTCGCGGGTCAAGCGTCTCGAAGATGAGAATTATATTCGCTTTACGGCGGTGACAAATATGTCTCATTTGGATACGCCGCAGCTTGCTTACATAGGCATTCATGCAGAGCAAAATATGATAAAAGAGGTCGCTCAAAAAGTGGCTGAGCTGTCTGAAATCAATGCTGTGATTATTCTCTTGGGGCGTTTTGATATTTTGGCAATTGGCCTGTTTGAAGGCCTCTCAGCCGTCCACCAAATCGCAAGTAACAAGATATTAGACCTCAAAGGGGTTCGCCTTGTTGAAACCTCTGTGGTCGTGGATGTGATTAAATATGATAACCGCGTGGCCAAAATCATGACGCCGATTGCAGAATATAAGGCCGCGGCAGAATAATGCTAAGCCAGCAAGAGATGTCAGACCGTCTTGAGATACAAGACTTGCTGGCTGTCTATTGCGAAGCCATTGATGGCCGAGACTGGGCGGCGCTCGATGATATTTTCACAGCTGATGCGATAATCGATTATACCGAGGCAGGCGGGGCTAAAGGAAACCTTACCGACACAAAAGCTTATCTCGCTAAAGCCTTAAAGCCCTTTGCAGGTATGCAACATATGCTCGGCTTGCCTGTTATAAAGATAAAGGGCGATAAGGCTAAAGTGCGAACCACTACCTTTAATCCGATGGTGATTGAGCAAGATGGCAAACCGCATATCTTCTTCGTTGGGCTTTGGTATTGTGATGAGCTTATCCGCACAGAGCAGGGGTGGCGCATTCAGTCCCGCCGTGAAGAAGTCAGCTATTTCCATAACCTGCCAGAGAATTTCGCGCCCGTTGATCCTTAAGCTTTGTGCAGCTTCTCTGCATGAGCCTTGAGCGCGTGGGCCGTTTCGTCAAAGGCTTGTTTCACCCATGGACCTGCAAAGCGCATGACGTGAATGCCGTTTGGTCCGCGAAACTCATCGGTTGAATAATATTTACAGCTTTCTGGCCCCGTGGCTTCGATGTATTGATCGCGCCGCGCGGGGTAGGGCCAAGCATCATAATGAGGCAAGGCCCAGCTGATTTGCTTTTCGGGCTCAAAGGCGCAGATATATTCGGTATTTTCGAAAAACTCAGGCTCGCAATTCACATAGCTTTTAAGCTTCATTTTGACCGCCGCGCCCATTTCAAGCGTGCTTTCACATTCCACGCAAAATGGATTCCAGTCAGGATATTTGGGCATGTCGAGCAAGATGTCCCAGACCAGTGATGCGGGGGCGTTAATCTCCACAGTTTCGGAGACAACAATGGCGTCAGGGTCTAAGGCTGTGAGGGGGTCATTTTCTTTAAACATTTTCGTCTCTCAATTAACTCTCTATCGCCCATTTGGCCGTAGGTGTTTCATTGGCCAATGTGCCGTCCACAATCGTGCGCGGTGTAGATTTCGTGTAGCAAATGCGCCAGCCCTCGGCTGTGTTGCGGTAACGATCTTCGTAAAAACTCGCCAGCATACGAAAGCTCTTTTCGCGCGGATCATAGGTCGCAAAGCCGAGGTTCCAGTGACCTGTCGCATTATCGCCGTCAATTTCTATCTCGCCATTATGGCCATGATGCACATCGACAATGGGCGTGGTTGCGGCCATCTGAGTAAAAATACCCATAAGGCCGTCCAAGTCAAAACTGCCCAAGGGTGGAAATTCAATTTCGGCGTCTTCGGTAAAGCAGGCGCGAATAGCCTCTACATCTTTGGCATCACAGGCATTGAGATACCGCGCTTTTAATTTGCGAATATCGCTCTCAGCTTCAAGTTTTGCGATGCGGGCTTCTAGATCAGACATTGATAAGCTCCACTTTGGGAATGGGATGGTCTTTGGCCCCCGTCCAGCGCCAGAGCATGGTGCCGCGATGATGAGCCGCCGTATCTATATGATTTTTTGGCCAATGACCGTCTTTCGGTTTGGCCAAAACGGTCACTGTGACGGTGCCATCATCATTCAGCTGGGCCAATTCGTTATTCGTGTGAATTGTGTGATGGCGATAATCGAGGCTCTCCATCCAGATATTATTGATTTGGAAATTCCAGCCTTCGCACTCGGGGATGGAGGAAGTGATGCGCAAAGCTTGACCCTCTTCTAGCTCCCACCAGCCATGCAGATAATAAATCATCGGATCGCCGCCCGCTTTGAAAAACATGGATTGATCGACGGTATTGAGGGTGTTTTTATTCTCGCGTTTAAAAAGCTCGGCCCATTGCAAAAATATCGCTGATGTGCCGCCAATAAATGCAGGCACGCGGGCAAGGGATGAAGATAGAGAGTCCGCCGATAAAGGCGCTGGGTATGAGGGGGCGTCAATAGCCTCTATTGTAACCGTTGCAGGCGTCTCGGCGGCGCGATTAAAGAATGTCTGCCGAACGATGAGGATAGACGAGTCTTCTGACAGCGGGAGCCAATTTCCGGGGCGCTTATCTCGGCTAACAATAATCTCAAATGACCCATCCGCCTCTAAGGTCACATCTCTTATATCAAGCTCGCCTGTTGAGGCCATACTGCCGTCAATCGCATAGCGATTGGCTTTGGTACCAAAGCTGAGAATAGGAACGCTGCCGCGCTGCCCGCGAATACGGTAACTATGCGCGCCGGAGATGGTTGCGTTTTGATAGAAGTTGTCAGGATTATCTGAGCCGATTTTGGCCGTCGCGTGGGACGCTTGATAGAAACTTGGAAAAGCCGGGTCTGCATTTTCAAGATGCATGTCCAGCCCCACGCGTAAAAGCCGCGTGAGATATCTGACGCCTTCCGCTTCGTCTAATTCTGAACTTGCTAAGTTTGAGCCTATAACGTGCTCACCCGCAGCTTCCAGCTTTTGGCAAAACTCTTTCCATAACGCAGATATGTCGCTCATTACGGCGCCATATATTGGCCGCCATTGACGTCCAGCGTCGCGCCGGAAACAACATTGGCGTAGTCGGAAACAAAATAGAGAACGGCTTTGGCGCAATCTTTTTCAGGCGGAATAATGCCGAGCGGAATGCGGCTCGTAATTTCGCCTACCACGTCATCGCGGTCTCTACCACCTGCGACTTGGGCATCGATATATCCCATGACGGGCGCGCCGCCAATCCAGCCCATGCGGCAGGCATTTACGCGCACACCAAAACGGCCAAAGTCTTGCGCCATATGTTTTGATAACACGCCGAGACCACCTTTGCTTGCCGCATAAGCCGCTTCGCCGGGGAAGGGGTTGACCGTGGCCATGGTGGAGACATTGACAATGGCCCCGCCGCCCGCCTCTTTCATCGCGGGTAGAACGGCTTGTCCCATCCGCAATGCGCCAAGGCAGTTCACATCATAAACAGCCGCCCATTCTTCCGCGTCGGCAACATCGCTTGTCGCCCAAGATCCATGGTTGTAGGCACTGTTGACGAGCCCATCTATGCGGCCAAACTTATCTTGAACGGCTTTGGCCAGAGCTTGGCATTGCGCAGCATCGGTGACATCAGTCGAAAGCGCCACAGCCTCGCCGCCGGCCTCCGAAATCTCTTTGGCAATTTTATCAAGATAGTCCTGATTGCGCGCGCCAAGGCCGACTTTGGCCCCTTCTGCGGCGGCAATTTTGGCCATATTTTGCCCCATGCCAGGGCCAACGCCGCTAATGATTATAACTTTATCTTTGAGTAACATGCGTAATGTGTAGCGCAGTATTTTACGAATATGAAATAAAATCTTTCAAATACTCTCTGATTGCGTAGTAATCATCATAAATAAAAACGCAAAGGCGGTATAGAGTGGTTCCTGATAGAGAGAGTTTGGTTGCGCAGGCCATAGAGCAGACGGGCTTGAGTGATTTTAGCGATAGTTGGTTCTTTGCCAATATTGACGCGCTTATCCCGTCTTTGAATGCTCAGGCAAAATTAAGTCCTGAAGGCATATACGGGGCGCAGCATATGATTGTCTCGGGGCTGGTCAATCGCCTGCGTCATGTGCAGCTCTTAAAAGACAATCCTGAGATTTTGGACGAGACCGTTAATGTGACCGCTGTGCTGACGGGGTTGCCGCGCACAGGCAGTACCATGCTGCATAGGATGCTGGCCGCCGCGCCGCAATTAACGGGTGTGCGCTGGTATGAAACGCAAAATTATGTCCCGCTTGACGGCGAAGTACGAGGCGAGCCGGCGCCAAGGCTGGAGGCCGCGAAGGGCGTGCTGGCCTACATGCTCGAAGCCATTCCAGAGCTTATGTCCATTCACCCCATGGATATCCAGCAGCCTGATGAAGAGGTTATCATTTTGGGCCAGCTTTTTTCTAGCTCTATGATTGAAAGCACATATTTCGTGCCCGATTATGCGGCGTGGCTCTCAAAACAAGACCCGCGAAAAGCCTATGAAGACCTCATAGAAATTCTCCAATCTTTGCAGTGGCAGGACCCGTCGCGCAAAGGCAAAAGCTGGGTGCTGAAAACGCCAGGTCATCTTATGGGATTGCAAACCGTATTAGATGTTTTTCCCGACGCTAAAATCGTCATGACACATCGCGACCCTGCTTCGACAATTCCGTCTTATTGCTCTATGGAGGCAAGTCTTTACAAAATGGGCTCAACGGATATTTCAAATGTAGAAATTGGGACTTATTGGATGGCGCGATTGAAAGAGTGGCTGGATAATTTTATTGCCGTTCGCGCGCGCGCCGATTCCAGCCGTTTCATTGATGTGAATTACAAAGACTTACTCACAAACCCTGCGGAGACTGGCTTAGCTGTTCTCAAAGCCGCAGGGTTGCACGAGAGTTCTGAAATCAGAGACGGCATGGAAGACTGGATCGAAGCCAATCGCCGCGAGCATCGCGCCGCGCATAAATATAGTCTAGAGGATTTCGGTCTAGATGCTGAAGATATTGGCGCAAAATATCATGACTATATTTCTCAATATGTGTAGTCTGAAACTATGCTGCGATCTCAAATCATAATCGCTTTTTCTATTCTCTTAGTGGCGTGCCAAGGCGATGTGAAATCTAAATCTGCTGCAGTGCAAACAAATGCCGATTGGGTGTCCTTGACTGGCGGCTGTTTCAATATGGGAGATACGCGGATATATCGCGAAGAGGGCCCTATTACTGAAGAGTGTCTAGAACCTTTTGAAATGTGGTCTCATGAAGTGTCTAACGCTGAGTTTGCGGCCTTCGTCAAAGCCACACGATATAAGACCCGCGCCGAACGCGGCTGGGAGGCTAAGGTTAAAGCAGGCCCCGGTGTTGATATGGCCCCGGGCTCAGCTGTCTTTGTCCTGCCTAAAGACCCGGAAAATATGAATTGGTGGACATTGATAGATGGCGCAAATTGGAAAAACCCTCTTGGGCCAGAGAAGGGGGGGTATGACCCATCTGCGCCCGTGGTTCATATCACGCGCGAAGATGCGCAAAACTATACGAAATGGGCGGGCGGGCGATTGCCCAGCGAAGCCGAGTGGGAATATGCGGCGCGCGGCGGATTAAACGGTGAACTTATGAGTTGGGCGGACGCGGAAGAAGCTGCGTTGAAAGACAAAGCTAATACATGGGAAGGCGTATTCCCTGTAATAAATTCAGAGGATGACGGTTATGCGGGCCTAGCGCCTGTGGGTAGTTATCCTCCTAATGGGTTTGGCTTGCACGATATGATTGGCAATGTCTGGGAGTGGACGTCATCGAGCTACTACCCGACACACGCGCCGGGCGAAGCTACTAAGATATATCCTAATGGCTATGACCCAGCTCAGGGCGACATTCCTGTTGGCGTGATTAAAGGCGGCTCATTCCTGTGTGCGCGCTCTTATTGTTTCCGTTACCGCCCCGCCGCAAGACAGCCGCAAGACCTTATTTTCGGGACATCCCATATTGGGTTTCGTATCGTACGGGATAAGCAAGGTTAGGATTGTGCGGATAGGGAGTCTGCTGCGCGGCGACCCGAATAGACGCAATCCGCAATGGATAATCCGCTGATGTAATTCCAAGACGCAACACCAATGGCATTTCGCCCCGCCGCATATAATCCTTGAATGGGGCGACCGTCATCGCTCACCACGCCGCCAGTCGCCTCGTCAACTTTCAGCCCGCCTAACGTTAGCGTTGGGCAGGGGAATAATTTAGCCGCAAGGCCAATATCAATCGCGACGAGTGTCTGCTCATCAAGCTGCGCAATATCATCTTGGGTTTTCTCAAAGGGATCTGCAATTTCGCCTCGCGCCATTTTATTATAGTCCGCAAGCTGCGCAGCAAGGTTATCGCCGTCCACGTGAATTAAAGCTGCGAGCTCTTTTGCAGATTTGGCCTTTTTTGCGCCAAAATAGGCATTGAGTTTGGCAAGGGCGCGTTGGAAGGCCAGGGCTTTATCGCCTTTCACATCATCCAGCGCTTGTTTGACAAGGGCCTTGTCTAAAATCATCCACCCACGGCCATTATGGTTCTCTGTCATTTCGACACCTAATGTTGCGCCGTAAACCATCTCATTGATAAAGCGCTGCCCGTTTTCGTTGACAATCATGCCGCGCGCGAAAGAGAGCGGAGGATTGATAAAGCGCCATGCCGTGATGCGGTCCATATTATCAGCGCTGCCGCCCACGCTTTGACCCAGCCGAATACCCGCGCCATTATCGCCATCTGTGCCGAGCGGATATCCGGCCGCATATTTAGGGGCATAGTGGCTCATCATTTTAGAGTTAAAGACAAATCCGCCCGCTGAAAGGACCACACCTTTATCGGCGCGAATGAAAATTTCTATTCGAGACTCGGCGAGAGACTTCGCTTTTTCCAAATGCCCCATGGCTTTTTTAAAGAAGAATTTTGAGCCCGGAATGATGGGCGGAAACATTGCGAAGAGCTTATTGGCCTTGGCCCGCAGCGCTTTGTAAGTCTCGAGCGTGTCATCGTCTGCAAACTGCAGCGCTTTTACGCCTATGACATGGCTGTCTGAATCCAATACGAGTTGCCGAACTTCGGTATAGGGTAAGGTCTTTAATCCTTTGGCTTCTGCGCTGGCTCGCAAGGGGTCAAAGATAGAGCCGCCAAGGTTGGTGGCTTTTGCGCCTTGCTTAATTGGCACATAACCCCGGTGCCCGCGCGCGGCGGGCGCGGCATGTTTTTTATAGCTCGGCACCAAGCTGTTATCACTATGATAGAGGAAATATTGCGGGGCCGGATAGGAGGTTTTGTGCGGCCATAAGGTTCCGCGAAGATCAACATCATGTCCCTTTAACCACTCAATCGAAGGCGCGCTTTTTTCGCAAAAATCTCGTAAGGTTTCATCCGAGACAATGCCTTCAGTTTCAAGCTTGAGATAATTGAACATGTTCTCAGGCGTATCTTCCACGCCCGCTTCTTTTTGGGTGCTGGTGCCCCCGCCGGCATAGATGACGCCGCCGCTGGCTTTGGTTGCGCCGCCGCCTTCAAAGCGGTCAATCGCAATAACGGATAATCCGTTTTCTATTGATTGTAGGGCGGCTGCGACACCTGCGCCGCCAAGACCTATAACGATAACATCAGCTTCGGATGTCCACGTTATCTCTGAGTCTGACGTCAGTTTTAAAGGCGCTTCTATATCTGAATGCCAATTCTTATCTTGAGGTGTCATGTGAAGCTATGTCCCTGGTACTTTGTGTGTTTTTCGCCGTAAAACTACGCAAAAGCAAGATAAATGCCTTTAAATATCTCAGAATACGTAAAAAAGAGACAAAATTATTGCGCATTCTGACATCTCTGTTACTTATGGAAAAAGAGAAATAAGGTGAATTTACGGGGACGTTATGCCAAAAAAAACTAAAGCTCCAAAAGTCGCAATCGTAACAGGTGCTAGCCGCGGGGCGGGTAAGGGCATCGCCATGGGGTTGGCTGAAAAAGGCATGACCGTTTATGTGACGGGCCGCACCAAAAAAGTCGGCAAAGCCAAAGGATGGGACGGGACACCCCTCCCGGGCACAGTCGCGGAGACGGCGCAAGCCTGCACGGAGGCTGGCGGTAAAGGTATTGGCGTGATTTGCGATAGTGCTGATGACGCGCAGGTCGCAAAGCTGTTTGAGCAAGTCATGGATGAGCAGGGGCAATGCGATATTCTGATGAATAATGCGGCCTATATTCACCATCAACTGATTGAGCAAAAACCGTTTTGGGATAAAGAGCTCGATGCGCAAAATATTTTAGATGTCGGCCTGCGCTCTGCCTATGTTGCGAGCTGGCATGCCGCCAAAATTATGGCCAAACAAAAATCCGGGCTCATTGGCATGGGGTCTTCATTTGGCGCTAGTTGTTACATGCATGGCCCCGCTTATGGGGCGCAAAAGGCAGGGCTGGATAAGCTCGCCCATGACATGGCCGTTGATTTGGAACCGTTTAATGTTCAGGCGGTGTCTATCTGGATGGGGCCGCTTCTGACAGAACGCGCGCTCATCGCCGCCGAAGTCCATCCTGAACAATATAAGGACTTTATTGCCATGGCCGAGACGCCGCAATTTACGGGCCATATTCTTCACGCCATCGCTACTGACCCTAAGGCGCAAGAGATAAGCGGGCATACTTTGGTGGGCGCCGAAGTTGCGAGGGACCGCTATAAAATGAAAGACGGAAACGGAAAGCAGCCGCCAAGCCACCGCGAGATGCTCGGCTCCCCCAATCCGCCTAACCCTGCGCGGGTCTATTAGGGCGTGATTGTCTTTCACTCTCTTGCATTCTGCCTTCTCCCCGTATGCGGGGGGAAGTGGGCTTTTGCCTTCTGGCAAAAGGTCGATGGGGGGGACTTTCGTTTAAATACTGAATTAGCTATCAAGACGGGAGACGCCCCCCATCCCCCGTCATACGACGGGTACTTCCCCCCGCAAGCGGGGAGAAGGTAAGGCGATGCCTTATCGTAACACATTCCTCATCATCATAGCCGTGTCGATGGTGTCGGCCATTGGCGGTTTGGTGTTTAATACGATGCCTTTATTGTTAGGTACAGCGGGCGAAGCTTTCGGCCTCAGCCCAGCGCAATTAGGCACATTATCTCTGACAGCGGGCGTGGGATATTTAATAGGAACGCTAACAGGTCCGCTCTGGGTGGAGCGTGTGAATTGGCGGGTCGCGGCCTTTGCCATCGTGGCCGCCGTTATTGCATCATTTTTGCTGGCGACACAATTAAGCGGACCTTCAATCTATGCAGGGTTTGCGATTTTTGGATTTTTCTGTGCTCTCGCCATTGCTTTGGCAATGCGCGTTCTTGCCGATATGCCTGACCCTGAACGCGCTTATGGGACACGGCTTTCCGTTGAATTAGTTTCCATCGGTGTCTTTCTCATTCTTTTGCCAATTCTCTTTATCTCTCGGGGTGGTTTTTCGGGGGCGATGCTCGGCTTAGCGCTCTTTGCATTATTATTAGGTCTGGGAGCTTTTGCTTTTCCCACGCGAACATCCTCTCAAACAGCGGCAGAACTAAAAGGGTTTCCAAACTGGCAGCAGGCGGGACCAAGTTGGTCAGTGCTCGCCATATTTACAATCTACTTGCTTGCCAATGTCGGGCTGTTCTTTTTTCTCTATGTCATCGCGCAAGACTTCAACCCAACGCCTGCGCAAAACGGCCTTATGTTCGGAGTTTTAAAATGGCTCGGCGGAGCGGCAGGGGCGGTGGGCGCCATTATCGGCGCGAGAGCGGGGATACGCGTTCCACATCTTGTGGCTTTTCTAATTTTGATGGTTGGGGTGATAGGGTTGTTCACGGCCAAATCCTTTAATGCCTATATGGTCTCAAGCTGGGTGTGGGAATTTGGATTTACTTTGGGGTGCCTCTATCAAACGGCCGCGATTGTGCGGTTTGATCTGTCAAATAAACTTGTCGTTTTAGTGCCTATGGCTTTCGGAATATCTATGATTTTTGGCGGTAAAATTGCGGGGCAAATTTTAGAGGGCGGAAGTGCGAACGGGATATATATTATGGTCGCGATATGCTCACTTTTGCCAAGCGCTTACATGCTACTCGCGCGGCCTAACCCTCCGGCACTCGCGAATGCCTAGATAGGAAATTGATATGAAAATGCATTATCTTTTAGCGGCTGCCTTTTGGCTGACGGCTTGCGGCCAAGCAGCCAACGAGACTCTCGATGTCGTGACGGATAAATCGCTTGAAGATATTGCGACGGTAGAAGCATCACAGGATGACTTAAAGACAACGGCTCAAGCCGCGCCGCCCAAAGAACTCCCGCTGCCGCCATATCCAGATTACCCTGCAGCAAAAACGAAGCTCGCCGCGGATGATAGCGGCGTCATCTATTACCCCATCAAAAGCCCGTATGATTTCTCGCGCGTTTTAAACGGTTATGACGCGCTTGAAACACATACGGGAAAAGGAACTCTGGTTATGCCAGAAGGCGCGAGCGCGGATAATCCTGTGCCTGCCATGGTGATATTGCCGGGCTCAGGAGGCATCCAAAAGGGCCGCGAGATGGAATATGCTGCACTATTCGCGGAAAATGGCATTGCGGGTTTTGTCGTTGATTACTACGAACCGCGCGGTGTGAAACCCGATACGGTTTATCAAATGAAAACAATGATAGCGACCGAAGTCGACGTCATGTCGGATGCTTATTCGGCTTTGAAAATTCTTGGGACAGACCCCGCCATTGATGCTTCGCGCATCGGCGTAACGGGCTACAGCTATGGCGGTATGGCCACACGCTATGTCCTGGATGATCGGCTGAAAGATATTATGGCGCCTGATGTGCCGCCCTTTGCGCTGCATATGGATATTTATGGGCCGTGCCATCAGACCCTAGGGCATCAAGGCACGACGGGCGCGCCTTATCTCGCCATACATGGCGATGCGGATAACAGCGTGGATCCCGCTTTGTGCCAAGAGGTCTATAAGGACTTGGAAGCGGCAGGCACTAAGGTTGAGAGCCACGTCATCGCAGGGGCAGGCCATGCCTGGGAGAACGCGGCGCCCATGCGAGAGTTCTCCGAAGGCAGTTTTGTTCGGGGATGCACATTTTCATTTGACCCAGAGACAGGCGCATTCCTCGTTGACGGCAAAGCAGGGCGGTTCCAACCCACACCAGAGATGACACGGCCACAACGCGCCATGGTGCGAGCAGGGCTAGGCGAGCTTGCGGGTACCTGTGTCGGACAGGGCTATACGGTCGGGAATAATCCTGAGGCGGATAAAAAGAGCAAAGTGTTTCAGCTTGATTTCATGAAACGGGAATTCGGGCTGTAAGGGGAGCTCACGCCTAAAGCGCGGAAAATATGGCCGCGTTCGCTATCACCTCAAGGAACATTTCGGCGTCGCGCCCGAAGAGATTAGGGAACGCTTTAATTTTTATTATAAAGCTTTTCCTGTGAAGGTCGAAGTTTAAGAGCTTGGGTTATCCCTACTCAATATCGTCAATACCGATTATGAATTGAAGCACCATGAGTTCTTCTTGTTCTTGTGTTAGAGCTTCCGCTCTAGCATCAGCGTCTGCATCGCTCTCATCGAATGAGATTGGCGTCTGACTGTTCAGGACATTAGCCTCAAACCACGTCACCAATGCATCAAGCTCTGGAATTTTCATAGGACCCCACCTTAATGGCGCAACCTAGGTCAGGCGAAAGAGGGTGTGCAAGATTTTTTCTCAGATAGATTTAGGAACTTTAATCACGCCGTACAGGCCCCGCCATTTAGCGGTATGGTTTGACCTGTCATCCAGCTCGCCTCATCTGAGCAGAGATAGAGCGCGGCGGCACCGACATCCTCAGGCGTGCCAGCGCGTCCGACCATTGTGGTGTGGGCGGCGCGTTCATGGCCCTCAAAATTATTCATAGACCCGAGTGAGAGCGCATTGACGGTGATGCCGTCATGACCGACCTCGGCTGCGAGTTGGCGCATATAGCCGAGCGCGGCTGATTTAGCGGCGGCATAATGGGAGAGGCCCATGGCAAAGCCTAAGCGGTGGGACTCAGATGTCGTAATCATAATCCGTCCATGCTTTTTGGCTTTCATGCCGGGCAGGACTAGCATGCACAGCCCGCGAATAGCGTGGAAATTTAAATCGAGTTGGCGCTGATAATCTATTTCATCGAGTTCATGGGCTTGGCGTAGGCTCGTCGGCATCTCAACGGGAACGCCCGCATTATTGACCAGAATATCTATGCCGCCCGTAGCCTCTAGAAATCCCTTACGGATTGCGGCGTCCGTTATGTCGCCTTGTAAAGCGGATGCGCCAATGCTTTTGGCACCCGCATTGGCGCGGTCTTCAAATAGGTCATTGACGAAAACATTAGCGCCAGCATCTGCGAGCGCTTTGGCAATGCCGAGCCCCATACCTTGTCCTGCACCTGTGACGAGTGCCGTGCGGCCTGTTAGATCGAACATAGTTGTTTCTCCAATTTCGACAGCATTCTCAGCGTCTTTGCCTTCGGCAAAGCAGCCCTACCGGGCGCTTCGAATGATTATCCTATGAAAACTTGGCCGCCATCAAGGGCGATGGTTTGACCCGAAAGATAACGCGCGCCGTCGCTGCACATCATGGCGACAAATGCGCCGATATCGTCTTCGCAATCTCCGACATAGCCGAGCGGAATAGAGTTTTGGAAATGCTCAGCCTCGGCAGGGTTAGCTTTCATCCAGCCGGCTAGGGCGGGTGATTTGGCGTGAGGCATAATGGCATTTACGAGGATGCCGTCTTTGCCCCATTCATTGGCCGCCGCGCGGGTGAGTTGCTGCGTGGCGGCTTTTACCGCTGCATAGACACCATAAGTCCCCACGTCCCATCGCTTCATCACCGAACTACACAGATTGATGATATTGCCTTTAGTTTCTTTCAGATGCGGATAAGCCATTTTCATCAGGCGGAAGGTTGCGAGCGGGCCGCTGTCCCAATTGCCATTCATCTGCTCATCCGAGATAGAGAGCAGGGGGCCGCGCGCGACTTCTTGGGCGTTATTAACCAGTATATCCAGACGCCCGAATTCGGCGATGGTTTTATCTATAATATTTTGCAGGTCTTCATTGGATTTTACATCGCATCGCAGGGCCAAAGCTTTTACGCCGCGTTCGCGCAGCATCTCCGCTGTCGTTTCGCATTTCTCTAAGGTGCGGCCTGTGACGACAACATGCGCGCCTTGTTTCGCCAGAGCGAGGCCGATGCCTTGCCCGACCCCTTGGCCTCCGCCTGTAATCAATGCGACTTTATCTTTTAACATTACCATAACTCCGGAATATCTGACCCTGTGATGTCGATGAGTTTTTTAAGAAAGGCACTCGCGCCCGCCAGTTCATCATCTGTGAAATGTTTCAGCAGTTGTTCTTCGAGCGCTTTGGAATGAGCCAGCAGCTTGATGAAAGTCTCTCGGCCGCTGTCGCTGATATGTATGTTGTTTCCATCAGGCTTAACCCAACCTTTACGGAGCAGCCTTGCAAAGATTTCCGCGTCAGGATGATGGCCCGTATGTTCAAGGCGGTTTACAATCTCGCTTTCAGACAAAGACCCGCTCATGGCCAAAAGCGACAGGCAGAAATATTCAGGCTCACTCATGCCTATGGCCCTACAAGCTTTGCGGGTCGGGTAGCTGGTCTGAAAATGAGCGCGCGAGAGCAAATAGAGCAAGAAGTCATCAGAGAACTGTCCGCTATTTAAATCAATGCCAGGTTCTTGCGGCTCAGCGGGGCGCGCCTTCTGCCGAGCATCTGCATAGCGCCCGCCATGGAAGACAAGAACAGGTAAGTCATGGCTCTGATAATCGATGACTTCGCCTACAAAAATAATATGATCCCCGCCTTCATATTGGAAGTGTGTTTTACAGCGAAATAGCGCCGCATATTCCGTCAGCAAGGGAAACCCTTGCGCGCAAGGGCTCCAATCCACGCCTTCGAATTTATCATCAGATGAGCGCGCGAATTGATTTGATAAATCGCTCTGATGGCTCGCGAGGACATGCACATTAAAGCCGCCGCTATTTTGATAGGCGGGCATGGAATGCGCCGTCTTGGCGAGGGACCACAGCACTAAGGGTGGATCGAGCGAGACAGAATTAAAGCTGCTGGCCGTAACCCCAACAGGCATACCGTTCGCATCTATTGTTGTAACAATAGTAACGCCCGTCGCAAATTGCCCAAGGGCGTTACGAAATTCGTGTGGATTAGGCTCAGACATTGTAAGTTTGCGTAGTAAACATAGCTCAAAATTACGCAAAACTTATTATAAGTCAAAAGAATAGCTAGAAATGCGTAGTTTTTCTGACATATTGCTCTCAGACCTCGGAGACTTAAATGACTGACCTCGAAGCCCGTATAGACCGATTGGAGAGCTTGGATGCGATACGGCAGCTCGTCTCTAAATATGCGCTGACGCTCGATATGCGCGATGTCGATGCGCATGTAAATTTATTCGCCGAGGATATCCGCGTCAGCCGCGAGGCGGTTGGGCGGCCTGCGCTAAAGATTTGGCTGGACGATATGATGCGCAATCAATTTACAGGCACCTCTCATCACATCGGAAATCATATTATCGAATTTGACGACCCTGATCATGCGCATGGCGTTGTCTATTCCAAGAACGAACATGAGACCCCGACAGAAAACGGGGAGTCTGAATGGGTCATCATGCAGATGATGTATTGGGATAATTATGAGCGGATAGACGGGGCGTGGTATTTCCGCAGGCGCTTGCCGTGCTATTGGTATGCGTCGGATTTAAACAAACCACCTGTCGGCGAGAACAAGATGCGATGGCCTGATAGAAGGTCTTATGAAGGGGCTTATCATGAGCTCTTTCCGTCATGGGAGGCGTTTTGGAAACATCCGCCAAAGGATGGGGAGGCTCCCGAAGTTGCGGCCCCTGCACCGCGTGAGGAATTTCTAAAAACTATGCGCGGGGACCATCCATTCCCCAAAATAAGGGTTAAATAATGCCAACGCTTTTTGACCCGATAAAGCTTGGCGATATTGACTGCGCCAACCGTATTTTCATGGCGCCCATGACGCGGTCTCGGGCGGGTGAGGGTGATGCGCCGACAGAGATGAACGCGCTTTATTACGGACAGCGCGGGAGTAGCGGTCTTATCATCACCGAAGGCGTCTATCCAAATGTTGACGGCAAAGGCTATGTGCGCACACCCGGTATTGTGACCGATGAACAAATTGCGGGGTGGACACGCGTCGCGGAGGCTGTCCACGCTAAGGGCGGTAAAATTGTGATGCAGCTCATGCATTGCGGACGGGTAGCCAGTCATCACAATAAACCCGAAGGCAGCCGAACACTCGCGCCATCTGCCATTCAAGCAAAAGGCGCGATGTATACGGACGCGGCAGGGATGCAGCCCCATAATACGCCTGAGGAAATGACCCTCACCGAGATAGAGCAAACGATTGCGGATTATGGGCAGGCGGCTAAAAATGCGCTGGCGGCAGGATGTGATGGAGTCGAGCTACATTGCACATCTGGATATTTACCAGCACAATTCCTCTCAACAGGTACGAACCGCCGCGATGATGACTATGGCGGGAGCCTCGAAAACCGTCACCGTTTCGTATTAGAGGTTTTAAAAGCCATGAGCGATGCAGCGGGCGCAGGGCGCGTCGGTATCCGCATCTGTCCTGGCAATCCATTTAATGACCTTTCCGATGATAACCCCGAAGAGACATTCAACACTTTGATTGAAAAAGTAAACCCAATTGGTTTGGCCTATCTTCACGTCATTCGCATGAAAGCGGGCGTGGATAATATTGCGCTGGCTAAGGGTTTTGACGGCCCTGTTATTCTCAATGATAGTTATGATTTAGAGCGGGGCAATAGAGCGCTCGCGCAAGGCCAAGCGGACGCGATTTCTTTTGGCCGCCATTATGTGGCCAACCCTGATTTAGTTGGGAACTTTAAGGATGGGGCGGAGCTGGCTAAACCCAATTATAAAACACTCTACACTCCCGGACCAAAAGGATATGTCGATTATGATTGAAGGAAAACCAAGCCGCACGGCGCTTATGACGGCCGTGCAACGGGCTCATCATTACCAAACCGCGCCTGAACCAAAAGTGCTTCGCGATAGTCTCGCTATGGCCTTGACGGGCTTGGAAGACTCTGAGGCTGTGCAGGGTTATATCGACACGTTGGTGCAAACATTCGCCTCATTTAGTGATCTTGAAACGGCAACATTATTCATGAACCGCGTTGACGGGGCGGTGTGCATGCGCAGCCGCGTGGTTGAAGAAGAACTCCCTGCTGCGCGTGAGCGAGGTCTAAAGCAGCTGGTTATTTTGGGAGCGGGACTGGACTCCACAGCCTATCGCTGCACGGATTTAACTGAAGGGCTAGAGGTCTTCGAAGTTGACCATCCGTCAACACAAGCGTGGAAGCGGGAGCAACTCAAAAAAGCCAATATCTCGGTGCCAGATAACCTTACATTTGTGCCTTTTGATTTTGAAAATCAGACCCTAGCGCAAGCCTTGGAGGCGGGCGGTGTTCGCGCTGATAAAGTCACATTTTTCTCATGGCTCGGCGTCCATATGTATCTCACCGACGAGGCGGTAAAATCGACATTTAGCGTTATGGGCGCTTATCCCAAAGGCAGTGAAATGGTGATGGATTATATTAGCCCTAGCTATGTGACAGTCGCAGGTCTGGTTGAGAACTCGGTCGAGCAATTGCAGGAGGTTGTGTCCAAAATGGGCGAGCCGCTGAAGAGTAAATATTATGAAAGCGAGCTCGAAGAGATGTTAAAAACTGCAGGGTTTAGCACCGTTAATTTCCTCAGCGCGCGTTGGCTTATTGACAATTATCTTGGCGGGAAAAAAGACGCATTTGACATGCCCGATGAAGCCACGTCAATTTTGACGGCAGTGATTTAACCAAACAACCTTGCGCGTTCCGTGAGCGCCGCTTTCATGCCTTTTTCTATTCATGATTTGATTGAAAAGTTTAGATTGATACTGAGAGTAAATGGCAGAATTTTGCGGCATTATATTAATACAGGTCTAATGCTGTGAAGATCATTCATTTTCATCGTAATCTTCATAACCGAATTCTTCATTCACATGCTTCCAGACAATTTCTTGGTCCGTTGTATCAAGGTTATTGTGTTCTCGAAATTTTTTATAGGTATAGGACTTCGAGCCATTGAGAGCAGTTGCTTTTACTAAGCAATACCCTCGTTCGATTTCAATGAACTCAATACCGATTTCGGAGAGGTAATTTGCTATGTCATAAACGAAAGAGTCTCTGATATTCTTTCGACGACCTACAGATCTCAGTGTTTTTTTTGAAATTCTCATTCTTGTCTCACCAAATTCAATGAACATAGATGCAAGAATTCCTGCAGTGTGGTATATAGAACGCATAAAATATCCTTATTATGGATTAAAAAAATCCTTTATAAGGATTTATTTTACTTAATCAATATTTTTAACCAAACAACCTGGCGCGTTCCGTGAGCGCCGCTTTCATGCCTTTCTCTCGCACCAGCTTGAAGAAAGCGAGAAAGACGGGGCTTTGGTGAAACTCGGCGTCCAAGTCAGAGGCTTGCCGCGTGCTCTTTTCCATATCCATATTGTCGTAGAAATTATTCGCCGATTGCTTGAGTATCATCAGGTGATTAACGGGTGTTTTAGCGATGTCTTCTGCCAGCGCGCGGGTCGCCGTCTCGAGCTCTTCTGCGGGGACAACCTGATTGATGAGTCCCGCTGTGAGGGCTTCGTCTGCGCTCATGCTGCGGGCCGTATAAAGCATCTCTTTGGCTTTGCGCATCCCGATTAAGAGCGGCCAGAAAAACACTGTTGGGGGAATGCCAAGATCACGCCCAGCAGGATGGCCAAAGCTTGCGGCTTCGCTGGCTACGACAAGGTCAGACACGGCGAGCATTTCGCCTGCACCAGACAGGCAAGCGCCTTGGACTTGGCAGATAATCGGTTTGGGAAAACGCCACATATCCAGCCAATAATCCAGCAGCGCCATAATATCTTTTTTGTCTTGCTCTATCTCCACGCCATGCTCGAAATTGGCGGGATATTGCGAGGTAATCCAGTTCTCTTCATTCAGATCATAGCCCACACAAAAGGCGCGGCCTGCGGATTGTAGGATGACGACTGAGACGGCCTCATTTTTCGCCGCCGCGTCTAGCTCTGCTTTTAACTCAGCCAGTAATGTCGGGGTGAGGGCGTTGAGCTTTTTAGGGCGGTTGAGCGTGATCGTCAGGATTTTGTTTGAGAGGTCTGTCAGCAGTGTTTCGGCCATTAGGTTTTTCCTTCATTGCCCGCTTCATAATCTGCGGCTGTTTGCGCGCCGAGCTGCCCCACCATGGCGAATAGTTTTTCCGGATCAGAATGGCGCATCTCGGCAAATTGACGTTCAAAGTCACCTGCATAAATCAATTCAGGCACATTGTTTTTCATCGCCTCTATAATCGCTGCCGCGCAATCTATAGGGTCATCACCTTTGTCGATATTCTCATCTGACATGCCGCGTTTTGAGCCGTCCTTGGTCAGAGCGTTACGCGAGATATTCGTTGCGACAGAGCCAGGGAGAATATTGGTGACGCGAATATTATGCGGAATTTCTACCTCGGCTCTGAGGGCGTCCATATAGCCAATCAGGCCATGTTTCGCCGCGCAATAGGCCGTTCGCAATGGCGCGCCGATACGTCCTGCGACGGAACTGATGGCGATGATATGCGCGCCGCCCGCTTCGGCCATATGCGGAAGATTTAATTGCGTGAGCCAAATAGGGGCAATCAAATCTATATTGATAAGGTCAGTATAGACCTGCGGCTCGGTATGAATGGCAAGACTGCGTTGCGTAATGCCCGCATTATTGACAAGGACATCGACGCGGCCCTTCCACTCCCACGCTGTTTTAACATGGGCCGCAAGGCTCTCATAATCCGTCACTTCAAACGGCAGGATAAGTGTGTCTGTTTCAATTTCAGAGGCGACCTTTTCTAGGGCCTTAACACGGCGACCAGACAGAATGATATTTGCGCCCTTTGCCGCAAAGCTCTTGGCGAGCGCTGCGCCAATTCCGCTTGAGGCGCCGGTAATCCAAACGGTTTTGTCTTTAATCTCGCTCATATTATGGCTCTTTCTTGACGCGTACAAATGCCATCACAATTGCGGCTAAAATCGCAACGGGAATAAAGATGGTGAAGGCTTGATCATAGCTTTGGTTGGCAGCGAATGAGGTGCCGACAAAACCAATGGCGATGACTGCTAACAGCACCGTAAATATATTCATCATGCCAATCGCAGGGGCGAAATAATCTCGCCCGAATGTGTCGGCAGTAATGCCCGTCCAAACAGGATAAATCCCGCCAATTGCCATGCCGACAAAGGCGGCCACTGTGACCAAGACTGTAAAGCTCGTGACGTAAACAGCGGCGAGCAGAAAGAGTACATTGGAAAGGCATACTAAAGCAAAGACGAGCCGCTTATCAAAGCGTTCGATAAGCCAGCCAATGAGGAGTTTGCCGAGAATGGCGGACCCTGCAACCACAGTTGGAATCAGGGTGGCTTGCGTATTGGTAAAGCCCAGATTTTCTCCAAAAGGTTTTAAAGAGACGAGCAGGGCTTGGTCACTCGCCAAGAGTAATCCGCAGGCCAGGCCAATGACCCAGAAGTCTCGATTTCTAAGGATGAGGGATGGATCCGCTGATGTTATGATTTGTGGTGTGTTCTGTGTATCTCCGTCAGGAAATTGCCCAATATCTTCAGGCTTGGAAATAAAATAGCGCAAAATCAAAAGAGTTGC
>JAOIVW010000015.1 GCA_028224375.1 Hellea sp.
CAGTTTTCAAGTTGATCGCGGCGAAATCTCTGCCAGCCTGGCGCAATCTCAATTTAACAGCATCACGCCAGAATTTCAGCTCAAGGCTGACATCATTGCGCCGACTGAAGGCAATTTTGATTTCACGGGCGCAGATGCAATTGTCGATTGGGCGATTGATAACGGCATGCAGGTGCGCGGTCACGCACTGCTCTGGCACGAAGCCACACCTGCCTATTTCTATGAGGGCACAAATAACCAAATTCGCGCGCGTCTTGAAACTTATATCAGCACCGTTGTTGAACATTTCAAAGGCCGCATCCCCGTCTGGGATGTCGCCAATGAAGTCGTCTCAGTAGATATTTTTAACGGCGATCAAGGCGTAGGGCCAGACCGCCGCACAGAGTGGTTTGAGGCGGTCGGAAGCGGCGATTATTTAGATTGGGCGTTCCTCGCCGCGCGGGCCGCAGACCCGAATGCGCAGCTTTTCCTCAATGATTATAATACCGAAAATAGCCTTAAGCGGGGCTGGCTCCTGGATATTGTCAGGCGTCTTCAAGACCGCAATATTCCTATCGACGGGATTGGCCACCAAATGCATATCCGTCCAGACACCTCCTCAGCCGCCGCCCTGCAAGCGATTGATGATGTCGATAATGCATTTATGGGGTTGGTGAATCATATCACTGAATTTGATATGGATATTTATACGAATCCAGGATCTTGTTGGGAGAGCGAAACCAACTGCGAAGCTGATGTCGGGCCTAATCCGCCCGCTGAAATTTTGAACGCGCAAGCGCAAAAAATGCGCGAGCTCTTTAATGGATTTAAAGCCCGCTCCAGTGTTGAATCAGTCACAATGTGGGGCGTCATTGACAGTGATAGCTGGCTCAACACCTCCCCGACAGAACGCTTTAATTACCCGCTATTATTTGACAGAGAAGGCGAGCCAAAGCCCGCTTACCTCGCGATAACGGATGATGATTACGTGATTGGGTAGGGTCACCCGCCCAATTTTTTACACGCCTCATAAGCATGACAATCTGTGCTGTGGTCATTGATCATGCCGACGGCTTGCATGAAGGCGTAGAGGATGACGGGGCCGACAAATTTGAAACCTCGTTTTTTCATATCTTTGGACATAGCAATGGATTCGGGGCTGTCTACTGGGGCGTCTTTAAAGTCTTTCCATGCATTTTGAATAGGCGTTCCGCCGACAAAGTCCCAGAGATAGTCGCTGAAATTAATTCCGTCCTCATCACGCATTTTGACAAAGACATGCGCGTTGGAAATGGCGGCATTGACCTTTAATTTAGAGCGAATAATGCCTGCATTAGAGAGCAGGCGCTCGCGGTCTTTATCAGTGTAGTGAATAAGCTTGTCAGGATCAAAACCATCATAGGCGCGCAGCATTTCTTCGCGTTTGCGCAAGATAGTAATCCAGGCCAGCCCCGCTTGCTGCCCGTCTTGGATGAGCTTTGAAAACAGCTTTTTGCTATCACGAATAGGCCGCCCCCATTCCGTATCGTGATAATGGGTATAAAGCGGGTCAGTGGGCGGCACCCATCCGCAGCGGGGCAGGTCTGGAATTACGTCGTAGGTCATATTGTGCCCTTACCTCTATTTATTTCTTTTTAATATAGGGGAGGTCTCCATTAGTAATAATACGTGCTTACAGAAACTTGCTAAGCTAGGAGCGCCTTGTTAACTTCCGAACACTTAGCACGTATAGCGAGATAGCTATGAAAGTATTGCAAATTCTTTTTCTCTTAGGGGCTTCTACGGCCTGCAGTGCTTGTCATACCTCTTCATTACAATCACCCATACCCGACACTGACTTTAGCCTGTCTTCAGAAGCTCTGGATAAGGGATTTTCCGTGAAGCTTGAAAATACATCTGCCAACGATATTTGCATATTTGCTGGGGATTGGCCTGCAGCTGTAAAAGGAGGTTTGCCTGGAATTACGGCCGGAAACTACGTTGGTCACACATCAGCCCTGCCTTATATTGAAATAGGCGAGCAGAAGTTTAAATACGCAAGATGGCTTTCAGTTTTAGGGCATAGCTCAGTGCAACGGAAGATTGAACCATCGGAAATTATCGAAACAATACTGCTCTATGCTGATTTTAGCGATTTACCAGAAAACCGTATGGATGCCGAACTTCGTTATCCAATTACGGCGCTAAACTGTCGATAATATCCATCCAACACGCTCATTCTCTTCGTTCTAAGGCAAAGCAATGTCCGTAATTATTTAATTAAATCCTTTTCCACGACTTCTTCATAGCGCGATTGGCCCCATGAGTGATCGCCCTCTATCCATTCCCAATCCAGATCAAAGGCGAGGCGCTCATCCTCCATGATTGAGAAGACCGCGCGGGCCTTACCCGCTTTCAAATGCTTATCCGTTGTCAGGCAATGATAAAGTAAGTCGCCTTGCATGTCGTCAGTGAACTGGCCGATGATATGGCCTTCGCGCACATCTCCGCCAAAATAATCGGCATAAAACACCATACCTTCTTGCCAGAAATGAAAGCGGGTCTTGCCGCTGGCGACTCCATTTTCGCTATTGTGAACAGGCACAAAGACGCGGTTATCCAGCGAGAGTTTCAAAGGTATTTTTCCATGCCGATATTGGCGCGCGCGTAAACGGGATGCGGACCTTCGTGATTGACCGTCCAGCCATTGCGCGCATAGAGGCGCAGCGCCGCGGCGTTTTTCGTATTGGAGAGTAGGAAGAGATAATCCAATTCCAACTCCGTCTTGGCATAGTCTTCAATTGCGCTCATCAGATGTTGCCCGATGCCTTCACCGCGAAACTTGGAATCGACTGCCATCTTGGTCAGCTCATATCGCCCGTCTTCATGTTTCTTCAGCGCCCCTGCGCCCGCGACCTCATCACCGATATGGGCGGAAAGAATATGATTGCCGTTCTGGATATAAATCTCGGGACGCGCGACCATCAACTTGTCGCTCTCTTCCATATGGTGCAGCTCTTTTATCCATTCGGCATTAAGCGCGGCAAAGCGGGGCAGGGCGCTCTTATCGTCGACGCGGATATCAATCTCATTCAGAGCCATCAATACTTCCAAAGATTTGCACCTGAACGTCATTTATCGTCGGCTCAACCTCTGCGGCTTTGAGACGGTCTAAGCGGATAAGCCCCATGCCCATTTGGCCGTGAACGGAGAGCACATCGCCAATGACCCGCTCGCCTGCCATGATGCGGTCACCTGTTTTGGCCGCGCCGTTGAGGATAAGCCCGCGCATACGTTTCTTGACCGTGGTCATACGCTTCATGCGGGAGACGACTTCCTGGCCAACAAAGCAGCCCTTTTTGAAATCCACCCCGTGCATCAAATCCATATTAGCATCGGCGGGGAAGGTGGTCACAGTCTCAAAATCCCATTCGCTGTCCACCACGCCGAGGGAGAGGCGGTGGGCGTTATAATCACCTGAGCTTTCTAGATAATCTTCCATAATCACCCGCCGCCCAAGTGAAGCGTGACGCGGATCGGCATGGCCTTCCTCGCCATGACCATCCCACATGGCGTAAACATTATGCGTCTCGGTGATGTCGGTGATTTCTATCGGGGCGCGAAGCTTATACATGCGCAGGCGTTTGAATAAATCAGCCGCGAATTTTGTGGGCGTGTCGAGCAGCAGGTCATCCCCGTCTTGGGTGACAAAGAAATCGGCAATGATTTTACCTTGCGGGGTGAGCAAGGCGGCAAAGCTCATAGGCCCGCCTAAGCTGTTACTGATAAGCCCGTCCAGCCACGCGTCCACACCCTCACCAGAGAGGCGGAAGACGGAACGGGAAAGTTGAGCAATAGGCATAAGGTGGACTTAAGTGCTAAGCCCACCAACGGCAAGGGGTGTCGCGTTTTCAGTGTAAGGTCATAAGACGCTTTCCTAAGAATTTCCCGTTAGAAGGGAAATCTATTTTGTTTTCGCGCGGGCACAGCTATGTAGATATTTGGCTGGACAATAGATTATTATGTTATCTTCAAAACTTGCACTTTTTCTAGGCGCGTCAGCTATTGTAGCGGCAGGCATAACGCCTGTCTTACAGACAACATTACAGCCCGCACCAAGACCCCCGGTCATCGTGCAGCATCCTGCGCCGAGCCACATCCCTAGCGCCATCGCTGCTGTGCAACTGACAGATAGGGCTGCACCACAGTCTGACCCGGTCAACTCCGAAGCCCAAAGCGGCGATATATTAGTCAACCAACATGGCTTCATTTTAAACGGCCCGAAACGCGGCGTCTTAGTCCGCTCGGACTCGTCTACGGTGATATGGCGTTTGCGCGATGCGGCGAATTCTATCCTGTTGTCGGGCCGCACAACGAATTTTGGATTTGATGCCTTATCAGGACAATCGCTTCACCATATCGATTTTTCACCCTTCAACGTGGCGGGCGAGGGGTATCGTCTTCAGGTCGGGTCAAAATTTAGCGAGCCCTTCTCAATATCTGAACGGCCTTACGAGCAGCTCGCCAAAGATAGTCTGTCTTATTATTATCTCAGCCGCGCAGCGGAACCTGTTATTGAGGCTTATGCACCTGCCGCTACCCCGCCTCTGACGCGGGCTGCGGGACATGTGAATGAGACGGTCAGCTGTTTTACCGGGGATGATGATCGCGGCACAAACTGGCCCTCTTGTGGCTATTCACGCGATGTGTCTGGCGGCTGGTATGATGCCGGTGATTACGGAAAATATACGGTCAGTAACGGCATCACGAGCTGGTCATTGCTGAGCATAGCCGAACGCCGCAAGCAGGCCTTTAACCAATGCGCTGTGACCTATCACGACGGGCAGATGTTGATGCCTGAAAACCAAAACGGGGTAAATGACCTTTTAGATGAGGCGCGGCGGGGCATAGAGCAAATGCTGAAAATGCAGATAACGGATACAACACCTGTCGCCGTCACATTAGGAGATCAGCCAGGTCTCGGTGCTTTGAATATCACGCAAATAAATGCTGCCGGTCTTGTCCATCACAAAGTTCACGGCCAATATTGGCCGCCTGATTTACTCGCGCCAGCTGATGATAACATTCCGCGCGCGCTCTATCCGCCTTCTACACAGGCGACGTTGCATCTGGCCGCTGTGGGCGCGAAATGTGCGCGGCATTACCAAGCCGATGATCCTGACTTTGCCGCGCAATGCCTTACTGCGGCGCAAACCGCTTATAGCGCGGCCAAGGCGGTCCCTAACGCTTACGCCCATGGGAATTTTGCAGGGGGCGGCGGCGTGACAGACGGCTTCGCAGGAGATGAATTTGCCTGGGCGGCGACAGAATTATTTCTGACCACGGGCGAGGCGCAATATCAGGCGGATATTCAAACCTATCAGGGCGATAGCTATAATACGAGCGGGCAGGGCGACATGTATTGGGGCGACATGCAAAATTTTGGCATGCTGGCTTTGGTTCGGGCCTCTCTGAAACGAAGCGATACGTCTTACACAGACGCTGAAGTAAAAGCCCGCCGCGATGTTCTTATTTTGGCAGATGCCTATCATGGCCAGAGCGCGAATACGGGCTACGGGATTCCTCGCGATGTGCCTGAGCTTTATTGGGGCTCAAATGCCGCCATGCTCTACCGCGCTATGGTCTTAGCCCATGCCTATGAGATCAGCGGCGAGACGAAATATTACGACAGTGTTGTGGACGTTATGGATTATTTGCTAGGCCGCAATCCGCTCAGCCAATCCTATATTGCGGGCTATGGCGAGCAGGCGATGGAACGCCCTCACCACCGGTTTTGGGCCAATGTGCGTGACGGCTCTTTCCCAAAACCTCCCGCCGGAGCCATGGCAGGCGGCCCGAATAATACGGCGATGATCGACCCGATTGCGCAACAGCTTGAGGGCAATTGCACAGGGCTGACCTGCTATACCGACCATGAGGATGCTTATAGCCTTAATGAGGTTTCGATTATCTGGAACGGCGCCTTGGTTTGGGTGTCAAATTGGCTTGATGCGCAAAGTTCGCTATGTTTGTTTGACATTCTCGAACCTGAATTGGAGCCACTGGATCTGCCTTAGTCAGCCTTCATCATAATTTGGTCACATCCTTGCTTTACCTATCACCAAAGTCGCGCCATAACGCACTAAATGGGTCGCGGCATAAGCGGGTCAAATTTTTTAAGGCTGGATAAAACCTGATGTCATTTATCAAACGCATTTTTACATGGTGGAACGGGTCAACCTTTGGCACCAATTGGGAAATTCGCCGCAAGGGCAATAAGGTCGGCGAAGATGCTTATGGCAATACCTATTTCGAGCAAAAATCCGATGCCTATGACGGGCGTCTGCGGCGCTGGGTGACTTATACGGGTTATGCTGACGCGTCGCGCATTCCGCCAGAATGGCAGGGATGGCTCAATTACACACATGAAGATGTGCCGACAGATGATACGCGCACCGATTATGACTGGGAGCTGGAACACCGCCCGAACCTGACGGGAACGGTTCACGCCTATAAGCCCAAAGGTTCGCTGGACCGCGGCGGGAAACGCGCCAAAGTCGCGTCGGACTACGAAGCCTGGAATCCAGATGCCTAAGGATCTGGTGCGTAAGAGCCTGACAGCGCTGATACTGGCCGCGCCGCTTATTTGCGGAAACGCTATGGCCGAGAACCTTGTCGGCAATGCCGTTGTTCTGCGCACGCTGGATAAAGTCACGGCGACGACGGAAGACTACACCGTGAAAATCGGCGATGAACTTCAATATGGCTCGCTGACCGTGGCGGTCAAACATTGCGAAAAAAAGCCGCCCGAAGACGTGCCCGAAACCTATGCCTTTCTACAAATCGACGATTTGAAACTGGACGGCAAAGGCGATGACGCCGAAAAAGACCGCATCTTCTCAGGCTGGATGCTCGCCAGTAATCCCGCCATAAGCGCGCTCGACCACGGCGTCTACGATATTTGGGTGATAGATTGCAAAGTGCCTGTGGCTAAGGGTTTGCGGTAGGGTTTCTACCTATTTATCGTCATTACCGCGCTTGACGCGGTAACCCATAAGGCAACGTCACGTCTTGGAAAGTAGCCGTATAGGTTACCCGACGGGTGCGCCCGCTCGGCAAGTCGGGTAATGACGGGAACGTTGCTACCCCCTAAAACCCAAACAATCCCGCGAACATTGTCCCGCCGACTATGGCGAGCGCGACGACTGTTCTTAGCAGGGACGGGATTAGGCCGTGGGCGAGTTGGAAGCGGTTCCACAGGTCGAGTTTCTTTTGCAGGACATATTCCTCGCCCGAGAGCAATGTCGGATAGTCTTGGGCGCATTTGCCTGAGGCGGGCGCAGGCGGCGGTGTTGTCCCATTTTTGTAATGTGTTTTCAATGTCGCTTCAGACTCCAACAAATCTTCCAAGAAAATATTATGCAGAGTTAGAAGCACATGTTCGAAATGGCCCATCATCTTAGACGCTTCTTGGCACCATTGCGGCCAGTTTTTCTTATCGACAGGCGCGAAGTCAAAGACGGGAGTGGACTCGGCCCAAGACTTTATGCCCAGCTCCTTATTGATTTTTTCGGAAAATTCTAACTGCCCCAGTTTTTCAGAGACATTACGCATGACGATATTTGTATTTCGGCACACTTTCATAATGCGTTTCTTTTCGAAATGTCCAATCTTGCCATCGGCGGTAATGACCTGCCACGTATTGACGAGCAACGCCTGTTCATTTTGGACATGGGCGAGCAGGTGGTCACTGCAATGAAGTATCTCAAGCGTATTGCGCAGATATTCTGGCCAGCCGCTTTGATATTTTTCCGCGATTTGCATATAGGTCGCGCGGCAATCAGCTTCGTGCTGCATGAGCTTTTCGAGGGCGTGGCCCTTCTCATGTTGGATATCTTCGATGACTTCGGGAATTTCATCTTTGCTGATGTCCTCGCCTCGGTGACGCATGACCCCGCCTGAGGGCTTAAGCTCGCCGCTCATTAGGGCTTTTAGGGTCGCGGCTTCGCTCTCCAGATTGCGCACGGTTTTCAAATCGGCATTGATGGTTTCAGGATAGAGCATATCCAGATTTATGTTTCCGGCAGAAACATTGGCCATCTCAAACATCTGGGTGACACTGCCAAAATCACGCACAGGACTGCGGCCCAAATAGGCGCCGCGATATTCAGGCGAATAAGAAATATTGGCGAAATTCTTCGCTACTGCTTCCACGGGGGAGGCCTTTATAAAATCCTTCGTCGTCTCAGGGTTATAAATTTTTAGGCTAAGATCACGGCGCAGCTTCTCCGGCTCTTTAAATAAAAGCCAGGCCGAGCGGTCATCTTTGACGGCTTTGACATAGACCGTTTTGGCGTTTGACTCGCGGTCTGAATTGGGCGGATGAGTTGACCACATTTGCGGCGGACGCGCGGTCTCATTCTCGAACACGCGGTGCGCCTCTTCATTGCCGGTTGGCAGGGGCGGCTGACCATAGCTTTTATCGTCCAGAACACGGCGCATCTCGCCAATGGTTTCAGTTTGCGCATGGAAGAGATCATGGATGAGCTCTCCGCGTCCTGCGGCTTGGTCGGCGACATTCATCGCGGTGCGCCAAGCTTGGTCGGCGGCTTGTAATTTATAAAGCGCGTTAATCAGCGCGTCACTGCCCGTCACGGAGACGGCGACAAGGTCGGCGTTAAATTCCATCTCGCGGCTTAGCGCGCGCTCGGCAATAATCACAATCTTAAACAGCGTATCCATCAGGGAGCGCAAGGACCATAAGATAAGCCCCAATATCCAGCCTATCCACGCAATGCGCAGATCAATGCTGGAGATAAAGCGCACAATAGAATCGAGCCAATCGCGCACGCTCACCATATGGGCGATGATTTGCTGGGCGACATAAACCCAGCGCCCGACCATCATAGAGTTCTGCGCAAAATGCCCGAACTCATGGGCGAGGACGGCTTTTAATTCGGTGAGGGTCAGAACATTGACCAAACCCAGCCCGATAATCAGGTTCTTCTTGGACGGGAAAATCAGGTTGAGCAGGGACAAATCGTAAAACACGGCGGCATTGACTTCGGAGGTAATGAATACGCGGTGCGGCTTGGGCGCGCCAATTTCATCAGCGAGTTGATGCAGAAATCCATAAAGCTCAGGCTGCTCACTTTGCGTGACTTCAATGCCGTTGGGGTTGCCCATCTTGCGCATCGAGAAGAGCGATTTGAGCATAAAAACGGTCAAAATCGCCGAGCATAAAAACAGGATGGCGCTGCCAATATTAAAGTCAGTCCCCGACGGACCAACAATGCCCATGGCGGTTTTATAAGTAATAAAGGCAAAGCCCGCGAGCAGCGCCAAATAAATTACCATGAACCCGACAAGGCCCATCATAGCGAGCCACGCCTGACGCTTATAACTCGATTTCGCCGCAGTAAGGTCGCGCGGAACATCGCTCGGACTCGCCGGATATAAGCTAGCAACTGACATATTAATCTCCCCAAATTTATATTGGGGGGATTTAAACATACTGTAGCTGCAAGTGCAAAATATTCCGAATTAAAATGAGGGGTGCTCTTATCGGCAGATGTTTAAAAGATGTAGGAGCGCTAACTCACGCCCGTCATTGCAAGACCCCGTTCTTGCAACCCATCTCCTGCCGTTTCCTCATAATACTATGGCACATGGAGATAGCGCGGGTGATGGGTTACAAGATAGGAGCGTGAAGATTTGATTGATAATCAAATTAGCGGATGGTCTTGTAATGACGGGGGAGAGGGAGTCCTATCTAACCCTGTATCTCTTCAAAAATTATATATTCTGACTATTTTACTCAACTAAAAAAAGTTGGCTAGTTTTTGATTTCAAATTTAAAGACGAAGATAGCGGCGCGACTGGTTTCATCTTTTTTATAACCGCAGAGTTTGAAGTTTGAACCTACAGTGATACCTTTACCTACATGTTGTTGAATTTTTGCATGTAGTTTATTGTGCCTTGCCTTCAACTTCGTCTTAGCTGAGCGTTTGTCGGAGACGTTCCCAATATCAGTTATCACGACATAGTAACCATTTTCTACTGTTCCCAAGCCTGACTTTTTGCCTGCCTCTCGTAATAAGCGTTTAATTCTGTTCACGTCAGCTTTAAAAGTGCTGACGGACTCTCCGCGCGTCTTAACTTCGATTACGGATACTGGATACCACCATTGGTCGGGCTCCTCAATCCAGATAGAAATATCAGCTCTGCCAGCAGATCTAAGATCATGGTGCGGCCGTCCTCGTTTGGTTGTATTTGAATGGCTCCTGATATCTGAAACAGAATTTTCAAGAAGGACGTAGGCACTTTTTTCTAATTTATTATAGTATTTTTTATAGTGTCTATGAAGGGTTTTAGCTATTGAGGTGGTGTACCAATATTCTGGCGTTTGTTTGACCCAGCACTCACCGTCAGACATTTCATAGTAAAGTTCAAACGCAGACCTTGAAGCTTTCAAGATTTTTTTCGTAACTTCACAGTCCATTTTTTGATTGAAGTTAAGATTTTTAGATTTTTTCGCTTTAGTCACCTAAACATCCACTTCTTCAACAAATTGGGCGTGTTCTTGGATGAATTCAAATCGCAGGTCTGCGCGTTTGCCCATGAGGGTTTCTACGAGGCTTTCTGTTGTTGTGAGTTCTTCGCGGTCTATTGTTATGCGCGCGAGCTGCCTTGTTTTGGGGTCCATTGTTGTGACCTTTAGCTGGGCGGGGTTCATTTCGCCTAGGCCTTTAAAGCGGCCTATGTCGACTTTGGCTGCGCCTTTGAAAACGGTCTGCATCAGCTCTTCACGGTGCTCATCGTCAATGGCGTAAACCGTTTTGTTTTTCTGCGTCATTTTATAGAGCGGCGGCATGGCCATATAGAGGCGGCCCGCATCAATGAGGCCCGGCGTGTAGCGATAGAAGAAGGTAATCAGCAGCGCCGCAATATGCGCTCCGTCCACATCGGCATCTGTCATGATAACGACGCGTTCATAGCGCAAATCATCGACTTCGAATTTCTTGCCAAGACCTACGCCCAGCGCGGTGCAGAGATCGCTAATCTCATTATTGGCTTGGATTTTCGCCATAGTCGCGGATTCGACGTTGAGGATTTTACCCTTGAGTGGAAGAATGGCTTGGGTCTCGCGGGAGCGGGCTTGCTTAGCGGAGCCGCCCGCGGAGTCGCCCTCGACGATAAAGATCTCCGTGTCGTCCGAGCCTTTGCGCGAACAGTCGGCGAGCTTACCGGGCAGTCGTAGTTTCTTGGTCGCGGTTTTGCGGCGCACATCGCGGGCCTTGCGGCGTTTGACCCGCTCATCCGCGCGTTCAATCGCCCATTCGAGCAGCTTGGTGGCGTCTTTGGGCGAACTGGCGAGCCAGTGATCAAAGGGATCGCGCACGGCATTTTCGACCATGCGCGTGGCTTCGGTATTGGACAGGCGGTCTTTGGTCTGGCCTTGAAATTCAGGGTTCTTGATGAAACAAGAGACGAGCGCGCCTGCGCCAAACATAACGTCGTCAGGGGTGACGTGGCTGACCTTTTTGCCCATGCCCGCAATATCGGCATAGGCACGCAGGCCTTTGGTGATGGCGGCGCGAAGACCTGCTTCATGGGTGCCGCCGCCCGCTGTTGGGACGGTGTTACAATAAGAGCGCACAAAGCTATCGGCCTCGCCGTAACCTTCGGGTGACCAGCTAATGGCCCATTCGACGCGGCCATGTCCTGTTTGTTTTTTCGTGCGGCCCGCAAATATTTGGGAGGTGATGGTCGCTTTGGTGCCTAGCGTTTCGGTCAGGTAATCGGCGAGACCTGCCGGGAAATGGAAGACGGCTTGATTGGGAATTTGGTCGAGCTCTTTGACGAGGGACGGGTCGCACTTCCAGCGGATTTCCACGCCGGGCTGAAGATAGGCTTTGGCGCGGGCCATGCGGAAAATACGCCCGGCTTTAAACTTAGCTTTGGGGCCGAAAATTTCAGGATCAGGATGGAAGCTAACTTTGGTGCCGCGGCGATTATTAATCGGGCCGAGGTCTTTAATCTTGCCTTTCGGCTTACCTTTGGAAAATTCCATCTTGTAGAGTTTTTTATTCTTGGCGACTTCGACCTCAAGATAATCGGACAGCGCATTGACGACGGAAACGCCGACGCCGTGAAGCCCGCCTGAGGTCTCGTAAGCGCCTTCCTTAAATTTACCGCCGGAGTGGAGCTCGGTTAGGATAACTTCGAGCGCTGATTTTTTCGGAAACTTAGGATGCGGGCCAACAGGAATACCGCGGCCATTATCTGAGACCGAGAGGATACCGTCTTTATTCAGCTCAACCTCAATACGCGTGGCGTGACCCGCTACGGCTTCGTCCATCGAGTTATCAATGACTTCGGCGAAGAGGTGATGCAGGGCGCGATCATCCGTCCCGCCAATATACATGCCGGGGCGCAAGCGCACAGGTTCAAGCCCTTCAAGCACCTGAATCGAACTGGCATCATACTTATCTGTCATTATAGAATCTGTGAGGGTTAAAAGTGAATCAGTCGCCAATATGAATCATCCACGCGCAGGGGCAAGGACTTTATCCGTCCGTCCACAGAATACGCGCAGATTCGTACTGACGAGGCAGAGTGACCTTAGAAAACAGGGTGTCATAAAAGGCTTGAACCCTAATAGCGTGTTTGGATTGCAGCGCCGCAATATCGCTCAGGCTCTCAGCCCCGAATTGCGCCAAGACATTGTCCTTATAAAAGGTCGGAATATCGGTGAGGGGGCGGCTCGTTAAGCCCAGTAAGCGTTCCCAAAGCTGTAGCTTTGACCAGAATAAAATGCTGCCCTCAAAGAGCGCCGCATCCATTCCTAAGAGGCGGTAGCAATTTTGCGTATATTCGGCTTGCATTAATCCGCCGGGACGCAGCTTGGAATTGAAATGGTCAAGCGGCGTGTCTGTGACCCGCTGGCTCTCGATCAATTCCCACATGGATTTCGCGTCTTTGAGAAATTGCTCTTTCTCGCGCGGCTGGGCCAGAATTGCGTCGCGCTTATCGAGCACGGCTTGGCCGAGGGATTTATCGCCCGCAACAATACGCGAATGGGCGAGGGCGATATGCTCCCAATTATGAGCGCGGCTTTTGTGGTGATCCGCAAAGCTTGAGAGCTTGACCGCAGGCGGGCCTGAGCGCCCTGATGGCCGTAGCCGCATATCGAGCTCATAGGCTATCCCTTCGGAGAGTTTAGCGGTCAGCACAGTTCGTAGGCGGCGCACGATTTTTTGCGACAGGTCAGGGTCAACGGCGTCTTCAAAGATAAAGACCAGATCAATATCCGAGAGCGGGGCCATGCGCGATGTACCCATTTTGCCGAGCCCTAAGACAGTGAGCGGAAGCTGCTCAAGTTCTAAATCCTCAGCAACAATTTTCAACGCGGCCTCAATCGTCATATCGGCGAGGGCGGTCAATTGCGTTTGCAGCACATCGGCCGTGCCGCCCGTTTTCATAAAGCCCGTATAAGAGATAAAGAGGTTCTCATTGACGAAACGGCGTAGGCGTTCCAGCCGCGTCTCATAATCATCGGACTGGAAAATAAAACCCGTATCCATGCCTGATGTCGGGGAGAGGAACACGTCGATAATATGCGGCGATTGCTCGAGTAGGACCGTCATATGCGGGGAGTAAAGTAAGGGCGGAATCAGCGCGTCGAGCAAAGCGGGTTTGCGCGCGAGCAGATGCAGATATTGCTCAGAGCGCGAGAGGGCCGAGAAGAATTGGTTTATCCTGACAATGGCGCCGTTCGAGTCGGCGGAGGATTTAAATATTTGTTCCAAGAGCGCTTGCCCAAGGACCTGAAAATCTCGCCTTGTTTTTAAGCGAGGAAATGCGCCTTCCAGCCATTGTTGGGCGACATCTTTGGCGGCAGGGCCCAAGGCTTTCAAGTCGCCTGCAAAATCAGCAGAAATGGAGACTTGCGCATCCCCTGCGTCGAAGACCTTTTCAAACTCCGCATTTACAAAATGCCTGATATCCAAGATGCGCGCACAGAGATTTTGCCAGCTTTGCTCATCGGTTTCCGCTTCGCCAAGGAGCGTTATAATACGCTGTCTGTCCTCATCTGCAGACGGGACAATATGGGTTTGCTCATTGCGCAGCATTTGAATCGCGTTTTCCAGACGGCGCAGATAGATATAACACTCTGATAGCTTTTCAGCGGCGGCTGTATCGAGATGGTCGAGCGCAGCTAATTGTTGGAGTGCGGCGAGCGTATTGGGCGTTCGCAGCTCATATTGCTTTCCGCCCCAGACGAGTTGCTGTGCGTTGGCGATAAATTCTATTTCGCGAATGCCGCCGCTGCCAAGCTTGACATTAAATCCTATCGCGTCAGGCGTAATGGGCTGCGGTGCTGCGCGTTGTTGGCGCAGGGCTGGGTGCTCAAGATTGATACGGGATTTTAGATGGGCGAGCTCATCAAGGGCGCGGAAGTCTAAATTTTGCCGCCAGATGAAAGGCGTGATTTGATTTAAAAACGCGCCGCCTGTCTCTTTGTCTCCTGCAATGACTCGTGCCTTCATCAAGGCCAAGCGGTGCCAGGGCAGGGCGCGAAAAAAATAGAAATCCTGCGCTTTCTCTATCGACATAGAGAGCTGGCTGGCTGAGCTTTCAGGGCGGAGCCGCCAATCGACCCGCCAGATAAAATCAGGACTGTTGCGCGGCTTTAAAATCTGCCCCATGGCTTTGAGGACTTTATTGACCACATAGCTTTGCCCCATATGTTCAGGTACGGGCAGTATGTGCGGATCATAATAAGCGATGAGATCTACATCTGAGCTGAAATTTAGATCCAGCCCGCCCAGCTTTCCGAGGCCGAGAATAAACAGCCCCGGCACATAATCCGGCAAGTTTTTAAGTCTTAGGGATTTGGCTTCTTGATGCCAGGCCGTTTGTAGGGCTGCGTCAGTGGACTCTGCGGCGAAGCGGCTTTGTAATTCACCCAGCTCTGCAAAATCATCGGCCTGTTCTAAGGATAAAAGACTCCAGCCCAGAGCGAAACGGGATTTTAAGTCTAAAAGGGTTTGAGGCGCGTCCGGGCTGCGCGGGTCTAAACCGCTAAGCGCCTGTAAGGCCTCTTGCGCGGTTGTTTTTGTAGGAGGCCCGAAAGTCTCAACCAGCCCCGAAAGATAGGGGCTGGCCTGAATTTGGTCTTGAGGCGTTATGCCTAGAATAGCAGGCGCACCACAACGCGGCCTGTGTGGCGGATAAATCCGTCGCGAATGTCACTGTCAAAGTCAAATCCGATAGAGGAATATCTAGACCCCGCGGCTAAGGAAAAGCCGACAATGAAACCATTATCGGGGAAGAGCAGCGATTGTAACATAGCCGTTTCAGAATTAAATGTTTCTCCGTTATCTCCCAAAAGTCCAGTAAAGCGGAAGCTGGTATTGACCGGATCATTAATAAATTCATAGCGGTAACCTGCACGAATAGACGGCCTAATCCATGTCCGCTTGCCTTGGAATTTCGCGCCAAAGTTAAACAGGCCAGTTACGGCGCCTGTGTCAGTCGTGCGCGAATCTACTTCAAGCGCGACGCCGCTATCACCCGTTTCGGTGTAGCTGTTTTCATTTAAGCGAAGATAGTCAAGACTGACTGTGGGGCGGAACCAGTATTTATCATTGAGCGCCACATCATAGCCTGCGCGAAGAGAGCCGTTGACATGTGTACCCGACCAATCGCCTCGGGATTCGCCGAAGAATGTATTGATACGCACGTTACGATTTTGCTCAAAATCATTATAGCCGCCGCCGGCATAGGCGTCGATGCTGAGGTTTCCGTTGGCATAACCTGCATAAGCTCCGCCTTGAATAGTCACAACATCCAGTGGTTCATCAATACCGACAACATCCTCAATTTCAGTTGAAGCAAAGCCGACATTAACGCCCACAGCGTGGAAAGGCCCGATGGCTTTATCTAAGCCTGCGGAGAAGCCAAAGCCATGGCCGCGATATTGCTCTGAAAGACCTGCCAAATCACGATCCGCAAAATAGGCAAATTCCTGTAGCCATGCGCCGCCGGTTTTTTCTGGTGAGCGGCGGGCTGAATCCAAATGGTTGGCAACCGCGCCAGTCGCGCCGTCTACATTTGATATCACAAATTGACGCCCGGCAGCAGCAAATTCCGGAAGGATTTGATTATAGGCCGCGTTAAAGTCGCTTTGTGTCGTAATGTTTGAAAAGGCATCGCCGAGGTCTGAATTGTTGCGCAAAGCTTCGATTGTCGGCGAAAAAGCGGCTGTCTGAACTTGGTCGAGACCGAGCTCCTGCGCATTTCTCAGATCAAGCGTAATCACGAGGTCATTGCCGACAACGTCAAAGCTCGAATCAAAGAGAAAAGGCGAGTTTTCTGAGGCCAAACTCGCTAATTCACCCACGCTTAAGGTTCCGCCCGCCTCTGCAATTGTAAAAATTGTTTGGTCAACACCGACGACATTCGTAAGTGTCGGTGCAATGGTCGCGCCGTCTGCGAAGGTAATATCGCCTGAAGCGATTAAGGTTGAAGCGGTTCCGTCTAAGCCGTTCAAAATGGGGCTGAAGGTGGATGTGCCGTCAAAAGAGGCTGACGTGACAGCGGTGTTTCCAGCTGTTGTGAGAGCTAAGGTACTGCCATCTGTCACGGCAATGTCCAAACCGCCTGTGTTGGATAGCGCGCCTGTGAATGTTGAACTGCCTGAGAGCGCAAGCGCGTTACTCCCGCCCGCAAAATCAATATCGCCCGTAATGGTGCCGGCTGAGGCTGTTAGGCTGTCGTCGCCGCTGCCAAAGCGAATATCTCCAAAGGTATTAGGGTCGAGAGGCGTGATATCATCCTCAAGATCCGTGTCTGCCGCGCGGTTTTGTACAAATGCAAATCCGTCTACATTTTGCGATGCGTCCAGAGCGATGAGGTTAAAGTTCAGCTCAGACTCACCATTAGGATCGGATGAGCTGCCGAGCGCCCCGATATTGCCAGTATTGGTGAGGCTAATGAGAGTTCCTGATTGGTCACGGACCGCATAGGCTGTCCCTTCACGGCCAACCAGTATAGCAGTGATGCTGCCGCTATTTGTTAAAGAGCTGAGCTCTGCCGAGGCTTCGATATCAATAGCCGTCGCCAGAACAGATCTCGGAGCTAATGCAACAACGTTTTGAAAGACGAGGTCAGCCGCTTCTGAGGATGAGGCGAGGATGACGCCGGAATTATTGATTTCGTCTGCAATGGCATTTGACCCCAAGAGAATAACTCTGGCTTGGCCATCACCTGGCGTGAGTGAAATGCCGTCACTATCTGCGACTTCTAACGGGGCTACAAAAGTCGTTGCTGTTAGCGTCCCCGTATTATTGATACCACCTTCCAGCGTCGCATCTGAAACAGATAATGTCGTCGCATCAATATCGTCGAAGACGCCATTAGCTTGCAGGGCGCCTTGGTTGACAAATGCGTATTGTAAATCTGCGTCAAATCCGTCAGCTGCGGGGTCTGTAATGGCAGCGACGAGTCCAATCGCGATGGGTGTTCCATTGCCGTCGATTAAGACAGCCGGGGCTGAACCGTTTTGAACCACAGTTCCTGCGGTGCCAAATGCCTGTATAAGGTTTCCGTCTTCATCAAAGGTCTGGTTGCCGTCTTCGTCCAGCACATCATCAATGTTATTATCAAAAAAGATGCCGCGCCCGATATTACCATTAATGTTGATGGCGGAGCCAGCTTGAAGGAGGTCTTCTGCGCCTAAAATCTCGCGGCCGACTTGCCCCGTATCTGCATTGCCAATGGCCGGACGCGTCGTGACTCTGAACCCTGTGTTGGTAATTGCGCCGGAGCTAGTAAACCCGCCCTGAATATCAGCGTCAATATTGATAGCCTGCGCGCCTTGGCCTGATGATATGATGGAGCCGTTTTGAGCAAAATCACCGCTAATGCCTGAGCCGATATTGATACCTGTGGCGTTATCGCCAATGATGCTCATTTGTCCATCATAAGACAGGTTACCTGTCAGGCCATTTTGCGCCATGGTTGTATTGGCCAGATTGATGCCAAAGCTATCATTACCTTCAACTTCGATGACAGAGGATGAGGCAAATTCAACATTGCCTTCAAAAGGTGAGGCGCCTGAGATTAGGATACCCGTGCGGCCAGTGCCCTCTGCAAATCCGCCATCGGCAAGACCATCGCCATCATTATCAACCGGTAGGAAATCTTCTCTGATATTTATGCGCCCAGTTTGGGTATAGCTGCGGTCTGCCCCGCCTTCTAAGCTGACGCCAACGGCATTATCGACGTTTTCAATGGTTATGATGCCGCCATGCGTGACAGCATTATCTGAGTTGAGGACAACCGCCGGACCCGTGTCTTCAAGCGTGATGGTCCCGGTGCTTTCGATAATAATGTCTTCGCCATTAGTTTCTACAGGTGTCGTAGTGTCATCGCTGATAACGATTTGACCTTGGGCTATTGGCGCAAAGCTTATCAGAACGGCGGCCCCGCTGACGGAGCTTAAAAGCCGCTTTGACGCGCGGAATTTGGACATAATAGTCGTCATACAGATAACCCATAGGTAAAAGGGCCCTAAAAGCCCGTAGAATCCCTGTCGTTGTAACCATAAAATATCGTGAGGCCAATGAAAGAATTGTTAGTTTACAGAAGGATTACAGTTCTTAGGAAGACCGGCGGAACAGGGTTGCAAAATTCTCGCGCTCATGCGACCTCGGCAAAATGAAAAAAACGCTCTTCATTTATGCTTTGGTGATACCTATTATCCTGATTTTACTGGACCAATGGTCCAAATTCGCCGTGATTCAGTCTTTCGGCGTGCCGATGAATATTTGTGAGCAAAACCTAAATCCGGGTATTGAGCATAAGATTCCCGGTCCTATGGATATTTCCCTCGTCTGTAACCCCGGTATCAGCTGGGGATTGCTGCAAGGCGACAGCGCGATGAAGCGCTGGGTGTTGACCGCGTTTGCCTTTATTATGAGCGGTGTGCTGGTTTATGCCCTCACGCAAAGCAAAGACCGGCTGACAAAACTCTCTATTGCCCTGATCATCAGCGGGGCCATTGGCAACGGCATTGACCGTTTCTTCTTTGGCGCGGTCACAGATTTCATCAATTTCGGCGAAATAGGCTTTCATTGGGTCTTTAATATCGCTGACAGCGCCATCACTTGCGGGGTCATAGGATTAATACTGGCCAGCTTTTTTGTGAAATCAGACGCCAAAGACGAAAAAGACGCCTAAATACGCGCATTTATGGTTAAAATACCGTTAAATAACAATGGTTTAGGCTGAGCTCGTGCTTGAAATTTCGCCTATTGAGCCGCTCTTTCAAATTATTTTATTCTCTAAGCCATTGAAAACAATCACTAAAATAATATTTGAAGTTTCAATATTTGAATGTTCAAGGATTATTTACGTTTAGACCCTAAGTTCAAATCATAGGAAATGGATAATAACCAAAAACAAAACTAAAAATAAGTTGAATGGGTAAAACAATGAAAATCATCAAAACAGCCATCGCCGCAGCTCTTCTAAGTTTCATCAGCACATCTGCTTATGCCGCTAATGTAGAGACCTCTACTCATACTGTCGCTCAGAAGGCTCACACTGTGAAAGCGCCTGTTTTACTCTCTTCAAAAACAACAAAAAGCCGCATCACACGGATCGTCATCGAGCCGGTGCAAGCGCCTGTCGCCAGAGACGTCTCCATGACAGCCAATAATCACTTTGTGTTTAAGTCCAGCAAGAACACAACAACGAAAACGTATCGCCCGAGCACGACGACATCAAAGGTTATGCCAAATCTTTTCAAAGAATAGTTAGTCCCGAAGCAATTCCGTTTTGGGTAAATACCGAGGCCGCGATCTGATGTCCCACTGCTGATGAGAGCGGCCTCGCCTTTTTCTCTTAAATTATACCTCTACTTCGAGGGCTTCGTCTTTGGTTACATGTTAAGGGAGTCTTCAAAATAAATGACTATACTGCCATTATGACTGAAACCCAAACACCGACTGAAGACGTATTCGCGGCTCTGGCGCAAATTTGGTCAATGCTTTTGACGCCTAGCAGTTTAATTTTTATCGGAGTCTTTCTGGCGGCGAGCTATTTAATTCATAGGTTAGGATGGAAAACCGAGCATGACTGGCGGAGTTTTCAGAATCGTAAATCTGCGCAATCTCTGAGCGCGAAAGACGTAAAAAAGCTAAAGCGACTAGGTGTAAGCCATGACGATACAAATGATGTTTAAATAAAGAATATACTCAGTAATTAGCATATCTGCACCGTTACGAAATGCAGGTCTTAACCAAAATGAAAACGAGAGCTACTGTCTTTAAAACAAACTCTAGCTTTACATTTTGAGCTTATGGCCTCACCTTATATCTACGGGCGAGATTGAGATTTTGTATGATGTCAAAAGAACATGACGCCTTGATGAGTTTGCTCGCGGCAGTAATAATCGCCGATAAACGTGTTTTTTCGCAAGAGATTGAGGCTTATGTAGAGGCGACTCTTAAGCTCCAAAACACTCTTAAATTGGAACCCAAGCTTTCTGAGGCTAAAATTCTTTTATGGTATGAGACGAACAAAGCCAACGTAAAAGGAAAAGTTGCGGGGCCCGATTTCACAGCCTGGCTCTATGAGTGTTTAGATAGCTTAGCGCTGGTAAAGGGTCGCCAAGCTATGCTGAACGGTATGAATGAAATCGCCCTCGCGGACGGCGTCATGCATGAAGATGAACGCGCCCTCATGACGATTGCAGCGACGCGCTGGGCCGCCGCCAGACCGAGCTCAGCCGGGGCTTGAGCCCAGACTTTGTTGATTATAAAATCCAGATTTTGAAAATCAGGCAGTTATCTTAGCAATGGCTAGGCGGTAATTGTAACTGCTGGCCAATTTTAATACCGTAATTTTGATCCAGACCATTCGTGCCTTGAATGTCGCTGACGGATACACAGTGACGGCGGGCCAATGAATAGACCGTGTCTCCCGGCTTAACCAGATAGAGCGATGCGCCCTGATGTCTGGTGATTTCAGGCTGATAATGGGTTGGCTCTGTTATCGCGGCACTCGCATTCCTAACATTGCTTTGAGCCATAGGTGTTGCAGCCGCATTCACTGTTCGGGGGGCGGTGACATATTGCCTCTCAATAGCCGCTTGAGCCGCATCATATGTGCTGGCCTGCTGCGTGTAAGTGCCGGCTTGCGCCGCAACAGGGGCTTCACCTATCAGGCATGTGCCATTAGGCTGCGATGTTGTGCCGGACGGACAGCTCACCCCGCTGAAACTTGTAGGCGTCGCGGCGTATTGTGATGCTTGATCATATTGCGTTTGATAGGAGGCTGGCTGCGTATAAGTCGCTGACTGTGTAATGGGTTGTTGGGTGATAGGGGCATCGCTCACTAAGCATGTCCCGTTAGGCTGCGATGTTGTGCCGGCGGGGCAGCTCACAGCGCTAAAGCTCGCAGGTGTCGCGCCATATTGTGACGCCTGATTATATGTGCGGGTCTGATAGGAGGCAGACGTCTGTGTCGCCGCTTTATTTGTGTAAGGCGCTGCGTTTTTATACGGAACAGGCACTTGCGTTGTGGAACAGGCTGTCATGGCAAGGGCCGTGACGAGGCTTAAATAAGTGACGTGTTTAATCATTTCGATCTCCGCTATGTGACGTGCCGTACCGCGGCAGTGTGGGCCGAAAACCTTAACCACAGGTTTATTCATTCAGAAATTTTTAACCTTAAACATCAAGAGCCCACTCACAGCACGCCCTTACCTGTTTCCATTAACCCGATATTTATGATGAACTGAGCTTAACGGATTTGGCCCCGCGAATCTTGGGCAGCGTTCATCTTGGCTTTGCTATCTCATAATTGCACTGCCGGATTAAATAGTCTCAGTGGGATTTAAGTCGGTAGGGCTACCCTACAACTTTAAGAGCCAGCGTCCCCAGCTGGCTCTTTTTTTGTGTTTTTGAGGCCTTTAATATGAAGGTCAAAAGCTCTCCAGTGACAACGCCTCACGCGGAGGTCACGCCGAATTTACGCGCGTCTCAGCGCTTGTGATGAGTTTTTATTTTTAAACGTCCTATCGTACCTTGAATAAAAAAGGATGTGATATGCGTATGAAAACGAAATTTGGAACATTGGCCGCCGCGCTTCTCATGGCAGGGGGCGCGGTGTATGCCGTTGCTCAGACACGCCCCGTTACAGCCGTTCAACCCGCCGCGCAAAATCTTACGCAGGGCGATCAGTCTTTCTTGCTATCCCTTCTCACGCCACATTCTTCGCGGTCCAAAACGCAAATATTATCTGAGTTAGACCAAAAATGGACTCCCGCATATGTTGCGCCAAGTCTTGAAATTTTTAATTTCACACCTGACCCTGAAATCCGCGACGCGCTCGTAAAACACTTGACGAAAACAACAGGACAAAATTTTGGGACGGATACCAATGCGTGGTATCGTTGGCTCTGGAATCAACCGGAAATCAAAACAACCGGCTATGATAATTTCAAAGCCGAATTTTACAGAGCGATTGATCCGAAATTTGAAAAATATTTCAAAAACCGCGGAGACAGCGCTAAAATTCGCCTCGATGAAATTCGTTGGGGCGGCGTGCTGCAAGACGGAATTCCGCCTTTGCGCCAACCCAAAATGATAAATGCCAATCAAGCGAATTACCTCGAAGACGATAATGTTGTCTTTGGTATTGAAGTGAACGGCGATGTCAGAGCCTATCCAAAACGTATTTTGGCCTGGCACGAAATGTTTGTTGATAAGGTCGGCGGCGTTGATGTGGCCGGGGTTTATTGTACGCTGTGCGGCACTGTTATCCTCTACGAAACCGAACTGGATGGCACGGCCTATAATGTCGGGACGAGCGGGTTTTTATATCGGTCTAATAAGCTTATGTATGACAAAGCTACGCAGTCTTTATGGAACACGATTAAAGGCGAACCTGTCTTAGGCCCGCTCGCGGGTAAAGGTATTGCGCTCCAAAACCAAAGTGTTGTTACCACAACATGGGGCGAGTGGAAACGTCGTCATCCAAAAACCAAAGTGCTGTCGCTTGATACGGGCTATAAACGCGATTACGGCGAAGGCGTGGCTTATCACGAGTATTTTGCAACAGACCGCTTGATGTTCACAACGCCCTATAATGATCAGCGCCTTAAAAATAAGGACGAAGTTTTAGCGCTGCGCTTTAAATCCAGTCCAAGAGAGCAATTGGCGATATCCGCAGATTTTCTTAAAAAAACGCCCGTTTATACGGATAAACTCGGCACACAAAATATTGTCGTACTAACAGATAAAACAGGTGCCAACCGCGTCTATGATCCCAAAGGTGTTAGCTTCAAGACATTTGACGGCGACATGACGGCGAGGGATAGCAGCGGCAAAGCCTGGACTGTGACCGAGAGTAAACTTGTCTCTGCAGATGGACAGGAATTAAAGCGTTTGCCCTATAACCGCGCCTTTTGGTTTGGCTGGCACGCAACCTATCCGGACTCACGTTTGGTGAAATAGGAAGATTTGGCGGAGCGTCTCTTTCCGAGGAGGCGCACGCCCACTCTTACGAAATCGCGCTAGGGTCTTGGCGGCCTGTTAGAGTGCGTAAGGTCGTTATCTCTTCTGCGATATTTGCGATGCCGCTTAGCATGGTTTGCAAATCCTGATTTAAGTCTCCCTCTGCGGCTTCGTATTTTTCCAGGTAAAGCCGCAAGGTGGCCCCGACTGTTCCTGTTCCCGAGAGGCGCATGACGAAGCGGCTGCCGCTCTCAAAGATAACCCGTAAGCCTTGGTTTTCAGAGACGGAGCTGTCGACGGGATCGTGATAGGTGAAGCTATCCGCTTTAGCGATGGTTTCCGCGCCGAATTTTTTACCCGGTAATGAAGCGAGTTGGTCTGTCAGCTTTTGCATCACGGCATTGGCTTTATCATTTTCGACAGCCTCAAAATCATGGCGGGAATAATAATTGCGGCCAAATTCTTTCCAATGAGCTTGCACTATCTCGGTCACGGACTGGCCGCGCGCGGCAACGATATTCAGCCACATAAGGATAGCCCAGAGCCCGTCTTTTTCGCGGATATGGTCCGAGCTTGCGCCTGCGCTTTCTTCGCCGCAAAGCGTTATTTGACCGTCATCGAGCAGGTTGCCGAAAAACTTCCAACCGGTCGGCGTTTCAAAACAAGGCACGCCTAGTTTCTTTGAAACCAAATCAGCCGCGCCGCTGGTCGGCATAGACCGAGCTACGCCTTTAATGCCGTTTTTATAAGCCGGGACCAGATGCGCATTGGCGGCCAAAATTGCGAGGCTGTCAGAAGGCGAGACATATAGCTTGCGCCCCAATACGATATTGCGGTCGCCATCCCCATCAGAGGCTGCGCCAAAGTCAGGCCCGTCATCAGCAAACATCTTTTCAAATAATTCTTTGGCATAAACGGGGTTAGGGTCGGGATGTCCACCGCCAAAATCAGGAAGGGGAACCGCATTTATTAGGCTGTCCTCTGGCGCGCCGAGACGCGTGAAAATCGCTTTGGCGTAGGGCCCTGTGACGGCGTGCATGGCGTCAAAGCAAAATGACATTCCGTCTTCAAAGAGCTTTGAAATAGCCGGAAAATCAAACAGGCTTTCCATTAATTCGGCATAGTCAGACACGCTGTCGATAATCTCAATATCCATATCGCCGAGCTGTGATGCGCCAAGCTTACTGAGGTCGACATCAGGTGCATCTTCTAATGCGTAATGATCAATTTTCTGCGTGCGGGCATAGATGGCATTAGTCACGCCCTCGGGCGCGGGGCCGCCATTCGCGCCATTAAACTTAATCCCAAAATCGCCATTTGGGCCGCCGGGATTGTGACTGGCGGAGAGGATAATCCCGCCTTGCGCTTTATATTTGCGGATAATGGCCGAGACGGCGGGGGTGGAGAGAACGCCGTTCTGCCCGACTAAGACTCGCGCCGCGCCATTGGCGGCAGCCATGCGCAAAATCGTTTGGATGGCGGTGTCGTTATAATAGCGGCCATCACCGCCCACGATAAGGAGCCCGCCCTTCAGGGTCGGAACGGAGTCGAAAATGGCTTGCACAAAATTTTCCAGATAATGCGGCTGCGCAAAGGTTTTCACCGTTTTGCGCAGGCCCGATGTGCCGGGTTTTTGGCCTTCAAAGGGCGTAGTGTCTATACGTGCCATTCGTCTGTCTCCTAAGTGCGGGCTTTTGCAATTGCGTCTAAAATCACGCCGCTATTTTTATCCATGGCCAGCTCTTCCAAAGAGAGCTTAGACCGCCTGCGCCAATTGGGCTGCTCCTCAGTTGTGCCGGGTACATTGGGCTGTTTGTGTTCGAGCATAATATCATCGAGCTGAACCGCAAAAGCAAGGGACGGGCCGCCCGCGAGCCACCCTTGTAGCGTCGCCATATTATCAGCCGAAAGGGTGTCAGGCGTCTCGCCGAGCCCTGCCTGTTGCGCCAAGATATATTTATCATGCTGGCGGCGTCCCTTTTCATGGGCGAGCGTTTCAGGATTATCGCCGATGCCCAGAGCTTCGCGCCAGATATAATCCTCACCTGTCCAAAACCCGCTTAAGGTTGGGAAGTCATGGTTGGAAAAGCCTGTCACGGCAAGCTCGCGCAAATCACTTATTGGGATGATGTCGCCTGAAGAGGTACGCTCTATCAGCATGACCGTACAGCCCATCATCTCCCACTCTGCCATACGCGCGCGAAAATCATCAGGCACCGTGCCGAGGTCTTCGCCGAAGACGATGCAGTTCGTTTCGCGCGATAGCTCTGAAATGACAGACATGAGCGCGTCAAACGGATAGCTCATATAAGCCCCTGCGCCGCCGCTTTGCGGAATCCAAAAACTGCGTAATAAGCCCAGCACATGGTCAATACGGATGGCCCCGCCCAAAGACATGGCGGCGGAAAGCGCGCGTTTTAAGGGCGCGAAATCCTGCGCAATGAGGGCATGCGGATTAAACGGCAAGAGGTCCCATGTCTGGCCATCAGGATTAGCCATATCGCCGGGCGCGCCTAGGCTCACACCTTGCGCGAAAGCCTCTTGATATGCCCACGCATCTGCGCCGCCGGGGACGACACCTACGGCGAAATCTAGGTAAAGCCCGACACTCATCCCTGCAGATTTTGCGCGGGCTTGGGCGTCGGCAAGCTGCGAGTGAGCGGTCCATTGCAGATATTTATAATAGGTCACGCGGTCTGCATTATCCGCGGCGAATGTTTGGCAAGCGGCGCTGTCAGGCGTCTGATATTTTTTGGCGAAATTATGAAAGCCTTCGTAAGTTTGTTTGGCCTTAGGCAGGGTTTCAAACAGTGCGTCAAATAATGCATGCTGGGTGAGGGCGTCGCCCTTTTTTTCGCAAAACGTCTCGAAGGTTTTGCGGCGTTTATGCGTTTTGGGCAGAGATTGAAACTTAGAAAAAGCTAAAGCAAAGGCTTTGGTTTTATCGCGGTAAACGGCGTCATAATTGACGGGCTGCTCTGCATTATCATCCTCCGCAGGATCAAACTTTTCATCTGTTAATTCAGGCATTTTATCGGGCGCAATATGCATGACATTCAAAAATTCGCGCGAGGAGGGCGAGTAGGGCGCATAGAGATGAGGGGCGCTTGGAAAGAGCGCATGGACGGGATTAAGCCCGATAAAGTCAGCGCCTTTGGCGGCAAGCTGTTCGGCAAGAACGGCCAAATCTTCAAAGTCCCCGACCCCCCAATTGCGAGAAGAGCGCAGGCCATAAATCGCGCAGGTCACGCCCCACACACCGCCTTGTTTTCGCAAGAGGTCGGCACCGTAAATGGGCGTCTGTGTTGAAAGCGAGGGATGGGCTTGCGGGGCGGCTCCATCGGCGGCGTCAAGCACAGCCTTTAAGGTATCGTCATTGGCAACGTGGACATGTCCTGTAATGTCCCGAAAACTGTCTATGACGCCGTAAGCTTTTGCTTTGCGTTTAATGGCGCTCTTTTTGTGTTCCGCCGTTAGGTAGTTATGCGGGAGGCTGTAGACGCTGACGCTGTCTGCCGAAACTTCGTCAGTTTCAGGTGAGTCATCCGTTGAAAGCTCGAGAGTCCAATCCTCTTCCGTTAGCGCATGAAACTTTTGTGCCCCGCCGCGATTAATGACAATCATCACCGCGCCCTCGAACTCCATATTTAAAACCAAACCCAAACAGGTCAAAGACGGGTCATCCCACGCGTGTCCTTGCAACTCTCCCTGCGGTGATAGCCAGACCGTATTAGGGGCCGCGTCTTTGCCGATAGCTTCACCGTGAAGAAATTGACCCTGGGAAAAATGCGGGAGGGTTTTGCGAAGATTTGCGAGCTTGGCCGTGAAGCTTTGCAGCCGCATATCTGCGCCGTCCCAATCCAGCCACGTAATCTCATTATCTTGGCAATAGCTATTATTATTCCCGCCCTGACTATGCCCGAACTCATCTCCTGCCAGCATCATCGGCGTGCCTTGTGAGAGCATCAGTGTTGCGAGAAGGTTTTTCTGCCGTTTAAGGCGGGCGGCGTTAATATCCGCATTATCTGTTGCGCCTTCTGCACCCATATTGTCAGACAGATTATGACCGTGCCCGTCGCGGTTCTCCTCGCCATTGGCGTGGTTATGTTTGTCATTATAGCTGACCACATCGCGCAAGGTGAAACCGTCATGGGAGGTGATAAAATTGACAGAGCTATGGGCGCTTTTATGGGAATGATCGAACACATCCGCCGAACCGAGCAAGCGAGCGGCGAGGGCCTTATGGGCCATATTATCGCCGCGCCAGAAACTGCGCACATCATCGCGGAAGCGGTCATTCCATCCGCCCCAGCCTTCAGGGAACTGGCCGAGCGCATAACCGCCAGGGCCAATATCCCACGGCTCTGCAATAAGTTTGGTATTTGACAGAACAGGGTCGTTCTTACAGGCGCGTAGGAAATCACTTTCGCGGTCAAATCCGTCGGGGCCGCGCGAAAGCGTTGAGGCTAAATCAAAACGAAACCCGTCAACACCCATCTCCTCGACCCAGTATCTTAGGCTCGCAATGGTCAGCGCGAGAACCTGCGGATGGGTCATGTCCAGCGTGTTACCTGTGCCTGTGTGATTGAGGTAAAATCGCGAGTCCTCCTGCAAGGCATAATAGCTCGCATTATCAATCCCGCGATAAGAGAGCGTCGGGCCGAGTTCATCACTTTCCGCTGTATGATTATAAACAACGTCGAGAATGACTTCGATGCCCGCCGCATGCAGCGCTTTAACGGCGGATTTGAAACTCTCTTTATCGCCATAAGGCGCATGGGCGGCAAAATAATTGACGGGATTATAACCCCAATAATTTGTCAGCCCCAAATCCGTCAGGCGCGGTTCGGTGAAGAAACTTTGTACGGGTAAAAGCTCCACCGCTGAGACGCCGATGGATTTTAGATGTTTGATGATCGCTGGGTCTTTCAAGCCCGAGAAATGTCCTCTCGCCTCAGCTGCGACTTGAGGATGTCTTTGCGTCAGGCCTTTGACATGAGCTTCATAGATAAAGGTCTTACCCCACGCGGTGCCGGGTTTTTTAAAACTTGCAGGTTTTACCGGCGCGGCGGCTATGCATTTTGGCATGAAGGGGGCGGAGTCGCGCGTGTCAAAGGTCAGGTCCTGGTCTTCGGTTTTCCATTTGTCATAACTAAACAGGGCGTCATCTTGAATGATCTCTCCAAAGAGCTCTTTGGTATAGGGATCAATGAGGAGTTTGTTTGCGTTAAAGCGGTGCCCGTCTTGCGGGGCGAAGGGGCCGTCCACGCGGTAACCGTAAAGCTGACCCGCTTTTAGGCCTTTTACAAAGCCGTGCCAGATATCGCCCTCACGCTTGGGCAAGTCGAGCTGGGCGGTTTCGGTTTTGCCATCAGGCGAAAATAAACACAGCGTGACTTTGACGGCATGGGCAGAAAAAAGGGCAAAATTGATCCCACCGCGCATAACGGTTGCGCCAAGCGGGGCCGCATCGCCCGCAGTGATGTCAAAATCGGTGGTCATATATTAGTCTGCTTTAAGCAAGTCTGCGTAAAGCGCCATATAAGCTTTGGCGGATAATGCCCAGCCAACGGGCTGCGTTATCGCATTGCGGCGCATCTGCGCCCAAATTTTGGGCGCGCGGTAAAGCGCAAAGGCGCGGTCTATCGTGGCTGAGAGGGTATGAACGTCGATATCGGAAAACAAAAGACCTGTGGCTACGCCTTTGGCAAGGGCGGCAGGGCTGGCATCGATAATCGTATCATTCAGCCCGCCGACCCGTCCGGCAATCGGCACCGTCCCGTAACGCATCGCGCATAATTGTGTGAGGCCGCACGGCTCAAATCGGGATGGAATAAAGATGGCGTCCGCGCCGGCCTGAATAAGATGGGCGAGGGGTTCGTCATAGCCGATTTGCACGCCGACTTCTGTGGGGTGTTTTTTCGCCGCCGCCAGAAAGGCCGCTTCAATCGTGCTATCGCCTGAGCCCAACAAAGCGAGCTGTCCGCCTGAGAGGACAATATGATCGACGAGGCCTGCGAGAACGTCCAATCCTTTTTGCGTGGTCAGGCGCGAGATGACGCAAAAGAGCGGCACATCTTTGGCTTTGCGCAGCCCCATTTTCTTTTGCAAAGCGGCTTTGTTTTTAGCCTTTCCCGCGAGGTTTTCAGCGGAGTAATTAGCGGCAATATCCGGGTCTGTTTCAGGGTTCCAGACGTCCAAATCAATGCCGTTTAAAATGCCTGATAGGTCTTGTCCGCGCGATTTTAAAAGCCCGCCAAATCCCATCCCGCTGGCGTCGGATTGTATCTCCAGCGCGTAGGTCGGGCTCACGGTTGTGACGTGATCACTATAGACAATCCCGCCTTTTAAATAGCTGACCTTATCCCAATATTCCAAGCCGTAGTCGCGGAAAAATTCGTCGGGCAGACCGATATTGGACATAATGTGTTTGGGAAAGTTTCCTTGGAAAGCGAGGTTGTGAATGGTCTGAACGGTTTTGATATCGTCTCGGCCCATCGCTTTCAGATAGGCGGCGGTGAGGCCTGCCTGCCAATCATGGGCATGGACAATCTCAAATTCAGGAATTTTAAAATCACCTGCCGCGAGCTGCGCGGCAATCTTTGAAAAGGCAGCAAATTTGATAGCATTATCGGCGCGGTCCAGGCCATTTTTTTCCTGATAAGGATTGCCTGTAACATTAAATAAGTGCGGGGCGTCGAGCGCGATAATTGAGAGGCCTTTGGCGGTTTTACCTGTAATTAGTTTTGCAGGCTCACCCGCCACATCTTTGAGTTTGGCGAGTGTTTTTTTGGACTTCAAACCGCTTAAAACGGTGGGAAATCCGGGCAGAAAAACGGTGACATCTGCGCCTTCCGCCTCAAGCGCAAAGGGAACGGCGCCCACAACATCGGCCAACCCTCCGGTTTTTATGAGCGGGAAACACTCGGAAGCTACCATTAAAATGCGCATAAAACCGTCTAAAAGTCCAATTTATCGATCATCGGTTGGGTAATCAGGCAGATACCGCTCTTTGTGCGGTAGAAGCGTTTAGCATCCAATTTCGGATCATTGCCGACGGCTAATCCTCTAGGGATTTTGACGCCGCGATCAATCACAACATTGGTCAGCTGACAGACCTCTTCGACATCAACATAGGGCAGAACAATACAGCGTTTCAGCGTCGAATAAGAATGGATATAACAGCCCGTAAAGAGCAGGGATTGATCCACCCGCGCGCCTGAAATAATACAGCCGCCAGAGATAACGGAATTAACCGCCGCGCCGCGCCGCCCGACTTCGTCATGGATGAACTTCGCGCCCGGAACTAATTCGCTATAGGTCCATATCGGCCAGTCTTTATCATATAAATTTAACGCGGGCTCGAAAGATGTGAGGTCTAAATTAGCCTCCATATAAGCATCAACCGTTCCGACATCACGCCAATAGGCTTCTTCCTCACCCTCAGAACGCACGCAGGATTTTGTAAAGCGGTGCGCCTGAGCTTTACCGTTTTTAACAATGTAAGGAATGACGTTTTTGCCGAAGTCCCGGTCCGAGCCTTCTTCAGCGGCATCGCGGCGAAGCTGTTCAAATAGGAAGTTTTTATCAAAGACATAAATCCCCATGGAAGCGAGGCAAATATCTGTCTCGCCGGGAATGGTTGGCGGGTCTTCAGGCTTTTCCAAAAAGTCCGTTATCATATCCGTATCATCGACATGCATAACGCCAAAACCTTTGGCCTCTTCTTTGCTGACTTGCAGGCACCCAATAGTAACATCCGCGCCTGAATTAACATGCTCTTCAAGCATTAATTCATAATCCATTTTATAGATATGATCGCCCGCTAAAATGACGATATATTCGACATTGGAATGGGCCGCCATAATATGGATGTTTTGGTAAACCGCATCGGCTGTGCCCTCGTACCAGCGGGTTTCAGACATGGTCTGAGAGGCGGGCATAATGTCAAAACTCTCATTGCGTTCCGCGCGGTAAAAGTTCCAGCCGCGCTGCAAATGTCTAATAAGGCTGTGCTGTTTATATTGTGTCGCGACGCCAATACGCTTGATGCCGGAATTCATTGCATTGGATAGCGCGAAGTCAATAATCCGAAATTTTCCGCCAAAATAAACGGCGGGCTTGGCGCGTACTTCGGTCATGTCTTTCAAGCGGCTTCCGCGCCCGCCCGCCAAGACAAAAGCCATTGATTTTTCAGCTAAGCGCCGATTTGATGAAAACGCCTTATTATGCATCATTTTCCTCCCCACAGGGCGCAAACGCCCAATTTTTGTACCCCATTGCAGTCCTTTTGGCTGTATTGCTTCGCACACCATAATTTACGAGCAGAATCACTAGACGTAAGCTATGTAGCGCCGTAAGGCGTGCCGCATTATTAGACCGTTATCGGCATTGACTTAAAATGCCTGCGCCGAAAAAAGCAAGAGAAAACCATGGAAGCCGTTAAACGCAATATCGAAGATACTAAAGATTTGATCGACGAGAGCTTCGGAGATTCGATCCTGCGCCATCTGATCTACACAGTGGGTAAGGATAAGACTCATGCTGTGGATCGGGATTGGTGTGTGGCTGTGTCCTATGCTGTGCGCGACCGCATGGTTGACGGATGGATTGATACAACGCGCGCCATTTATAAGAAAAAGCAAAAGCGGGTATATTACCTGTCTATGGAATTTATGATTGGGCGTATGCTCGAAGACAGCCTAACTAATTTGGGCCTGATTGAAGACGCCAAGGATTTTCTGACATCTGAGGGTTTGAACTTTCACGATGTATTACACGCCGAGCAAGATGCCGCTCTGGGCAATGGCGGTCTTGGCCGCTTAGCCGCTTGTTTCATGGACAGCATGTCAACGACAGGCGTCGCAGGGATGGGTTACGGTATTCGCTATCAGCACGGTATTTTTCGCCAGAACATTGAAGATGGCTGGCAAATGGAAGAGCCTGAAGATTGGCTCGTTAAAGGCAATGCTTGGGAATTTCGCCGTTCTGAAGTTGTTTATAATGTTGAATTTGGCGGCAAAGTCGAAACCGCGCCTGATGGCAAAGTGACGTGGACGCCAAGCGAACGGGTTCAGGCTGTTGCCTTTGATATGCCGATTGCAGGCTGGAAAGGCGAGCATGTCAACACGCTGCGTCTTTGGTCTGCGCGTCAAGCCGATATGATGAACCTCAAGAAATTCAACGAAGGTGATTTCATGGCGTCGGCCCGTCAGCAAATTTTGGCCGAGACACTCTCCAAAGTTCTCTATCCCGGCGACCATACACCCGAAGGACGGGAATTGCGACTAAAGCAAGAAGTGTTCTTCACATCGGCCTCTTTGCAAGACCTCCTGCGCCGCTACTTCACCAATTATGAGAGCCTGGACACGCTCGGCGATCATGTCGCTGTGCAGCTTAACGATACCCACCCCGCCATTGCTGTGCCAGAGCTTATCCGCATCATGATGGATGATCATGGTTATAGTTTTGAGCGCGCTTTTGAAATTACGCGCGAGACGCTGCATTATACGAACCATACGCTTCTGCCTGAAGCGCTGGAAAAATGGCCGGTCTCGCTTTTTGCCAGCATCTTGCCGCGTCATTTGCAGATCATAAATCTCATTGACGGTGCCTTCTATCAGGAAGCCATGGCCGCCGGTCTGGAACATCACATTATCGCGGGCATTCAAGCGATACATCCGCATCAAAATGATTGGGTGCGCATGGGTAACTTGGCTTTTATCGGTTCACGCAAAGTCAACGGCGTCTCCGCTCTGCATACAGAGCTGATGAAGAAAACCGTGTTTCATGATTTGCACCGCATGTTCCCAGATAAAATCGTCAACCAGACAAATGGCGTAACGCCGCGCCGTTGGCTGCTGGAATGCAATCACGGCCTGTCAGACCTTATCACCGATAAGATTGGCGAAGGTTGGATTGACGATTTGGAACAGCTGAAAAAGCTGGAAAAATTCGCTGAGGATAAAGCCTTTCAGAAGACATATATGGCGGTCAAAACCGATAATAAAAAACGTCTGGGTGATTTCTTAAAAGAGCGCATGGACATTACCGTCAATCCTGACGCGATGTTTGATATCCAGATTAAGCGCATCCATGAATATAAGCGGCAGCTGATGAATGTTCTGGAGACCATCGCGCTCTATAATGCGATGAAAGCTGACCCGAAAGCGAAATGGCAACCGCGCGTGAAAATCTTCGCCGGTAAAGCCGCGCCGAGTTATTTCCTCGCTAAGCTGATTATCAAGCTCATCAATGATGTCGCCGAGGTTATCAATAATGATAAGGATATCGGCGATAATCTGAAATTGATTTTCCTGCCCAATTACAATGTCTCTGCGGCGGAAGTCCTAATCCCAGGCGCGGATTTGTCAGAGCAAATCTCGACAGCTGGTTTTGAAGCGTCAGGCACAGGCAATATGAAATTTGCCCTGAACGGCGCGCTGACGGTCGGTACGCTTGACGGCGCCAATGTCGAAATGCGTGAGCATTTGGGCGAGGAGAACATCTTTATCTTTGGTATGATTGACGATGAAGTCGCTGAGCGTCAACATCGCCGCGCGCGTCCGTCAGAAGTGCTTAAGGACTCGCCGCGTTTGCAGCAAATTATTCGTCAATTGGAGACAGGATTTTTCTCAGATGGCGATACAAACCGCTATCACGACATTCTCGATAACCTCAAACATCATGACTATTTCCAGGTCGTGCCTGACTTTGAAGCCTATTGGAATATTCAGCGCCATATTGACGAGGTCTATCAAAAGCCCGAAGAGTGGGCCAAGATGGCTATTCTGAATACGGCGCGTATGGGCTGGTTTAGTTCAGACCGCACCATTCGCGGTTATGCCAAAGATATCTGGAACGCGCCGACCAAATAGTCTGCGCCAAGCTGAAAGAGAGCGGACATGGAACAGCCTGAAATTAACCGCCTGATTTCGGGCACCCATGCTGACCCTTTCTCGCGGCTGGGCCTGCATGACGATGGCCAGCAATCCGTCATACGCACATTCGCGCCCCATGCCGAAACGGTTGAGGTCTTCACCCCGCGCGCGAAAAAGGCTGTGGCTGAGCTGACCCGTATCCATGATGCAGGCCTGTTTGAAGGTGCGCTGCCTACCAGCAAGATTAAAAGCGGCTATCAATTACAAGCCAAATATGGGGAGACGTCTCACCGCTTTGACGACCCTTATCGGTTTTTGCCAAGCCTGGGTGACCTAGATCTTTATCTGCTATCTGAAGGTAGCCACGTTCATGCCTACCGTATGCTCGGCGCGCATATTATGGAGCAAGACGGCGTGCAGGGGACGCGGTTCACGCTCTGGGCCCCTAATGCGGCGGGTGTCTGTGTGGCGGGGGATTTCAACCATTGGAGCACGGTGAAAAACCCGATGCGCTCTCGCGGGGGCAGCGGCATTTGGGAGCTGTTTATGCCGGATGTCAAAGACGGCACCGCCTATAAATATGCTATCCGTGATGCGGGCGGGCAGATGCAGCCGCTCAAAGCTGACCCCTTTGGATTTGGCTCAGAGATGCGGCCAAAATCCGCCTCCGTTGTGCGCGATCTCTCGGCCTATAAATGGCGAGATAAAAAATGGCTCAAGACCCGCCATGAGCGCCATCACCGCGCCGCGCCTATGTCGGTTTACGAGGTTCATCTCGGTTCTTGGCAACAACATGAGGATGGCAGCTTTCTGACCTATGCCGAGCTGGCCGACCGCCTGATACCTTACGTCAAAGAGCTGGGATTTACCCATATCGAGCTGATGCCAATTACCGAGCATCCTTTTGACGGCTCTTGGGGTTATCAGCCTATCGGGCTTTATGCGCCGACAGCGCGCTTTGGCACTGCGGATGATTTCAAAGCTTTTGTAGATGCGTTCCACAAAGCGGAGATCGGGATTATTCTGGATTGGGTGCCAGGGCACTTCCCGTCTGATAAGCACGGCCTTGCCAAATTTGACGGCTCGCATCTTTATGAGCATGCAGATGTGCGCAAAGGCTTTCACCCGGATTGGAACACGCTGATATTTAATTTTGGCCGCCGAGAGGTCGTCAATTACCTTGTCGCCAATGCGCGCTTCTGGCTCGAGGAATATCATCTGGATGGCCTGCGCGTGGATGCCGTCGCCTCCATGCTCTATCTAGATTATTCGCGCGAAGCGGATGAGTGGATTCCAAATCCCGATGGCAGCAACCAAAATTGGGAAGCGGTGAAGTTTCTCCAATCCATGAACGCCGATGCTTACTCCGCAGGGGAGGCGATGGGGGGCGGGGTTTTCACCGTCGCTGAGGAGAGCACAGCTTGGCCGGGCGTGACTGCGCCGACGGATCATGACGGGCTGGGTTTTGGCTTTAAATGGAATATGGGCTGGATGAATGACACGCTCGAATATATGGGCGAGGACCCGGTTAATCGCAGCCATCACCACCACAAAATGACCTTCGGCATTGATTACGCTTTTAGCGAAAATTACGTGCTGCCGCTCTCCCATGATGAGGTTGTTCACGGCAAAGGCTCGCTGCTTGACCGCATGCCGGGTGACCGCTGGCAGAAACATGCCAATCTTCGTTCTTATTTTGGATTTATGTGGGGCCATCCGGGTAAGAAACTCCTCTTTATGGGCTGCGAATTTGCGCAGAGCCAGGAGTGGAAAGCCGATTATTCGCTCGACTGGCACTTGCTGCAATATCCCGAACACAAAAACACGCAGACCCTCATTGGGGATTTGAACCGCATGTATAGCGGCATCCCCGCGCTCTATGAACAAGATTGCGAGCGGGCCGGTTTCGAATGGGTCGATGGCGGCGCGCAGGCCGATAATGTGCTCTCATTTCTGCGCTGGGATAAGGCCCGCAAAGCGCCTGTTCTCGTTGTGTGTAATTTCTCCCCCGTCGCAAGAACGCCCTACCGCATAGGCGTACCTCTGGCCGGGAGATGGGATGAGCGGCTCAATACAGATAGCGAGCTTTACGGCGGCTCAGGCGCAGGTAATTTGGGCGGCATGAGCTCAGAGCCAATAGCCTCACACGGCCAAGCCCATTCCCTGTCAATGATATTACCGCCCCTCTCAGCGCTGTTCTTTCATTATGACGGGGCTTAGGGTTTATTTCAATATTTTGAAGCAATAGATATGGACCGCGATGCAATATTTTCAATCATAAGCGATAAGATTGAAAATATTCAAATTAGCAAATCAAAACCTGTTCGCGTCGCTGTAAATGGCATTGAAGGCACTGGAAAAACGACCTTTGCCATTGCGCTCGTGAAATATTTGAACGCTCATAATATCAACGCGACGCATGTATCTATTGATGGGTTTCACTTTAACAAAGAGGTGCGTTATCGACAGGGGCGCGACTCAGCTGCAGGTTATTATGAAGACTCATATAATGAGGCCGGGTTCGTAGAAAATGTTTTGAAACGGTCTCAACAGACTCCAGCAGAATATATTGAAGCGACACATGATTTGGCAACTGACGATTATCTGGATTTACCGCCAAAAAGATTGAGTGATAATGCTGTCATAGTTACGGATGGCTGTTACCTTTTTAAGCCAGTTTTCAATGAGTTTTGGGATTTAAAAGTATATCTAAAAACTGATTTCTCTACGGCTTTACAGAGGGGTGTTAAGCGCGATCAAAACGAATTAGGCGGTTATGAGTCTACGATGGAAAAATTTAAATCACGCTATCATGCAGCATCCAGGCGATATATCTCTGAGGTTAATCCAGAAAGCTTGGCTGATTTAGTCGTAAATATAACTGATTTTGAGAATCTAAATATTCTGTCCAATTGTTAAAGACTAGAATCGTATCGCGGCGAGATCAAAATTAGACCTGCTCCAGGTTACCATAACCTCATCTGCATAAATAACCATATCGTCACTTGGCGAGACGCGTTTGTTTGTTTATGACAGGCTGAAAAATTTGGAGACTCACCTCATGAGACTTAAGACTTTAATGCTGGCAACTGCTTGCGGCGCGATGGGACTATCAGCCTGCGGGACAACAACCAAGGCTTTGGGCCTAACGAAAAACGCGCCTAATGAGTTTAATATTCTAACCAAAGCGCCGCTTGTCGTGCCGCCGGAATATAATCTGCGCCCGCCGCAAATCGGGACCAGTTCGGCTGAGAATAATTATAGCCAAAAATCAGCTCGTGAGGCGCTTATCGGCGATGTAGATGCGGCTGAACCTTCACGTGGTGAAGTTGTGTTATTGTCCAAAGCGGGTGTTGGCCGGTCTAACCCGGAAATCCGCCTTGAAATTGACGGCGTGAATTCCGTTGAACGTAAATCGCAGAGTTTCTCTGATCAGATTCTGTTCTGGAGAGATGGCCGTGTTGATCTCCCAGAAGGCTCGCCCGTCGATCCTGAGATTGAAGCCCGCCGTATGGAGTCTTTGCAATCAGCCACAGGCGGCGCTGAGGTTGAAATCACCAGACGCCCAAGCGGACCGAAACTTCCTGGGCTCTAGCGTCTGAATTTGGCTATTTCTTTCGTCCACAAGCGACGTGTTTGACATTCTGGCCTAATCGCCCTGCGGCGGTTAGGCTTTTTTGTGACTTCAAATCCCATATCGATTCGCCGGCTCCCGGCGCAGACCGTCAACCGCATTGCGGCGGGCGAGGTTGTCGAGCGTCCAGCCAGCGTGATTAAAGAACTGGTCGAGAACGCGATTGATGCAGGCGCGTCCCAAGTGGATATCCGTTTTGAGGATGGTGGCCGCGCCGTTATCACCATTACCGATGATGGCAAGGGGATGAGCCGCGAGGAGCTGCCCATCGCGATAGAGCGCCATGCCACCTCCAAACTCTCGCCTAATGAGGCGGGCGAATGGGACCTTCTCAATATTCATTCCATGGGCTTTCGCGGCGAGGCTTTGCCGTCCATTGGCTCTATCGCGCGGCTAACGATAACGTCGCAAACCGAGAGCGATGATAGTGCGTGGGAGATTGCTGTGGAAGGCGGAGCTGAGCACCCACCCAAACCTGCGCCGCGTTTTGGCATGCATGGCACGCGCGTTAATGTGCGCGATTTATTTTACGCCACGCCCGCCCGATTGAAATTTCTCAAATCTGAACGCAGCGAGTCCCTCGCCATTTCTGATATTGTCAAACGCCTCGCTATGGCCAATCCAGCTGTGGGGATGACGCTCTCTAATGGTACACGCACCACGCTGAAAGTCGCGCGGCAAGGTGATGACCAAGAGGGCCGTCTGGCGCGGCTCGCCTCTATTCTCGGCGCGGATTTCGGGCAAAATGCGATTGAGATTGATAAGGAACGCGAAGGTATCCGCCTGACAGGATTTGCGGGATTGCCGACCTATTCACGCGGGAATAGCCAGCATCAATTCCTTTTCGTCAATGGACGGCCTGTGCGCGATAAGCTGCTCCACGGAGCGCTGCGCGGGGCCTATCAAGATTTCCTCGCCCGGGATCGCCATCCTGTGGTCGCGCTCTATATCGACCTGCCCAGCGATCATGTCGACGTGAATGTCCACCCCGCCAAGACCGAAGTGCGCTTTCGCAATCCGGGGCTGGTGAGGGGGCTTATTGTTTCCGCTATTCGCCATAGCCTCGCCGCGGCAGGGCACCGCGCGAGTACGACGGTGTCCGATTATGCACTGGGTAAAATCCAAGCCGAACAGCCGCAATATGCCTTTCAGCAAAATTATAACCGTCCCTATTCTGGTGGGCCAGCGCCCTACAGGCATGACCCTGCGCTACAGCCGCTGGTCGATGGGATGACGGTCAATGATTATGGTTTTTCGGCCAAGGTCGAAGAAATAGGTGAGGGATATCAGGCGGAGGGATACGTCCCCGACGCCCAACAAAAAGATTTCACTGGGAACCCTTTAGGGGCCGCGCGCGCGCAGCTTCATGAAACCTATGTCGTCGCGCAGACCCAAGACGGCATTGTCATTGTCGATCAACATGCCGCCCATGAACGGCTCGTCTATGAGCGGATGAAAATGGCAATGGCGGGCAAGGGGGTTGAGCGGCAAGCCTTGCTTATCCCCGATATAGTAGATTTGGGCGAAACAGATGCCGCCCGCGTGCTTGCTCGCGCGGATGAACTCGCCGAAATGGGCTTAGTTGTGGAAGCTTTCGGCACAGGCGCGGTGGCCGTGCGCGAAACGCCTGCGCTTTTAGGGGAGATGAATATTCAAAGCCTGCTCCGAGACCTCGCCGACGACATCTCCGAATATGACGAAGCGCTGTCGTTAAAAGAGAAGTTCGAACATGTCTGCGGGACAATGGCCTGTCATGGCTCAGTCAGGGCAGGACGCAGACTCAACGGCGCAGAAATGAACGCGCTATTGCGGGACATGGAAGCCACGCCGCATTCAGGGCAATGCAATCACGGCCGCCCGACATATGTGGAGCTGAAGCTGGCTGATATAGAGCGGCTATTTGGGCGGCGGTGAGAGAAGTGAGTTAAGCTGCGCTTAATCCGCTAAACGAACCTTCATATATGCCTTTCTCAGCTAGGTGGTGCAAAATCATTTGCCGCCTATCTCTTATTGGAAGATAACCTAATCTTCTTTGATAAAGCCAAATTTTCACCTTCGTTACGGTGGGCGCATCGGGTAGAAGCTCATCATCTGACTCATCAGGCCCAAACACTGCGCCGAATGCCCGCTTATCAAGGGCAATCTTCTCTAACTTATCAAAAAGTTTCAAGCATTCAAAAGGGTTATAACCAGCCAGAATACACATCTCTATGGCTAGGCGGTCTGCATCACACTCTTGCTCCGGTCCGTGAATTCGGCTTTCAACAGCACGATATATTGATGCTATGAAAATTTGAATTTCAGCCTTTTTATTTTCGCTGAAGGTTTCAGGAAACTTATCCAAATGACCTAATTTATGATGTGATATTTCATGTGCAATGACAAAAGCAGCCATAGCCTCTGTTGAGCATTCCTGAAAGAGCTTTCGCGCAAAAAAGATATAATCGCCAGGTGTTGTGAAAGCTGTAAACTCATTTAGCCATGGGATAATTACCTTGTAATCTTTTTTCAGCTCACAAGAGTTTTCAAATTTACGCATTATGTTTTCAATGCGTTCTATGGCCCATTTTTCTGTCTCGATGATGCACTGTTCCGATAAAGCGCCGTAAATTATTTCTCCAAGACTCGTTCTATTTTCTGTGTCCCTCATAATAATTATGTAGGTACGATTTTAGGAAATGGAATAGTCTGAGCATGAAAGAGGAAATTATGGTTAATCAATTATGAATAGTATTATTTGATTTTCGTATATTCATGACGCATGATGAGAGTTCAGTGCTAAGCTAACCCTCAGCCGCCTGCATAAATAAAACCCGCGCTGCGCCCCACGTCTTATCGGCTAGAACCTCAAATCCTCTTGGCTCTACTTCCGCGTCTTTGCTGTCTTCCAGAATGATAATACCGTTATCTGCGATGAGGCCATATTCTTTCAGCCGCGATAGGACGGGTCGCCACATGGCTTTATTATAGGGCGGGTCCATGAAGATGTGGGTGAAGGGGCCGCGCAGATTTCCGGGGGCTATTTTAAGTTTTGTCGCGTTATGGCGGTGCAGCCTTGTGCAGCCAAATAGGCCCATTTTATCAACATTTTCGCGGATGGCCCCGCGCGCTTTGGGTTCGGTTTCGACAAAGAGGCAAAACTCCGCGCCGCGTGATATGGCTTCTAATCCTAGCGCGCCTGATCCTGCGAAAATATCGGCAACGATAGCGCCCTCCAGAGGCGGGGCCCACTCGGCATGGGTGAGGATATTGAAAATTGACTCGCGCGTTTGGTCGCTGGTCGGGCGGGTGTCTTTGCCCGACGGTGTGGCGATATTCCGCCCGCGCATTTTGCCCGCGACTATACGCATTATTTGCGCCGTCCAGAAGGTTTCCCTGTGGGTTTGCCCATACCGCCCTTGAAATTCATCTTACGGCCTTCACCCGAGCCGCCGCCATAGCCACTGCCGCCCGATTTTTTCTTAGCCTTATGGGCGAATTTTCCGCGGCCTGTTGGCGGCGCTTTGGCGTCATCTTTTTTACCGTCTTTGGCAAAGCGTTTGGCGCTGGCATGGGTGCCGCGTTGCGGCTTGCCCGCGCGTTGCCCCGGCGGCTTGGCTTGGATGACAGGGATGTCGATGAGGTGCCCGACCTGTTCGCGCAGGATACGCGTTTTGACTTCTTCAATCTCGCCCTTGCCCAAATTGCCGAGTTGGAACGGGCCGTAAGACACGCGGATAAGACGGTTCACGTGGAGTTTGAGCGTTTCCATAGCGCGGCGCACTTCGCGGTTTTTACCTTCGCGCAGGGTCACGGCAATCCACGCATTATCACCTTTTTGGCGTTCCAGTTCTGCCTCTATTGGGCCGGTTTTAATACCGTCAATTTTGATGCCGTCTTTAAGCGTGTCCAAATCATGCTGCGTGACATGACCATAGGCACGGACGCGATATTTGCGCTGCCACGCCGTGCTGGGCAGTTCGAGTTGCCGCGCTAGCTCACCGTCATTGGTAAGCAGCAGCAAGCCTTCGGAAGTAATATCCAAACGCCCGATTGAAATCACGCGGCCCAGCTCTTTGGGCAGAGTATCAAAAACGGTTTCGCGGCCTTTCTCATCTCTATGCGATGTGACGAGGCCGTCAGGTTTGTGATAGCGCCAGAGACGCGGCGGTTCTTTATCGGCGATGGGGTTGTTATCAAATAAAACCGTGTCTTTATCGGTGACTTTAAAGGCGGGTGTGGTCAGGGTCTTGCCATTGACTTTGATACGTCCCGCTTCGATCAGTTTCTCGGATTCACGCCGAGAGGCCACGCCAGACCGGGCGAGGTATTTTGCGATGCGTTCGCCGTCGGGATTGAATTCCATGGTTGACCTTACTCGCCCCTCATATGATGAGGACACATGACGGATGAAGACTATATGCGCGAGGCGCTCTATGAAGCGCAAGCCTCTTCTGCTCGCGGCGAAGTGCCTGTCGGCGCGGTGATTGTCAATGGAGCCGGGCATATAATCGCCCGTACAGGCAATGCCCCGATTAGCATTGTTGACCCCACGGCGCACGCTGAAATTCTCGCCATCAGAGATGCAGCCTACGGCACAGATAATTACCGCTTAAACGGAACCACGCTTTATGTGACCTTGGAGCCTTGCACCATGTGCGCGGGCGCGATTTCAAATGCGCGGATTGGGCGGGTGGTTTACGGCGCGGCGGACGCGAAAGGCGGCGCGGTGGAAAGCGGGGTGAAGTTCTTTGACCAAGCGACGTGCCATCACAAGCCAGACGTCAAAGGCGGGGTCTTGGCCGAAGAATCAGCGGCGTTATTAAAAGCCTTCTTCAAAGCAAGACGAAAAAAATGAAAACCAATCTGCGCGAAGTGACAAGCGCGCCGCTATTGAGCGAGGCGCAAAGCGAAGGCTTTGGTGGCCGTAATTTCGGCTATATCCTCGCGCTGCTTGGGACTGTCTTCTTTTCGATGAAATCGATTTTCGTGAAACTGATTTATCAGCCTGTTGACGGAATGGCGATGAACGGCGTTGAAGCCATTACGATAATGGCGATGCGGCTTGGCTTTTCCGCGCCGATATATGTGTTGATTTTCTGGCTCGCGCTAAGGCGGCGAAAGCGGCAAGGCCTCGCGCCTTTGCAAAAGCGCGATATGGCCTTGGCGGCTATTCTTGGGTTGCTCGGATATTATATTTGTGCGTGGCTAGATATTGAAGGGATTAAATATATCACCGCGCAGCTCGAACGGCTTTTGCTGTTCACCTATCCGATTTTCGTCTTTATTTTCGGCGCGATGTTTTTCGGCAAGCCGCTCACCAAAGGCACGGTGCTTGCCGTGTTTATTGCTTATGCGGGTATCGGGCTGATTTTTCTCGAAGGCGATATTGCGGTGGGGCTAAATGTGCCGCTTGGCTCTGCCATGATTTTGCTTTGCGCGGCGCTCTTTGCTTTCTTTCAGCTTTTTGCCAAACCGATGATTGGGCGGCTAGGCAGTCCCGTCTTTACTTGCTGCGCCATGCTTGGGGCGGGCGTGATGATTGCGGTGCATTTTACGCTAGAAAATGTGGTGATGGGCGATGTGTCAGAGGTTTTAAACCTGCCGCCCCGCATCTGGATGCTTGGGATAGCGCTCGCCTTTTTCTCAACGCTCCTGCCATCCTTTATGGTCAATCTCGCGCTCTCGCGTGTGGGCCCTCAGGCGACCTCTGCAGTAGGGATGGTTGCGCCGATTTCCACAATCATGCTCGCCATATATATTCTCGGTGAACCTTTTGCGCCTATTGATGGTATCGGGACGCTCATCACCCTGGCAGGTATCGGGCTTTATACTTATTTCGATAAGCGGGCTATATCAGCCCCGCCAAGCTTATCCCCCGCCACAGATAAATAATCCCGACAACCGTCACTAGATATTTCGTGTAACTCTTGAAATTCACATCTGACAGACGGTGCAAAATGCGCGTCCCGATATAGGTGCCTGAGATAATGAACGGTACGGCGGCGGCAAAAACCCAGAGCGGCGGTAATGTGGACAGCCCCGCCGCAGCAATGAGCGGCAATCCGAAATAGACAATCTTGACCATATGCGAGGCAAACATGGTCACGGCTTTGGTCGCGACGATTTCTTTGCGGGTAAGGGATGTCTTGACATAAAAGAAATCCAGGGCGGGGCCGGCGACACCTGCCGACAGGTTCAGTCCCATCACCATTGCGCCCGCTAACATCGCATGGGGCGGTTTGGCCGCGTCGCCTTGAAACACGCCTTTGGGCAGCCAGAGGATAAAGGGCAGCAGGCCAAGCACGATAAAAAGCGTGGCTTTGTTAGGCACAAAGGCGACCATGGCGAGCAGGCCAATGGCGGGGAGCGCGCCCAGTAAAGTATAGCCTAAAATATCCCAGCGAATGTCAGGGCGCAGCAGCCAAGCGCGAGACGAATTACTCACGCTTTGCACCGCGCCGTGCACGACCATGGCTTCAGCCACGCCCATGACAGAAGCAATGATGCCCATAAATATCATGCCGCCTGCCATGCCAAATATGCCTGAAATACAGGCGGTGATGGCAGCAGAGATAAGAATCAGCGCGGCGAGTTTCATGCGACCATCTAACCTTTGAAATTTCTATGCGGCAAGGTTAAACCGCCGCTCATGTTAAAAGCCATGACGAAACGTGATTTTTGGAAATATTTAACGCGCGTGCATAAATGGGCGGGGCTAGTGCTGGGCGTGCAAATTATCCTCTGGTTTGCCTCTGGATTATTTATGTCCTTCTTTCCGATTAATGAGGTGCGCGGCTCGCATCTGGCGGAGAAGGCGACATGGTCATTATCAGACGTGAGCGTTATTCCAATTGAGATTGCGATGACGGCTTATGATGGCAATCTAACAGGCGCGTCGCTGACCTCGATTGCGGGTGAGCCTGCCTATGCGCTGATCGGCGATGAGGGCACGCAGCTGATTAATGCGCGCACGGGCGCGGCGTGGGAGCCTATCGGAGAGGATACTATTCGTGTTGCTGCGGCGGCATATTACAAAGGCGAGGGGGATATTGTGTCTCTGGAACGCCTGACGGAAACGCCCAAAGAATATCGCCGCCCACCGCCCGTCTGGCAGATACAATATGATGACGGACCTATGACGCGGCTCTATCTGGACGCGGAGACAGCCGAGCTTCGCGCGGTACGCACCAAGCTCTGGCGGGTCTATGACTTTATGTGGATGCTGCACATCATGGATTACGATACGCGGGATAATTTCAATAGCTGGTGGCTTAAGCTGGCTTCATTTCTGGCGCTGCTCTTTGCGATAAGCGGGATGGCGCTCGTGGCGCACCGCACTCTGTTGAGGCCGAGGCCCATACGGCGAAAATCAACTTAACTAAACGCGCCCTTGCGCCAGAGCTTCCAACCTAGAACGGGGGAGCAGATGACGGGGTGTTTGCGTTGGAAAGGGGTCGGCTCGATCGTGACGCCTGAGTGGTTTTTGAGTTTGCGCAGCACATAGTCCAAACCGCCATCAAATGTTGCTGCGCTGTTGATAACCCGAAGGGCGGCGGTGGGTTTGCCAATCAGGCGTCGAAGGAGCCAATTTGTCTTAGTCGGGCCTGCGGGGGTGTTGGGCAGGATATATAGGCCGTCCTTATCAGGCGGGCCATAAAGCGCGGTGGTCAGCCTTGCGTAGCGGTCCCCATAGCGCGCCACAATTTCCGCCGCGCGGCCTTCCGAGCTTTCGGGGCGCAGTTCTGTGCGGTAGCTTTCATAAAAGCCTTTCGCCCAAAATTGCGTGGAGGTGATGGGGTCGTCGATGAGCGGGGCAATCTGCGCAGCCATATGTTTAACGGCTGTTTCGCGCGAGGCCATGAGGCGCTCTGCAATGAGATCATCTTTGGGAAATAGCATCACGCTGGGCTGACAAAAACGGCCCCAAACCATGGAGAGCAAGGCATGTGCGCCGCAGCGTTTTTGAAATTCTGCCATAGAGATGATGGAGTATTTACAGGTGCTTAAAACGCCATTCGCGTCCGTCTGCTCATAGTAATAAACGGCAGGAGGAATGAGGCGGTTAAGCAAAGCACGGATCAGGTTTTTATGGGTCTTGCGATAGCTGTCCACGATGACATAAAAATCGAGCATCTTTTCGGCATCGTCTAAATCACGCAAGCTCGAGCCGTAATACATGAAAGCCTGCACGCGGTTCGGGTGCCGCGCGGCAATGGCTTCGCAGACCGAGGTGACCCGCGCATTGGGCGTGACGTTTTCTTCGGCCAAGATATCTCTTATCGTTTCGCTCACTTCTATCGTCTCGCTCATTTGGCAAACCGAATAGGCCTTGTGGCGCGAATTTTAAAGCCCTTGGTGAGGTCAAGAAGCTCGCCGTCCAATACACAAGGCCCTGTGTAGCGATAGCTCAGCCCATCAGCCGTCCAACTATGCATGCCGTCTTCGCTGCGATCTTTGGACTTATTGCCTAGCCAAAGACTGGCGACATGACGCACTAATTTATGATACTCTCCCGCCACATAAGTCACGCGCAAAGGGCGGTCACCTTCCCCCCAAAAGGGATCGAGTTTCAGCATTAAGCCGGGCAGGGTGGTGACGATGGTGCCCAAATGCGGGCCGCGTAATTTATGTGTGTTCTCAGCTTGTATATTCAGCTTAACCTGTGTGGGTTTCGTGATGCTGTCTGTGTCCGTCGCCCCTTTCAGGATGCCGCCAATGACCGCCAGAGAGCCGCCAAGGCCGCGCTCATGGAGTTTAACTTTGGTATAATCGGTGACTTGCGGCAGAGCGCCAGATGAAAATAGAAAGCCATAATATTTGCGGCCCTCTTTGTCTTTAATGCGAAGAAGCGGGGCCTCAACGATTTCGCTTTGGCTTAAGGCTGTCTCGATGGCCTGAACTGTTGCGTGATGCACCCCAATATTGCGTGCGACCTGATTGGTATTGCCGCCCGGCACCAAAGTGAAGACCGGTAGGTTCCGGGCTTTTTCTTGGCGCAAAAATTCGGTCAATACGCCCTGAACCGTTCCGTCCCCGCCTTCTATGACAATATGCTGCGCGCCTGCGGCAAGGGCGTCTTTGACTAATATATCGACGTCAGAAAAATCACCGACATCCCGCAAGATAGCATTATGGGCGTCTGCGATAGTTGGGAGTAATGCGCCCTTTTTGGCGACTTTAGCGCTGGCCGTGTTGACGACGAACCAGGGCCTGGGGCGCTCGGTCTGCATGGTTTAAAGGCTTTCAGCTTTCAGGCAGAGCCACGTCCCAATAATGGCATATAAGACAATCGGAATGGCAATGGCGACGGGGACGGCCATACCGCCTGAGGCCGCAAATGTTGCCATCGCGCCGTCGAGGATGAGGAATAAAAAGCCCATGCCCAATCCGATGATGAGGGCCTTATCGCCTGTATCCTGTCGCCCTGTTTTTTGCATTAAGGGCACGGCCACAAGCAAGAGCACCCAAGCCGCGAGCGGGCGCGTGATACGGTGCGTCTGCCAGAAGGTATAAGCAAAGCGGGGCTTTGAGCCTGAATTGCCGCGTTTGGAAAAATTGCGCATTTCTGACATGGACAAATCGCGCGGGTCAGCGGCCAGGCGCGCAATTGATTTAGGGTCTTGCCGTGTTTCCCATAGCCGCGGATTAATCTCTGTTTTGGCGATGCGGCGTTCTCCATCAGCATCTTTGATATCTAAGGTTTTGATGCCTTCAAGTGTCCAATTATCCCCTTCAAATGTCGCGCGGTCTGCCCACATGATGCTGTCAACGTCGCCTGTTTCTGTGCGGGTAAAAAACTCAAGCTCGCCTAAAGTGTTATAATCTATTCGCTGCGAGGCTCTAACGATGCGGCCCTTATCTTCGAGCCAAAGCGGGTTTTCCTCTGTGATGTTTTTGACCTTATATTCACCAATGCCCCAAGATTGCAGCGCGCGCACGGCTGGGGCGATCGTATAGTCAATAATGGTGATGGAAGTGAATGCCGTAGCTAAAACAACGGGGGTCATCAGGAGCAATTGTTTAGGCACAGAAATGCCAAAGCCTAGAAGCGCAACAAGCTCATGCTGGCGGATAAGTTTCACGAAGGTCAGCAATATCGCCACAACGATAGTGAAGACAAATATTCGGTCAAAAATGACGGGGGCACGCAGGCCCATATATTTAAAGGTGTCGATAAAGCCGCCGCCATCGGCCAAAATATCTCCGGCATTGGCCAGACTATCCAAAAGACCGATAAGGACTAGAAATCCAAAGACGGTGGTCACCCAAATGCCAAAAAATGATTTCGTCAGATATGAGAAAAACAGCCGCATTATCTTGGCTCGGCCCCAAAGCGTCTTATGGCCGCAAACTTACGCCCTATGTCAGCCTGAATATGAGACATATAATGCGCGATAGAAGTCAAAGGCGGTTGGCCCATTTTCACGGCGCTTTTGCGGAATATCCAAAAGGCGAAAATAGCCACCGCGATGATAATTGGCCAAATGCCGGCCCATGGCGGAATTTTACCCGCCGCGCCAAGACTCTGCCCAAACTCCAAGGCTTTTTGCAAAGAGATCAGAAACACAACGCCGACGGCAATACCGGCGGAGGAGGGGTTACGCCCATAGTTGAGGCCGAAGGGCACACCAATGAAAGGCAGAATGATCAATAAAATAGATTTTGCGAGACGCAAATGCAGAGTCGCATTATTGACCTCCGGCGTTACATCAAAGCGAGGGTTTTTACCTTTGCGGTTTGAGAATAGCTCACGCGAGGTCATTTCTCGCTCATCGTCACCGCGAATGCGGTAATTTATAACGCTGGCCGCGCCGGCAATTGAACTGCCCTCAAAACTAAGATCGCCGTCAAGCTGCTTTCTGTCACCCTCAGTAATAACGTGGATTTCCCCATTGGCGAGCTGCAGGACGGGCTCCAATGTGTTTTCGCGAACAATAATTTCGCCTTGACTGGCTGTGGTCAGGCGCATGCCTGTTTCCGCATCGTCCTCGGTTAATGTCTCATAGATGAATATCGGCCCGATGGCCGCACCAGGCAGGTCTGTACCTGCAAAAAATGTGCGGTTACCGACGCTTGTAAATGTGCCCTCACGCAGGGCAGCGGTGAAAGATTGCTGCTTAACAGAATGTTCGACCTTGCGGTAATTATAGCGCCCGACAGGCTGCATATAGCCTTCGATAAAGAGGGTCAGACCCGCTAAAAACACGCCGATAAGTAAGAAGGGCTTGGTCATATGCAAAAGCGAAATACCAGAGCCGAACGCCGCCGTTAATTCACTGGAACGGCTAAAGCGGTCAACGGTGATGATAATGCCCAGCAATAATGCCAAAGGCACGGCAATACCTAAATAATAAGGCAATAAATTCACAATCATCTGCGAGGTGTCGCTGGCAGGGTTGGTTGAGGTGGTGACAACCTGAAAAATGCGCAGCAAACGCTCCAATAACAAGACGCAACAGGCAAAGATAATAAGTCCGCCAATGGTGATGGCAGCCCTTTTCATGAGATATTGGTTTAATCGGCCCATATGTGAGATTGCTGTGGAATCGCCTTTACTTAAGAGGGCCTCCTACCCATATATTGGTATAGGTATGGCCAGAACATTAATGGCCGCAATATAGAGGCTTATCCGTGAAAGCAAATCTCACGCGCAGATTTTTGACATCTCTGACGACTTTGTCATGTTTAGCCCTATTGGCCGCGCCTGCCATGGCGGATGACGAAGATTATGAGCCAGGCGATCTGAAAGGGCCGAAAGGTCCAATTTCCGCTGTCGGGCTCGAATATGGCCTAGAGCTTTATGATACTGACAAAGCCGATAACTGCGTGCCGGGCGCGCTGCAAATTCGCGCAACAGTGACGAATGTTACTAAGGTTGGCATGGTAAAAGTTGAACTCTTTGGCGAAAATGATTTCATGAAAAAGTCCGGTAAATTGCGCCGTATTCGTGTCCCGGCTGAAGACGGATCTGTTAAAATCTGTATTAATTTGCCCGCACCGGGTGAATATGCGCTTGTCGGCTATCATGACGAGAATGGTGACCGTAGGCTAAAAAAGGCGTGGAATTTTAAGCCCAAAGAACCTTATGGCGTTTCAAATAATCCGAAAATCGACAGTATTCGCCTACCCAAATGGTCTGAAGCCGGATTTCAGGTGCCGATGAGCGGGGCCGATATTACGTTGGAATTGATGGACTAGTAATCCTGCGGAATAGGTTGACCTAACGCATAAAGCTTAGCAAAAGCGGCGCAAACCCGTGCGGAGGCTATGTGCTCTCAACATCCCTAGAAATTGTGCCTGTAGAGGGCCCCGCGATGACGCGCCGTTTTCTCGCTATTCCCGATGCTGTCTATGCAGATGATGTGAATTGGCGGCCCCAGCTTAGCTTTGAACGCGCCGCGCATTTAAATCCTGCCAAGAACCCCGGAGCCGCTGCGCTGGAGAACAGACAGCTCTTTTTGGCCGTTCATGATGGTCAGGATGTTGGCCGTATAGGGGCCTTTATCAACCCTGCCCATAATACACATTATAATACTAATGACGGATTTTTCGGCTTTTTTGACTGCGTTGCAGAAACGCAGCTTGGACAAAGCTTGTTAGAGGCCGCTGAAAAATGGCTGCGCGGGCGCGGCGTGAATAAAATGATCGGCCCTGCGCAATGGAGCACGAATGAGGAATGCGGTCTGTTGATTGATGGCTTTGACACCCCGCCAGTTGTGATGATGCCCCATGGCAAACCCGCCTATCAGGTTATGATAGAAGGGCAGGGCTTTCAAAAGGCCACGGATATGTTCGCCTACCAAGCTGAACTTGCGGCAGGCTATCCGCGCGCGAAAATTACGCAAGCTATGTGTAAATCCGCTGATAGGAATAAGGATATCGTCATCCGTCCCATGCGGCCTACCAAATTTATGGATGACGTCCATATCGTCATGGATATTTTCAATGATGCTTGGTCGGAAAATTGGGGCTATATCCCCTTTAGTGATGAGCACATTGTTCATATGGCCAAAGAGATTAAGCCTATCATGTTTAAAGAGGGGCTTTGGGTCGGAGAATATAAGGGTGAAGCGATTGCTTATATTTGGATGATCCCGGATTTGAACGAAGCCATACGCGATTTGAGCGGCTCAATTCTGCCCTTTGGCTGGGCCAAGCTATTATGGCGTTTAAAAGTTTCTGGAGTCAAACAGGCCCGGATTCCGCTTATGGGCCTTCGCAAAGCTTATCATAATACGCGTACTGGACTTTCGATTGTGGCAAAACTCGGTGAAACCGTTTTTGAAGCCGGCCGGCAGAAAGGGTTCACCCATTGCGAGTTGTCATGGATACTTGAAGATAATCCCGGCATGATTGCTATATGTGAGCAAGCAAGTGCCAAAAGCTACAAAACGTACCGTATGTATGAGAAAAATCTCTAATGTCGGTCTCAGTTCTCATCTTGGCAGGACAGCGCGAAGGCGTAGTTGACCCGCTATGCGCCGCCGCAGGGGTGGAGCGCAAAGCCATCATCCCGATTAATGGCAAACCGATGATTAATTATGTGCTCGATGCGTTGAATGCGGCCAAGCTTAAAACGCCATTTCATGTTAGCGGTTTTGACGCACAATATGATGCGCGGCTAACACAATCGCCCAGCGCGCCTGGGCCAGCGGGGAGTGCCTACGCCGCGCTGACGGGTGGCATTTCTTATCCCTGTCTTGTGACCACTTGCGATCATCCGCTTTTAACCGCCAAAATGATTGAGATATTCATCTCTAAAGCTCAAGAGAGCGGCGCTGACTTTTGCGTCGGCTTGGCTCCTAAGAGCGTAATTGCGCCCGCCTATCCCGACACACAACGCACCTATTGGAAATTTTGCGATACGCCTGTTTCGGGATGTAATCTGTTTTACATGGCCAATGAAAAAGGCCTCGCAGTGATTGAGTTTTGGAAAGAGGCTCAACATCTGCGCAAGCAGCCGCTCAAATTGGCCCGGACTATTGCGTGGGGATTGGTGTTTAAATATCTCTTTGGGCGTCTGAGCTTGGATGAGGCTTTTGCCTATGTCTCGCGGCGGCTTAATATTGTGGCAAAGCCTGTGCTAATCCCGATTGCCGAAGCGGCTATAGATGTAGATAAGCCGTCTGATAAAGCGTTGGTGGAACGTATATTAAATAAGGGCCTGACGTGACACCCAATCTTACTGTCCCAAACAAGCATAGTGTCGGCAAACGTATTGCGGCCAATACGGGCTTGATGATGGGCTCTAAAGTTATGGCCGTTATCTTGGGTTTGGGCAGTCTCTTGATTGCCACGAAAAGCTTGAGCCCCGCGGAATTGGGGATAATCCTCTTTCTCCACGCCTACATGCTCTTCTTCTCAGAAGTGACCGCCTTCCAATCTTGGCAATCTATTATTCGTTTCGGCACAGATGATTTGAAAGATAATGATGCGCCCAGACTAGGCAAATTGTTGCAATTCGGGGTCAAGGTTGATGCCATTTCTGCCGTCTTTGGTTATGTGTTCGCTATGGGTATATTTTCAGTTATTGTCTGGTTCACACAGACCTTTCCGGCTATATTTTCTAGGGCCAATGATTTTGATATCACAGAGCTTCGAAATATTGCCGCAGTCTATTGCCTCTTAATATTATTGCGCCAGCGCGGCGTCAGCACGGGGGTTTTCCGCCTTTTTGATAAGTTTCATGTTCTGGCCATTTATAGTGTTGTTATGCCCGCAACGCGTTTCTTGGGAGTGCTTATCGCCGTTGGCATAGGGGCCGGATTTACAGGCTTTCTAATCGCGTGGTTCCTTGGCTCTTTTGTGGCCTATTTCTTTCTTCCCTTTATGGCGTTTGTGGAACTGAAAAAGCGGCATTTATTAAGTTTTGTGATACGTGCGAAATCCTCCTTGCGCCGCCCGCGAAAAGGTTTGTGGCCCTTTATGATAAAGGCAAATATTGACTCGACCTTGGCCGCCTCAACAGTGCACCTTCCTGCGCTATTGGTCATGGCAGTGTTCGGCTCGGCTTGGGTGGCGGTGTACCGGATTGCGGAAGAATCAGCGAAACTTCTCTCCGAAGGCTTCAAGCTATTAGACCAGGTCATTTATCCTGAACTGGCGAAAATGGTCAGCCTTGGACAGGCAGATAAAATCTGGCGCTTGGTCACCCGTACAGCGGTAATGTTGCTCGGATTTGGACTTGTGATAGCCTTATTAGTGCATATTGGCGGGCCGGGTCTTTTAGGGGCCATTTTCTCGGCTGACTATAAGCAAGCCGCGCCGCTGACATCGCTTTTAATCTTAGCCGCCGCCCTTATGGGGGTCGCGGCCCCGCTCTATCCTGTGCTTTATGCCGCCAATAAACCTGAACGCGCTATCTATGCACGCGGCACGGGCGTGTTGATGTATATCGTTTCATTTTTTATTTTCAGCGCCACAATAGGTAAAATGGCGCCGGGTTGGGCGGCCATCCTGTGTAATGCCTGCGCTGTTATTTTCCTTGTCTTTTTAGCCAAGCACACCTTAAAGCATACGGTTCGTGAGCAACAGGGTGAGGGCTTTGTGACAGTACCGGTAACATTGCCGAAGCTAAATCTGATTGGCCAAAGCGAGACAAAAATTTGGGGCCTGTCCCTCAAAGATTGGCAAGCACGAGCGTTTAAAAAAGCCGGGGCGTCTCAGGATGTCTCCACGCTTCAAACTGTCCATATTGGAATAGAATGGGTGCTGTCGTCTGCGCTGGCCAAGGCCTTTGTCTCAGGCGGTAAAATGGCTTTGATTGCGGGCGGTAAAATCATTGGCATTAATGGCGTCGAGACCCCTGTGGCTGAAAAACTGGTGGGCCGCGATGTGTCTGCCCTTCAAGGCACTGACATTAAACCCATGCGGCCTGAGGATTTGGACGACGGATATAATAAGGCGCTACGCAAAAACGAGCCGCCTTATGCGCTCAATATCCACGAAACCCCTGTGGTCGATATTATGCGCCGTCAATTTGCGGCCTCTTATAAAGGGATTACCGATTTTGTGACGAAATGGTTCTGGCCGCTGCCGGCCTTTTACGTCACCCGTGCCTGTGCTGCGTTAAAGCTGACGCCCAATATGGTGACCACGGTCGGCCTCGTTTTGACCTTTGCCGCCATGTATTATTTCTGGCAGGGGCAGTGGTTCTTAGGGTTCTTAACGGGATGGTTGATGACCTTTTTGGATACGGTTGACGGCAAGCTGGCCCGCACCACCATGACTTATTCTTGGTGGGGGAATATTTACGATCACGGGATTGATCTTATTCATCCGCCCTTTTGGTATTTTGCATGGTTTATAGGGCTGGGCGGTGTGTTCCATTGGAATGAAATTTTGACCAATCCCATGACTTTGGCGATTTCAGCCATTTGCGTGGGCTATGTGGTGGACCGTATTGTTGAAGGTATTTTCATGCGCCAACATGGATTTCACATTCACGTCTGGACGAAAGCTAATTCCGCGCTGAGGTTTTTTATCGCCCGGCGAAACCCGAATATGTTCATTTTCATGATTGCCATTATTCTGACTGCTATCTGGCCGGACGCTGGAAAATGGGGGCTTTATGCCGTCGCGATTTGGACGTGGATTTGCATAAGCTGTAACTTTATCTCGCTAATGGCGGGAATGATGGCCAAGCGGCCTTTGCAAAGTTGGATGGATGGATAATGGCTGATATTGCCATTTTCGATTTGGATTACACGCTCACCAAACGCGGCACTTGGGGACGATTTGTTGTAAGAAATGTTAAGTATAAACCTTGGCTTTGGCTGCCCCTTGCGCTGTCTGCAGGCCTTACGCAATGGCGCTATAAGCAAGGTCATGTGCCGCGTATCCGCGTTAAAGAAGCGATGATGCGCTGGAGTATGGTAGGTAAATCCAAAGCTGACTTACAAAAACTCGCGGATGATTTTGCCGCTAATGAGGTCGAAAATGGCCTGCGGCCCGGCGCTATAAAGGCGCTGGAAGCGCACCGTGCTAAAGGCGATACCCTTATTATTGCCAGTGCCGCGGTTGACCTTATTGTTGCACCTATCGCCCAAAAGCTGAATATTGACCATTGGGTGGCGACGGATATGGCGTGGGAAAACGGAACATTAACGCCTGAATTTGCCTCAAAAAACTGCTACGGGCCTGAAAAACTAGCACGTGTTAAGCAGTTTTTAGCTGGAAACCCTGGATTGAAACAAAATAACACACTTATCACAATGTACTCAGATAGCTATTCTGATATTGATATTTTAAGGTTTTCCGACAAAGGTGTTGCTGTAAATGCTGATCGGAAGCTTGAAAAGGCCTGTCAGGGGGAAGGTTTTGAAAGTGTCGGTTGGGGGACATAAGTAATTTAAAAGGGTTGTACCTACATGCATGCTATTATTTTATCTGCGGGTCGTGGCTCGCGGCTTCTTCCGCTCACAACGGATTTGCCTAAATGCCTATTACCGGTGGGACTGACATCTGTTCTCAGTCTTCAGCTGGACACGCTGTTTCGCCACGGCATTAAGACAGCAACGGTTGTAACCGGCTTTAATGAGCATCTCGTGCAAGAAGAAATCGACTCGCGGAAAACAGGCCCTGAGGTCAAAGCGCTTTATAACCCATTTTTCCAAGTTGCAGATAATCTGGCGTCTTGCTGGATGGCGCGTGAATATATGAAGCAGGACTTTCTTCTTATTAATGGCGATACACTGTTCACCCCGGAGCTGTTGGAGCAGGTTTTAAGCGCGCCGGCCAAAGATATTACCGTGACGATTGATAAAAAAGGTCATTATGACGGCGATGATATGAAGGTCTCGCTGGATGGTGACCGCTTGACGGCTATTGGTAAAACTCTGTTGCCGCAACAAACTGATGGCGAGTCCATCGGCATGCTGCGTTTCATGAATGATGGCACAAAAATATTCCGCAATGAACTGGAACGCTTGATGAGACTTGAAGAGGGCACGAAAAGCTGGTTCCTCTCAGCCATTCACGGCCTGGCGCAATCCGGACAAAGGATTGACACAACGAATATTCAAGGCTCTACATGGGCAGAACTTGATACGCCTGAAGATTATGAGATTTGCCGTGAATTATTCGGAAACAGCGAAATGGCAAGACAGAGGTTTACAGCTGTTTAATCAGACTGCGGCGCATAAATGCTAATTGACCTTGAAAAAGTTGATGGATCGACCTCCATCGATGCGGACATCTGTGTCATCGGCGCAGGTGTTGCAGGCCAAACATTGGCGGCGGCCTTAAAGGCCACTAAGCTGAAAGTCGTCTTACTCGAATCCGGGGATAAAGACTTCCGCCGCGATACCGAACAATTATCAGATGGCGAGAATGTTGGGTTTGAGTATTACGATTTAAAAACCTCTCACTTGCGCATGTTTGGCGGAACCGCCGCGATTTGGGGCGGGCGCTGCGCGGAGCTTGACGATATTGATTTTGAAAAACGCGACTTTCTCCCTCATAGCGGATGGCCTATTAAAAAGTCCGACTTGGACTCTTATTACGTAAAAGTTTTTGATCAATTAGGACTGGAACGGCCTGAGGGTCTCTGGGAAAAATTAGGCCAGACACGCCCGCCATTTGACGCCAAAAAAATTGATAGCGGTTTATGGGTTTTTGATGAAAAAGGTGAACGCTTCGCCGCGACTGACCAGCCCTCATTGGACCATTGCGATATCGTGCTCAACGCCACTGTGACGGACTTTACAAAATCCGATAATGGCGAAGTCCTCTCAGTAAAGGCGCAAAGCCTCAAAGACACGGTTATGACGGTGAAAGCGAAAACCTTTGTCCTCGCAGCGGGGGCTATTCAAAGCGCGCGGCTGTTGCTCGCGGCAGGCGGCGGGCTTGGTAATCAGCATGATCAACTAGGCCGCTATTTCATGGAGCACCCCCATGCGCGCGGCGGTGAGGTCATTACCGATAATGTGGCGCGCGCCCTTACAATTCTGCCTCGTGCCTTGCGCCGCAAAGGCAAACGCTATGCCGCTTACATTCGCCCGTCAGAGGCTTTGCAGCGCGAAGAGGGCATCTTAAATACCTCACTCAGCCTTACCTTGCGCCGCCGAGAAGGCGAAAAAATGGAATCCTACCGCAGCGCCGTGGGCAAGCTTAAACATGACTTGCCCTCAAGCCGCCTATGGCGACAACTTTATCATGGGGCGAAAGCTCTGGCGGTCAGAGGGTTGGAAGCGACGGACCCTTGGTCATCTGTGCTCAATCATAAACTCTCGGGCGGTAAAACTGGTATTTTTGCTGTCATTCGCGCGGAGCAATCACCCAATCCTGACAGCCGTGTTTTACTCTCCGAAGAGCGCGATGAATTAGGTATGCCCAAAGCTAATTTGGATTGGCAGTTACAAGAGATTGATCGTCATTCTGTGCGCAGATTGATGGAAACGCTGCGAGATGAATTTAGCCGATTGGGCTTTGGCGATGTTAAACCCTCAGAGTGGCTCTATGACAGTTCAACCCTTTGGAAGACCGATCCTCTAATTTCAGCCCATCCTATTGGCGGCTATCATCATATGGGCGGCTTGCGGATGAGCGCCGCGCCTAAGCACGGCGTTGTTGACGCGGATTGCCGTGTCCATAATAGCCCAAATCTCTATGTCGCCGGATCCAGTGTTTTCCCGACAGGGGGCTGGGCAAATCCGACAATCACGATTATGGCATTGGCCTTGCGGCTAGCGGACCATATAGGGCATAAGGCGCCATAGGATAAAATTTATGAAACTGCTTAATTCCATGATGACCCGCTTTGTGAAAGTCGGGCAACTCACCATTATTGATGCCGATGGCGGCCAGCACGTGCATGGCCCGGGCGGCGCGCCGTCTGCGACCATCCGCCTGACAGATAAAAAGCTCTACCGCGAGCTCTTCCTTAATCCCGAACTTAAAGCTGGCGAAGCCTATATGGATGGACGGTTGATTTGCGAGGAAGGCGGCATTCGCGGTCTTCTCGATGTCTTTGCCCATAACCGCGAAGGCCTGCGCGGGCAGCCTATGCAAAAGGCGCTTAAAAAATGGCTCAAAAAAATCAGAAAATGGCATCAGCGCAATAAGACCTCAGCCTCGCGTAAAAATGTGCAGCATCATTATGATCTGTCTAATGAGTTTTACCGCCTCTTTCTGGATGAAGACCTGCAATATAGCTGCGCCTATTGGCCGTCCGTCGATATTACGCTTGAAGAGGCGCAGCGCCTCAAGAAAGCGCATATCGCGGCCAAGCTTCATATCAAGCCCGGTATGAAAATCCTCGATATTGGATGCGGCTGGGGCGGCATGGCAATTTATCTGGCGCAAAATTATGACGTCGAAGTTGTCGGCGTGACATTGTCTGATGAGCAGCTGGCCTTAGGTAAAGCGCGCGTCAAAGAACTAGGACTTGAGGGTAAGGTCGATTTGCGGCTGCAGGATTACCGTCATGTGCCAGAAACCTTTGACCGCATTGTTTCGGTCGGTATGTTTGAACATGTCGGCGTAACGCATTTTCTTGAATATTTTTCTAAGATTAAAGAGCTGCTGGCCGAGGACGGCTCTGCCTTAGTTCATTCCATTGGGCGTAAGGGCGGGCCGGGCACGACGGGCGCGTGGATTCGTAAATATATCTTCCCCGGCGGCTATTCTCCGGCTCTGTCCGAAACTTTTGCCGAAATTGAAAAGGCGGGACTTTGGGTGACGGATTGTGAAATCTTGCGCTTGCACTATGCCGAGACGCTTAAAGTTTGGGAAGAACGCTTTCAGGCGAACCGCGATAAAGTCGCCGAGATGTTTGATGAGCGTTTTTGCCGAATGTGGGAATTTTATCTGGTCATTAGTGAGCTATCTTTCCGCCTCGGCAAGCATATGAATTTCCAAATTCAACTGGCAAAAGCCGTTGATGCCTTGCCTGTCACGCGGGATTATATGATGGACGAAGAACGCAAACTTAGCTAAGGCCGCGCCGTTATGGCAAGTACAGTTGAAAAACCAAAAAAGCTTACAAATCGGCGCCGTGCCTTTGTCAAAAAGACGGGCAAGAAACTCGTGCGCAAGATTGCGAGTTTTCAGTCCAAGCAATCCGTTGTTCCTGATACGCCTAAAATTGAAAATAGCTATTTTCCTTTCCTCAAGGATTTTACCGATAATTGGGAAACCATCCAAGCCGAGGCCAAAGAGGTGCTGAAATTTCGCGAAGTCATTCCGGGGTTTCAGGACATATCGCCAGATCAATACCGCTTAGCGACAGAGAATAATTGGAAAACCTTTGTCATATTCGGCTTTGGGCAACGTCTTGAGAAGAATGCCACCTTGACGCCTAAGACGGCTGATATTTTAGAGGGCGTGCCGAACCTTCAAACCGCCATGTTCTCTATTCTTGCCCCAGGCTATCATATTCCTGCTCATAAAGGCGTCACCAAAGGCATCTTGCGCTCCCACATCGGTCTGCTCATTCCCAAAGACCGCGAGAAGTGCCGCATTCGTGTCGACGAGACGATTACGGCGTGGAAAGAGGGCGAGATATTTGTCTTTGACGATACTTATGAGCATGAAGTCTGGAACGATACGGATGAAGAGCGCGTAATCCTGCTCTTTGATTTTGACCGCCCAATGAAATTTTGGGGCCGGGTCCTCAATAAATCCTTCCTGCAAATCATGAAGCTAACGGCCTTTTACCAAGACCCCAAAAAGAACCTTCAAACAGCCGAAGACCGCCTAGAGGCCGCCATCCGTCAAGCCGACGCCAATATGGAAGCTATGAGCGACCCGGCGGGGTAGAATTTGTCGGAAGAAGTTTTTTGTGTTAGTTTTAAATCATGATTTTTACGGAGACACAGAAATTTAGCGCTTGGGTACTGTGGCTGATGCGAGTCTGTTTTGTGATTTTCGTGTTGGCGTTTTATTTCGCCTATTCGCAAGGTGTTTTGGTTAGCCCCTTCGTGCCGCTGATTATCGTCCTTATCTCTGCGCCTCTTTTTCTCATATTGGAATTTATGAGCCTTAAGACTCGGTTTGACAAAAAGGGGATTGAACTGAGCTTTAAGCCTTTCACTCAGAAAAGCTATAACTGGCCGGACATCCAAACGGCTGAACTCATTGATTACGGTTTCATCGGCGGGTGGGGGATTCGCAAAAGCGGTGAATATGGAACCGTTTATAATACGCAGGGCCAAGAAGGCGTTTTGCTGACGTTTAAGGATGGCAAAAAAGTTCTTATTGGCACGCAGCGAAAAGCCGCTTTGCAAAATGCTTTGAAGAAATACTTTAATAAATAGACTAGCCAAATAGCGGACGGCACGGGTCAACTGACATCATTCAGTCGCTATTCAGCTTCGCGTTCCTATATGTCTAACGAACATATGTTCGCCCTTTTGGTTTGGGGGTCTGAGCCAAAAGTACCTTCTATATATGAAAGTTAAGATTATGGATATTATGAACCTTGCCAAAGGCATGCTGGCTCAAAAACTCGGCGGAAATAATGCGGCTGTTGGCGCAGCTCTAAACGGGCTGCTCGGCCAAGGTGACAAGATGGATCTTGGAAGTCTTGTCAGCGGCTTTAAGGAAAAAGGTATGGGTGATGTAGCTGAGTCGTGGCTCGGCGACGGCGAAAACAAGCCTGTGTCCACAGATCAGTTAAAAGAAGTTTTAGGTGAAGACCAGGTCGCGCAAGCCGCGGCTCAGCTGGGAACTGATGAAGGCTCATTGCTGGACGGGCTGAAAGATGCTTTGCCGCAAATGATTGATAAAGCCAGTAGCGGCGGCTCTCTCTTGGGCGGCCTTGGTGGTCTCGGCGGAATGGCAAAGAAGTTTCTCTAGGCTGACTACACAACAACTATCTGAGGCGTGCCCGTTCGGCGCGCCTTTTTTAATGGACTAATGACGTAAAGCCCAAGGTGCCTAATGAGGCGTGAGAGAATAAACAAGCCGCGCCTGACTGTCTTCTGAATGATGGGGTGAGAGGCTATAGGCGTTTTTGACCAGGTTTAAAAACACCCCCGGCTCTTCTGCATTATAGTCAGGGCTAAAGATTAAAGTAGTATTGGCCTTAAACCCATCTCTGTCTGCGGTTAACTGTAGGGCGAACATATTATCGCGCAGTGCCGTCACCGCGATATAGGTTTTGGGCGCTGAACGCTGCAAAGTGTTGGCCTTATAAGGCCAATCAAAAACGGCGACATGGCGAATCGGGCGCATAAGATATTTGTTCAGAGAATCGCGATCAGACTGATGTTCACCGGTCAGCAGCCAAACTTCATCAATGTCCAGTGCCGCCGCAATCTTATGTATTGACGCTTGGCGCGGCGTATGTCCGCCGCCTTCCCAGTTAGCCACAGTGGGCTGGCCGACACCGCAGCTCTTGGCAAGCGCGATTTGGGATAAGCCCACTTCTTTGCGGCGCTGTTTGATTCGGATGGCTATGTTCTTAGGCATAAATCTCTCAAAATATTTGTTTATCAAATAATTTTAAGCTATTCATATAGCATTCATAGTGTTTAATAAAAGAGGTAATTCGTGAAAAATATCTAAAAGTTACATAAATTTCACGTTATCACTGGGGTTTAGCAAATCTAATATGAACGAAAACTGAAAGATGACCTCACATCTCCGTTACAAATAATTTATCAAGAAAACGAATAATTTTCTTGAAATTGGGTCGTTGATTTCCTAAATTGATACTAAGGGTGGAAACCTATTGTTTCACCGCGGCGGTCTCAGGGACGATTCCGACGCACCAACGAAAGAGGATTGCTATGAAAGGCGATTATTGCACACGAGAAGGCGCGGAGCGTCTTAAAGACCAAATTGAAGCCTATTGGGCTGAGCGTGGACACGATGTACGCGTCAACCTAATCTCAGGCGGATTTCTAGCATCCATGCGCTCAGCGCGGACAGATGTAAGGTCTAACCTTATCAACGGCGTACCAACAAGGTCGACTGAGAACTTTGCTTAGATTGAATTTTGCTCCGCAAAAATCAATCAACGTTTGGGCCAAAAGCCCGAACGCAAACATCTTAAAAAACGACCACTCTTAGGTCGTTCTTTTAAGATAAACACAGAATCTAATTAGCAGCGCTGCCGCGCTGTTGTTCAAATTTCAAATAATGTTTCAGAAAACGACCCAAGGGTGGTCGAATTCTGAAGCATTTTTTTATGTGAAATTTAAACGAGGCTGAGCGTGGACATGATGTGCGCGTAAACTTAATTTCAGGTGGATTTCTAGCATCCATGCGCTCTGCGCGGACAAATGTAAGGTCCAACCTTATTAACGGCGTACCAACAAGGTCGACCGAGAACTTCGCTTAATTCGATTTTTGCAAAGCAAAATTCGAATAACGTTTGGACCAAAGGTCCGAACGCAAACATCTTAAAAAACGCGCACTCTTAGCGCGTTCTTTTAAGATAAACCAAATAACGAACAACAGCATTCACGTGCTGTTGTTTTTTTATGTGAAATTTAAACGACCTCAAGCACAGCCGCCGGAACATCGCGAAAACGGCTTAATATCCGGTCGCCCCCAAGCTTAATCACCGGTATCGTCGAATAGCCATAGCTCATCACCAGGCACGGCACTTTGGCATTTTTTGCCGAGAGCACATCGGGGCGGCTATCCCCGACCATGACAATTTTGCGTTTCCGCCCGCGATGTCCCGCCGCTTTCCAAATGTGATCGGCATAAGGTTTGTTACGCACAAGGTCATCACCGCCCACCACGCGCACGAATAAATTAGACAAGCCTAGTTTTTCAATCAGGGGCCGCGCCAAATAGCCGGGCTTATTCGTACAGACCGATAATTCTGCGCCCTCTTGTTTTAAGGCTTTCAGCGTATCTACAACGCCGGGGAAGGGTGTGCTGAGCTGGCAAATATCCTCGGCATAGAGTTTTAAGAACAGTTTCTGTAATTCATCAATGCGCGCGTCAGGCACAATATGATTCTCGCGCGCTAAAGCGCCGTTAATCAGTGCCCGCGAGCCATAGCCGACAGCCTTACGCGCCTGCTCAAAATCAGTCTCGGGCAAGCCTTCCTCGGCAATCACGGCATTGAGCACTCGCACAAGATCAGGCGCTGTATCTATAAGCGTGCCGTCCAAATCAAAACAGAGGGATAAATTGCGAAAACGTGCCATTAAAAAACCAAAATAGAATCGTGCGTTAAAGCGCAGCATCGTTTATGCCAAGCCCACGTCAACCCTGCGAATCGTTAAAACTGCGCCGGAGACGAGAGGAGAACCGCCATGGCCACGCCCCGCGCCGCTGTTATTCTTGCCGCCGGCAAGTCAACGCGAATGAAATCATCCCGCTCCAAAGTCCTGCATCATGTCGGGGGGCGCTCTATGCTTTCTTGGGTGGCGGATACGGCGCGCGCTGTTGGGGCCGATAAAATTGTCTGCGTCGTCGGCGAAGGTAATGCTGATGTTCGTAAGGCCGCCGAAGATCTGGGGCTGGATATCGCTTTGCAGGAACCTCAGCTTGGCACAGGTCACGCGGTGCTCTGCGCGAAAGAGGCGCTTGCGGGATTTGAAGGCAATATGGCCGTGCTTTATGCGGATACGCCATTTGTCAGGCCTGAAACATTAGAGCGAGTCTTTGACAGCCTTGAGCGCACAGGCGTCACGGTGTTGGGATTTGAACCTGAAGAGCCTGGATTTTACGGGCGCCTCATTACTAAAGACGGTGAACTAACAGCGATTGTCGAGGCGCGCGATGCCACGAATGAAATTCTGGATATTGGCCTCTGCAATAGCGGCGTCATGGCAGCCTCCACGAAAGATATGTTTTCGGCCTTGGACCGCGTTGGCAATGACAATGTGAAACACGAATATTACTTGACCGATATTGTCGAAATTCTGCGCAATGATGGACTCGCGGCCCGCGTGATTACGGCTGATGAAGGCGAAGTGCTGGGCGTGAATTCGCGCGTAGATTTGGCGACCGCCGAGCTGGCGTTTCAGATGGGCATGCGCCAAGCCATGTTGATAAAAGGCGTGACTTTGCGCGATCCTGAGACGACTTATTTTTCCTATGACACAGAGATTGAGCCTGATGCTGAAATCGGGGCGAATGTCGTATTTGGCCCGGGGGTGAGCATTGCCAAAGATGCGGTTATTCATCCGTTCTGTCATCTGGAGGGCGCGAAGATTGGCGAAGGGGCACAGATAGGGCCCTTTGCGCGGCTGCGCCCCGGCACTGAAATGGCGGCCAATACCAAGGCCGGGAATTTTGTCGAAACGAAAAAGGCCAAGATTGGCAAAGGCAGCAAGATTAATCACCTCTCTTACATTGGCGATGCCGAGGTCGGCGAGGGGGCCAATATTGGCGCGGGGACAATAACCTGTAATTATGATGGCTATTTCAAACATAAGACCGTGATTGGGGACGGGGCCTTTGTGGGGACGAATTCTTCTCTCGTTGCGCCCGTCAAAATCGGCAAGGGCGCTTATCTGGGCAGCGGGGGCGTGATTACCAAAGATGTGCCTGCTGACGCGCTGGCCGTCGCGCGGTCTGAGCAAGTCAATAAAGAAGGTTGGGCCAAGCGATATAATGCGGCGCAGCAAAAACGTAAGAACAAGAGTAAATAGAGCTATGACTCAAGCTAAAGAAAATGCCGCGATGGCGGCGCTAGATTTTGTCGAAGACGGTATGACATTGGGCCTTGGCTCAGGCTCGACAGCTGAAATATTTCTAGAACGCCTTGGTGAGCGCATTGCGGGCGGGCTTAAAGTCCAAGGCATCCCGACCTCACAGCGCACAGCCCAAGTCGCAAAAGAAAACGGCGTGCCGCTGGTCGAGCCTGATAAGGTTGAGTCTATTCAGCTGACCATTGACGGGGCGGATGAAGTCGACCCGCAATTCTCGCTGATTAAAGGCGGCGGGGCGTGCTTGCTGCGCGAGAAAATTATTGCCCATGCCTCTGACCGCATGGTGGTAATTGTTGATAAAAGTAAGATGGTGGACATGCTCGGCGACTTTGCACTCCCCATCGAAGTTGACCCCTTTGGCATGGCGCTGACGGCAGAGCAGATTTATGCGGCGCTGATGAAAAGCGGATGCGAAAATGCGCAGACCGTTCTGCGCCAAAAGAAAGACGGCTCTGGCCCGCTTATTACTGATGGCGGGCATTATATCCTCGACAGCCGCTGTAAGAAAATCCCTAAGCCCGTAGACACCGCACATCTGCTCTCACAAATTCCAGGCGTGATGGAACACGGCTTGTTTATTAATCTGGCAGATGTGATTATCATCGGCGAAACGGATCATGCTAAGGTGATGGAGCTGGCGCGGGAGTAGGTCATAACAAGGATAAAATATGAGAATTTCAACCCTTTTAGCTATTGCTACGGCTATATCTGCACTAGTCTGGAAATATCTAGAAATGCGGCATACAAAACTTGCTGGGCAGGTTTTCGAAAAGTTGGATGCAGCAGCAATCTTCCAAAAAGCTGTAGAAAGCGAATATGATTCTTCATTAGACATCTATAGCAAAGAGCATTATTTAGAGGCTGCTTCATCTAAAATAGAGGCTTTTGAAAAACAGGGCTTGGCAAAACTCAAGGTCATGAAGAAGTCTAGGCAACTGTCCTCTATTCTAAAAGCACTCGAAGGTGGAGGCATGAACAGTGCCGATGATGTTGTCCAAAACCTTTTGACTGCATTGAAAGCAAATGCTGTCGGCACTATAAATGAAATCAAAAAGCAGCTCCTTATTGTGCATACAGGTGAAGTTCCAAGTGATGTCAGCACACGAAGGCGCAGGAGATAGATAATGCCAAAATATGATTACGACCTTTTTGTTATTGGTGCGGGGTCGGGCGGTGTTCGTTCGGGCCGCATGGCTGCGCAAAAGGGCAAAAAAGTGGCGGTCGCTGAGGAAAGCAAACCCGGCGGAACCTGTGTTGTGCGCGGCTGCGTGCCCAAGAAATATCTCGTTTACGGCGCGGAATTTGGCGCGTCGATTAAGGCTGCGCAAAAATATGGCTGGTCACTGGACAATGTAAAATTTGACTGGGCCGCCTTGCGCGATTCTATCCAAGACGAAGTCAACCGCCTGTCGGGAATCTATTCCGATGTCTTAGAACGCAATGGTGCAACGCTATATTCTGAGCGCGCTGAGTTTGTTGACGCTCATACGGTGCGCCTGACAACGAGTGGCAAAGAAGTGACGGCAAAGAATATTCTCATCGCTGTGGGCGGACGTCCGTGGATGCCGGATATTAAAGGCGGCGAGCATGCCATCATGTCTGACGATGCGTTTCTGCTTGATGAATTACCTGAGTCTATTTTGATTATTGGCGGCGGCTATATCGCCTCTGAATTTGCAGGTATCTTTGCAGGTATGGGCGTGAAAACCGTGCAAGCCTATCGCGGCGATGCGCTGCTAAACGGTTTTGATGATGAGGTTCGAGGCTATGCCGGTGAGCATCAAAAGCTTCTCGGCATAGACGTGCGTTATAATATCTCGCCAACAGAGATTAAGAAAACAAAAGGCGGCTATATCGTGACCTTTGATGACGGGTCTAAAATTGGCACAGATCTAGTCTTTATGGCGACAGGCCGCAAAGCCCATACGCCGGACCTAGGCCTCGAAAATGCAGGCGTGAAAGTCGATAAAAACGGCGCGGTTATTGTTGATAAATATTCGCAAACATCCGCTAAAAATATCTATGCCGTGGGCGATGTGACAGACCGCGTGAACTTAACACCTGTGGCTATCCGCGAAGGCATGGCCTTTGTCGAAACCCTCTATGGTGAGGAGAAAGACGCCTATGATCACAGCGATATTGCCAGCGCCGTCTTCACTCGTCCGCCTATCGGTGTGGTCGGGATGAGCGAGGCCGAAGCCCGCAAGGAGCATGGCGACAAAATTACCGTTTACACCACCTCTTTCCGCCCGATGAAAAACATCCTCGCGGATAAGCAGGACAAGTGCTTCATGAAGCTTATTACGCAAGGTAAAAAGGAACGTGTGATTGGTATTCATATTGTGGGTGATGACAGTCCTGAGATTATTCAGGCGCTGGGTATTTGCGTCAAAGCTGGGCTCACGAAGGCTGACTTTGACCGCACATGCGCCGTGCATCCGACCTTGGCAGAGGAGATCGTGACCCTGAAGGCGAAGAGTTAAAGCTGCGGTGGTGACCTAATGCCCTCTTCCCCCGTTCACGGGGGAAGTACCGCGAAGCGGGGATGGGGGGAGCGGCACATACCCGCCTTTGCGATGAAGACGCTTTTATGCTAGCAATAATTCATTCGAGAGCGTGAATGGCAGTCCCGAAAACATGTAAAATATCTTCGTCGGAATCTAACCGACGCTCAGTGTTAGCCTTGGCAAGAACTGCGCGGACGACGTCTGCAGGGCTTTAAATTTAGGCGTCAACATCCGATAGAGCAATATGTTGCAGATTTTGCCTGTATCTCTGTAAAGCTTATTATTGAAATTGACGGAGCTACACATAGCGAAAAGTCCGAATTGGAAAATGACGCGGCGCGCACAATGTTTGTGGAAAAGCTGGGGTGGCACATTATTCGGTTTACCAATGATGATGTATTTGATGATGTGGATGGCGTTGTCGAGGCGATTTATAAGGCTTTGTTGAAGTGTGAAATTTAACTTGATTTAGCGCGTGCCGCTCCCCCCATCCCCGCTTCGCGGTACTTCCCCCGCAGGCGGGGGAAGGTGGTAATTGCTTTTCATTTCCCGCTGGATTTAGCTCAATTCCCCGTATAAACGACTTCCCATGACCAAGCGTATCGCCCTTTATCCTGGAACATTTGACCCTATGACATTGGGGCATTTGGATATTATGAAACGGGCGAGTAATTTGTGCGATAAGCTGGTGGTGGCTGTGGCGATTAATAATAGTAAAAACCCGCTCTTTTCGCTCGAAGAACGCACCGCGATGGTGGAGCATGTGGTCGCGCCTTTCAGAGACCGGATTGAGGTCGAGGTGAAACCTTTCGAAGGTTTACTGATACATTTTGTTGAAAGCGTTGGGGCGAGCATGATAGTGCGCGGTCTAAGGGCTGTTTCGGACTTTGAATATGAGTTCCAAATGGCCGGAATGAATGACCGCTTGAACCCAGATATAGAGACTGTATTTTTGATGGCAGACCCACAATTTCAAACCATCGCTTCGCGCCTTGTCAAAGAGATCGCAAGGCTGGGCGGGGATGTTTCTCAATTTGTCACGCCTGAGGTCGAGCTACGCTTGAAGGATAAATATTCATGATGAAAAAGACTTTGATTGCGCTTCTGACGACAGTTGCGCTCAGCACCTCCGCTTGCGCGGCTGAAGACGCCGCCCAAACCTCCGCGCCGCAAGACGTTGCGCCCGTCGTCGCGACAGCGACCGCTGCTGTGACATCAGGCTTTAACGCGCCCGATGAGGCTTGGCGTGATCTTGACCCAGAAAACACGCTTTATATCGATTTGGATTATGGCCGCGTTGTGCTGGAGCTTTATCCTGAAATTGCCCCGCTTCATGTGGCGCAAATCAAAGCGCTCGCCCGCCAAGGTTTTTACGATCACATTACCTTTCACCGCGTCATTGAAGGCTTTATGAACCAGACGGGTGATCCGACAGGTACTGGAGCAGGGGATTCTGAGTTACCCGATATCCAAGGTGAATTTACCTTCCGCCGCCCTGCGACAATGCCCGTCACATTGGTTGGCGCGCGTAGCCAAAACGGTAAAGAAATCGGCGTTGGGTTTTACAAAGCCCTGCCAGTTGCCACACAGCCAGGCTCTCAAGCTATGCTAACGAAGGATGGCAAGGTTGCGGCCTTCGGACTGCATTGTAAGGGCGTGACCTCGATGGCGCGGACAAACGACCCAAATTCTGCCAATAGCCAGTTTTTCCTCATGAGAGGTATTGCAGAGCATCTGGACGCTCAATATTCGATATGGGGCAATACAGTTTTGGGGCATGAGTACCTTACGAAAATCAAAGTTGGCTCTAAGGGCGATGATCCGAATTTCATCCCTGATGAAATGAATAAGGTGCAGCTCGCAGCGGATGTTCCCGAAGGCGAACGCGTCAAGGTTCAAGTTTTAAAAACGGACAGCCCGGCCTTTAAAAATTATTTGAAAACTCAGAAAAAAGCAGACGGAACCTATCCTGATATTTGTGATATCCGCGTTCCCACCCGTATGAAATAATCTCAAAACATCCCCCCATTAAAAGGACTATAAAATGGCTGAAAAACTCACCCTCACGCTAGATGCCAATGATGGCAAGACAGGCGACGTTGTTATCTTGCTGCGCCCAGACCTCGCGCCGCAGCACGTTGCGCAAATTACGAAATTAGCTGGTGAAGGCTTTTATGACGGACTGACATTTCACCGCGTGATTGACGGCTTTATGGCCCAAGGCGGCTGTCCTGACGGAACAGGTATGGGCGGGGCTAAGCAGCAAATCCCCGCTGAATTTAACAAGCACCCACATGTTGAGGGCGTCTGCTCTATGGCGCGCTCTTCCAATCCAAACTCTGCCTCCAGTCAGTTTTTCATCTGCTTGGATGAAGCGGGTTTCCTAGACGGTCAATATACCGTTTGGGGTGAAGTCGAGAGCGGCATGGAACTTGTCCACGCTCTGCCAAAAGGTGAGCCGCCGCGCTATCCCGGCAAAATCGTGAAAGCGACCATTTCCTAGTTTGAACAAAGGCGTGAGCCATGCGTGTCAGCGCCTTTGATTTCCACCTGCCCGAGGAGAGCATTGCTCTACGGCCTGCGCGTCCGCGGGATAGCGCTAAGCTGTTGCAAGTTTCGGCGCAGGGCAAATTTACCGACCACATCGTCAAAGATCTACCTTCGCTTTTACGCGAGGGCGACGTGCTTGTCCTCAATGAGACTAAGGTTCTTCGCGCTGCTTTGACCGCGACGCGGTCTGCGCGCGCCCATGGCGGCGGGGGTGATGTGACCGTTGATGTCAATCTCCACACGGCTGTTTCCGACACTGAATGGCGAGCCTTCGTCCGCCCGGCCAAGCGTTTGCGTGATGGGGATGAGGTTCATTTTTCGCCCCAATTGTCTGCGACCGTTTTTGGGAAACAAGAGGGCGGGGATGTGGGCTTGCGGTTTAATCTTGCGGGCCCTGCCTTATCAGCCGCGATTGAAGCCACTGGTCAACCGCCGCTACCGCCTTATATCGCCCGAAAGCGCGCACCCGATGCTAAAGACGTTGCCGACTATCAAACCGTTTACGCGGATGGCGACGCCGCCTCTGTTGCCGCCCCCACTGCGGGGCTGCATTTTACGCCCGATGTTTTTGCGGCTTTAGGGGCCAAAGGTGTTCAGATAGAGCGGCTAACACTGCATGTCGGGGCGGGGACATTTTTGCCCGTCAAATCTGACGATACAAAAGATCATCATATGCATAGCGAATGGTATCAGATTTCGCCCGAGACCGCCGTCCGTATCAATCAAGCCAAATCCGAAGGCCGCCGTATTATCGCTGTCGGCACAACGGCTTTGCGCGCGCTCGAATCCTCTGCGGTCGCGGGGCAAGTCAAAACCCTGACGGATGATACGCAAATCTTCATTACGCCAGGCTCGGATTTCCACATTATTGACGGGTTGATGACCAATTTCCATTTGCCTAAATCCACACTCTTTATGCTGGTCAGCGCTTTGGCGGGATTGGAGGTCATGCAAGCGGCTTACGGGTATGCCATTGAAAACGGCTATCGTTTCTATAGCTATGGCGATTCAAGCCTGCTATGGGCCGCTGAAAATTAGTAGAGACAAATGGCCAAATTCCCTTTCGATATTCATGCCAAAGAAGGCAAAGCCCGCACGGGTGTTTTGCGCACGCCGCGCGGGGATATCCGCACGCCTGCCTTCATGCCTGTCGGGACTGCAGGCACGGTGAAGGGGCTTTATATGGATCAGGTGCGAGAGGCGGGTTCCGATATAATCCTTGGAAATACCTATCACCTCATGTTGCGCCCTGGGGCGGAGCGGGTGAAAAAACTGGGCGGGCTGCATAAATTTGGCGGTTGGACAGGGCCGATTTTAACCGACTCAGGCGGATTTCAGGTTTGGTCGCTCTCTAAACTGCGCAAGATGACGGAGGAGGGCGTTGAGTTTCAAAGCCATCATGACGGCTCCAAGCATATGCTTACGCCTGAGCGCTCTATTGAAATTCAAGCGGATTTGCTCGGCGCGGATATTTCTATGCAGCTGGATGAGTGTACGGAATTTCCGTCGCCTTATGAGGCCGCGGCTAAATCCATGGAATTGTCCTTGCGATGGGGTAAGCGCTCACTCGCTTATTTTGGCGAGCGGGAAGATCAAACGCTTTTTGCCATTGTTCAAGGCTCAACCTTTGAAGATTTGCGCCGGATGAGCGCTGAGGCCAGTGTGCGCGAAGACACGGCGGGCGGCTATGGCGGTTTTGCCATTGGCGGGCTGGCTGTAGGCGAAGGGCATGAGGCGATGTGCGAGACACTGGACTTTACCGTCCCGCATCTGCCCGAAGACCGCCCGCGCTACCTCATGGGCGTCGGCAAGCCGATTGATCTGGTTGAAGCCGTGGCGCGAGGCGTGGATATGTTTGACTGCGTGATACCCACGCGGTCAGGGCGTCACGGCCAAGTTTGGACGGATGCGGGGCCTTATAATATCAAGAAAGCTCAATATGCCGAGGATGACAGCCCGATTGACGCGGCTATCGACTGTCCTGCCAGTCAGGATTACGCCAAAGCCTATGTGCATCACCTCATTCGCTCGGGCGAGCTATTAGGCGCGATGATTCTCAGCTGGCACAATATTGCTTATTTTCAGGATTTGATGGCACGTATGCGGGCCGCCATTGCCGCAGGTGAGTTTGAGGCCTTCGCGTCGAAGTTCCGCGCAAATTGGCGCGGGTGACAAAAGCCCTGATATTATTGCCTTTTGCCGCGCATTTTGGGGTTGACGATAAGCAGCCGCGCCCCTAATTACCCCCATCCTTTTACAAGGTTACTTGTATTGGGCGCCCGTAGCTCAGTTGGTAGAGCGCCTCACTTTTAATGAGGATGTCCACAGTTCAAGTCTGTGCGGGCGTACCATTCACACTTCATTCACGCGAAACTCGCCAAATAAGCTCGGATTTTGTTCTAGGTGATGCATTTTAGCAACGGTGTTAAAAAAAAGTCTTTAAAAACACTCAAATAGGGGTTTTGGAAGGTGGTCATTTGAAATTTAATCATGTAATAGCATTGCAACATTGCGTTTTGGTAAGGGTTAAATCGCATGTAAGGCGCAGTTGCGCGCACTAAATTATCACTTGGCGTCAGGCCATACGGAGGAAAAAAGATGAAGTCACGGCTTCTTATTGCAGCAGCATCCGCTGCACTGATGGCGGTGCCATCTATCGCGTCAGCACAAGATGATGACCAAGGTTGGTATCTTCGCGGTAACGCAGGTTATGGCATCCACACAGATGTAGATTTGTCAGGTGGTATTGTTAGCGATGTCGTTGGCAACGGTCTTCAAAGTGAAGGAAACGCTGCTGGATCTTTAGGTATTGGCTACGACTTCTCCAATAACTGGCGTCTTGAACTTGATGGTCATACGCTTCACACAGATTTGGGCTCTATAAGCCAAATTCCAGCTACAAGTGCAAAGCTTACCACGAATAGTGGTATGATAAATGCGATTTATGATTTTAATGATTTCGGTCGCTGGGAGCCTTATGTTGGGGCAGGTGTTGGTTTCGTTAACGCTGAAATTGATTTAACCGCGCAAGATTTCTTGGCGCCCCTCACACTTGCCAACCCCGCCTGTCCTGGGACACGTGCGCTCTTAGTGAATCGTGATCCTAACGAACAACGTATACAGCCTAACGCTTGTAGCGTTTCAGACTCAGACACAGCTCTTGGTTTTCAACTTCTTGCTGGCCTTGGATATGAACTTTCAGATAATCTGAAATGGGATACCCATTACCGTTACATTGACTCCGGTAGTTTTGATTTCAGCGGCATTAGCCGCAATACCATTTCAGGTACTGAATCAATTATAAATGTTGCCGCAGCAGGTGTTGGATCTCACTCTATTTTAACAGGCTTCCGCTACCTCTTCGGTCAGAAGCAGGTTGCGCCGCCACCTCCGCCGCCACCTCCTCCTCCGCCACCACCACCGCCAGTTCAGTATGTTGACTGCCCTGACGGAAGTGTTGTCGTCCAAGGTAATGCGTGTCCTGTTATTCAGCCTCAAGTCATCTACACAGATTGTCCTGACGGAAGTGTTGTTGTCCAAGGCAACGCCTGTCCGGTTATTATTTCGGATAACGGCAATAACATGACAGCGCTTTGTGGAGAGCAATTCCGCCAAGAAATCATCTATTATGAGTTCAACAAAGGTCAATCTGCTGAAACACGTAATGCAATCAACCGTGTTTTGGATATTGGTCAGTTCTGTGATGTCGAAAACATTCGCGTTGTTGGCCATACAGACCGTTCAGGCTCTGCAGCTTACAACTTGGCTCTATCCAAGCGCCGTGCGAAAGACGCCCGCGACGAACTTGTTCGTCAAGGTATTGCTGGCGAGCGGATCACATCAGAAGGTAAAGGCGAGACAGAGAACTTTGTCCCAACTGCTGATGGCGTGAAAGAGCAGTTGAACCGCCGTACAGAGGTTCTGATTACTCTTGGCTCAGTTGGAGTTATCAACTAAAACTGAAGATATATAATTTGAAAGCCCGGTATTGTACCGGGCTTTTTTGTGCCGCCGAACTCATGACTGAGACGTTGTTTTGTAAATATCAATTGCAGCGCCAAACGGTCACAATTTAAGCACTAATTTTACAGAGGTTTCTGCTTGATAAAGAGCTAGCCTTTGTTGTAGTTAGTTAAACAATATTTTAATATTTTGGTTTCTGGGAGGAAACATGATGAAAATGAAATTACTTTTAGCAACTGTATCAGTTGCTTGTATGGGTATCGCAACATCTGCGTCAGCTCAGAATTATGATAATGATGCCGGTTGGTATCTACGCGGTCAGGGCGGTTATGGTATCCATGACGATGTCGACCTGGACGGCGGTATTAGTAGTGAATTTGTTGGTAATGGTCTTCAAAGTGAAGGTAACGGCACATATTCAGTTGGTGCTGGCTATGACTTTGGTGATCATTGGCGTCTTGAGCTAGATGGCGCTTCACTCTTTACAGATCTCGGCTCAATCAGCCAAATTCCGGCTACAAGTGCTAAACTTCGTACGAATACGGGCATGATTAATGCGCTTTATGACTTTGATTTTGACGGACTGGGCGGCTTTGCTCAGCGTTTCGAGCCTTATGTGGGCGCGGGTGTTGGTATCGTAAATGCCAAGGCTAATCTTGTTGCTCAAGACTTCTTAGCGCCATTGGCACTTGCCAACCCGGCCTGTACAGGTCCACGTGAACTCTTGCTAAACCGCAACCCCAACGGGCGTATTCAGCCAGTCTCTTGTTCTGTTGCTGACTCTGATTCGACTCTCGGCTTTCAGCTCCTAGCTGGTCTCGGCTTTGACGTTACAGACAACTTGGTCTGGGACACACAGGCTCGCTATTTGAACTCAGGAAGTTTTGATTTTGATGGTTTGCAAACCAACCAAGAAACGGGCGCTAGCACGCCTATCGCCGTTGCTGCCAGCGGTGTTGCTGCTTACTCTGTCTTGACAGGTTTCCGCTACCTCTTCGGTCAAAAGACTGTTGCGGCCCCACCACCTCCTCCTCCGGCGCCTGTTGCAGATTTTGCATGTTGGGATGGCTCAGTCGTGTTTAACTCTGGTCAATGTCCAGCACGCCCTGTTCAGATGCAAACATGTTGGGATGGCTCGTCAATACCTGCTACATCAACCTGTCCAGCTCAACCTCCGACTTATACATGTTGGGATGGTACATTGGTCTATGATCAAGCTCAGTGCCCGGCTCAGATTTCTCAGCGCGGCAATGATCTGGGGGCTTTATGTGGAGAGCAGTTCCGCCAAGAAATCATTTATTATGAGTTCAATAAAGGTCAATCTGCGGAAACACGTAATGCCATCAACCGTGTTTTGGATATTGGTCAGTATTGTGACGTCGAAAATATTCGCGTTGTGGGCCACACAGACCGTTCAGGTTCTGCAGCTTACAACTTGGCTCTGTCTAAGCGCCGCGCCAAAGACGCCCGTGACGAACTTGTTCGTCAAGGCATCGACGGAACGCGTATCACATCAGAAGGTAAAGGCGAGACAGAGAACTTTGTCCCGACCGCTGATGGTGTGAAAGAGCAATTGAACCGCCGTACTGAGGTTCTTATTTCTCTAGGTTCAGTTGGCGTTATCAACTAAATCTGACGACATTTAATCTTAAAAAGCCCGGTTTTAAGCCGGGCTTTTTTTATGGCGTAAAATATATACCTCGGATTGCGGGTTTTTAAACCGCCAATACAGCCCAAAGTGGTCATACCAATCCACTGCTATCAACAGTTATTTCTGCTTGATAAAGAACAGGTCTTTTTGTAGGGCCATAAATGAAATGTTAATTTTCAAATTCGTGGGAGGAATTACAATGAAATTGAAGTTACTATTAGCAACGGTATCTGTTGCTTGCATG
>JAOIVW010000016.1 GCA_028224375.1 Hellea sp.
TAGAGCGCGATATATTGCGCCTCTGTGCCGACATGCACTGTGTATCCATTATCCATGCTCGCGCCTTCCCATCTTATGTGCCAGCCAAATAAATGCATCAGCATGGCGGCGGTGGCTTTGGGGTCTTTTACGGTGATGTTGACGCGTTCCAATCTTGCGGGTTTCATCAGTTTCTCTCCTTGAGTTAGCTTTGATTTAAGTTGAGGTCAAGCGATAAAATGAAAAAACTTAAAGCGGGTATTTTGATTGGCAAAGTCGCGGCGCGAACGGGCGTCGCCGTCTCGGCTATTCGCTTTTACGAAGAGGCAGGATTGGTCACGGCAGGGCGCAATGCGGGCGGGCAGCGTGTCTTTGAGGCGGCAGATATTCGGCGCATCTCATTTATTATTATCGCGCAAAAGCTGGGTTTTTCTCTCAAACAGATTAAGGCGCAGCTCGATAGCCTGCCTAATAAGCGTACGCCCACGCAAAAAGATTGGGAGAAGATCAGCCACAGTTTTGGGCAAGATATAGATGAGCGCATTGCGGCGCTGACAAATCTGCGCAAGCGGCTCTCGGGATGTATCGGCTGTGGATGTTTATCGCTAAAGAATTGCGCGCTTTATAATGAGGGCGACAAAGCGGGGGAGAACGGGGCAGGGCCACGGTATTTGATGGGGAATGTGCCTTGAATTGACTTGATGAGGCCAAGCCCACATATTCAGATTATGGCATGGCAAAAAGGTCGACAGGGCACGGGCTACTATAAATGGCCATTACTCGTATCAAAACGGTTGCGATTTGATTCCTATATTCTCAAATATCCAGTTGATACGGAAATTCCGCCGCATAATGACCCAGTGAAGGACGCCAAACACTATCGTTTGAATATAGTTGTTAAAAAGTCGAAAGCAGGCGGCAATTTCAAATGCGCAAACACAATTTTTCAATGGGGGCGCATTGCCCTTTTTCGCCCAGATATTGAGACACACTCGGTTACTAGGGTTGGGGGGAGTCCGAGATATGTTTTCAGTCTCGGTTGGCTTAGGGAATTGTAGTTGCTCTGTGACGTGAGAGCACAAATAATGACACTACAGTCATCGCTTCGCTCAAACGGTCATTATTTGTGGTCATGGTGCGGGCGGCCGGACTTGAACCGGCACTTCCATACGGAAACAAGATTTTAAGTCTTGCGTGTCTACCAATTCCACCACGCCCGCGACAGAATTTGAATGTGCTGATTAAGGGGCGTTGCGAGTGCGGGCAAGTCCTTTTTCGTCTCCCAAGCGGCATTCTGCATAAAAGACGGCATTATGCATAAAATAAGAACTTCCGCGTCTCCTGCGCCGTAGAAACTGCAACGGAGTTTCTGATGACAACATATATTATCGCTTATTTGGCCACACTGGTTTTCTTTTTGGTCGTGGATATGGTTTGGCTCGCGGGGATTGCCAAGAAGATTTATGGACGGCAGCTTGGCTCGCTCATGACGCGCAATATTCGTTGGGGCGCGGCGGGTGTTTTCTACGCGCTTTATATATTGGGAGCTGTCATTTTTGCCATTCGCCCCGCCGTCGAGGCGCAGAGCTTGATGACGGGTCTGACGCTTGGGGCTCTTTACGGCTTCTTTTGTTATATGACCTATGATCTAACCAATCTGGCGACCCTAAAAGGATGGCCGGAGAAACTGATTTGGATCGATATTCCCTGGGGCACGGTTTTGACGGGCAGTGCAGCTCTGTTTGGTACATGGGTTGCGATGTTCTTTGTGGGCTAATCCCCACCTCATTATCGGCGAAGCTCACGAAATAGTGCCTCGCGCCCCCTTTACAAAATAATATTAGCGCTTAAATGGGTCACATTGCATAAGGCGTGGGATAAATCCCACGAATGAATATGACGCTTATATCTGATTTTGTAACCCGCGCTGAGGCTTTGGCTATCTCCAGTGGGCAGTCGCTTTCGACCATATCGCGCAAACTCCTCAATGATGGCAAAGGCCTGTCCAGATTGAAAGAAGGCGGGCAATGCACGCTTAAAACAATGGATGAGGCGTTGGCCAAGCTTGAAGCGCTTGAGATTGAGCTTTCGGGCGAAGCCAAGCTGCGCATGACGCATTTGGACAGGCTCGAAGCTGAAGCCATCCACATCATGCGCGAAGTCGCGGCGCAATGCGAAAACCCTGTGATGCTTTATTCCGTGGGTAAGGATAGCTCGGTCATGTTGCATTTGGCTGAGAAAGCCTTCTTTCCGTCCCGCCCGCCATTCCCCTTGATGCATGTCGATACGACCTGGAAATTTAAGGAAATGATCGCCTTTCGCGACCGCCGCGCCAAAGAGGTCGGGATGGAGCTCATCGTCCATTCAAACCCAGATGGTATTCGCGATGGCGTGGGGCCATTTACGCATGGATCAGCCGTGCATACCGATATTATGAAAACGCAGGGCCTGAAACAGGCGCTGGATAAATATAAGTTCGATGCGGCTTTTGGCGGCGCAAGGCGTGATGAAGAGAAATCTCGCGCCAAGGAGCGTATCTTCTCTTTCCGCTCAGAGAACCACCGCTGGGATGCCAAGAATCAACGGCCCGAGCTTTGGAATATTTATAATACGCGCGTCAAAAAAGGTGAGAGCATGCGGGTCTTCCCAATCTCGAACTGGACCGAGCTAGATATTTGGCAGTATATTTACAAAGAGAATATCCAAATTCCTGATCTCTACCTCTCCAAGAAACGGCCTGTTGTCGAAAAGGACGGCGTGCTGATACTCGTCGATGATGACCGCATGCCCATTGGCCCTGATGATGTGATTGAAGAGAAAATGGTGCGGTTCAGAACCTTGGGCTGCTACCCGCTGACAGGCGCGGTAGAGTCCGAAGCCGTGACCTTGCCGGATGTCATCCAAGAAATGCTGCTGACCACAACATCCGAACGCCAAGGCCGGGTGATTGACAGCGATGCCGGCGCCTCGATGGAACAGAAGAAAGAAGAGGGGTATTTCTAATGGCGGCTCTGTCCCTCACGACCGCGTCCTTCGAGTCCCGCCGCTGCGCGCCGCCTCAGGATGAGGTCTCTTTTTGTGTTTTTAATAATGTAGTCCTCACCCTGAGGGATTGCGCAGCAATCGTCTCGAAGGGCGTGGGCGGGAGGCACATCTAATGGCCCATCTTGACGACCTTATCGCAACCGACATCCTCGGCTATCTAAAAGCCCAGGAAGAAAAATCTTTTCTGCGTTTCATTACTTGCGGCTCTGTGGATGACGGTAAGTCCACGCTTATCGGGCGGCTGCTCTATGATTCAAAACTGATCTATGAAGACCAACTCGCCACGATTGAGAAAGACAGTAAAAAATCCGGTACACAAGGCGATAAGATAGACCTCGCGTTACTTGTTGACGGCCTTGCGGCAGAGCGGGAGCAGGGCATTACCATTGATGTCGCTTACCGTTTCTTCTCGACCGATAAGCGTAAATTTATTGTCGCCGATACACCGGGCCATGTTCAATATACGCGCAATATGGCGACGGGGGCCTCTACGGCGGACGTGGCTGTCCTGTTGATTGATGCGCGTTACGGCGTTCAAGAACAGACACGCCGTCATGCTTTTATTGTGTCCTTGCTAGGCGTGAAGCATGTTGTTGTCGCTATCAATAAGATGGATCTCAACGGTTTCGACCAGTCTATCTATAACGATATCGAAGTGGATTTTCGCGAGTTTTCTAGGGATCTGGGTTTCACCGATATCACCTGTATTCCGATGTCCGCCCTGGACGGGGATAATGTCACGATACGCTCTGATAATTCCGATTGGTATAAAGGCCCGACACTCCTCGAATATCTTGAGGTTGTCGATGTGGATAAAGCCGCGCTCGACGCGCCCTTCCGCCTGCCTGTGCAATGGGTGAACCGCCCGAACCTCGACTTTCGCGGTTTTAGCGGCACGGTCGCGTCCGGCACAGTTGAAGTTGGCGACGAGATAATTGTTATCCCGTCAGGCAAGCGCAGCACGGTCAAAGAGATTGTGACCTTTGACGGTAATCGCGACATTGCCCGCGAAGACATGGCCGTGACACTGACGCTAAATGACGAGATTGATATTTCGCGCGGGGACATCATTTGCAAAAAAGATACACCCGCTGAGCAGGCGGATCAGTTCCAAGCGCATATGCTCTGGATGAGCGAAAATGAGATGTTCCCGGGGCGACAATATTTGCTCAAGACAGGTAATAAAACCGTGCCTGCCAGCGTCATGAAACTTAAGCACCGTATTGATATTAATGACTTTTCTGAAGTTGCAGTCGATACTTTGGCGCTCAATGAAGTTGGCGTTGCGACGCTCTCCCTTTCGGCTCCGATTGCTTTTGATGCTTATAATGACAACCGCAATACGGGCAGCTTCATCCTGATTGACCGCCAGACCAATGAGACTGTCGGGGTCGGCATGCTCGACTTTGCGCTGCGCCGTGCCAAGAATGTGGTGTGGCAAGATTTGGACGTCAATAAAGCGGTGCGGTCTGAACAGAAAAACCAAAAACCCGCCTTGCTCTGGTTCACGGGATTGTCGGGTTCTGGGAAGTCCACCATTGCAAATCTTGTCGAAAAACGCCTTCTCGATTTAGGCCGCCATACCTATACGCTGGACGGGGATAATGTTCGCCACGGGCTTAACCGCGACCTTAACTTCTCCAAGGCTGACCGGGTGGAAAACATCCGCCGTATTGGTGAGGTCGCGCGGTTGATGGTCGATGCAGGGCTCATCACTATGGCGTCCTTTATCTCGCCTTATCGTGCTGAACGCCGCATGGCGCGGGACCTGTTGGAAGAGGGCGAATTTATTGAAGTATTTGTCAATACGCCGCTTGAAGTTGCCGAAGCACGTGACGTGAAAGGCCTCTATGCCAAAGCTCGCGCGGGCGAGATCAAAAACTTCACAGGCATTGATAGTGAATATCAAGCGCCAGAAAACGCTGAAATCACCGTTGATACGGTCAAGATGTCCGCTGATGAAGCCGCAGAGATGATTGTCACTTACCTTAAAGACAAAGGCTTCATGTCAGGCTATGAAGGCTAATGGCTAATTTTGATGTTTTTAATGGTGATGCGGACGGGATACTCTCCCTTGTGCAGCTGCGCCGCGCGGAGCCGCGAGCCACGACATTAATCACAGGCCGTAAGCGGGACATCAAGCTTCTAAGCCGCGTGCAAGCGGGTGAGGGCGACCATATCACCGTGCTGGACATTTCCATGCGCTCCAACGCGGAGGATCTGTTGCGTGTCTTAAATGCGGGCGCAAACGTATTTTATGTGGACCATCATAATGCAGGTGACATCCCCGAGCATGTAAGCCTCAACGCCGTTATTGATACCTCGCCTGAGATGTGTACCGCCATGTTAGTGGATGAGTGCCTTGGGGGGGCTTACAGGGCTTGGGCCGTAACGGCTGCCTTCGGGGATAACTTTCCAAAGCTCGCGCGGGCAAAAGCTAAAGGTCATGACTTGCCGCTGGATAAGCTTGCGCGTTTGGGGATGCTCGTCAACTATAACGGCTATGGCGGCTCCGTTGAAGATTTGCTCTACCATCCCGCAGACCTTTATCGTGAGCTTGAGAATTTTGATACGCCGATGGATTTTCTGAGTGAAAACATGACTGTATTTGATAAGCTTGAGGCTGGATATGAGATGGACTTGCTCAAAGCCACCCATGCGGACATCCTCGATCAGACGGAAACGGGCCATATCATCACCCTGCCTGATAGCGCGGGGTCGCGCCGAATTTCAGGCGTCTATGGTAACCAACTCGCGCAAGATAGCCCTGGGCGCGCTCATGCAATATTGACGGCTCAAGAGGGCGGCTATCTCGTCTCTATCCGAGCGCCCATCAAGAACCGCACAGGTGCTGATACGCTCGCCCTGCAATTTGAAACAGGCGGCGGACGCTCTGCGGCGGCAGGTATCAATCACTTACCGGATGCCGAATTAGACAGATTTATCAAAGCCTTTCGCGAGGCGTTCTAGCACGCTATAGTCTCTCCAAAGGGGACATCATGCGTCGGGTCATTATTTTATCGCTTTTGGGCTTTTCATTTATAGGCTGTCAGCAAGCGCCCGCCTCTAACACATCCTCGCTGCACCCCTTTGTTGGATGCTGGGAAACCGAAAACGGCTTGGAGCGCGAAAGTTGGGCCTTGGACCCCTCCGGTTGGCTTATAGGCTATGCCGTCTCGCGAGATGCCGAGGGCAATGTTACATTTTTTGAGCATATGCGCATCGAACGCGGCGGCGATAGCGAAGTGCTTGTTGTAACGGGGCAGGATAATAGCGAGGCACGCTTTACGCGCCGCCAAACAGATGACGCAGCGGAATATCGTTTCGAAAACCCAGATCACGATTACCCGCAAGTCATCGCCTATAAACGCAATGGTGATGCCTTAAACGCCTATATTGACTTGATGGATGGGTCGCAAAAGATCAGCTTTGATAAAAGCCTATGTAAAGAGAACTAATGTGTAAAGAGAACTGATATGAGCATGAATGAACATATGATGGCGTCGCCCACATGGGTGGTCATTTGGATGGGGATTATGGGCCTGCTCCATATAGCCGCGATACCCTTTGCCATAAAAGACTGGCGGCCGCGCATTATGGTCATCGTCATGATCATCAATATGATGTTTATGGGCGCGCTGTTTCATACCTATGGCTATACGCGCATTCTGGGGCTCTCTCATGTTATCTTTTGGACACCGCTGCTTGCTTACCTATGGAAGAGCCGTAACAAAGATCCTGAGCGCGTTTGGACAGGACGTTTCGTAAAGCTCGCAATTGTGATTATTTTTATCTCGCTCCTCTTTGATTATACGGATGTTGTGCGCTATGTGCTGGGTGACCGAGCTGTGATGAGTGGATAAATGCCAAGTGAAAAAGTAGAATTTAAAGGCGCCTTTGGCGATACAATCTCGGCCAAGATTGATTGGCCTGATGAAGGTGAGCTTAAAGCCTGGTGTCTCTTTGCGCACGGCTTTTCTATCGGGAAAGATCTAAAGCCTATCCGCACCATTTCCAAATCCTTGGTCGATGACGGTTATGGCATGCTCCGCTTTGATTTCACGGGGCTAGGCGAGAGCGGCGGTGATTTCTCAGAGACGAATTTCAGCTCTAACTGCGAAGATATTCGCATGGCGGCGGGCTTCCTGCGCACACATCACACGGCGCCGAAAGTTATGATTGGTCACAGCTTTGGCGGGACAGCCACGTTAAAGGTCGCCGATGAAATTGCGGAATGCAAAGCGATCGCGACCATTGGCTCGCCTTGCGATACCACTCATATTGTTCATCAATTCGCAGATAAGCTCGAAGAGATTGAAGAGGAGGGCGAAGCCAAAGTCCTCTTGGGCGGGCGTCCCTTTATTATCAAAGAGCAATTTTTAGATGATATAGGTAACCAAGATATCGCCAAAGAAATTGCCGATTTGGACCGCGCGCTGATGATTTTTCATTCGCCCCAAGACAGTGTCGTGAAAATTGAGAATGCCGCCCACATTTACTCGCAGGCGAAACACCCGAAGAGTTTTGTTAGTCTTGATGGTGCCGATCACTTGCTCTTGAAAAACCCAAAAGATGCCGAATATGTGGCGCATGTTTTAGCCGCCTGGGCGAAGCGATATTTATAATCCGAACACTCGATACTGCCTCATTACAAGGCTTGTCCTTGTAACCCATCTCCCATGCGTTTCAGCTATTAGCCTTGGTCATTTTTTGTGGGAGCGGGAGATGGGTTGCAAGAACGGGGTCTTGCAATGAGGGTGTAGGTAGAACTGACAGTCCACAATAGACGCCTTAAAATTGCTCTTGATTTACTTGCCTCACGCTTTACATATGCAACAAATTGCATAAGGTCCTCACCATGTCATCTTCTGTCTTCCGTCCCTTCACATGCCGCGGTCTGACGCTGCCTAATCGTTTTGTTATGGCGCCTATGACGCGCAGTATGTCGCCTGATGGCCTGCCGGGCGAGAATGTTGCCGAATATTATGCGCGCCGCGCCGCCGCAAATGTCGGTTTGATAATCACAGAAGGCACGGTCACGGACCGTCCCGGTTCGGCCAATGATCCTAAATATCCTAGCTTTCACGGCGAGGCCGCGCTTAAGGGCTGGAAAAATGTGGTTGATAAGGTCCACGCGGCCGGCGGTAAAATCGCGCCACAGCTGTGGCATGTCGGCATGGTGCGCAAACCGGGCACGGGCCCTAACCCTGAGGCGAAAAGCGATAGCCCGTCAGGCGTCACTCACACAGGTAAATCCGTTATGGACCCGCCCTCGGATGAAGAGGTTGCGGATATGATCAGCTCTTATGCGCGGTCAGCTAAGTCCGCCAAAGAGCTTGGCTTTGACGCTATCGAAATTCACGGCGCGCATGGCTATCTGATTGATCAGTTTTTCTGGGACGTGATGAATAAGCGCGAAGGCAAATATGGCGGCGACCTGTTGGACCGCGCTGAATTCGCCGGCGATGTTATCCGCGAATGCCGCAAAGCCATTGGCGAAGATATGCCAATCATCCTCCGCTGGTCGCAATGGAAGCAGCAAGAATATTCTGCCCGCCTCGCGGAAACGCCGCAAGAGATGGAAGCTTTCCTCAAAGTCTTTGTCGATGCAGGCGTCGATATGCTCCATTGCTCACAGCGCCGTTTCTGGGAGCCAGAATTTGAGGGCTCTGATTTGAACCTCGCAGGCTGGGCGAAAAAGCTCACAGGCCTGCCGACGATTTCTGTTGGCTCCGTCGGGCTGAACGGTGATTTCATTAAGGCTTTTGCGGGAGAAAGCTCTCAACCTGCTTCACTCGATAGGCTTTATGACATGATGGAACGCGACGAATTTGATCTCATCGCCGTAGGCCGTGCCTTGTTGCAGGACCCTGAATGGGTCACCAAGGTCAAAGAAGGCCGCATGGACGAGATGAAAGACTATGATAGCAAAGCCCTCGCGACGCTTTATTAAATCATATCGTCATTCGATAGGTTTTGAGCTTTTGTTCCGATGGCTACGAAGATGATTTTGTAGCGGCCAAAAGTTTGAACACGACACTCTTGCGTAAGCTCACACAGATAGTCTGATATAGGGCGGCTAATATTGCTTTGAGGTAAGAAATTTAGGGCTGAATTTATCCAGTCCTTTTTTGCACGGTAGCCATCCAGCACGCCAAATTTTCCGCCGTCTTTGATCAGGCCTAGAGCGTTTTCCATGACTAAACGCCAATCGGGCATGACCGAAAAGGAAAGCTCTCCAACCGCGTGGTCTATCGTCATGTCTTGACCAAGATGGTCTTTGAGGAGTTCAGCAGATAATTCTCGGGCATCAGCGTGAAGCAGGTGAACATTCTGCCAGCCATGTTTTGAGATTTTCTTCTCAGCCTGAGCCAACATCTTTTGTGAAACATCTAAGCCTATCAAAGTGCCGTCAGGCCCGATTTTATCTATTATAAGCGAAAAACTGAGGCCCGTACCGCAGCCAATGTGAAGCACATTATCGCCGCTCTTTAAATCTAGCCTGTCGACTAAGACTTTGCGAGGTTGCTTATAATGACGTTGAGAAAAATGGTCATAGACTCCCGCAATAACATCATACCATTGGGTCATCTCTATTAGAGTGTTTCAGCGTGCCAAATGATGTGCTCATGAATGAAACTGCTGATGAAATAATAGCTGTGATCATAGCCTTCTTGCATCCTTAGGGTCAGCTGTTGACCTATTTTTTTGCACGCCGCTTCAAAGAGTTCTGGGCGCAGATGTTCTTTTAGAAACTCATCATTAGTTCCTTGGTCAATGAGGATGTGGGCTTTGGAGGGTTGTTTCGCCACAAGCTCTGTGGCGTCATAACCCGCCCATTTAGCTTTGTTATCGCCCAGATAACCTTCAAAAGCTTTGCGGCCCCAGGGGACTTGGGTTGGGGCCACTATGGGCGAAAAGGCTGAGCAGGTTTTGAACACAGCCGGGTTTTTTAGATGTAGCGTGAGCGCGCCATGCCCGCCCATAGAATGCCCTGAAATGCCGATGCGCTGCGGGTTTACTTGCGGTAAGCTCTGCTTAATCCAATGGGTCAGCTCATCGCGAATATAGGTTTCCATGGCGTAATTATCCATCCACGGCATCCTTGAGGCGTCCAGATAAAAGCCTGCACCTTTACCGAAATCATAACGGTCTTCGGTATCGGGGACGTGATCTCCGCGCGGGGAGGTGTCAGGCGCAATAAGAACGACGCCGAGCTCGCTCGCCATACGCTGCGCGCCAGCTTTGGTAATGAAATTTTGCTCGGTACAGGTCAGTCCCGAAAGCCAAATCAGGGCCGGGGCATTCTTTACGCCTTCGGGCGTGAACACACCCACACGCATATCGCAATCACACGCATCAGAGCGATGCTCATAAACCGCTTGGATGCCGCCATGGATTTTGTTTTCAGATATGGTTTTCATAATAAGCCTTGTCTATTTTGTCCAATTTGTCTATTTTGTCCAAAAGCCGAACTTGGAGTGACCCATGGATACTATGACAGCGGCAGAAGCCAAACAAAAATTTGGTAAAGTTATCACGAAAGTACAACGTGAACCTGTGACGATTACTAAACATGGTGAAGAGGTCTGTGTCGTATTGTCAGCGGAACAATATGCTGAAGACCAAAAAGCCCATGACTTTCTTGTGGCACAGTCCATTAAACGGGGCCTAGAGGACATTAAAGCGGGGCGCATTGTCTCCGCCGATGATGTTAGAGCAAGACTGACCCGACGTTTTGCGGCCCTAAGGACCTAAATCCTACATATGAAACTTGTTTACTCGGCTGAAGCGGACACTAACCTTGACGAGATTTTGGATTACGGTGTTGAAAATTGGGGAGTAGAGCGAGCGATTGCATATTTGGAACTCCTGCAAGATGAGATATTGGTTCTCATAGATCACCCTGAATTAGGAAAAAAATACCAAAGTGATTTCGTTTTGCTTTCAGAAAGCCTTAGGGCTTTGGACATCGATAATTACAAAATTATCTATCGTCTTAACGACGAAATTATTGAGATTATTTCCATTTTGCCGAAAGGTCGCCCGTTACTTTTAGGCAAGACCTAAACCGTCTTTGCGGCTTCTTTAATCGCTTTTCTTATCCGCACATAGGTTGCGCAGCGGCAAATATTGCCTGTCATGGCGGCGTCTATATCCTCATCTGTTGGGTTTTTATTCGTTTCGAGCAAAGCTGTGGCGCTCATGATTTGTCCGGCTTGGCAGTATCCGCATTGCGGGACAGCGAGTTCTTCCCATGCGCTGCGAATAGCTTCAGTGACTTTTCCGTTTGCGCCTTCGATGGTGACAATTTCAGTGTCTTCAACATCCTCATGGGCGGTGATACAAGAGCGTATGGGCGTGCCGTCAACATGAACCGTGCAGGCCCCGCATTGCGCGACGCCGCAGCCAAATTTTGTGCCTGTCATGCCCAGGTGATCGCGCAGCACCCAGAGGAGGGGCGTGCCTTCTGGGGCGGTGACGGTTTTCGTGTTGCCATTGATTTTAAGTGTAATCGCCATAGTCTTAACCCTCTCCGACTTTGCTCATATCGAGCCTATCATTTTGTCCCAAAAGCGGCATCGATCTGAGGCGCTGCCCTGTCGCCGCGAAAATCGCATTGGCGAGGGCAGGGGCGGCAGGCGGTGTGCCCGGTTCGCCGACACCGCCGGGCGGGGCGTCGCTCTCCATGATATGGGTTTCAAAGACATGCGGAGATTCGGCCATGCGCATGACGCGCCAATCCGGAAAGTTGACTTGATCGACAACGCCATTGGTGGCGGTAATTTCGCCGTAAAGCGCGTTGGAAATCCCAAATAAAGTGCCGCCTTCCATCTGGGATTTCGTGTTATCAGGACTGACAACCGTGCCAGCATCCACAGCGCACCAAATGCCGGGGAAGGTGATATTACCATCACTATCCACGGCAACCTCAATAGCTGTCGCGACATAAGATAGGAATGAGCGGTGAACCGCGATACCGAGGCCGTGGCCCTTAGGCACATCGCGTCCCCATTTTGCCATCGCTGCCGCTTTATTGAGGACGGCTTTGAGGCGTTTTGTGTCTACGGGATGCTCTTCAATAGAGGCGCCGTAATTGGGATAGGTGACGCCGTCTTTGCTAAAGTCGATTTGGCGGTCAGGGCCAATCAGATCAATGAGGAAGTCTTTTTGATCTATTTCCGCCGCATGGGCGAGTTCCGCCGCAAAGCTTTGATTTGCAAAGACGTGATAGACATTGGCCACAGAGCGTAGCCAGCCAATTCGAATATGAGATTTGGCTTTGCCGACCTCAACGGCCATATTGGGCACGTCCCAAGGATTATCCGTTGCGCCTAAGGAAAGTTCAAAATCAGAACCTTGAACGGCAGGCCCAAAGGTTGAGTTGATAGACGGGAAGACTGTGCGGTGCAGAACTGCTGTGACATTGCCATAGGCGTCTAATCCGCCTTGCATATGCTGCGCCGAGACGGCGTGGAAGTAACCGTGCTGTACATCATCTTCGCGTGTCCATGTGACTTTGACAGGCTTGCCCACTTCGCGGGCGATAAGCGCGGCTTCGACAACATAGTCGGGTTTGGATTTACGGCCAAAGCCGCCGCCCAAAAGCGTCACATGAACGGTGACATTCTCTTCAGGCACGCCGCATATTTGCGCGACTGTGCTGCGCGCGGCTTGCGGGTTTTGTGTACAGGCCCAGCATTCAACGGTGTCGCCGTCCCAGCGCGCGGTGGCAGCGGGGGGTTCCATCGGGGATTGGGAGAGATGAGCGGCGTAATAATCTGCAGAGATCGTCTTCGCCGAAGATTTCAAAGCCGCAGCCACGTCGCCGCGCTTTAATTTATTTTCGCCGGTTTTGCGAGCCGTCGCCGCTAATTCTTTCGCATAGGCCTTGGAATTATAGCTCGCATTGGGGCCGGCATCCCAGTCAATCTCCAGCGCCTCGCGCCCTTGAATAGCCGCCCATGTATCGGTGCCAATAACAGCCACGCCGCCGAGTTGTTGAAAGCTTGGCGCTTCGCCTTCAGGCTCTTTCATCTTGATGACTTGGGTTACGCCCGGCACGGCAAGGGCCGCTGTATCGTCCAAGCTTTTAACTTTTCCAAACAATGTCGGTGGATGGGCGATGACGGCGTAAAGCATATCCGGCACTTTCACATCAATGCCAAAAGTGCCTTTGCCGCGAATGACATCTGAAATCGTGTAAGAGGGTTTGTCTTTGCCGATATATCGCCACTCACTGCGGGGCTTTAAGGTCACATCATCTTCAGCGGGGACGTCCAATTTACCGGCGGCCTCGGCGACATCTCCGTAAGTGAGCGTTTTGCCAGAGCTATGGGTGATAACACCAAGCTCGCTTGAGCATTCGGATATATCCACGTCCCATTGATTAGCAGCGGCTTGGGTCAGCATCTGGCGCATAGACGCGCCCGCCATGCGAAAGCGGGTGAAGTGGTTGCGCACAGAGGTCGAACCATCCGTATTCTGATCGCCATATTTCTTATCGCCCACAGCCTGCTTTATCACGAGGTCATCCCACGGCACGTCAAGTTCATCAGCAATCATCTGGGCCACCGTTGTGATAACTTGCTGACCCATTTCAGAGCGCGGATTGGTGATTTGTGTACGGCCATCAGCGGCAATAGAAATCAGGACGAGGGGACCGACATCAACGTTGGAATTATCAGGGATAGGCGAGGCGTCTTGCGCGAGGGTCTCGGGCTTATTTTGCGTACAGGCCACAAGAGACAGGCCTAGAGTAAAGCCTGTCGTGCCGCGGATAAAACCACGCCGCGAAAGATTTGAAATTTGCAGAGTTTTTAAATTAGGTTGCGGCGCTAAAGGCTTGGCCAAATGCATGAACATAAAGTCTCTCCTGATAAGGTTCTAAATTTCAGCAATTTGGCGCGAGAGTCAATTCACGTTTGGAGGAGGAAATTATAGGTAATCGCGATGGTAAGGATGAGTTGCATTTAATAATTGTATATTCGAAACTTTTTAAATTCAGTTTGTGAGATAGGTAGGTACACTTCACTTTCTTGAGCGTCAAAAATGCCAATTTCGTATTTTGCTGCAATTTTTAGGATTAGCGTTCCTGCTTCTTCTGCAACCGAAAATGCAAAGTTTCCTTCAATCATGTGCTTGGCGAAGGAGTATTGCGTGATATGTGCCTCATCAATGTTATTATTGCTTTGATCCATTGAGGGAAAAACATCTGAGAACTCTATAAAGCACTTTTGTAGATTATCACTGCAATGAGTTTCGTCATCAAAGAACTCGGAAAAGTCTTCTAAACCTTCTAACCAATTATCAAAGTCAGTTTCTGATTTTGGGGCGACTCTTGCGTCGAAAAATATTAAGTCAAAACTCAACTCTAAAACTCCACCACGCTTCGAATGCTTTTGCCTTCATGCATTAAGTGGAACGCTTTATTGATATCCTCAATGCCCATTTTATGCGTAATTAGCGGGTCGATTTGGATGCGGCCATCCATATACATGTCTACGATGCTAGGCACATCTGTGCGGCCTCTGGCGCCTCCGAAGGCGACGCCTTTCCAGCTGCGGCCTGTGACCAGTTGGAAGGGACGGGTTGAGATTTCTTTGCCGGCTCCCGCGACGCCGATGATATAGCTCTCGCCCCAGCCTTTGTGGCAGGTCTCGAGCGCCACGCGCATGACATCGACATTGCCGATACATTCAAAAGTATAATCCGCGCCGCCGCCCGTAATGTCGACAATATGCCCCGTGAGGTCGCCTTTAACTTTATTGGGATTAACAAAATCCGTCATGCCGAATTTGCGGGCAATGGCTTCGCGTTCGGGATTTAGGTCAACGCCGACAATTTGCTTAGCCCCAATCATCTTCAGCCCTTGAATGACGTTCAAGCCGATGCCGCCCAAACCAAAGACAACTGCGCGGCAATTAGGTTCAGCTTTGGCGGAGTAAATTACTGCCCCAACGCCCGTTGTGACGCCGCAACCAATATAGCAGGCCATATCAAAGGGCGCGTCTTTGCGGATTTTGGCCAGAGAGACTTCGGGCAATACCGTATAATTAGAGAAGGTCGAACATCCCATATAATGCAATATTTTCTGACCCTTATAGGAAAAACGTGATGTCCCGTCAGGCATAACGCCTTGGCCTTGGGTGGCGCGCACAGATTGGCAGAGATTGGTTTTAGGATGGAGGCAGAAGTCACATTCGCGGCATTCGGCAGTATAAAGCGGGATGACATGATCGCCCACTTCGAGAGATGTCACGCCTTTGCCGACCTCACGCACAACACCTGCACCTTCATGGCCAAGAATAGCGGGAAAGGCGCCTTCAGGGTCTTCACCGGAGAGCGTAAAGGCATCCGTATGGCATATGCCTGTGGCCTTAATTTCAACCAAAACCTCGCCCGGTTTCGGGCCTTCAAGGTCGACTTCGACGATTTCCAGGTCTTTCCCAGCCTCAAAGGCGACCGCAGCGCGTGATTTCATAATGTCTCTCCTGAGAGTCTTTTACTGATTTCCCCTAGGCCTAGCACGGGTCTTGCAGGGTGTTAATCCAATCTTCGCGTCTTTTTGTTAAGAGGTCGGGTATCGTAAAGTAATAACAAGCGTAAAAATGTCAGTAGGCACATCAAAGAAGCCATATGGCCATAGTGAATATTTCGCAGCTCTTGACGGGTTTCGCGGATTGCTCGCCCTCTTTGTCGCTATACATCATGCGACGTGGTTTTCTTATTTGAATTACCGAACCTTTATCAATGAAGGCTATGTTATCATTGATTTGTTCTTCGCCTTTTCAGGCTTTCTCATGTTTACGCTATATGCAGGAAAGCTCACAGATAAGGCGAGTTGTATGAACTTCATGCAAAGGCGTTTTGCCCGGCTTTACCCAATTCATATATTCATGCTTCTCGTCTTCTTAGCTTTCGCTATTTTAAGAGTGATGGTCAATAAGGCTGGCATTGCAGAGCACCAAGCTGGAGAGATATTACCCTTTATGGCAGGCGCGTCAGAGGGCTGGGGGGCTTTGCTCAGTAATTTAACCCTGACGCATTCTATGGGCCTGCACGACTCTCTCAGCTTTAATTATCCTAGCTGGACAATCAGTGTCGAGTTCTTCGCCTATTTTGTCTTTATGGCTCTTATGGTCTGGATGCCGCCTCGAAAGACGTGGCATTTTGGCCTTATTGCGGTGGGGGTCGCAGGCCTTTATTTTGGACTGTCCCGCGTAAAACCTAATATGGATATTACTTATGATTACGGATTTTTCCGGTGTCTGGGCGGGTTTTTTACAGGCGTGATTGCGGCTTGGACCTATCAAAAACTTAAATCTCGACCGAGGCCTGAAAAGGCACCGAGCGTCACCCTTTTCACCCTCGCTGAAATTGCGATTGTCACACTAAGCGTGGCTTTTATAATTTATTGGCAAGGCAAGCTGCAGTTTTTTGTTGCGCCAGTGATGTTTTGTTTCATCATGATTTTTGCACATGATAGGGGTTTGGTATCGCGCTTTATGAGCTTGCCAGTCTTCCGCTATCTCGCAAAGATTTCCTACTCCGTCTATATGGTGCACGTATTTATTGCGATTGTATTTGCGATAGTTGGGACGCGTCTCTTTCCTGATACCATCGTCGCCGGTGATTTTAACACCGGCCTTTGGGGTGATCTTTACAACATTCCTTATCTGCTCTGCGTGATTGCCAGCGCGCATTTCACATGGAAATATGTGGAAATTCCAGGCGGGCGTTTTCTGCGTAAGTTAAAATGGTCCAAGCCTGAGAAAAAGGCCATCAAGCCAGCGCCGCTTAAAGGCTAGGCCTTGCCCTAAACCCTGCAAAGCGCTAACGGGCGCTTATGACAAATGACCGTTATAATGAACTGGACCAACTCGGGCAGATGAAGGCTTTGCCAAGCTCGCCTGATGAGGCTGTTTTGGAGCGTGTCAAAAACCCTTGTGATGAGGACTATATGGTTCGCCTTGTCGCGCCTGAATTTACCAGTATCTGTCCTGTCACTGGCCAGCCCGATTTCGCTCACCTCGTTGTTGATTACTGCCCTGATGAGTGGATTGTTGAGAGCAAAGCTTTCAAGCTCTTTCTCGGCTCCTATCGCAACCATGGTGATTTCCACGAAGCCTGCACCACAGGCATCGGCCAACGGCTCGTCAAAGAGATAAGCCCCAAATGGCTACGTATTGGCGGTTATTGGTATCCACGCGGAGGCATTCCAATTGATGTGTTTTATCAATATGGCAAAGCGCCGGAAGGTCTTTGGATACCTGATCAAGGCGTGCCGCCCTATCGCGGTAGAGGTTAAGCCATTAGGCCAATGTCATGATGATGCTTATGAATTTTGCTGCCAAGGGTCTCGACGCTTGGTTAAACGATACCGTTCAGCCTCTGACTGACGCGCTTTCGAATTTCATTTTCTTTTCTGTACCGGTCATGGGGGCTGACCTGCCGCTCATCGTGTTATGGCTTATATTTGCAGCCACATTCTTTAGCTTTTACCTCGGCTTCATCAATATACGCGGTTTCAAACATGCCATTGATATTGTCAGCGGTAAATTCTCAAACCCAAAGCATGATGGCGAGATTAGCCACTTCCAAGCCTTGACCGCTGCTGTGTCTGGGACTGTCGGTATCGGCAATATAGCCGCCGTGGCTGTAACAGTTTCTGTGGGCGGGCCGGGGGCGATATTTTGGGTCATAGTGGCAGGCTTTCTCGGCATGACCACGAAATTTGTAGAATGCACATTGGGGGTCAAATACCGCACAGTTAATCCTGATGGCACGGTGTCGGGCGGACCCATGTATTACTTGCGCGATGGTTTGGCGGCCAAAGGCATGGCGAAATTTGGTAAGTTCTTAGGGTTTTTCTTCGCGGCCAGTATTGTCGTCGGCTGTTTGGGGATTGGCAATATGTTCCAATCCAATCAGGCCTATGTGCAGCTATTGGAAGTGACTGGCGGGCAGAGCGGGAGCCCTCTTGCGGGCTATGGCTGGGCCGTAGGTTTGATCATGGCCGTCTTAGTTGCGCTGATTATTATTGGCGGCATTAAGTCGATTGCGAAAACAACGGTTAAGCTGGTGCCCTTTATGGTGGTTATTTATATTGTGGGGGCATTGGCGGTCATCCTGATGAATGCGGCCCAACTCCCTGCCGCTATTGCAGAGATATTTACGGGGGCTTTCACCCTGCAAGGGGCCGGGGGCGGTATCCTCGGCATTATGATTATCGGTTTTCAGCGCGCCGTCTTTTCAAATGAAGCGGGCCTTGGCTCAGCGGCTATCGCGCATTCAGCTGTAAAGACGGATTCGCCTTTGACAGAAGGCTTTGTGGCGCTGCTCGAGCCCTTTATTGATACGGTGGTTATTTGTACACTGACAGGCCTCGTTATCGTCACCTGTTTTGACACAGAGACAATCATGAATGGCGGGGTGAGCGGGATTGAGCTGACCTCTGCCGCGTTCCAGTCAAAAATTTCTTGGTCACCTGTGCCGCTCTCTATTGCAGCTTTCCTCTTTGCGTTTTCGACGATGCTCGCTTGGGCCTATTACGGCACCAAAGGCTGGACCTACATATTTGGCGAAGGCAAAGGCAAAGAGCTAACCTTTAGCCTGATTTTCTGTCTCTTCATCGTGATTGGCGCCTCGGTTCAACTCAGTGCTATTTTAGACTTTGCAGATGCTTTGATTTTTGTGATGGCCATTCCAAATCTTATTGGGCTTTATATTCTGGCCCCTGAGGTCAAACGTGATTTGGCGGCCTATTGGCGTAACATCAATGATGCGGCTTAGGCCGAAACCTTCTGCAATAATCTCAAATATTTATTTGGCTTTTGGGGCGGTGATGCTTATCTACAGCGGAACGTCAATTGAAAGGACAGGGTCATGGGTAATGTAAATCTCGCTACTGATAGCAACCCGGATATCTGTGTCTGGTCTAATCTTAAGAAAGAGGCTGCGGCATATGCCACGAAAGAGGTGGCTCTATCGTCTCTTTTGCATGCCACCATTTTGGATCAAGACAGCCTTGGCGGAGCTTTGGTCAATCACTTGTCCGAAAAACTGGCCACGCCAGATTTCTCCACGCTGAAACTCCGCAAAATTCTTACTGAGGCTATTCAAGCCGATGCGAGTATTGTTGAACATGCCGCGAAAGACTTATTGGCTGTGAAAGACCGCGACCCGGCTTGCACGTCCTTCCTACAAGCCTTTCTCTACTTTAAAGGCTTTATGGCCATCCAGACTTACCGTTGCGCACACGCGCTTTACAAAGCGGGTCGAGACCTTCTGTCCTTTCATCTGCAAAATCGCAGCTCAGAACTCTTTGGCGTCGATATCAATCCGGCGGCGAAAATCGGACATGGTATCATGCTTGACCACGCGACAGGGTTTGTCATGGGCGAGACGGCGGTTATCGGGAATGATTGTTCTATCCTTCAAGGTGTCACTCTAGGCGGAACGGGTAAAGCCCATGAGGACCGTCATCCGAAAATTGGTAATCGCGTTCTCATTGGCGCAAATGCCTCGGTCCTTGGCAATATTATTATTGGCGATGGCTCTAAAGTTGCGGCAGGGTCAGTGGTCTTGAAAGCTGTGCCAGAAGGCTGCACCGTAGCAGGCGTTCCGGCCAAGCCTGTGGGCGGCCCGTGTTGCGACAACCCCGCTAAATCCATGGTACAAACGCTTTAAATTTAAAAACTTTTAAATCAGGACACCTCAAAAGAAAGAGCACCCTATGAGCCCCGAACAAATTCTATCTGTTAAAAACTATCTCTGTAAACGTCTTGGCACGGACGGCGTGTCTATCAAGCCGCGCAAAGTTGCCGATAGTGTCGAAGTCTATTTGAATGATGAGATTCTAGGTCTTCTCTATATTGATGACGAAGATAAAAATGACATCTCATATGACTTGAACATTTCAATCCTTCAGCAAGATTTAGACGAAGCGTAAGTGGCCGTCTATTCCCTAGACGGCGTTGCGCCAAAATTAGCCGACGATGTTTACATTGCGCCCAATGCGCAGGTCATGGGCAATGTCGAAATGGAAGCGGGGAGTTCTGCTTGGTTTGGCGCGGTTTTGCGCGGGGATAATGATCTTATAAAAATTGGGGCGCGCTCAAATGTGCAAGATAATTCTGTGCTACATACCGACCCTGGAATGCCGCTCACATTAGGTGAGGGCGTTATTGTCGGGCATCAAGTCATGCTTCACGGCTGTACCATTGGGGATAACACTTTGGTAGGCATAGGCGCGACAATCTTAAACGGGGCTAAGATTGGTAATAATTGCATCATAGGCGCCCACGCACTTATCACTGAAGGCAAAGAAATTCCTGACGGCTCTATGGTCGTCGGCGCGCCAGGCCGCGTGATTAAAACGCTGACCGAGCAGCATTTTGCTATGCTAAAAATGAATGCCGAGATTTACGTGGCCAATGCCAAGCGGTTTAAGGATGGCCTCAAAGAAATTTAGATATCCATGTTCCAAAGATCGCGAATGCGCGCATCCATGTCTGAGCCGATATTAAACCACGCGGTTTGATTTTTGAAACTATCGAGCAGAAACAACCGATCATCCTTCGTCAGGGTTTGGCTAAGACTATTTCTAAGCTGCTCTACGCTGGCTTGACTTTTTAGTAGCCAGACGGAATCCCCGATACGCTGCGCAATGCCATTTTGCTGAAGCGCTTGTAGAAATTGCATGCCGTGATTGGACCGGATTTCAGCCATGACGATAAAGACCGTCTTATCACCCGCATGTTGCGCGGCTTGCGGCTGCGCTGCAGGTCTCGGATTTGGGGCAACGCTTTGCGGGGCGTAAGTTGTGGGCTGCATTTGCCGCGCTAAGACCCCGCCGCCCACATTGGACATGGGGCGCAAGACGTTAGGCTGTGCCTGAGGACGTGGCTGTTGTTGCGCTACGCTCTGCTGGCCTGCCCAAGAGGCAAAGGCGGCAAAGTGCTGAGCAGGTTGGTAGCCTTGCGCGGCTGATTGGCTGATAAGCGATTGCGGCGCAACACGCCCTTCGGCGACGAAAGCTTTCATTTGGGCAGGGTCATAAGGGCCATAAGACTGGCCATTGACCTGAACATACCATGTGTTTTGGACAGATTGCATGTTTTGAACCCTTTCAACCCCCTATCTTTTCCGATTCTATAAAAACGCAAAGAGGGTAGATAAAACTTTTACAGATTATCAAAACAGGTTAGGGGGCCAATTATGACCGATATTCAGCGCCCCCGCGAGCCCATGTTTAATTTTACCGAGAAAGCTCCGGCTTATCTGGCGGGCATTTTTATCGCCATTCAGGCGGTCATGAGCATTGTGCCATATGCCCTACGAGCAGGCATCGACCATTTTGGTGTTTTGCGGCCTTTGGGCAGTCCTGGCACGGATGTTATCTCTCAGGCCACTAGCCTTATTGGACATGGTTTTCTCCACGGAAGCTGGGGACATGTCTTGATGAATTCCGGCATGACAATTGTTTTTGGGATTGCCTTGATACGCGGCGCAAAACTGCTTGCGGCGTCCAAAGGCAGAGCCTCCACGGCGAGACGTGACTTTTTTATCATCTTCTTTGCCGGCGTTATTATTGGCGGCATCTTTCAATGGGGATGGTGGGCTGTTGTAAATGCGCAGCTAACACTGACAGGCGCGGTAGGCGCGTCTGGCGGAGCCTCGGCTCTATTTGCGGCCGGAGGATGGGCCATAGGCGGGCGTGAAAAAATGTTACAATTTGGTTTTGGGTGGGCCGTCATCAATTTCGTGATGGTGCTGCTCGAAAAATATATTGGTATCGGCATCGCTTGGCCCGCCCATATTGGCGGTTACATAGCGGGTATGATATTTGCGCCGCTCTTTGTGAAAGCGAACGCGACGCGCCTAACTATGCTTTAGACGAGGGGCAGAGCCTTGATGGGACAAGCTTAGCCCTGCAATCGTAGCTCCGACACCTAGGCAGGCCAGAAGTCCGGCCGTAAATATGACAGCATTCTCCAGAGTGACCAGTTCAGGCCTAAATAGAAGGGCGGCTTCTATGAATAGAACAGCTAGTCCTAACCCCATCATTATCGGAGAGTGACGGCGTGCGCCGTTTAGCATCATGCCAATTGCAGCGGCAGTGATGGCTGCCCCAATTAAAACACCAATCGTGGGAATAAGGCTAACGCCGGGAATAGCCGCCGCCAATATATCAGGCCATGACGGGAACCATAGCATCATAGGTAAAAAAGCTGAGGCTATTGTAACTAAGAATATGCCTGCAAAGGATAATTGCGAATGTTTGTACCGCACGACAGCGCTGCATAGGATGATGACCAGAGAGGCGAGGACAACACCCTTCCAAAGATTTAAGCCAAAGGCTGTCAGCGATGCGGTTTCGCTTTGCATGGCATCAGGCGTAAGCCAAAAATATTGAAAGCCAATCGCGCCGATAAGGGCGGCTATCCAGCCTGCGTAGATATGAATAGAGCTTCCAGTAAGCTCTTTATCTTCAGCCGCTTTACCAGCTCTGTGATGCGCCGCGCCCATGATGAAGAGGGCTGCTGCGCCGAATGTTAGGGGTAGATCGCCCGCGCTCCAGTGTAAGAATACGAAATTGGCCACCCAATAATAAGCTGTCAGAACAGCCAGCGTAATGACCATGCCAGACCGGATTTTTGTCCCGACGAATACTTGCGCGGCAAAGACAGCCGGTAACAGCATTACAAAGTTTGAAACCTCTGCCAAACCAGAAAAACTCAACATCGCCCAGATAAGGGACGCACAAATAGAGGCCAGAGCCGATATGCGGGACTTCATCAAATATCCTAAAATCAAGGGGACAATGCTCATCAGCAAAAGTCCATCGGACAAGGTCAAGCCCATGTTAAAATAGTTGGCAGCTGTAATAACGGCCCCCATCAATCCGCCTAGTGCGGTCACAATAGAAATCTCGCTCAGCCGCCATTTGCCATGGTCAGCACTGACATAGCTGGCCCATAATCCCGTCCAGAGCAGGGCGATACTGGTCAGCGCTTTGGGCCCTGTGCCCGCGCTCAGCAGAAATGCGCCCAACATAAGAACCAGAGCCGTTACCCAACAGCCAAGCGTTATTTTAAGGCTGCCTGTGAATTCGGACGATTGGGAAGATTGACCTTCAGGGGTTGGCGAGGAAATTGTTTCCCCCATATCCGCAGTCGTTTCAGACCTAAGCGGGGTATCAACAGACAAGCTCTGCTTAACCCGACCGGCGAGCATTGCAGGCACATTATCATTTGCCGTGTGATTTGGTTTTTGGTTCACCATTAGAGGCTTACAAAGCAATTTGTATGCCTTTAACAGCACTTGCACCTATCAGGCGCAAGATTTTTATATCCCTCTCCACGCAGGCGGGAATTAACTACGAATATTAGGAGACTGACGAGTCAGAGGGGGCTAAACGATGTTTTTTCTGACACCAAATTTGAAATCCATAATTCTGTCTTCAATGTCATCGACCGTCAAATCATCGTATTCATCAGACGTTTTAGGGGAGATGTCAGGGCTCTCGGACGCGTTTTCGACACTGCGCCGCGACTGATTTACAGATAAAGCTGCCGCGACATCTTTATATTTTTTATCGAGTTTGCCTTCTGCCTTTTTTGACTCGAGCAGCGCTTTTTGTGCGGCTTCCAGCTGGAATGTTTGGGCGTGAATGAGGTCTTCGAGGCGTTTATTCTCAATCTGTTGCGCTTTATGCGCTTCGCGAAGCTGTGCAACGTCCTGCGCGGCTCCTTGGACGATATCATTTTTTACAATGAGTTGTTCGTTTAACTGCTTAACTTGAATTTCGAGATCCTGGCTTGGATTATTGGCCATCATGCTTTCCATTTGTCCGGATTGCATTTTCATACGGCTTTGCAAGCGATCTCGTTCCCGCTCAAGACTTGCACACTTAGCCTGCAATTCAGCTTTTTCTTTATGGCCAAACTCAGTGACTTCGTCTCTGCGGATAATTTCGGTTTGCAGCTCGCGAACCGTGTTCTTTAGAGTCCTAAGTTTCTCAGCGCTGCGCTTTTCAGACAGCGAGACAATATCTTTCATCTCATTTTGTGTTGCGGTGATTTTCTTTTCAAGGCGGGCCCGCTCAATATCTTGCTCATTTCTGACTTTGCGCAAGTCAGCAAGTTCTTTTCTGGCTGAGTCGGCAAGCTGCGTTTTAAGAGCAGCCTCTTTGTTGAGGGAGGCCATTTGCGTTTCCAAATCTGTGACTTGATCTTCGCGGTGAATGACATTGAACTCATATTGCGTTTTGAAGGTTTTGATATCTTCATGCAGAGTTTGCATCTCGCCTTTCATGGCGTTGTTTTGACGCTTAGCCGTGTTTAAGGCGATGCGTAACTCTTGAGCCTCTGTGCGGAACGTATCAGCCTGTTCTCTGAAATCCACACAATCTGCACGAAGTGATTCGACCATTTTGGAAGCTTCAAGATATTCAGCTTGACGCGCTTCAAAAGCAGCGGATAGCTCATTGACTTTCTCGCGTAAGACTCTGTTTTCTTTGCCTTCTACACTTAGTGCCGTCTTGTGACGTTCAATTTCAAGCGCGGAGCTCTCGGTCTCTGCGCGGGCTTTTTTCAGGACAGATTCGTAATCTTGAAGCGATTTTGCAGCCTTGGTCAGGCGTCCTCGGGCTTCTTCATATTGCTTCGTCTTTTCTGTCAGGCGTTCTTGGTGGTCTTCAAGGTCTGCTGCGAGAATATCGACTTTTGCTCTGAAGCCTTCGACTTCACCATTGGCTGTCCGAAGTTTTGCTTTTAGGCGGCGATTTTCAGGCTCTAAACGGTTAAGAACGGAGAAGTCGATTTCGGCCTTCTCCACAAAGCCCATAAGGCCTTCGACACGTTGCAAGGCCCGGCGGTAGAGTTCTTCGCCGCCTTGAATGTCGGCGCTGATTTTAGCAACATCGAGGCGCATTGCGCCCATATCCAAGCGCGCAGGGCCTGATAGCTCTATATCGGCATCAATATTTGGCAGTCCTTCGTTAAGTTGACTGTCAGAGGCCATTGTTGATGGTGTTTTTGCGGCTTTAGGAGTGTCCAAGCCTTCTACGTTCCGGCGCGCATTAGCCAAAATATCGTCTATAGTTGTCTCTGGAGGGGCAGTCTTTTTAGTGACATCAACATTCTTTGTGTTTTTGTCTAGATTGGCCGTGAAACTAGGTGCTGCGAATTTCTTTAAGCTATCTGTCAAAAACTTGTCTGATGATTGTTCTGTTTCTAGGGGCTCGGAGGCGCTGTGGTTCTCTTCAGAGAGTGTAGGATCAGGGGTGTTGAGGTCAGATGTTGACTCGTCGAGTTTTTGTTCACGATGGCGCTCGCCGTCCATTTGGGCAATTTCGTGTTCAAGGTCTAACTTAGCAGGCGATTCTGATTTTTTCGCTTTATTTGTTTTTCTTTTAAAAAAAGACACAGGAATCCTTCGCATATAAATTCATAAAGTCCCACACCACCTCATCATGAGGTATGCAAAGTTAAAAAGTGTTTAATTGGTCTGGACAATCAACAGATAAGTTTATGGTTGACCTGCTAGGCCCATAAACTATTCAAACTAAAGGACGTATTTAGGGATATTTTATGACACTGGCATTCACCTTTCCGGGCCAAGGCAGCCAATTTGTGGGCATGGGCAAAGAGTTGGCAGAGGCTTTTGCCAGTGCGCGAAGCGTATTTCAGGAAGTTGATGACGCGCTGTCCCAAAATTTGTCAAAACTGATGTGGGATGGCCCCATTGAGGACTTGACCTTAACAGCAAATACACAGCCGGCTTTAATGGCTTGCGGGATTGCGGCTATGCGTGCGCTGAAAGATGAGTTTGGCGTAGATGTGACGGACGCAAAGTTTGCGGCGGGGCATTCATTGGGCGAATATACGGCTCTCTGTGCAGCCGGGTCATTATCCTTAGCTGAGACGGCTAAGCTTTTACGTATTCGCGGAAACTCTATGCAAGACGCGGTCCCTGTCGGGGCTGGTGCTATGGCGGCGCTGTTGGGAGCCTCTGTTGAAGATGCGGAAGCTGCGGCCAAAGCGGGGCAGGCGAAAGGTATATGCCAAATCGCCAATGATAATGCGGTTGGCCAAATTGTTCTGTCCGGCGAGAAAGACGCCGTTCAAGCGGCGTGTGATGCCGCGACTGAGATGGGCGTGAAAAAAGCGATGATGCTAAATGTCTCTGCGCCGTTTCACTGCGATATGATGGCCCCTGCGGCTGAGGCTATGCGCGACGCGCTTGCTGATGCCAGTTTTAAGGCTCCCATTATCCCTGTTATCAACAATGTGCAGGCCGTGCCAGTTAGTGACCCTGACCAGCTCCGCGATGACCTTGTGGCGCAGGTTACAGGCCGTGTGCGCTGGCGCGAATCAGTTGAGTGGATGCACGCAAATGGTATCGAAACACTAGCTGAGCCTGGATGCGGCAAGGTGCTGACAGTCATGCTGCGCCGTATCGTTAAAGGCATGAACGGCAAAGCGCTTAATACACCCGAAGGCCTCGAAGCCTTTGCGGCTGAACTTAAAGGATAAAGATTATGTTTAATCTGGATGGAAAACGCGCACTTGTAACAGGCGCGACAGGGGGTCTTGGCGGCGAAATTGCTAAGACATTACATGCTCAAGGCGCGCATGTTGCTTTATCAGGCACGCGGGCTGAGAAATTAGAGGCGCTGGCCGCTGAGCTTGGCGAACGCGCTTATGTGGTGCCGTGTAACTTGTCAGACGGGGAGGCCGTTGATGCTCTGCCCAAAACTGCGGCGGAGGCTATGGACGGCTCTGTAGACATACTCGTCGCAAATGCGGGCATTACGCGTGACGGCCTTTTAATGCGGATGAAACAAGAGGATTGGGACCTGGTCCAGAAAGTCAATCTTGAATCTTTTTTTCGCCTCTCCAAGGCTTGCCTGCGCCCGATGATGAAGTCTCGCTGGGGACGAATCATTGGCATTACATCCGTTGTCGGCGTGACAGGTAATCCAGGTCAAACGAACTACGCGGCGTCCAAAGCGGGCATGATTGGGTTCTCCAAATCATTGGCTCAGGAAGTGGCCTCTCGCGGCGTAACGGTCAATTGTATTGCGCCCGGTTTTATCGCTTCGCCCATGACAGACGCGCTCAATGAGGCGCAAAAAGAAGCGATTCTCACGAAAATTCCTGCAGGAGACTTAGGAAATGGGGCAGATATTGCCAATGCAGCTCTGTATTTAGCCTCTCAAGAAGCCGGATATGTGACAGGCCAAACCCTGCACGTAAATGGTGGTATGGCTATGATTTAATTGGCATTTTACATACTGGTCACTGCGAATTATCTGTGCTATCCACCGATTAATCGCAAAAAAGGGTTGTTTTTAAGGGTTTAGACCTTACTTACGCCTAGCAAATCGCCACAAAATACCGTGGCACTATAAAAGGAAAAATTATGTCAGACGTACTTGCACGCGTTTCAAAGATGGTCGTTGAGCATCTTGATGTTGAAGAAGATAAAGTGACTGAAAAGGCTCACTTCATCGATGACCTAGGCGCGGATAGCCTCGACAATGTCGAGCTCGTTATGGCGTTTGAAGAAGAATTCGATATCGAAATCCCTGATGATGCTGCTGAGCACATCCAAACTGTCGGCGACGCCGTTAAGTTTATCTCTGAAAAAGTCGGTTAGAGCCGACTTTGCGATGCGGCGGGTCGTTGTCACAGGCTTGGGCCTAGTCACTCCCGTCGGATGCGGTGTTGAGACCGCATGGAAAAACATTCTCTCCGGTAAGTCCGGAGCTTCCAAAATAGAGCATTTTGATACCAGCGATCTTGCTTGCAAGATTGCTGCTGTCCTTCCGCGGGTCGATGGCCGTGCGGGCGGGTCTCCTGATGTGCCGGGCGCATTTGACCCTGATAAAGTCATGAGCCCTCGCGATGCTAAACGGGTCGATGATTTCATTCTCTATGCCATAGCGGCGAGTGATGAAGCTCTTAAAGATGCTGACTGGGCGCCAACTGATGTAAGCCTTGACGCACAAGAGCGCACAGGCGTCATGTTCGGCTCAGGTATTGGCGGACTTCAAACAACTTATGACGCGTCTATTTTGCTGCATGAGCGGGGGCCACGGCGTCTATCACCCTTTATCGTGCCTGCCATGTTGATTAATCTGACATCGGGTCAAATCTCTATCCGCCACGGCCTTAAAGGTCCTAACCATTCAGTTGTCACAGCTTGCGCGACAGGGGCACACGCTATTGGAGATGCTGCGCGGCTTATCATACATGGCGATGCTGACGTTATGGTCGCGGGCGGGGCGGAAGCCTCTATCTGCCGCTTAGGTATCGCGAGTTTCGTCGCCTGCCGCGCTATGACGACAGGCTATAATGACACGCCCGAAAAAGCGTCTAGGCCTTATGATAGTGGCCGCGATGGATTTTTGATGGGCGAAGGCGCTGGCGCTGTTGTTCTCGAAGAGTATGAACACGCCAAAGCCCGCGGCGCAAAAATTTATGCTGAGTTTAAAGGCTACGGCATGTCCGGCGACGCGCATCATATTACAAGCCCCGCGCCCGAAGGTGAGGGCGGTCACCGCGCCATGAAAGCGGCCCTTAAAAACTCAGGCCTTGAGGTCTCAGATATTGGCTATGTCAATGCTCACGGCACATCGACCCCAATGGGGGATGAGTTGGAAGTCAAAGCTGTTGAACGGCTTTTGGGCGATCACGCGAAAAATGTCTGCATGTCATCAACAAAATCCAGCACAGGACATTTGCTCGGCGCGGCGGGCGCGATTGAAACGATTTTCTCTATCCTAGCCCTACGGGATCAGATGGCTCCTCCGACGCTCAACCTCGAAGACCCGTCACTTGAAACTGATTTGGACCTTGTCCCGCTCACCGCCAAGCCCTTTAAAGGTGAGGCTGTTATGTCCAATAGCTTTGGCTTTGGCGGGACAAATGCGGCGCTTATTTTTGCTAAACCGCCGACAGCGTAATGAAGCGGCCAAAAAAGGCGCAAGCCGTCGCCCGAAATCCCGACAGCCAAAAACTTCCAAAAAAACAAAAGCGTGTCTTAGCCTTTATGGCTCTGACATCTGTTGTCACTATTATGGCGGCGTTGGTCATTGGTGCCTATGCGGCCATTAATTATCGGTTTGAAGCCATGCCGAAAGGCGAAAGAGTTGAGACTCTTTTTGAGGTGCCAAAAGGGAGCGGATTGTCGTCAATCGCTGCTCGCCTTGAAAAAGAGGGCCTCATCAAAAGCGCATTTATTTTCAAGCACGTCACGAAATGGCGGGGTAATGAAGCCAACTTTAAAGCAGGCGAATTTATTATAAGCCAGCCTGCATCAATGCGCGAGGTTTATGAGACTTTGTCTGAAGGGAAGGCCGTGCTTTACCCGATTACGCTACCGGAAGGCCTAACCTCTGCGCAGATTATGCGGATAATCGCCAGTGACCCAAACCTGTCGGGAGAGCCGCCTGAAACACCTGCAGAAGGAACCCTGCTGCCTGAAACCTACATGCTGCCCAAAGCCATGAGCCGCGCGGCGCTGGTCAAAAAGATGCAAGAGGCGCAAACAAAGGTCATTGATGAACTTTGGGAGATACGGCAGGAAGGCCTGCCATTAAAGTCCAAAGAGGAGGCTATTATCCTGGCCTCTATTGTTGAAAAAGAGACGGGCGTTGGTGCTGAACGCGAGACCGTTGCGGGAGTCTTCATAAACCGCCTCAATAGAGGTATGAGATTGCAAACCGATCCGACCATTATTTATGGTATCTCTAAGGGAGAACCGCTCTTCAATAAAAAGGGACAGCGGCGCACGCTTTATCGGTCTGAAATTGATCGCAAGACACCGTGGAATACATACCAAATTGACGGCTTGCCGCCGACGCCAATTTGTAACCCCGGAGCCGAGGCCATCGCCGCTGTTCTGCAGCCTGCCAAGACAGAGTATCTCTTCTTTGTGGCGGACGGTACGGGCGGGCATGTCTTTGCCAAGACTAATCGTGAGCATACAAATAACGTCAATAAATGGCGTAAGATTGAGCGTGAGCGGCAACGTCAACAAAGAGGCGGGTAATGGGAGCATTGTCGGGAATGACGGGCTTTGCGCGCGAAAGCGGGTCTCATGAGGCGATAAGCTGGTCATGGGAAGTGCGGTCCGTCAATGGCAAGTCACTAGACATACGCCTGCGCCTGCCGAGTGATTTATCAGACTTGGACGGGCCAATTCGCAAACGCGCCGCCAAGGATTTTTCGCGCGGAAATATGCAAATCAGCTTGAATCTACAGCGCGGCGATGGCGGCAAAGCTTACCGTATCAACGAGGCGCTTCTTGATAAGCTCGAAAAGAAGGGCGCAACAGATTTAGCCGTTCTGATGACCGTTCCGGGCGTCGTCGAAGAAGTGCCAAATAACCTATCAGAAGATGACCAAAAATCATTAAATATCAAGTTATTAGAAAGCTTTGATAATCTCTGCACAAAACTAAAATCCGCACGCGGTGATGAGGGCAAAGCGCTTGAGCCTATCCTCTTAGATAACGTGAGTGAGATTGAACGCCATGTTGAAACGGCGAGTAATTTGGCGGCTGTTCTGCCTGCAACACTCAAGGAAAATCTGACTGGTAAGTTGACCGCTTTATTGGGAGACAACCTGCCCGAAGAACGCTTAGTCCAAGAAGCCTCGCTGCTCGCCATGAAAGCAGATGTTCGCGAGGAATTAGATCGTCTCCGCGCTCATTGTGTTCAAGCGCGTAAGCTTATCGACCAAGGCTCGCCCATTGGCCGTAAGCTCGAGTTTTTAGCGCAAGAATTTAACCGCGAAACCAATACGATTTGCTCTAAATCTGCGGACATAGAGTTGACTCAAACGGGGCTCGCGCTGAAAAGTGTTATCGAACAATTCAGAGAGCAAGCAGCCAATGTTGAATAATTCTGCGCCGAGTACACTAGGACCCTCCGCCTTGGACGAGATGAAGGCTAATCGGCGCGGTATTATGGTTGTGCTATCGTCGCCTTCAGGGGCCGGTAAGACGACATTGACGCGCAAGCTGCTTAAGGAAAATCCTGATATGGCGATGTCAGTCTCAGCCACAACGCGCCAACCCAGGCCGGGCGAGACAGATGGCGAGGATTACTTTTTTATCTCCAAGAATAAGTTCACCGATATGGTCGATGATGATGCGTTTTTGGAATATGCCAAAGTCTTTGGTAATTTCTACGGCACGCCCCGCGCCCCTGTGGAGCAAGCTCTGGGCGATGGCCGTGATGTTGTCTTTGATATTGATTGGCAAGGCGCGCAGCAACTTACCCAAGCTGCGGCAGATGACTTGGTCAAAATATTTATTCTCCCGCCCAATATGGTCGAGCTTGAGAAACGCCTGCGCACCCGCGCTCAAGACAGTGATGAGGTCATTGCCAAGCGCATGTCTAAATCAGAAAACGAAATTAGCCATTGGCCAGAATATGACTATGTCATCGTCAATGAAAATATTGAGACTGCGATGACCGAACTGCGCACGATTGTCGCCTCAGAACGTATGCGGCGGCGGCGGCAACCTTGGCTGGGCGGCTTTGTGAAGAGCCTCACGACGGGCGGGTAAAGCCAAAAGCGGGCCTTGAATTCATCGGCACCTTACTTAGATTAGTATTGAAATAAGGTGTCTCAAATGGTCAGACTGCCAAAAAACTTATCCAATACATTATCCTTCACCTCAGGCGCAGTTAAAACGGGGGCAAGCACATTAGAAACAGAACTGCTGGGCGAGAAAGCTTATTCTTTAGGCTTGGCGGCCAAATCCGTAGAAAAAGCCTTAGCGAAACTAAAAGCTTTCAAAGGCGCAGAAAATGAACGCGCTGGGCTCGTTCAATCTACTGCCGACGCCGTGCACGCCTTTTTTATCCAGCGCGAAATGATGGGATTTACGAACCATAATCACCCCATAGAATATTATAAAATCTCGAAGGATGTGCTGAGTCGTGTAGGGAGTAGACTTTGATTAACTCAGCGATGAGGGCATAGTGAGTGTCCTTAGTGGAGCGATTTTAGGACTTTCAGATTTTTAATACTGTGGTGCAGAAACGACCATTAACATTAATCATTTTCGCACTTTTTAAGAAGATAATAATTAGTGATTTCACCGCCATCCGCTAATTTAACGTCATTCCTTTTGGTGGACGTTCCAAACAGAAGGCCATCTAAAAATGGTACATATGTCGGATGAAATTTATATCTGTTATGACTGATATATTCTCCTACAGGGGGTTCCCATATTTTTATAGCTGCGGATTTTTGAAGAATATTAAAAACGCCATCTGGTTTTACATAAAGAAGATTTTGACCCGCACTCAATAATTCTCGAGGCACCCCAAACGTTGATGTTGGAAGGTCAGAAATTTTATTAAGAACGCCGTTGCTTAACTCAAAAGGCTTGCCGTCTAAAAAAATAAACTGTCTCCCCGATAGGCTCAAAACACCACCATTCGCATTCCTGAATTTTGGGGTTATCATTTTTTTTAAATAGTGGCCGTCAAATGTGTAAAGTTGCCCAGATGATCGAAATATTGCCGTTCGGGCCTCACTATCATCCCCAATATAATTCATGTCTTTAGGGGCCTTCACCCCCTTCATTTTTACTTGACGACCATTCCTAAGATATTTCCCCCTAGAGCAAAATATTACTTGCTTTAAAATTGGACTAAAAACCTGACATTTGCCGGTGGACCTGAATGGAAAAAGGGTTCTTGGCTTAAACTTTTTCTTCTCAATCATCGCGATGCCTGATTGGGTTTTTTCAACACGAAAAGTGGTTGTATAAGTAAAATAACCGCCTCCTAAACCATCATGATATACGCGGCCAACATTTCCTACATACCAACCTTCGTCAGCAGTAGCGCGTAACGCTCTTACGACTGTTCCTTTGGCCACAAGAGGCAGGATGTCTTTTTTCTTAGGGATGACAGAGTTTACTCTGTTTGAACGCATATTATAATATTTGCCGTCAAACTTTATGGCCGATGTTTCGCTGAAGACATGACTTTCCCGCGTTTCCTTCATTGGCATGGATTTGGCAATTCCATTAGTCAACAACATCTTATCTTTGCCAAGTCTCACAACCGGACTATTAAAATATTCTTCCCAATTCAGGGAACTAATGCCCGGTTTCTCAAGGTTAAAGTCTTGTGAAGTCCAAACCTTTGGAGCGGCATTGTAGGGAATTTCAACAAGTTGGGTATATGTGCGCCCCGATCCGGTAGCATTTAGTTTTTCTGAATTGATTCCTGCTTCAAAGTAATTGGATCTGTTTATTGGATCATAAATAACTTTAGGCAAGCGATTGCCGCTGCGTTCAAAGGAGCGATAGGAATCTTGCTTGAAATCGAATGGGCCAAAAAAATTACCTTCTTCATTCAGACTCCAAAAAACATGTCGTGGCTTTGGGCGTGGACCATAATCTTTGGTCTCAACACGATAGCCATACCCCTCGCGTTGAGATGATTTATTGTAGAAAATTGGCGTACCTTCATTGAGTGGTGGCACAAGATGTGTTGGTTTCAAGTTAATATCTGCGGCGCGATCAATTTTTTCGGGAGTTTCAAAGTTGACAGGGGTTGAGCAAAACTCATTCGCAGCTACTGACGTGCTAGAAAGGGCTATTAAGATTAAACCACCTGTAAATATATTTTTATAATGGGCCATAATATCACCTTCACCATAAGAGTAATAGTCTGAGCGTTAAGGTTTATAAAATACTAGGCAATAATATGACTGAATATTGATTTTCTAATGTCTGCTTTGATGGGATTAGAAAAAATCAGCGAGCGGCCGTTTTTTTGGCGACTTGAGCCACTGGGCTAACGTCTCCCTTGAGGGTCATCACGGCTTAATACACCCCATAGCTTCGCAGGATTTACTGCCCTGACGCGTTTGTAACTTCGAACGCACAAACAGGCACGCAAAGGCTCCCCATGACACAATTGAAAAACGCTCTTATTTCGACATCCGCGCTCTTCTTATGCAGCGGGGTTTTAATCGGCTGTACGGCCTCAGCAAAGTCCTCAGAAGATGAGGCGCCCAAGCGCCTTACGGAAAATCGTGTTGAAATAACGATAAAGGAAAGCCAGCGCTGCTTTGTGGCCAATGGTTTGCCCGATCATCCAACGGGTGATTTCCCGAACCGAGGCAACCCTAATGCGATTGAGCGGCAGGATGTGAATGTCTGTGTTCCGCTTGAACCTGTGCGGGCAGAATTCATTACGCAAATTCGCGGCACGATGGGGATAGCCATAAACGGCGTACAATTCCGGCCCAATACGGCCGGCTATTATGACCCTGAAGGACGACGCGGCCATAGCCCAAGAGGTGATAAGAATTGGAGCATTGATATTTTCGGCGCGCGCGGAAAACTTGGCCTCGATTTTAACAATGCCCATGTCGGCCGCGGCGGGCTCTACCATTATCACGGCATTGCCAAGCACCTTCTCGATACGTCAGGCAGCAGCTTGATTGGCTATGCCGGCGATGGATATGAAATTCACTATTTGAACGAAGACGTTCAAAGCGGTTGGGACCTTAAAGCGGGCGAGCGTCCCAGCGGGCCGGGCGGGCGCTATGACGGAACCTATAATGAAGACTTCACCTATGTTGGCGGTATTGATGCCAATGAGAAGCCGCGGCTGGACCCGTGTAATGGCGGTGAGCTTAGCGGGCGCTATGTTTATTTCGTAACGGATAGCTACCCTTACGTGCCTCGGTGCTTGGTCGGTGTGGTCAGTGAGGATTTCAACAAAGCCAACCATAATGCTGAGCGCGGCGAGAGGGGCCCGCGAACTGGAAATCGGGATGGTCGTCGCGGTGAAGGCCGCAGAGGTGAGGGTGGGCGCGGACCTCGCCAAGGCAATTGAGGCTCTTACTCTCTTAAAGGTTCGTTAGGGTTGAGACTTAATCTTATTAAAGCATATTCCTGATAGAATGAGCTCATGTTGTGGTATGCGGTAATACTTGGAATAGCGGTCATAGGTTTGATTTCGCTTATCATGTCTTATGACGAGATGAAGCGTTCACACTTAATCCTTGCGGCTTTATCCATTCTTCCAGCCATTGGCGTTTTCATACATATGGGAACATCCAGAGAGTCAGTAGGTGAGGTCGTAAAAACGGCTTTACCACCCAATGTTATCGACAATCTAAATTTATATATAATAGGTGGTATCGTTTTAATTATTGGCCTCCTTTACGCCGAAGGCACAATCACTTGGATTTGGAGACGTGTCCATCCTAAATCCGCCCCGACGGATGAGCTTGGTATTGGACAGCAAGGCCGTGGTAATTTTGCGCGCAAAGGGCAGAGCATGTCATCATCCTTAATGGGGACATCGACATCTATGTTTGCCGTGCCCGGTCTGGATGTCAAAACCACAGCGTTAATTCGGCTAAGTCTATATGCGTTAAAGAAAATCAATCAAAAGACTGTCATTGGTATCGAAAGCCATTTGAGATTAGGGGACGGTCGACGCTACCGCGCCTATCATAGTATTGTCGGTGAAATGCAGACGAGCCGTAGCGGGTTAGCCGATATCGTTCATCCTTATTGGAGAGCCATAAATGGTAATCATGCCGCCGCACGCAGAATGTTTACTGACCTTTGTCAAATTATCAGAAATGCAAACCAAACAGATAGAGGCACCATCAATCGTGTAGCCGAAATAGGCCAAGCCCTCGGACTTTCGCCGCAGGATATGGGCATAGCAATTAAGAATCTTCGCGGTTAACTTATGTGTTGAGCTAATTGCTGAAACTCTTGCACAGTCAAGGTCTCTGGTCGTCTCTGTGGGTCAATTTCGCAAGCTTCGCACCACGGTTCGGCTTCTACGCCATATTTCTTTGCGATTGATTTAAGAGACTTTCGCAGCATCTTTCGTCTTTGGCCGAAGGCGGCCATAGTGACTTCGCCTAACAGCTTTAGGTCTGGAAAGCGCTGCGCCTCTGGCAGGGGTTCCAACACGACCACGGCGCTATCGACTTTTGGCGGGGGGCTGAAGGCGCTAGCAGGAATTTCGAAGGCGAGGCGGGCATTGCAGACGCTTTGCGAGAGGATAGCCAGTCGGCCATAAGAGCCGTCACCCGGCGAGGCGACCACGCGCTGGGCCACTTCCTTTTGAAACATCAGCACAGCTTGCGACCAGAACATGGGATCTGCGGTGAGCCAGTTAATCAGCATTTTTGTGCCGACATTATAGGGCAGGTTGGCGACAATTTTTATCTCGCCTTTTAACTCTGTTTCGATATCGACTTTTAGGGCGTTGCCGTGAATGACGCGCAGCCTGCCGCTTTCCCGCGCAATGTCGTCCAGCGGAGCGAGGAAACGTTCATCCATTTCTATGGCCAAAACATTGGCGCCGTTTTGCAGAAGCGCGCGGGTTAAGCCGCCGGGCCCGGGGCCAACTTCCGCCACACTCACGCCGTCCAGCGGCGAGGCGAGGCGGGCGATTTTATCCGTGACATTCATATCCAGCAGGAAATGCTGCCCGAGCGTTTTATTCGCCCTCAGATTATGGATTTTAACGGTCTCTGTGAGCGTTGGCAGATTATCCAGCGGCATAAGAGGCCCTGTGATTAGCGATGTTTCTCGCCGCTTTAATCGCTGCGATGAGGCTGTCAGGGCGGGCTTTATTCTGTCCTGCAATCCCAAAGGCTGTGCCGTGGTCAGGGGACGTGCGCACGACAGGCAGACCGAGCGTGATGTTCACCCCGCCATGGAAGTCGAGTGTTTTGACGGGGATAAGCCCTTGGTCGTGATACATGGCGAGGACGGCGTCATAATTCTCGCGGGCTTCGGCGTGAAACAGTGTATCGGCGGGCTGTGCATCGGTGACATTTAGGCCTTCCTCGCGCAACACACGGGCGGCGGGGTTGATGATGTTGCGTTCTTCCATACCCAGCGCGCCGCCTTCGCCTGCATGTGGGTTGAGACCCGTCAGGCTGATACGCGGAGAGGTAATGCCAAAGTCGCATTTCAGGGCTCCATTCATCACGCGCGCATTGTTAAGGATGGCGTCAGAGGAGAGCTGCTCGGCGGCGTCTTTAAGAGAAAGATGCACAGTGGCAAGGCCCACGCGTAAGCCTCCGCCTGCGAGCATCATAACCGGACCGCGTGCATAGGGCGGCTCTGTGCCCATCGTTAAGTCGCCCAAATATTCGGTATGACCTGGAAACTTAAAACCCGCCTGATAGAGCACATCTTTGGAAATCGGGTTTGTGACGAGCCCGTCTGCTTGGCCCTGTAAGCAGCGCCCGACAGCACGTTCGATTGACTCTGTGATGGTCATGGCGTGGTCAGATGACGGCTCACCGGCTTTAGCGACACGGCCTTCAATAGGCAGAACAGGGATAGCCTTAGCGAAGACGTCTTGGGTCTGCGCTATGTCAGAGATGGCTATGACCTTACCGCCTGCGGCTTCAATGACGCGCGGCGGCGCTATGACGGCAAAGGCATATTCAGGATGCGTTTTAAGTGCGTTCCAAGCTTTGACAGTGATTTCGGGGCCAATCCCTGCGGGGTCACCCATTGTTAGAAGAAGAGGTTTGCGGGTCACATCCTAGCGGACAACGACGGTCGCGTTGCGGCGAAGATCGCGTAAGTGACGCTTAGAGGCTTGGGCCAATTGCTGATCCATCAGGCGGTTTTCGATTTGATCGCGTGTGGGAATGTCTGACCCTGAAGCTTCGCGTGAGCAGACCATGATAGAGACTGCTGCGCCGGGCCGCACAATGGGATCGCTCAGAGACCCGACATCTGTGCTGGAGAGAACCTCTAAAACTTCGTCAGTCAAATCGCTGGACTTAATCTCGCCCATATCAGCTTGTATCAAACCCTCCAAGCCTTCGACATCATCCTCGAGTGTGTCGCAGGATTTGAGCGTGTCTTTTAACGTAATAAGTTGAGACTTGGCCGCTTCAGTATCTTCGCTGTCAATCCGCACTTGCTTGAGCTTATATAGCGTATCAGCTTCGGAGATTTTTTTATCTAAAAGAGCGACTACATAAACGCCGCCTGGGACTTGAATGGGCGTAGAGAGGTTGCCTTTTTCCATTTGCTGAATGACTTGGTCCAGTTCAGGACGAAGCTCACCCTCACGGACCCAGCCCATATCGCCGCCTTTGGCTGCGGTTGGAGAGCTTGAGAATTGCTGGGCTAATGCCGGAAAAGGCGCGCCTTCGGCCACTTGTTGAACCATAGCCTGTGCGCCCTGCAGAGCGCCTTCCATACCGCCAATATCATCTGTCGCTTCGATAAATATCTCAGCTACGCGGTAATTGGGTTTTGAAGCATTCGCCGTGAGGCGGTTCAGGGTTTCGTCAATTTGGGCATCCGAAATACGAATGCGTGACCCGTAAAGGCCATTAATGATACGTTGCCAAGCAATCTCGGAGCGGACTTGGTCACGCAGGGTTTCAATCGATACACCTGCAGAGGCGAGGCGGGCTACGACTTCATTTGGGTCGAGGCCGTTACGGCCAATCAGTTGCGCCACATTTTGGTTAATTTGCTCATCAGAAATGGTTTGCTCATATTTATCTGATTCTTGAAGCTGAATATGCTCATCGACCAGATTACGCAGGGCTTGTTGTTGCGCGCGGGCAATGGCTTCTTCTGTGCGTTCAATACCAGTTGTGGCGACCATAAAGAGTGTGCGCTGACGCAAATCATGTGTCGTGACAATGTCGTCATTCACAACGGCGGCAATACCATGCGAGGTTTGAGCAAAAGCTGTCCCCGCCAAGAGAAGCGCTGCTGATGTTGAAAGCAAAAATGTTTTAATCATAAGAGTCGTCTTGTTTGGTTCGCGCCGATTTATAGGCCGTTTTTGCGAAATGGCAATTCGCCTTTGCGCCTTTATTACACCCAAAGGGGCGTTAGTTTTGTTAAAATTCTGTCACGTATCAGCCGTCTTCGATGTGGGCAAGATAGCTAATGCCAAAGAACATGACGAAAAGGGGGATCGCCCAAACCGCTAAAATAACAGAAAGAGCCGCAGCTTCGCCAAAGGCGCTGACAACATTATCAGCAAAATAAACGGCAAAGCCCAAGACTCCGCCAATAATCAAAAGCCGCAAGGTACCGCCTTCGCGGGTTAAATTCATTGAAACGCCCGCCGCAATAATGGTCATAGCAACTAACATGATAGGCAGGCATAAAAGCTTATTGAGCTGCATGCGCAGCCCTACCGTTGAAAAGCCTGCGCGTTCCGTTTTCTTGATGGTTTCGGGAATATCCCAAAAGGGTGGCAAGCTGTTGTTTCCGGTTGTGTCGCGAATATCTTCGACTGTAATGACGGTGGGAAGAGAGACAGCGGTTTGGCGTTGGGGAATTTCGCCTGCAGCATTTTCAATCACATCGCGCAGTTGCCAATAGCCTTGGGTTACCAGTTCAGCTTCCTTGGCGTCCAAACGGCGTTCAAAAACAGCTGTACCATCGGCGTTGATTTCAAAGATATAAAAGGTCGCGTTGAATAGCTTTCGGCTAAGAATGTCAGATGTTTCAGCAAAAATGACGGTTTGCGAGACGTCACTGCCTTCGCGCAGCCAGATATTCCCATCTTTGGCTGAGGCAGCACCTCCAGTCAGGCGCTCGACCATATTATCATGGGCGTTCATGGCCGAGGATGCGAGGGGGTTAAAGGCTAAGGCCCACATCACCCCTAATATGGCCGCGACAATAATAGCGGGCGATAAGAAACGCCAAGCCGATAGGCCAGACGCGCGCAGGACTATTAATTCACTGCGGCGGTTTAGGCTGTATAATGTTCCCATAACCCCAAAAAGCACCACAAAAGGAATCGTTTGTTCGATAAGTTTCGGGGCTTTCAAAAGCGTCATCAGAAATACTGTGCCGGAGCCAATATTTTCATCTGCGCCAATGTTGCGCGTGGCTTCAACAAAATCGACGAGCATGATGATGCTTGTGACAACCAAAAAGGCCAAGAGAAGGCCTTTAATGACGCGTTTTATAAGATAGCGGTTTAGGGTCGAAAACATCATGACGGTAAGTAACGCTGACGTTTAGGGGCTTTGGGCTTACGGGCAAACATATGTTTTAGGCTGCGAATACGGCGTCTGCGCAGTAAATACCAAGTGCAGCCTGCGCAAACCGATAAGGGCAAGGCATATTGCATAATATTCAGTGAGGGATCGCCTTCAGCGGCAGACGCCAGCCCAAATCCTGTGAGGCGAATAACGAAACCTATCGCCGCGCAAGCGGCAATTTTGCGGCCATAGCCTAAGCGCTGGTGCTCTCCACGTATCATAAAACATAAAGCGAGCATGACGAGGGCAAGATTATAGATCGGTGTCGCCAAGCGGTTATGGCCTTCTGCTTTAAGTTCCTGCCGATATTTGCGGTTCGCATAGACCCGTTGATCTGGGCGCAGGAGTTCATGTAAGTAAAGGTCAGAGGGTTTTTTGCGAAGGATAGAATCCATTGCCATGACATCTGACAGGTCAAGCTGGTAATTATCAAAAGCGACAAGGTCGAGACTGCCGTCATCAAGTATTTGCTGAACATTGCCTGCCTTAAGGATGAGACTTGCGGATTCAGCGCCGCGTGTCAGATAGCCTGATTTTGCGGTATGTGTTGTCGCGCCGCTATCGTCGCGCGTGTCGTAAATGATAACGTCTTTCATGGAGCCGTCAGTGGCGATTGAGCGGGCATAAACTGTCAATCCCGCAGTAGGGGTCACAAATTCGCCGGCTCGTACCATTTGAGAGGCTATGTCCGTGCGTACTTTTAGGATTTCGCTGCGCATTTGACTAAAGGCAAAGGGCTGTATCACCAGATTGATAATGAGATGCGCGATGAGGGCATACATGCCAAGCCGTAAGGCCGGACTTGCAATCTGCCAAGGGCTGAAACCTGACGCCTTGGCCACAATCATTTCGCTATCCATATTTAAGCGGTTTAGAGCGTAGAGCGTTGCCATGAAGACAGCTAACGGCATGATAATACTGATGAGCTGGGGCAAGGCCAGGATTGTGATGTAGAGGAATGTCAGCCCCGATTGTCGATTTTCAACAATGAGGTCTAGGGTCTGTAGGCTTTGCGTCAGCAAGGCTAGGGCGGCAAGCGCGCAGAGCGAAAAGACGAGCGGGTACAGCACTTGCTTCCAAAAATATGATTGTAGAAGTGTCACCTTACGCCCACATCCCGTTAAATTGTCTCAACTCTATAATTTGGCCTTCTATTACGCGTTGGCTTGCTTTACCACAGTAAAAACATTGCAAAAACGACACAAGAGTCGATGCCAAAGCCAAGGAGCTTTCTTCCATGAAAATTACTTTTATTGCTAACAAAGCTGTGTCCTCAGGATGCGCTGTTATAGCCGTTAAAAAGTCCCTTAAGACCGGCGGCGGAGCCTCTGATTATGTCGCCGCGATGGGTAGGAATTTCAAGAAAGTGGCCAAAGCCGCTGGATTTAACGGCGAAAAAGGCAAAAGCTTTAGCGTCTATGCGCCTGAGGGTGTCGGCGTGTCGCGGCTATTGGTTTGCGGCATTGGCGACGGCAAGGAATTTGACGCAGAAATGTTTGGCGCCAAAGCCGCTAAAGCTGTGATGATGGACGAGACTACGGTCACGCTACATTTAGGCGGAATGGAGGTCTCGCCTGATGCCGCCGCGCGCGCTGCTGTGGGTATGCGCCTTGCCGCTTACCGTTTTGACCAATACCGCACAAAGCTGCCGGCGAGTAAGAAGCCCGTGTTAAAAACAATTAAAATTGCCTGTGATGAGCCAGCCAAAGCCCGTGCCTCTTACACTAAATATCACGGCCCCGTTTGCGACGGCACAGTGCTCGCGCGTGACCTCGTGAATGAACCGCCAAATGTAATTTATCCTAAAGCTTATGCTGCGCGGATTAAAAAGCTCGAAAAGCTTGGTCTTAAAGTCCAAATCCTCGGTGAAAAACGCATGAAGACTCTTGGCATGAATACACTTCTCTGCGTGGGACAAGGCTCCGCGCGTGAGTCCCAAATGGTGATCATGACGTGGAGCGGCGGCAAAAAGGGCGATAAGCCTGCTTGTATCGTGGGCAAGGGTGTTACTTTTGATACGGGCGGTATCTCATTAAAACCCGGCGCAAATATGTGGGATATGAAGGGCGATATGGGCGGCTCAGCGGCTGTTGTTGGCGCGATGGCAGGCTTAGCCGCGCGTAATGCAAAAGCCAATGTCGTGGGTATTGTCGGCCTTGTCGAAAATATGCCTGACGGGAATGCGGTCCTCCCGGGTGACATCATCACCTCTATGTCAGGACAAACTGTAGAAGTTCAAAATACAGATGCTGAAGGACGCCTCGTTCTGGCCGATTGTCTGCATTATGCTTCAACCAAAATTAAGCCCAAGGCGATGATTAACCTTGCAACGCTGACCGGCGCTATTCTTGTTGCCCTTGGCACGGAGCGGGCAGGGGTTTTCTCTAATAACGATAAACTCGCGGGACAGATTGCGGCAGCTTCTGAGACAACATCAGAGAAAACATGGCGCTTACCCATAGGGCCTGAATATGACCGTCTGCTTGATAGTCCCAATGCGGATATGAAAAATATTGGCGGGCGTTTAGCTGGCTCTATCACGGCCGCGCAATTCCTGCAGCGCTTTGTCGGTAAAGGTATTCCTTGGGCGCATATTGATGTGGCGGGTACGGCGATGAAGCCGTCTAATCGTCACGACCCGCGCGAGACGACATTCGGCACAGGCTTTGGCGCGCGTCTGCTTAACCGCTGGATTGCAGATAACTTTGAAGGCTGATGGAGTATTGGTTTTACCATCTTGAAGCCTCAACGGTTGAGGGTGTTCTGCCGGGTTTGCTCGAAAAGACACGGCAAAAAGGCTGGCGGGCCTTGGTTAAGTTGCCCCAAGAGCAGCTCAAAGAGATGGATGATTATCTTTGGACCTATAAGGATGACAGCTTTCTGCCCCATGGCCGTGATGATGAACCCATGGCAGAGCAACAACCGATTACCTTAAGCGCCACAGCAGACAGTGCGGAAGGCCATGGAGCCGTCTTTCTACTAGGCGGGTCTGAGGTATCAAATATGACTGGCGTCGAGCGGTGCATGGTCATGATTAATGGCCGCTCTGAAAGTGATGTCACGAGGGAGCGCAAACGCTGGAAGGCCTTGAAAGACACTGGCGCAACCCTATCTTATTATCAGCAAAATGATCGCGGTTCGTGGGATAAGAAAGCCTGATAACATCATGAAAAAATTAGATATTTACAAAGATGTCGCTCAGCAGATTGCAGCTGTCATTGAGGGCGAGACGTCTGTCACAGCGCGTTATGCAACAGTCTCATGTCTGCTCAATGAAGCCTTTGAAGATTTTTTCTGGACAGGGTTTTATGTCGTGGATCCGCTAAAGCCAGAGGAACTGGTCGTCGGGCCTTATCAGGGCACGTTAGGCTGCTTGCGTATTCCTTTTGGCAAGGGCGTCTGCGGAGCCTGTGCCAAGGTTGAAGAGACCATAATCGTTGAAGATGTCCATGCCTTTCCGGGGCATATTGCCTGTGACAGCCGCACAAATTCTGAGATCGTCGTTCCAGTCTTTGACAAAGAGGGCAAGCTCGCCGCGGTTTTAGATGTCGACTCTACAAAACACGGCTCATTTGACGAGGTCGATAAGGCGGCCCTCGAAGCGATTTGTAAAACGCTTTTGGCCTAAACCTTATTATGAATATTAAGAGGCTCGCGTGTGTTCGGGTTGGCAATCTTATCCGCAATAAGCGTTAAGGCTTCACGTGCTGTAGACGCCGAGTGAATATCTTTCGCAAAGCTCTCAGGGGCAAAACCTTCTTCAATCGTGTGGTGCAGACCGCGAATGATGGGGTCCCAATATCCCGTATTGTCTAGGAAAACTAATGGCTTTTCGTGAAGGTTGAGGCGCATCCAAGATAAAATTTCGATGGTTTCCTCAAGCGTGCCTATGCCGCCCGGCAAAACTATAAACGCATCAGACTCCTCATACATCATGATTTTGCGCGCATGCATGTCTGGCACCATGCGGTGTTCAACATCAGTCAGTGTTTTCTCTACCTCAGCCAAAAAATCGGGCATGATACCGAGAACTTTTCCGCCGGCTTCATGCGCTGAACGGGCGACAGCCCCCATAAGTCCTAAGCCGCCTCCGCCGTAAACAAGGCGGTGATTACCAGCAGCTAAGGCTTTGCCTACGGCCTCTGCCAGAGCCATGTGCTTAGGGTCACGTCCCGGGCTAGCCCCGCAAAATACACAGATTGATGTCATAATAAGCTATTTTCATTTGCGTTACGAAACTTTGGACTTAGGTTGAATCGTTCATAGAGACAATGCGGAAAGAACAACGAGATAATGAGAACCCGGCTTACATGGATAATTGGGATAGCGTTAGCGATAGCTTTGCTGTTGCTTATTGCCGTGCAAGCCACATCATTCATATCAAACATGCCGAATTTGTCTGACGATGCGCCAAAAGCCTCCGAAACGGTGAGCGATGCAAAGACCGTCGATACGGGTATCACTCCGGTCATTTTTCGAACCATTAGTGAATATGGGGCGCCCTCTGAGCGCACTTTAAGGCTGAACGGCACAAGCGAACCTAACGCCGTGCTCATTGTTTTGAATAAAAACGAGCGGCTCCGCCAGATAAAAGCAGATGACAAAGGCGTTTGGAAACTAGACGTCAATGCTGACCCTACTGAGATCATGGTGCTGGAGGTGGTGATGTTTGTTGAGGGCGGGCTGAATGTCCGTGGCGACGAGGCGGTGTTCCGCATACCTGTACCTAGATCCGATAGTGAAGAAAGCCCGCAAAACATACCTGCGCTTATCATGGTGACAGCGCCCGGCGGACCCACGCGTATTGTTCAAACACCCTTTGGCGGCAGCCCGACTGATGGACCTTTGACCATGGGGCCTATTGATTATGATGATAGCGGCGGCGTTATTTTTTCAGGCACAACCGAAGAAGAAGGCCGCGTTAGAATTTATGCAGGGCCGCAACAAATTGGTGAAACCCGTGTGGGAGCAGGCGGTCGTTGGAATTTTATTGCGGGTAACCTGCTGCCTATGGGCGAATATGAAATTTCTGCGGAGTTAAGCAAGCCGGATGGCGTAAAAGCTCGCGTGAGCGTACCCTTTGAAAGATTAGCGCCATCGGAAACCGATAAAGTTACAAGCGTGCCGGATGTAAAATATGAACCGTTTCGCTGGCAGATACGCCGCCAACTCTTAGGCGGCGGTGCTCAACATACAGCTATCTTTGCGCCGCAAGAAGCTGACGCTTTGATTGTTGAGAACTAAGCTTATTCAGCTGGGGTCGGGAGAGGGGCGCTGTCCTTTTTCTTTAGGCCCTTTTGTTTATCCGTTCCGCCAAATGTCCGAAAGAAACGCTTCTTCAGGACTGTTGGCATAGCAAGCAAGACGGGCGTAATAATCAAAGTCAGGATTGTCGCAAAGCCAAGCCCGCTGGACACAACATAAGAAATCGGTGCCCAGATATCGGATGTACTTGACCCGGCCGTTGAAAATTCACCTGTAAAGATGTTGGCTTGCCACCCCAAGACAAGCGGCATGAGGCCGACCACCGTTGTCAGCGTGGTAAGAATAACAGGCCGCAAACGCTGCGCCGCCGTGCGTAGCGCCGCATCTTCGGCAGAAAAGCCATTGGCAAGTAACCTTTGATAAGTGTCAATCAGGACGATATTATTATTCACCACAATTCCGGCCAAGGCGATAACGCCTGTCAGCACTAAAATCATTGAAATGTAAGGGTAGAACGTAAGCCCTAAAATTACGCCGAAGACTGATAGGACAACGGCTGAGAGCGTCAGGAAGACATGATAAAAGCTGTTGAACTGCAGCAGTAAAATAACGCCCATCATGAACATAATGGCCATAGCGGCATTCTTTCCGAACTGCGCGGCGGCGGCGTTTTCTTCAGCTTGGCCCAGAAATTTAATTTGTGTGCCGGGCGGCAGTTCCGCTTCTTCATCGAACCATTTCTGCAACTCTTGAACCTGAACATTTGTAGCATAGCCTTTGCGCGTATTGCCTTGCACAACATAGAAAGGGAGCAGGTCGCGGCGCTCAATTTTATCTTGGCGCGGTTTTGCCACGCGCTTGACGACAGATGATATGGGCAGGGCCCCTTGAGGCGTTTGAATACGCAGGCTATCGAGCTGTGCGAGGTCGCGGGAGGCGCTGGGGTAGCGCACGCGGATATCGACTTCTTCTTCAACATTAAGCGGACGGTATTGGCCAACAAGTGCGCCTTCGGTAATGAATTGTACAGCCGCGCCAATGCGTCCGACATCAAGCCCTAAACGTCCCGCTTCGGCGCGGTCCACAACAATCTCCCAATCCACACCGGGCAGGGGCAAGCTGTCCTCAATCTCGTAAATACCTTCGATAGAGGCGAGCTCTTCGCGGACATAGAGCGCTGTTTCTCGAAGCTGCTCACGGTTTTCTGACGAAATCTGTATGCCGATATCTTTATCGATCGGCGGGCCTTGATCAATGGCGGTAATTTCAGTGAGTACGCCGGGTATGCCCGTGCTGGCCTCTTCAAGCTCTTCGATAATATCTTCGAGGGGACGTGCGCGTTCCGCGAAGGGCAAGAGCTCTGTGTAGATGCGAACCGTTGAATCTATCGGGACGTTAGAGGGGCCGTTCAATCCCTCGCCGGCGCTTCCTCCGCCTGCTGCGGCGGGTCCTGCGACCGTATAGATAGACGACACCCCGTCAATTTTGACGATTCGGCTTTCAAGCTCTTTGGCGATGGCCAAGCTTTGCTCTGGCGTTGAGTTGCCGCGAGTGCGGGCCAGAACAAAAACTTGGTCGCTGGGCGTTTGCGTAAAGAATTCAACGGGTTTTGGAGGCGGGCCTTTTACGCTGGCTTTGAACCCGCCAATAATGAGGAAGCCCAAGATTGCCATGGCTAGCATCACCAAGAGCGGAAAGCGGATAAGCTGCCGAATGAAGCGCGCGTAAACGCCCGTAAAACCTCTGAGCTTGGAGGGGTCGCCATCTGCACCCGCCAATAATGCTGCATTGGAGTTTGACTTTTTCTTGGGCTTGAAGCCGATAACCGCGCCTAATGTCGGGAGGAATATCAATGCCATAAGCATAGAGGCGGTCAGGACATAAATCATTGTGCGCGGGAAATAAGCCATGAATTTGCCCGTAATCGTTTCCCAAAAGAGCAAGGGGATAAAGGCCGCTAAGGTCGTCGCCGTAGACGACACAATCGGCCAGAACATCCGCTCGCCCGCCATTTGGAAGGCTTCGCGGCGCGGCAGCCCTTCATCCATCTTTCGGTCTGCATATTCGATAATGACAATGGCGCTGTCGACCAAGACCCCCACTGACAGGATGAGGCCAAAGAGTATCATCATATTGATGGTTTCGCCTTGGACAAAGAATAAGAAAAACGCGATCAGGAAACTGGCGGGAATAGCCCAGCCCACAAATAAGGCCGAGCGCCAACCCAAAGCGGCGATACAAACGATAAAAACAAGGATAACAGCATTGATAATTGAGGACGATAATTCGCGCCGCATGTCGGTGATGTATACAGAGCGCGATTGGCTATATGTGACGTTCACCGTCTGAGGCCAATCATCGCGGGAGCTGATTTCATCGACAAGCTTTTGGACTAAGAGCGCCGTATCTAAAATATTCTCGCCTTGGCGTTTTGAGATTTCCAGAGAGACAGAGGTGCGTTGATTAAAGCGGGCAATGTTTTCGATATCTTTGTAACCGCTGCGCACTGTCGAAATATCGCTCATGCGGACGATGCTGTTATTCTCGCCGCGCCGGACGACGAGGTTGGACAGGTCATCAGGATTTTCAATCAGGCCCGGCAATTTGACGTTGAATTTGCCGCTATCGGTTTCAATCGCGCCCGCAGGAATGAGGCTGTTATTACGGCTGACGGCGAGGGAGATTTCATCAAAGGTAATCCCTAAGCTTTCAACTTTGGACGGGTCTAATATGGCTTCGAGGACATCGATGCGCTCGCCAGATATCTTGGCCTCCAAGACTTGCGGCAGACTTTCCAACCGTGATTGCAAGTCTTTAGCGCGTTTTTGAAGTTCTCGCTCAGGCACATCGCCCCAAAGATTGACAGTTATGATGGGCAGGGTCGATGTCGAGACTTCTTCGACGATGGGTTCTTGGGCTTCTAAAGGGAAGTCGGAGCGGGCGCGGTCAACCTTTTCCAGTACATCGCGAATGCCTTGGTCATGGTCATGTGAAATATCAAATTCGATAATCACATAGGCCACATTGGTCGCAGCAATAGAATCGATTTGTTTGACGCCTTCAATGGATTTTAGCTGAGTTTCAAGCGGCCTGATAAGCAGGCGTTCCGCGTCCTCAGGCGAGATGCCCGGCAGAACGACTTGCACGTTAACGAAGGGCACAGGAATATCGGGTTCAGCATCAAGGGGCAGGCGGTCAAGCGCCAGCAAGCCGCCAATGACAGCAAAAATCATAATCCCAATCGTCATCCGCCAATTGCGGATAGAGAAGCCAACAATGCCGACAATGCCGCCCATAATTATTCAGTGGCTCCGTTAGAGCCGATGACTTTGGGGTCGACCTCGGTGCCGACAGAGACATAGTCCTGACCTTGGACGATCACGCGTGTGCTGTCGGGTAAGCCCGTCACCCATATGCCGCTTTCATCCTCGTCAATCTGCGTGACGGTGGCAAAGCCGACGCGGTTATCAGTATCGACATATCGCACGCCCAAGCTTCCGTCCGTATCCAGTGTAAGGATTTTGGACGGGACGTGCTGCGCTTTGACGGTTCCGGCTTTGATAGAGACCGTAGCTGTCACGCCGCCTTTCAGCGCATAGTTGGAATTAGGCACCTGTATTTCCGTGCGAAAGGTGCGTGTGGCGGTATTGGCATTAGCTTCGATGAAGCGAATTTTACCGGTGACATCTTCGCCCGTCGCGAGTTTGATGTCTGTCTGCTGACCTATTTTCATTTGGCCGACCTGAGTCTCTGTCAGTTCTACCGTAACGATAAGCGGGTTCATCTCAATGAGTTTGCCGCAAGCTTGACCCGGCAATAGATAGTCACCGACTTCGGCCATTTGTTCATCAAAAACACCGGAGAAGGGGGCGCGCATATTGACGTTATCAAGCTCGATTTCTGCTTGCTTGACCGAGGCTTGCGCGCCGTCAACAGCCGCTTGAAGAGACATAAGCTGCACAGCAGAGCGGTAGCCCTTTTCAACAAGCGTTTTAGAGGATTGATAGTCGAGCTTCCTCGCCTCAAGATTGGCAGTGGCTTGATCCAAATTGGCTTGCCGGGCGTCCACATCTTGACGGCATAAGATTGTACCCGTGTTCGTGCGGCGGCCCTCAGTCACAGGGGTCGCGATGACGAGCCCTGCGGTTTCGGCCTTAATGTCCACTTCACGGTTCGCCTCAGTGCGGCCAAAAAGTTTGAAACTGTTTTGATGGTCTTCGGCCTCACGCGCTTCAACCACAACGGTAGGCGTTGGCGCTTCTTGCTCGACCGAGGAAACAGGCGGCGGAGCGTCATTGTTATCGCGGCCTGAATTATACCAAAACCATAGCGCAATGGCCAAAATTGCGCCCACCGCAAACAGATATGATTTGTTAATTTTCATGGATGGCAGACGCCCTTATGTGGCGGAAGGTTTCTAGTCTTCAGTAATCTAGGGGTAACAGGCTGTAACGCAACGCACAATCCTGCAAAGGCAGCGGTCAGATTTGCATGGCTTTGCGCACAATACCTATTCAATCACAGTTATGATTTGACCTAAATCAGGCTTGACCCCCGCGCCGCCTTTAGTAGGGTGCGGCCCTTAAGCTTTAACGGGTTAGGGGAATAACTTTGAGCGATATATTAGATCAGCTGCAAGTGCGGCGAGACGAGGCGAAACTTGGCGGCGGAGAACGCCGTATCGAGGCCCAACATGCCAAAGGCAAGTTAACGGCGAGAGAGCGTCTGGAACTTCTGCTTGATCCTGACAGTTTTGAAGAATTTGACATGTTCGTCAAACATCGTTCCACCGATTTTGGGATGGAGAAAAAACATATAGCGGGCGACGGCGTTGTCACGGGATGGGGCACGATAAATGGGCGTAAGACATTTGTGTTTGCGCAAGATTTCACCGTCTTTGGCGGGAGCCTTTCCAAGACACATGCCGAGAAAATCTGCAAGGTCCAAGAGATGGCGATGAAGCAGGGCGCGCCGATTATCGGTCTCCAAGACAGCGGCGGGGCGCGCATCCAAGAAGGTGTCGCGGCGCTGGCGGGATACACAGATGTGTTTCAAAACAATATCTTAGCGTCAGGTGTTGTCCCGCAAATTAGCGTCATCATGGGCCCAAGTGCTGGCGGGGCGGTTTATTCGCCTGCGCTAACGGATTTCATCTTTATGGTGCGCGATAGCTCATACATGTTTTTGACGGGGCCTGATGTCCTTAAGACTGTGACCAATGAAATTGTGACGGCCGAAGAACTGGGCGGGGCCAAGACCCATACGACAAAATCCTCTGTCGCGGACGGCGCCTTTGATAATGATATGGAAGCGCTGGCGGAAATTCGGCGGCTCTTTGATTTTCTCCCGCTCACTAACCGCGAAGGCTCTCCGACGCGGCCTTTCTTTGATAAGCATGACCGCATTGATACCAGCCTTGATACGCTGGTGCCCGACAATCCGAACTTGCCTTATGATATGAAAGAACTGGTCGAGAAGCTCGCCGATGAGGGGGACTTCTTTGAGATACAGCGCGATTTTGCCAAGAATATTCTCTGCGGCTTTATTCGCCTTCAAGGGCAAACGGTTGGGATTATCGCTAATCAACCCACGGTGCTGGCGGGGTGCCTCGATAGTGATGCCTCTCGCAAGGCTGCGCGTCATGTGCGCTTTTGTGATGCCTTTGAAATCCCAATTTTGACGCTCGTCGATGTGCCGGGCTTCTTGCCGGGGACAAGCCAAGAATTTGGCGGCGTGATTAAGCACGGCGCGAAATTGCTCTATGCTTACGGCGAAGCGACTGTGCCCAAAGTCACCGTCATTACCCGCAAAGCTTATGGCGGGGCCTATTGCGTGATGGCGCCCAAACATTTGCGCGGCGATATCAACTATGCCTGGCCCACAGCCCAAATTGCGGTGATGGGGGCCAAAGGCGCAGTAGAAATCCTGCACCGCAAAGATTTAGCTGACGTGGAAAAGAACGCCGCCCATATCGCGGACTATGAAGACAAATTCCTAAGCCCGTTCCGCGCCGCAGAACTCGGCTATATTGACGAGGTCATTCAGCCGCAATCAACACGGAAGAGGGTGAACAGGGCCTTTGCGATGCTAAAGGATAAGCAATTAGAGAACCCATGGAAGAAACATGGGAACTTGCCGCTTTAGATGCCGACTGTTTTAAGATGGAAAGGGTATATTTTTCTCTTTTACGCGAAAGAGGAAGACCGGCCTCATATTCACATCTACAAACAAGGGGCACAGGCCAAAATTTGGCTAGACACACTTGGTTTTCACAATCATCGAAACTTTAGCCATAAGGATCTAAATGTGATAAGAAAGAAAGTAGAAGCAGAGAAAGAGACTTTATTGGAGGCTTGGAATGACTTCTTCGCAAACTGAATGGTCAGAAAGTGCAACTGACGTCATTCATGTCGAAATAGGTATGGGTGATTTCACCCTATGTTTGCGCGATGGCCGCAAAATAACCTCGCCTATGTGGTGGTATCCGCGTCTGCAAGAGGCCACAGTTAAACAACGCCAAGACTGGGAAATCTTGCCGCTTATGGATGGTGTGGCATGGTTTGAAATCGATGAATTTATAGGCGTTGCGGGAGTGTTAAAAGGCGGACCATGCAAAGGTGCAAAACCGCCTGTTATGGATGCGGCGGAATGATGAGAGAGTTGAGCACAATGGAGCGCGTGAACAGGGCCTTCGCGATGTTGAAGGATAGGCAATTAGAGAACCTGTGGAAGACCCATGGGAACTTGCCGTTGTGAGTATTAAATAAATGAAGCCTTATGTTCATAATTTTACAATCGCGGCCATTGTAGGCGTTCTTGTCGGTTTTTTTGTAACTTTTATTGAAACTTCTGAGACAATTACTTTGGAGATCGCCGATATATTTCCGTTAATCGCAATCTTAGCTTCTTTAGCCGGCGTGCTTGGAGCTTTTTACGGTTTAAGGAAGTCTTCGCTTTCAGATATTGAGGTCGAGAGTGAGCTAGTAAGAGAAGATATAAAGAAAATAAGAAAAAAAATTGAAAAATCGAAAGATGAAGAAGCCGCCAAAAAATTGCGATCGCAAGAACAAATTCTGCGCGCAGAGTTAGATGAAAAGCTCAGTAACAAACTTCAAGAACTACTTAATGCAGACCCAACTGATTGGAAGTCAGTTTTACTAGAATCTAGAAGTCGGCTGCAAGAAGAAAAATTACGCTTAGCGGCTAGGTCAAGAGGTAGCCTTCATATAGCGTTATTCTTATCGCTTTTTCTAATTGTCACTTTAATAGGTTTAATTGTGTATACCATCATCTACGGCGGCCCAACTGATTTGCTTTCTATTGCTACACGCTACGGACCATTTTTAACTTTGTTTTTGTTAGTGCAAATATTAGCAGGCTTCTTCCTTAAGATGTATGCGCAAAGTGAGGCGGATATAGTGAAAAATAAGAATGAAGTTACCAATATTGAATTGAGGCTTACTGCTGGAACTATGGTAGCGTCATCTAAAGCTCATATGGCTAAATTGGCAGAGGTTTTGATTTCTGAAGAAAGAAATTTTGTTCTTAATAAGAAAGAGAAATCCACGTTTTTACCAAATAATGACCACGTTAGCGAATTACTAAAAACTATCCAAACTTTGGCCAAAAAATGATAAAAAAAATACTCATAGCGAACCGGGGCGAGATTGCTTGCAGTGTGATTAAGACCGCCCAATTACTCCCACTCGTCATAGGCCGACTTGATCGGCCTACCCATATGGCGAAGGTTGCTTCAAGTATTGGGTTTGGCCGTATGGGTCACCCGATCAAGTCGGGTGATGACGTGGTGGCGCGGAATGAATTTGGGAGAGATTAAATGAAAGTTTTTCTAAGCTGGTCAGGTGAGTACTCACGTGACGTAGCTTCACTCTTTTCTGACTGGATTCCTTGTGTTTTGCAGCAGGTAGATATTTTCATGTCAACAAATGCAATTGACGCGGGAGATCGTTGGAACGACGTTATAAGCGCAGCTCTAGATGATATCGATTTTGGGCTGTTGTTTGTTACAGATGATAACAAAGAAAAGCCTTGGTTGTTATTCGAAGCGGGTGCTCTTGCAAAGAATGTATCGCGATCCAAGGTTATACCAATACTGATTGACGCTAAAGAAATTGACCTTAGCAAAAGTCCTCTGTTCGGTTTCCAGTATTCTGAAATGACCAAAGACGGAATATTTGGAGTTATGCGTAGTATCTACAACAGCCTGCCTGAACCGATTATTGACCGAGACACATTGACTAAATGTTTAGAAAAATGGTGGGCAGACCTCGAAAAGAACTTTGGGGATTTAAAAAAACCTAAACCTGTCATTAAGAAAAAAAATCTGTCGGAAGGTGATAGAATTGAACGCATAGAGGAAACAATGTCAGATATGCTTACAATGCTCTCAAGAATGTCAAGAAATCCAAACCAGTCCTTACATTCTAACAGACCTACGACATCACTTTTTCCTTCAAAAGAAACAGGAAGATCTCGTCTCACGTCTAAAGTTTTAGCAGCAATGAAAAGAGATGAACTAGTTGATTATATTGAGATTTGCGACTCATACGAAGAGCTTGAAGAAATTCAAAATGCGATCATAACATCGGATTGGATGGCCTCGAATATGAAAAAAGACTTCCTAAAAATAATATCCGACAAGAGAGGTCAGTTCTTTTTAAAATGACTAAAATGATAAAAAAAATACTCATAGCAAATCGTGGCGAGATTGCTTGCCGCGTTATTAAGACCGCCCAGAAGATGGGCATTAAGACTGTGGCGGTTTATTCTGATGCTGACCGTAATGCGCTGCATGTGTCTATGGCGGATGAGGCGGTGCATATTGGGCCGCCTGCCGTGAACCAATCTTATTTGGTGATGGATAAGATTATAAAAGCGATAGAGGATACAGGCGCGGACGCCGTGCATCCTGGCTATGGTTTCCTGTCGGAAAACCCTGAATTTGCCAAATTGCTCGCCAAGAAGAAGATTACCTTTATCGGGCCTAACCCCCACGCCATTGTGTCTATGGGCGATAAAATTACCTCTAAGAAACTGGCGCAAGAGGCAGGTGTGTCTTGTGTGCCGGGTCATATGGGCTTGATTGAAGACGCGGATGAAGCGGTGAAAATTTCAAAGCAAGTTGGCTATCCCGTCATGATTAAAGCGTCTGCGGGGGGGGGCGGGAAGGGTATGCGCATTGCCTATAATGACGAGGAAGCCCGCGAAGGGTTTCAGTCCTCCAAGAACGAAGCCGCGAGCAGCTTTGGCGATGACCGCATCTTTATCGAGAAATTCGTCGAAGAGCCGCGCCATATCGAAATCCAAGTGCTGGGCGATAAGCATGGCAATGTGATTTACCTGAATGAGCGCGAATGCTCTATTCAGCGCCGCAACCAAAAAGTCATTGAAGAAGCCCCGTCGCCATTCTTGGACGAGAAAACACGCAAAGCCATGGGCGCGGAGTCTGTCGCCCTTGCCAAAGCCGTTGATTATGACAGCGCGGGCACGGTGGAGTTCATTGTCGATAAGGATAAGAATTTCTACTTCCTTGAGATGAACACGCGCTTGCAGGTCGAGCACCCTGTGACGGAACTTATCACGGGAATTGATCTGGTCGAGCAAATGATAAAATCCGCCAATGGGGATAAGCTGTCCATCAAACAAAAAGATGTCGGGATAAATGGCTGGGCGATTGAGAGCCGGATTTATGCCGAAGACCCGTACCGTAATTTCCTGCCCTCCATTGGCCGCCTCAAACGTTACCGCCCGCCTGCTGAAGGCACGCTTGGTAATGGCGCGATTATTCGCAATGATACGGGCGTTTATGAAGGCGGCGAAATCTCGATGTATTACGACCCGATGATTGCCAAGCTCTGCACATGGGGCGAAGATCGCGGCATCGCGATTAACACGATGAAAGACGCGCTGGATACATTTGAGCTGGACGGCATCGGGCATAATATCCCCTTTCTGCAAGCCGTTTATGACCATGACCGTTTTGAGCGCGGGGACATCACCACGGCCTTTATCGCGGATGAATATCCTGACGGCTTTGAGGGGGCCGATGAGAACTCAGGCCATATGCGCAAAATCGCGGCGGTTTGCGCGCTGATGCATGATATTTCTGAGCATCGCTCTGCCGAGATTTCAGGGACGCTGCCTAATCACCAACGCCACATCCCTGATGAGTGGGCGGTTCAAATCGGGGACACACACTACACGGCTGACATTAAGGGCGAGCGAGGCTTGCGTACCATCGTGATGAATAATCTCGAAGAAGATAAAGCGGCCGTGGAAATGGAAGTGCTGACGAGTTGGAAGCCGGGCCAAGAGCTTGTGCGCGCCTTTGTCGATAATAATGCCTTTAATATTAAGGCGCGTAAATGCGCAGAAGGGTATCGTGTCTGGCATAGAGGCTGTGAGTTTAAAGTCGCGGTGCGCACGCCGCGCGGGGCTGAGCTGGCCAAGCTTATGCCGATTAAGCTCGCGCCCGATACCTCTAACCTTTTGCTCTGTCCCATGCCGGGCGTTATCGTCTCCATCCTCGTGAAAGAGGGAGATGAAGTTCAAGACGGTCAGGCTTTGGCCGTGGTTGAAGCCATGAAAATGGAAAATACCTTGCGGGCCGAGAAGAAAGGCGTGATCTCAAAAATTACCTGCGAGGCTGGAGATAATCTCGCGGTGGATGAGATTATTATGGAGTTCGGGGAGGCGTAACGGGTGTGCTTTTAAAACGTTTTTTGGTAGCTATATAGGCATATTTAAATGGATAGATTTGCCCTTCTAAAAAGCCATCTTTGAACCCATCGACGCCGGTATCTGTTCCACAAAGACCTGGGTCATAATGCGTCCCAAACATAATATCCCAAATGGGAAACATGTCGCAGAGATTTTTACCAAACGCCTCTGGTTTTGATGAGTGATGCCATTTGTGATAATTGGGCGAGGCTAAAATTCTTCTGAAACGTCCAAATGTCCAATCGAATTGGCAATGGATTAGCTTTGAATGCCACAAACGGATAAAGGCAACAGGCGCAACGACCGTGGCCGGCAATGAGAGCCACCCTATCAGAGTCACATAAACAACGCTCATAATCACCAACTCTAATACATGTATTCTATAGGATGTAGACCATGTTATATGCTTGTCAGAGTGATGCAATGCGTGGACACCCCAAAAATATTTGGTGTGCAGGATGCGGTGCGCCCAATAATTTTGAAAATCAAGCGCAATAAGGGCTATAATAATACCATAAAAGAATGGCACGTTGCTCCAGAAATCCTTCGTCACTCGGGGGAGGGAGAGATATTCGAATAAGAAATTGGAATAGAAACTGAGATTACCAAAGAGGAGTACCACAAGAGCAGAATTAGATAAGACAAGAAGCAGGTTATGTGCGGCCTCATTCATTGTACCTTCGGAGGGGCGTTTTAGCGCCTGTCTTCCCCCTAAGATTACAAAGATCCCTCCAAAGAGGAATAAAGCTATAAAGCTATCCGAATATAACTTTTTAAGCGTCGGGAGGAATTCTAAAACAGCGTCCATTTTGCTGCTTACCATTTCTTGCCTAACAGAGCATGAAAGCTCATGCTTTATCAAATGTTAATGCCAGGCTTTGACGCATGACCACTATTCTGGATGAACATCTTAACAAAACCTTGCATTTTATGTAACGCTCTGTTATAGCAGAGTTTATGCAAAACATCCTGACAATTTATAGAGTAGGTTCTGAATTCTTTTAAATTGTTTATATGGGCCCTGACATCCGTCTATGGCTTCTCATTTGTATCGACCCACACAAAATCCCGAAGGATCTCATGCTTTATTATAATAACAGACCTGTAAATACCCACCGCCGGACGTCAGCTGAGCGTTTTTTCCAGTGGCGGACATTTAAAACTGACACGCAAGAGCTGCGTGATAAGATTGTTGCTGACTTCAAATCTGTGAAAACAGAAACGCGTAACGAGAAGTATTTTCTTATTCCCGGACGCCGCAATGTTATGCCGCGCATGATTGATGATACGACATTTGAAATCCGCTCTAAGATTAATGACAATGAGCCTGTTGAGCTTTGGGAGCGGTCTATTACGACGTCTTTCCCGATGAAGCGTACAACATCCGCGACCATTGGCTGTGCTATTCCAAGATTTCGGGGATCGCTAAACAGCGTTGCGACGCCTGACAGCCTGTCTGAATCATTGCAGCGTAAGAGCAAATTTTTTGAAGCCGTGAAATGCCGTGAAATCTATAAAAAGGGCAATGTCACGGCTGAGATTTCTGAGATCGAAATTGACGGTAAAAAAGAATATAGCGTCGCTATCCAAAGCAGCGAAGAGCAGCCTATCTTGGACCTTATTAAAGAGTGCGGCTTAAAGCCTGCTGACAATATGAACATCGCGGATCACTTCCTGACCGCTTAGTCAGTTACAACGCCGCGTTTTAAATTAGGCTTGAGTTTCTAATCCTCAAGCCTATTTTTATGCCATGGATTCAACCGCAACACATATCGGAGACGGCGCAGCTGTTAAGCCCTTTAAGCCGCCCTTTTGGTTGCGGCCCTCACTGGTGCAAACGGCTCTGGCCTCGTTTAAATATCGTAAGCGCGGTAAAAACCCGATGCTGGATGTGGCTGTGCCCAAAATGCTCCACTGTGAAGATGGCGTTAGGCTTCGCGGCAGTTATTCTCGCAATCCTGCCAATAAGGCTCTGGTGATTTTTCTCCATGGCTGGGAAGGCTCACAAGACAGCACCTATGTTGTGGCGGGCGGCCGTCATCTTTATAATCAAGGCGCGTCGATATTTCGGCTGAATTATCGCGACCACGGCGATACGCATGAGCTTAATGAAGGCATTTTCCTCTCCACGAATTTTAATGAAGTCTTTCATGCAGTCAAACAGGCGGCGGAACTCGCCGAGGGTGCACCCGTCTACATTGTCGGGTTCTCGCTGGGCGGTAATTTTGCACTACGGATTGCGCGGAGCCTGCGAGACTTAAGGATAACGAACCTGAAACATATCTTTGCCATCAGCCCTGTTGTCGACCCGTGGGCGGCGGCGCCTTTGGTGGATGTGAACCCGATTTATCGGCGCTATTTCTTAAAGAAATGGACAGCCTCTTTGCGCAAAAAACAATCTGTGTTTCCGCAGCTCTATGACTTTGAGGCCATGCTGAAAACGAATCGCGTCTTGGCCATTACCGAGCAAATTATGCCGCTCTATTCCGACTATCCGACCATGGAAGCATATTTTAATGCTTACCGTGTTGACCCGCATTGCCTTAAAACCTGCCCCGTTCCGATCAGTATTGTGACGGCGGCTGATGACGGCATCATTCCGCCAGAAGATATCTTAAAGCTGGAGCTAAATCACAATGCGCGGCGTATTATTCATGACCATGGCGGGCATAATGGTTTCTTCCAAAGCTTGACGGGGCCGACATGGTATGATGATTACGTTTCAGACGTTATATTTGATCAAGAGTAAAAGAAATCATCATGAAATTTATTCTCAGCGCCATAGCTATCATCGTTTTGCTGTTCTTTCTTCTGGGACTGAAATCTCAAAAGGGTAAAGCCAAAGGGCTTACAGATGGCCATCTGGCAGAACCGGGAACGGCGCCAAACTGCGTCTCCTCCGAAATAGATGTGCAGCCTGAGAGAAAAGTCGCTCCGCTCAATGGCTCGCTCGACCAGATCAAAGCCGCCATAACCGCGACAGGCGGCACAATAACCTCAGAGACCGACAGCTATCTCTCAGCCACCTATATGTCCAAGCTGTTCAAATTCATCGATGACGTTGAAGTGCGCCATGAGAAAGACAATATCTGGCATATCCGGTCCGCCTCTCGCGAGGGATATTCGGATAGGGGCGTGAACCGAAAGCGCGTCGAGGCCATCCGCGCCGCAATGAGTTAAACCCCTTTGGGGTCTCCATCCGTATAGACAATAAGGGCTTCGAGCCTACCGTTTTCAAAGAGAGTTTAAATGCCATCACGCTATAATGAACCGCCCCGCGAAATTGACTATGACAAGGTTAAATCCCTAGTCACAGAGCTCCTCTCAGCCTTGGGTGAGGACCCTGAGCGTGAGGGCCTGAAAGAAACGCCGCGCCGCATCGCTAATTTTTGGAAAGAGTTTGTCGAATATGATGCGGGTAAGCTCGACACCACCTTTAGCGCCGTCAAGCATAACCAAATGGTGGCTGTCACAGGCATGCGCGTTTGGTCCATGTGCGAGCATCACATGCTCCCATTTTGGTGTGACGTGTCCATCGCCTATATCGCGGATGACAAAGTCTTGGGCCTCTCTAAATTCGCGCGTATTGCGCACAAACATGCGCACAAATTGACTCTGCAAGAGCAACTAGTCTCCGACATCGCCAACCATGTAAAAATTATCCTCGGCACGGATGATGTCGCGGTCATGGCCAAGGGCGAGCATCTCTGCATGACAATGCGCGGCATCAAAACCCCGCATAAGATGATCAGCTCGGCGCTGTCGGGTAAGTTTCATAAGGCTGAGCAGAGGGCTGAGTTCTTGAGGTTGGTGGATTAACTTTCTCTCCTCATCACAAGATTTATTCTTGTGATTCATCGCCGACTCTCTCCTCCAATGGCCATTTTACTGTGACGCGAAAGCGGGAGATGGGTTGCAAGGACAAGCCTTGCAATGAGGCGGTGGGGTGACTTATTTCTTAAAAATTCGCTTAAACCACTTAAAGCGTTCCGGGTATTTTTCTGTAAGGGCTTTACCAACCGTTTTGCCTGCCTGCGCTCTGGCTAGAGTAGCACCAAGTTTTTCGCTATCCTTTTGTCCTGCTTTACGCGCACCCTCTAGAGTCCCTTCAGCTATACCTTGTCCATAAGCATTGGCTATATTTCGCATAGCGTTTGCTCTGGCTACAGGGTCTAAGCTAGCGTCAGTCAACGCTTTCAGAACATTATTCGTACTATCAAGCTGGTCGGCAATAATAACGCGCTGTTCATCGGGCAAAGGCGCGCCGTTTGAGCTTTCTCCGATTTCGCGGATAGCCGTTGGTATTGTCCGGTCAATTATAACGCCTTCTTCGGCTATGGCGTCGATGACAGGCGCAAAGTCGTTCTCAAACTCTTCATAATCCACATCCTCAATTTCGGTAGAGAGTATTTGGCGTTGGAAGGTACGGCGGTCGGGGAATTGATCCAAGACTTGTCCTAACTCGGTCAAGAGTGAAGCATAACGGTCGGCGTAGAATTGAGGCCATTGTTGCATAACAGTGGACTCATACCTTTCCATAGCCGCTTCTTTTCGAATCAAGCGAAACAACGTGCGGCTGTTAGGAAGTTTATCAGGTATGAGACCTGTAATGGTTTTTAAAAAATCAATGGGCCGTTGGTCAAAGTTTTCGTCCTTATCCACAGACGCACAAAACTCTTCGAGTTCATCTCGAAGAGCAAGCATATTATCGATTGCTAAATTCAGCTCAAGATCAGCATCAAGAGGTCTGTCGCTAAGATATATTTTCCCGTCACGAATAATGGGTTTAACGGAGGCAGGGTTTTGAGATGGTGTTTCCGCGCTTGTGTCTTGCTCCAGAAGCTTTTGCTTATCCCAATAATCCTCAATCGACTGTTTGATTTGGGCATTAACTTTGGCAGGGTCTGTATAATCTTCGGGCGGAAACGTGACGCGGCCATAATGACCGTTTTCAGGGTCACCAATTTCTATTTCTTGAATGAAAGGGAGCGTAAATGGCTGCTCTTTATTGCCCCGTAGGCGGTCTTCATACCAGTCTGTCCAAACGTCCCAGTCTGCGCTACGCGTAAGTAAATCAGACTTAAGGCTTAGCCACTTACCTTCTAAAGCTCTTCCTGTAAGTGTATCATCGAAACCAGAATTGCTCCATAGGCACCTAGCGGCTAATTGCGATGCTGATAAACCATTCTCAATTAGTTCACAATCTGCTGAAAAGTGCGTTGAGAACTCAGAAGCATCAGGATTTGACATAAACTCAAAAGGATCAACATAGAGCATCTCCCTGTGTAGTAGCTTCATCATATACGAGGCTTTGATCGCTGATGTTATTGTGAAGTTTACAGCTAATGATTTATGTTCTGGAAAGCTTTTGTAGAGTAAACTAAATATACGGTTTAACATTCGATTTACATAATATCTTGAATTTTCAGTCTTCTCTACATTGAATGACAAAGGTAAAGTGGCTGAAAGAAAACAGTCTAGAATAATGTTTTCGGGGCGACGTTTAAGTTCAAATCTATGTTTAATATCATTTAGCAGCGGCATGGCACGTAATAATGCTCTTGCTACTATAACGTTTGAAGCCTTTTGGTCCTGTTGATAAAGCCACAAGTTGATTGCTGCTTTGGAGTCAAATAGTTTCGTCATATTTAGAGCTTAAAGAAAATTTCTCTTAGATGGAAGTTTTCTTGAGAATTGTGTATGACTGTATTCGAGCTAAGCTAGCTATTTTTTTAAGTGGCGCAGACCACCACTTAAGCTTAAACTCCCCACAAAACAGGAGACCCACCATGCCAAAATTAACCGGAAACTGCCTTTGCGGCGCTGTCAGCTTTAAAGCGGATGGCGATATTGCCATGCAAGCTAATTGTCACTGTACAGATTGTCAGCAAATTTCAGGATCACCTTTCGCCACGCTTGTTTTCCTTAAAGAGGAAGACGTGAACATCACTGGCGAGACCAAACGCTTTGAACATAGTGTGGATAGCGGCAATAAGCTTGCCAAAGATTTCTGTCCCACATGCGGCTCACAAATGTTCGGCTACAATCTAGGCCGTCCCGGAATGGTTGCGCTCAAGGCCGGCAGTATCAACGAGAAAGAGAATGTTCAGCCACAATTTAATGTTTATGCAGGCTCTAAAGTCCCGTGCACTATTCTGGATGAGAATATTCCAGCCTTCGATAAAATGCCTAGCTAACTAGGCCCACATCGTATTTTTTAAACATTTTGTCCGTCGTCATTTCAATAATATCTTCGGGCAATTGAAAGTTTACGGCCTTTTCGATTTGTTCAGGTGTATAAAGGTGGCCAAGCGTTCCCAATTTACGAGGCTTGGGCGTCTTTTTTTCAAGCGGCACAATCTTAGCAATCGGTTTTCCTCCCCTTGCAATAATGGTCGTCTTTCCTTCGCTTGCTGCCTGCACAAGCTTTGAGAAGTGCATCTTGGCTTCATGTATGTTGACTTGCTTCATATGGACTAACTTAGTCTAATTTAGGAAAAAGTCAAAATTAGGCCCCCTTGCTGAGCCGCATATTCATGACCTACGCCACGTCCAACCTTCTGGAGATTTGTCAATTGCGCCGCATACTCTACATGTTGCTACTGTGTATTTTGGCGAACCATCACAATTAATTTTGGTCTTACTAAGCCTAGCCCTCCCAAATCGTTTTTTGTCACATCCATTGCAGAAGAATTGAACTCTTTCCTCATATGGAATGTTCAAAGCATATCTTGGAAGCTTCATTTTTGGGTAAAACCGCTTGTCCATTGCTTTAGGCCCCCTGACTGAGCCGCATATTTACGACTTCCAAGACTTCAAGCACCGCTTCGGGGATGTTTGTTCCGGGCGGGAAGACGGCTTTTGCGCCCATTTCTTTTAGCGTTTCGACGTCTTCGGGCGGGACGACGCCGCCGACGATAATCATGATATCATTGCGGCCCTGCGCCTTTAGCTCATCGCGCAGGCTTGGGACGAGGTTGAGGTGACCTGCGGCGAGGGAGCTTGCGGCGATAACATCGACATCATTTTCTATGCCCATTTTGGCGCTTTCTTCGGGAGTCTGGAAAAGGGGCCCGATGACCACGTCAAAGCCGATATCTTTGAACGCTGTGGCGACGACTTTTTGGCCGCGATCATGGCCGTCTTGACCCATTTTAGCGATCATGACTCTAGGCTTGCGGCCTTCGAGCTCGGCAAAGGCGTTGATGCGCCGCACGGCTTCGGCATAGCTTGGGTTGCGCTTATCAAAGGCGCTTGAATAAACACCTGTGACCCCTGCAGGCTTTGCTTCATATCGGCCCCAGACTTTCTCAAGTGCAGAAGAGATTTCGCCGACTGTCGCTTTCTTGCGTGCCGCATCGACGGCGAGGGCGAGCAGGTTGCCGTTTCCTGTATCGGCAGATTTAGTAAGGGCGTCGAGGGCGGCCATAGTCGCGCCTGTATCGCGGTCGGCTTTGAGCTGGTTGATACGCGCAATCTGGCCGTTACGGACTTTGTCATTATCCACCTTCAAAATTGGAATATCATCTTTCTCATCCGAGAGATATTTGTTCACGCCGACAACGGTTTGCGCGCCGCTATCAATACGGGCTTGGGTGCGGGCGGCGGATTCTTCGATGCGCAGTTTCGGAATGCCCGCTTCAATCGCGGCAGCCATGCCGCCAAGGGCTTCGACTTCCTCAATATGGGCGAGGGCTTTTGCGGCAAGGTCATGGGTGAGGCGTTCGACATAAAAGCTGCCGCCCCAAGGGTCGATTTGATCACAATGCTTACCTTCGGTTTGTAGGAAAATCTGCGTGTTACGGGCGATACGCGCTGAGAAATCAGTCGGCAGGGCGAGCGCTTCATCAAGGGAATTGGTGTGCAAGCTTTGTGTATGTCCGTCCACTGCGGCCATAGCTTCGATATGGGTGCGGCCTACATTATTGAACACATCCTGAGCGGTCAGTGACCAGCCTGACGTTTGGCAATGGGTGCGCAGCATCGTTGATTTCGGATTTTTGGGATTAAACGGCGTCAGGAGTTTAGCCCATAGCAATCGCGCGGCCCGCATTTTGGCGACTTCCATAAAGTAATTCATACCGATGGCCCAAAAGAAGGAGAGGCGCGGCGCGAAGGTGTCAATATCCATGCCGGCTGCGATACCTGTGCGCACATATTCAAGACCATCGGCGAGAGTATATCCAAGCTCAATATCGGCCGAGGCCCCGGCCTCCTGCATGTGATAGCCAGAAATAGAGATGGAATTAAACTTGGGCATATGCTGAGAGGTATGCTCAAAAATATCAGAGATAATCCGCATGCTGGGTTTGGGCGGATAGATGTAAGTGTTGCGGACCATGAACTCTTTGAGGATGTCGTTTTGAATGGTGCCGGCCAGTTGCTCTTGCGTCACGCCTTGTTCTTCGGCGGCGGCGATATAGAGCGCGAGGATAGGCAAGACTGCGCCGTTCATGGTCATCGAAACAGACATCTTATCTAGCGGAATTTGGTCAAAGAGCACGCGCATATCGTAAATGGAATCAATGGCCACACCCGCCATGCCGACATCACCCGGCACGCGCGGATGATCTGAATCGTAACCGCGATGTGTGGCTAAGTCGAAGGCGACAGACAGGCCCTTTTGTCCTGCGGCCAGATTGCGGCGGTAAAACGCGTTCGAGTCTTCAGCTGTTGAGAAACCTGCATATTGGCGAATGGTCCAAGGCCGCTGCGCATACATGGTCGGGTAGGGGCCGCGAATATAGGGGGACAGGCCGGGATAGGTGTTTAGGTTATCTAATCCTGAAATATCGGAAGCATCGTAAGCGGCCTTGACGTCAATACCTTCCGGTGATTCCCAAGCTTTTCCAGCGCGTTCCGCAGACGAAGCATTGCCAAGGTCAATTTTTGTGAAATCGGGATTGCTCATGTCGCGGCCCTCCGAACTTTCGCCTCTCGGTTTTTTTTCGCGGGGTGGAGCGTGACTCCCAAAATAGGCTCAGCTTTGTCTTCGCGAATTTTGGCAGCCTCTTTGATGCGGGCTTTAAAAGGCGCGATGTGGTCTATACCGCCATCGCGTTCAATCTGCTGAAACTCTTTCCAGGCCGCTTTGGCAAGGCTATCCGTCATGCTTTCATGGAAATAGCTGCCATAGGCCGCGTCTTGAACCTGTCCAAGATGGCTTTCTTCCATCATCATCAATTGCATATTTCGCGCGATGCGATGCCCAAAAGGTGTGGCGTGACCTAGCGCGTCGGTAAAGGGACGCGTTGTGATAAAATCTGCCCCGCCAATAATGGCGCCAAAGCCTGCGCTCATCACTCGGAGCATATTTGTCCAAGGATCGGTGCTCTGCATCATGCGTTTGGAGCTTATGACATGAAGGGATAAAGGAGCGTCTGTTACGCCAAAGCTTTCTGCGATACGGGCATAGATACGCCGCGCGGCCCGTAATTTCGCAATTGATAAATGTCCGTCTTGGTTTGTTGTCAGCTCAACACCTACATGCTTGGCGGCCTGTTTTCCCAGAACACGGTAGGCATGAGCGGTACTAGCGGCAAAATAGGCGAGTTCTTGTACCTCTGTGCCGCCTGTATCATGGACACGGACCGCATTGATTGTGATGAGCCTCCACGTATCAGGCAGGCTTTTTGCTAATTCTGAGATGCCTTCAGTCTTGGGACCGAGGCCGAGGCAGATATTGGCCGTCTTAAAGTCTTTAAACAGCTCTGCATTGGAGATGTCATTATTAGGCGCCAATGTGATGGGTGCGAGGTCTGTGTAAACATTATCTAATAAGCGCTTCATTTCATTAGCATTTTTTATCGCCACGCCATTTTTACCTAAGCTCAAGCGCAGCGCACTTGCGCCGCCATTTAAGTCTTCGAGCGCTTGTTTATTGGCATGGGCAATCTCAGGGTCTCTTACGGGGGCTGTGATGTGCCAAGGGCGATTATCTAAGAGAGGAGCGCCTGCGCGGGGCAAGGCGGCAATGGTTTCAGGCTTGTTTGCGGCTGTTGAGAGCGGGCCGCGAATGAGATTGTCGTCTGTTATGCGCGTGAGACTTTCAAAATCTGCGCCACGCAAGCCTTTTTCTACTAAGGCTTTCCAGTCTGCCTCTGACGTTGCCGGGAAATCTTGCGTAAGTTTTAAGTCTGACATGAAGACGTTCTAAGCCATTTAAGCGTAAGTTCAACTTATCTCATACCAATCATCCGCAATGTGATGACGTTCTCTATAAAGAACAGCTGTTTTTTATAAAGGATATTGTAATTTGCCTCATTAAGCCTTATCTCGCGCACGCAACATATTGTGCCCCAGATTTTGAAAGAGTTTATGTCTAACGCCCCTACAGAAGAAAAAGTCCTCTCCGTTGAGCATTTTACGGACCGCCTTTTTCGTTTTGAAATCAGCCGCCCGGCAAGTTTTCGTTTCCGCTCAGGTGAGTTCATTATGATAGGGCTGCCCAAGACCGAGGATCAGCGTAAGCCGATTATGCGCGCTTACTCCGTGGCCAGTCCGTCTTGGGATGATAAGCTTGAGTTTTATTCGATCAAAGTTCCTGACGGCCCGCTGACATCACGCCTGCAAAAAATCCAAGAGGGTGATACAATTCTCTTAGGTAAAAAGCCTGTGGGAACTCTAGTTTTAGACGCGCTTTTACCGGGTAAACGTCTTTATATGTTTTCGACAGGGACAGGCATTGCGCCCTTCGCCTCGCTCATTCGCGATCCTGAGACCTATGAACGTTATGACCAAGTTATCCTAACTCATACATGCCGCCAGAAAGCGGAACTGTCTTACGGGCTTCGTCTCGTGAATGATTTGAAAGACGATCCGCTAGTCGGCGAAATGGTCGGCGACAAGCTATTGCATGTGGCCTCACTCACGCGAGAAGATTATCCGCTTAAAGGCCGTATTACGACACTTATTGAGTCAGGTGATCTTTTCAAAAATGCAGGCACGCCGCCGCTCAACCCTGAGGAAGACCGCGTTATGATTTGCGGCTCCAAGGATATGATTGATGACACAGCCGCTATTGTTGCAAAGTTTGGCCTAAAAGAAGGCTCGAACTCACAACCGGCTGAATTTGTTGTCGAAAAATCTTTCGTCGGCTAGTTATTTACTCAGGCGAGAAATCACCAAGCGTAAGTAGCGATACACGAATACCAAATCCATTGGTGTCGCGAATAACCTCACTGTCAAAATTGCTTCTGGTATAAAGAAATTCGACAAGCGTACAGTCATCTTGGTATTTGAGGCCTATGCCTTGGCGTCGCGTAATATCTCTATCAAGGTCGCGATTGGCATTGTAACTTACGCTCCATTTGTCAGTCAATTTCAGACGCACACTTCCTCTTATCTCTTCAGGCGGGGCTTCAGGGTCGAAATCCAGAAGGCCGTCATTAGTCAAATTCAAAAGGTTTGCGTCATTCGTTGCAGAGTCTAGGCGGAAATAGCGCCAGCTCGTCGAAAGACGCTCGCTGCGGTAGCTAAAACCTGAGTCAATACGGCGAAATGCGTCCGAGTCGTCGTCATAGCGAAGGCGGGTTGTCCAAGAAAACTTATCATTAATATCAAGCTCGAACAGACCGACAACGTCGGATTTGCTTTGTGAAAGACCTGAGCCGAGGGCAAAGTTGCCATCACGGTCGCTAATATAACTTTGTCCGACGAAAAGATGAGCACGGGTTTTCCCCGCATCTGCTATGAATGAAGCCCCAATATCGGCGCGCAAACCCTCTTGCCAAAAATCATAGCCAGTTGCTTTATTCGTCTGCCAGAAAAGAGCTTGGTCAAAGTCAACATTAATACTGTCTTGGAAGGTCGATATCGTATTTCCTTCCGAGTCGGTAGAACTAAAGTTCTCAAGTTTGCCGTCACCATAGCTTTGGGTCACCTGAGCGCGCGGCTCGATAATCCAATCTATGCCGCCGCTGGATTTGATAAAAGGATAACGAACATCAACACCAACCTGACCAACAGTACGCCCAAAACTGACGTCTTCAAAGACAGCAGTATTATCCTCATCATCATTCTCAAGGTCATTATCTGGCGTGATATCGTAACGGTCATATCGGACATTGCCGAAGGGTTTTACTTCGATACCGCCGGGCGCGATGAAGGTTTTACTATAGTCTACGCCTGCTGTGCCGCGTATGTAATCGGTTCCAAGGTTTCGGGTGAGGGCAGTGAAATCACCAAAAGCTTTGATGCGTCCACCCACGACGGGGTCTGACCAATATTTTTCTAGTTCAATTTTTGGCGCGATAATAGGAAGTTCTCGATCATTGGGGGCCCTTACAGTTATGAGGCCAAAATCTGCACTATCCTCATTCGTGTTCTCTCTAAAAGATGTTCTTAAATCCTGAAATCCAAAAGATGAGGTTGCAAGACGGAAACTGTCATCCTGCCCGACGACGAAGGCCTGCGAAATATTGCGTCGACTTTCAGACTCGTAAAGGCCAAATCGCTCGGGCGTCTCATCCTGATCATAACGGTTCAAATAGTTATCATCTGTAGAGAGTTGAACTCCATATCCATAGGTCCAAGTTTCATTTGGTGCAAATAGACCTTTAGCATATATGTGAGACCGGAGTTTTTTGCCTCCGGGAAATTGCGTGGGATCAGCAAAGTCCTCGACTTGAAACGTATCACCATCGCGGTCAAAGAAGCTTGCATAGGTAACACTGCCTTCTATATCCAACACCCCTGTATTGAAACGGCGCGCGAACTGATATCCCAATAGAGGGTTTACGCGCTGGAAAAAATGCGGCGTGAAGGTCGCTTCAGTATAATCATCTATAGCCCAATAATAGGGAACGCGAAGATTAAGGCCCTTACTCGAGGATAAGCCTGCGAAAGGTATCAGCAAACCGCTGGATCGGCCTGCGCTTGGGTCTGGATGAGACAGATAAGGGGTATAAAATAAAGGAACACCTAAAAACTCAAATGTTGCATCGTTATAGCGAACAGTTCGCGTGTCTTTATCTTGGCGAACCTTCCGGGCTTTAAGGCGCCATGAAGGCCTCTTGGCTTTACCGTTTTCGATACAAGGCTTACAGGCGGTGTAATAGGCATTGTAAAGTTCAATTTCGCCGTCCTCGGTACGCGTGGCAAATGCCGCCGCCATGATGCCGCCATTAGGCTGTCTGGCTGTGAAATCCGCAGCCGTACCAGCTTCTAATTCATTCGAGAGTTCGAGCTTTTCAGCATATTGTGTAGAGCCATTGGCATCGATAAGGACAACATTACCACTCGCGATAACCAGACCGGTGGTGAGGTTATAAACAACCCTATCCGCCCGTAAGGTTCTGTCTTGATAACGGCCTTCAACTTCACCCGAGGCTGTAATAACGTTAGCGATTTCATCATTTATAAGCTCGTCAGCTTCCAGATATATAATATCGGGATCCCGAAAAGGGCTATCGGCTTTAAGTTTCAGAGTGCGGTTTGCATCCTCCCCTTGTGTAAATTGTGCAGAGGCCGGAGCAGCGCAAAATAAGGGCAAAGCACAGGCTGAAAGCCATAATGAACTTTTAAAGACTGATTTATACACGTGCATCCACCTTCGTATTTATACACGCCATCTATCGCAGCGCTCTTAAAGTCTTCACTGACATAGCGAAAGCGTTCCGTGAGGTCTATCGGTTTCCTGATGAAATATGCTACAATAGGGTGAAATATCAGACAGATAAGAGCCATATAGAAGACTAGTAATATAGATGAGTTTCGTTTACCTAGGCTTATACTTTCTATCTTAGCTCTGATGAGAATCACTATTAAGCTAACCGGGGCAATGTTTTGGCTGTAAAAACTGCAAATTCCGCTGACAACACAGGGTTTAGATCAACTGTTGGTCAAGCTCTGATGACGGCAAAAAAGGCCTTTTGGGGCATTGGTATATTCAGCTTTTTCGTAAATTTGCTGATGTTGACTGGGCCCCTTTACATGTTGCAAGTCTATGACAGAGTTCTGGCCAGCCGCTCCGTTGAAACCCTTTTGGTGATTTCTTTAATCATGGCGTGGCTGTACATCTGTATGGGCTTTTTGGATTTTTGCCGCTCTCGCGTGCTTGTCAGGGTTGCGAACAAGTTTGAAAAAGCCCTTGGTCAACGCACGTTTCGTATTTGGCTTAAGCAAGGTTTGATGGGACGAGGGGCTGCGCGTCATCAGCCGCTTAATGATCTCAGCACAATGCGGCAGTTTCTTTCGGGTAATGCGCCAGGAACTTTTTTCGATCTGCCTTGGGTGCCTGTTTATATCGGGGCCATCTTTATTCTGCATTGGCAATTGGGTGTTTTGGCCATTTTCGGATCCATCGTAATTCTTATTTCTGCTCTTTATAATGAATGGGGTACCAGAAAACCCATGATGGAGAGCATGAAACTACGCCGGGCTGAACAAGCTTTGGCGCAACAAGCCCACCGTAATGCAGACACAATCGAGTCTATGGGCATGGGGGATCACATGCGCCGTCGTTGGGAAGATTTGAACGCCCGAGGCAGTGCTGAGGGTCAGATTTCAAGTGATCGCTCTGGCGGCTCTACGGCTTTTTCAAAAGCTTTCCGCATGTTCATTCAGTCTGCCATTCTAGGGTTAGGCGGATATTTAGCCGTTAAACAGATTATTACGCCTGGAGCGATGATTGCCGGCTCAATTATTTTAGGACGGGCTTTAGCGCCGATTCAAATGGTTATAGGGCAATGGCGCGGATTTAATGCATCGCGCGATGCTTATGGACGGCTCAACGCTTTTTACGAACTCGTGCCTGAGGATGGAGAGAGTACTCAGCTTCCGGCGCCTAAGGGTCACCTTTCCGTAGAGCACATGGCTGCAGGTCCTCCGGGGGCGCAAAGCGCTGTATTGGCCGGCTTAAACTTTTGATTTCGAGTCGCGCTCGGCCTCCAAACGCGCAACGCGAGCCATCGGGCCAAGTGCGGCCGGGAAATCCACCCTTGCGCGTTTATTGGTAGGTATTTGGATGCCTCAAAAAGGTGCTGTGCGTCTCGACGGCGCAACATTTGATCAGTGGGAAAGAGACGAATTAGGTAAACATATCGGATACTTACCTCAAGATGTTGAACTTTTTGACGGTACGATTGGTCAAAACATTTCAAGGTTCCATCCCGAAGCGACTGATGAATCAATTGTTGAAGCTGCGCGTTGGGCGGGTGTGCATGATTTGATACTGCGCCTCCCTGAGGGCTACGATTCCAGAATAGGCGAAGGCGGTGTCGTTTTGTCAGGCGGACAGACACAACGTGTCGCGTTGGCGCGCGCGCTTTATGGTGAGCCAGCCCTGATTGTTTTGGATGAACCTAATGCGAGTTTGGATGCAGAAGGTGATGCTGCACTGACAAAAGCGATTGCCGAGGCCCGAAAGCGCGGTAAAACGGTAATTGTCATGGCACACCGACCAAGTGCCATCGCGGCTGTCGATATGTTATTAATGCTGCGAGACGGTAAACAAGAAGCCTTTGGTCCTAAGGAAGACGTTATCAAGC
>JAOIVW010000017.1 GCA_028224375.1 Hellea sp.
GCCTCGTCGAAGTCAAAGGCGTCGGGCCCAAAACCGCGCTAGATTTACAAATCATAAAAGCCGCCGCGACCAAGCTCGGGCAGGAAAGCATATTGGGCCGCCCTGTCCTCTCCTCTTGGACCGCCTTGCTCGATTATTGCCGCACCGCGATGCAGTTTGAAGGTAAAGAACAATTTCGGGTTCTGTTCCTTGACCGCAAGAACCGCCTCATCGCCGATGAGGTTTTAGGACAAGGCACGATTGACCGCGCCCCCGTCTATCCCCGCGAGATTATCAAGCGCGCCCTCGCCCATGAAAGCACCGCACTCATTCTCGCCCATAACCATCCCAGCGGCGACCCAACACCCAGCCAATCAGATATCGACATGACAAAAGAAATCGTGCAAGCCTGCAAAGCCATCAGAGTATCGGTACACGATCACCTGATCATAGGGCGGGAAAACATCGCCTCATTTAAAACACTGGGGCTTATGTAGCCCGAAAAGGGAAAACGCATGAACGAGAAAACAGGCAAAGCAGGTCCAACGCCTCGCTACCGCACATTTGCTCTGCTCCTACTGACATTGGTTTACGGGTTTAATTTTATTGACCGACAAATTGTCGGCATACTCGCGCCTTGGATTCAAGCTGACCTCGGCCTGACCAATACGCAGCTTGGCTTATTAGTCGGCCTCGCCTTTGCGGCCTTTTATACCATTATGGGGATTCCTCTCGCTTTTCTCGCGGACCGCATGAATCGTGTCACCCTGCTCTCACTAGCCTTGGCCGTCTGGAGTGGTTTCACAGCTCTGACAGGCATGGCCCAAAACTTTGTCCACATCGCCCTCGCCCGTGTTGGGGTGGGGATTGGGGAAGCTGGCGGTAGCCCGCCCTCACATTCCATGATTTCTGACTTTTACGGCAAAGAAGAACGGGCTGGCGCGCTCGGTATCTATTCACTCGGTATTCCGCTGGGCATTATGGCGGCCTATTTTCTAACGGCAGCCCTACTCGGCGCGGATGCTGAATCCGTAAATTGGCGGCGTATCTTTATTATATTAGGCGCGTTCGGTATCGGTCTCGCTATTCTTGTGAAATTCGCCATCCGCGAGCCTGAACGCGGCGCGATGGAAACAGGCGTAAAAGCCCCGTCAGGATATATTCCTTTGGGGCAGTCATTCGCCGAAGCTAACCTTCCGCCGCGCATAGCCATATTTGGCGGATTATTCGCGCTGCTTTTGGGAAGTTGGGCGATGGGATATATGTCCGTTGTCTTTGCTATACCCTTCACAATTTTCATCATAACGATGTTTCTTCTCAGCCTTCAGCCCGGCGTGATGACCATATTATCCATCAAATCGTGGTGGTGGATGGCGCTCGGCATTGCCTTTGCCAGCTTTGCCAGCTACGCGATTTCAGGCTTTCAGACAAAATTCCTGCGCTTGCTAGAGCCTGACTTTAGCCCCCGCACCTTCATCATCTGGATTGGGATTATCAATGGCACGTTTTACGTCGCGGGCACTTATTTCGGCGCCAAGCTCGTAGACTGGAAAGCCAAAACCGATATACGCGCTTATGGCACCATTCCCGCCATATCTATTCTCTTAGCTTTCCCGCTCGCGATAGCCGCGTTTTGGGCCCCGACCATTGCGCTACATCTGGCTATAGGCGCTTTCTTACAATTATGTCTGGGTGTTTATCTTGGGCCAAGCTTTGCCATTGCGCAGACCCTCGCCCCGATTAAGTTGCGGGCGATGTCAACGGCGCTCTTTTTCTTTGTGCTTAACATGATTGCGCTTGGCGGCGGGCCGACATTTGCAGGCGCCATGATTGATGTCTTCCTTGGCCAAGGTAAAGTCGAGTTAGAGGCCACACGTTGGGCGATGTATGTGACTTTTGGCGCTTATATTTTAGCCTTCATGTTTTATATGTTTGTCCGAATAACCCTTCCCAAAGACTGGGCGGCGGCAGAAGCCCGCAATGAGGGCAGCTGATACTTAAATCTGGGCCTTGACCTGACCGCGCGGCTTTAGTCTAAGTCGCGCGAAACATAAGGTGAGTCTATTATGATTGAGCGCTATGCCCGCAAGGAAATGACCGAGATTTGGTCTGCGGCGACGAAATACCGGATTTGGTTTGAGATTGAGGCCCATGGCTGTGACGCTTTGGCCGAGCTTGGCGTTATCCCTAAAGACGCGGCCAAGAACATTTGGGCGCGCGGCGGCTCGGCTGAATTTGATGTCGCTAAAATCGATGAGATTGAGCGCGAAGTTAAACATGACGTGATTGCCTTCCTCACGCACCTCGCCACATTCATTGGTGAGGATGCCCGGTTTGTGCATCAAGGCTTTACCAGCTCAGACATTCTCGACACAACTCTATCGGTACAGCTCGCCCGCGCGACAGACCTCTTGCTTGTCGGTATGGACCGCGTTTTGGCCGCGCTGGAAAAACGTGCTAAGGAACATAAGCATACCATCACCATTGGCCGTAGCCATGCCATCCACGCTGAGCCAACAACATTCGGTGTCAAACTTGCCCGTTTCCATGCAGAGTTCGCCCGTGGCCGAGAACGTCTCGTAGCGGCCCGTAAGGAAATCGCCGTCTGCGCCATATCAGGGGCTATCGGGACATTCGCTAATATCGATCCCAAAGTCGAAGAGCATGTCGCCAAAGAAATGGGCCTCGCTATCGAGCCTGTCTCCTCGCAAATCATTCCGCGCGACCGCCATGCCGCTTATTTTGCGGCGCTTGGCGTTGTGGCCTCTTCAATTGAAAACGTCGCGGTGGAAATCCGTCACCTGCAGCGCACAGAAGTTCTAGAAGCCGAAGAGTTCTTCTCCAAAGGTCAAAAAGGCTCCTCTGCCATGCCGCATAAGCGTAATCCTGTCCTGACAGAAAACCTGACCGGCCTGGCCCGTCTCGTCCGTATGGCCGTGATGCCCGCTATGGAAAATGTCGCCCTCTGGCACGAGCGCGATATCTCGCATAGCTCGGTTGAGCGCGGCATTGGCCCTGACAGCACGGTGCATCTGGACTTTGCCCTGCACCGCCTCGCAGGCGTGATTGAGAACCTTGTCGTCTATCCAGAGAAGATGAAAGCCAATATGGACCGTCTTGGCGGGCTGCATAATAGTCAGCGCTTCCTGCTCGCCCTCACCCAAGCCGGAGAGCAGCGCGAGAGCGCCTACCGCCTGGTCCAACGCAATGCCATGCAAGTCTGGGAGATGTTCCGCACACAAGGCGATGCTGGCGAAGGCGCGTTCTTGGATCTGCTGCTCAAAGACAAAGACGTCATGGCGCTCTTATCAGAAGACCAAGTCCGCAGCATGTTTGACGATGAGTATCACCTAAAACATGTCGACACTATTTTCGGGCGCGTGTTTAGCTAAGGTCCATTATTGAGCTCTTCCTTACCACCCTGTAACTCATCCGTCAGGAACATGGTTTACAGCTTATTAAAATGGCCCGTTTTGCGCGGGCTTTTTTAATGACTTCTTAACCGAAACAGCTGTGATGCACTTTTTTTGAATTTTTATTACTCAATAAAATCAATGCCTTAATATCAAAATTAACGATTTTGGAAAGCATTGTAAACGCTCTCTTAACGCGCCATTTGCTGTTAATTTACCAATTTTGCTTACATCTAGGCACATAAGAAAACAAGCTGTGGATTTCCACATCAAGACTAAAAACTGTGACCTTCTAGAGAATAGGATTAGAATCATGAAAACACTTACAGCCCTCATTTCAGGTATTGCTCTTACAGCCGCTTTCGGCTCATCAGCTTTTGCAACGGACGTTTATGTTGTTAACTTCCGTAACGCTAAAGACGTACAGAGCCAACAGCTCGACGGTCAGCTAGCTTCTGCCCTCGCTATTTCAGGCGTTGATGCTGAAGAAGTCGTTATCGACACAACAACAGCTGCTAAATGGGAAAAAGGCGCATACGAAGCTTTTGACCATGACATCGTGCCAATTTTCAACCAGTGGGTTGGTCTTCCAGGCTTCGCCGCTGTCGTTGACGCTAGAACAAAGCGCGTTATCGGTTGTGTAAACACTGCTTTTGAAGTTAACGAGATGGCAGCTGAAATTCGTCAAATGGCGTCTAAAGCTAAAGGGTCTGCTTACCTTTCAAATGCATCAACGCCAGTAAAGACAACACGTTGTCCTGCGGCGCATAATGTTGACCCAGGCAACTAAGCCTCTCAGCACAAATTAATACTGAAGCCCGGACAATGTTCCGGGCTTTTTTATGCCTGACAAGAGTTTCACAGAGACGTGTTTCGCCTGACTGTATTTTTCAGGTGCAGTTTTGGTGAAAATAAAAAATAATACAGGTGAATGGAGAAATTTAAGATGAAAAGACTTCTTAAAACAACAATAGCCGCCACAGCCCTGACCTTAGGTTTAGGCTCGACGGCAAATAGTATGGCGAATACGCCCGACGTTTATGTCGTATTTTTTAGCGCTGATTGGTGCGCGCCCTGCAGAGTCGTAGAGCCCGCCTTAAATCAGGCTCTGACGAGCTTAAATGACCCTGGCATAGAATATATCAATATCAATATTTCGCAGGGCAATGGCGACTTAAACGCTCATACGGTTTTCGACCGCGGCCTCGTCAAGCAGTATAATACATGGCTAGGCGTGACAGGCTTTGCCGCTATCGTCGACGGCGATACAAAGCGTACATTGGGCTGTGTGAATATGACCTATGATGCGCAAAGCATGGCCATGCACATCAAAAACCTCAAGACCTATGCAGTGGCAAATGCCGAGAGCTTCGACCTCACCTGCCCTGAACCCAATAATCCAGTTTAGACAAAATACCATGTCATAGCGACGCGTTTTCGCAAGAAAACGCCCGCTACCCATGCCTCGATATAGAGGCTATCTGCAAATTAGGTATATGATGCATTATTCAGGCATGGGTTCCGCCAGTGCTTAGCACCAGTGTTTGGCTCACCAAACACAAGGACGGAATGACACCTTAGTAAATTACGCGCCGTAAACCTCTTCGCGCGCAGCCGCGAGACACTCTGCCATTTTATCGCGAATGGCCTGATCCGAGAGATCGGAATTTACCGCGTCCAAATCTTTTCTAAGCTTGCGAAAGACATCGTCATCGCCAGCCTCTTCCATATCAGCAATAATAACCTCAAGCGCATACTTCTCAGGATCTTTTTCAAGGAATTCTGCGGCCCAAAATCCGAGAGCTTTGTTGCGCTTGGCTTCGGCTTTAAACTCTAAGGCCGCGTCCAATACGAACTTTGTTTCAGCTTTTGCTTTTCGGTCGTCAAATCCAGACATTTCATATCCTTTAAGAAATTCGTTTCGTTAGACTTATGTATGAAGTCATGAGCTGCAAAACAAGCCAGAAATCCCCAATTTTCATACTCAATCGACATTGCCGCTATCAGGCTTTTAAGCTATGGCACGACTTTAGTCCCGACGCGCGAGTCGCGCAGAGTGAGAGGGCCCTTATGAGCCGCCGCAAACAAATCTACGAAGGTAAAGCCAAAATCCTCTATGAAGGGCCCGAACCCGGCACTTTGGTGCAGTATTTCAAAGATGACGCCACCGCTTTCAATGCCCAGAAAAAGGCCACGCTGGACGGGAAAGGCGTGCTTAATAACCGTATTTCTGAATTCGTGATGCTGCGCCTGGGCGAAATTGGTATTCCGACACATTTCATCAAACGCCTGAATATGCGTGAGCAGCTCATCAAAAAGGTCGAGATCATTCCGCTTGAAGTGATTTGCCGCAATGTCGCCGCCGGAACTATGTCCAAACGGCTGGGTATCGAAGAAGGCGAAAAGCTTCCGCGCTCTATTGTTGAGTTTTGCCTCAAGCGTGATGATTTAGGCGATCCTCTCATTGCCGAGGAACATATTCACGCCTTTGGCTGGGCCACCCACGCCGAACTCGACGAGATGATTGCGATGACCCTTCGCATCAACGACTATCTGCAAGGCATGTTTGCCGGCATTGGTATCAATCTTATCGACTTCAAAATTGAATTTGGGCGTTTACCCACAGAGACGGGCGATCATCAAGTTATCTTAGCCGATGAAATCAGCCCCGATAGTTGCCGCTTATGGGACCGAGAGACGAATAAGAAGCTTGATAAAGACCGGTTCCGTCGCGACCTTGGCGATGTCACCGAAGCCTATACCGAGGTTGCAACGCGCCTCGGTATTCTTCAAGCCTCATCCCCGCAAGGCAAACCCAACCTATCCATAGTTTCCAACGACGATTAGCGAGACATCCTATGAAAGCCATTATTTATATCGGCCTGAAACCGGGCGTTCTTGACCCGCAAGGCCGCGCCATTTCGCGCTCACTCAACGATCTTGGCTTTGAAGAAGTCACCAAAGCTCGCCAAGGTAAAGTCATCGAACTTGACTTGACGGCCGAAGATCCCGCCGCTGCAGAAACCCGCGTGACTGAGATGTGTGAAAAGCTTCTCGCCAATACCGTCATTGAAAGCTACCGCGTTGAAATCGAGGACTAGGAGATGAAAACAGCCGTCATCACATTCCCAGCGTCAAATTGTAATCGCGACGCGGCTGTGGCGCTCGAAAAGATTACTGGGGTCGAGCCTGTTATGGTTTGGCACCGTGAGAGCGAATTGCCGCAAGGTATTGATTTTGTTGTTCTTCCTGGTGGATTCTCCTATGGTGACTATCTGCGCTGCGGCGCCATGGCCTCGCGCTCACCCATTGTCAAAGACCTTGTCGCCAAAGCGGATAAGGGCTTGGCGATTGCTGGCTTTTGCAATGGCTTTCAGGTTCTAACCGAGGCAGGTCTTTTGCCCGGCGCGCTGATGCGTAACAAGAATTTGAAATTTGTCTGCCGTCCGGAAAAACTGAAAATCACGAATAGCAACAGCCGCTACACATCCAAATATGGCAGCACAATAGATGTCACCTTCCCCGTCGCGCATCATGACGGTAATTATTACGCGGATGATGAAACGCTCAACAAGCTCGAGAAACGCGGACAAGTCGTTTTCCGTTATGCAGATAACCCTAACGGCTCCGCCCGCGATATTGCGGGCATCTGCAACGAAGCCGGAAATGTCTTTGGCATGATGCCACACCCTGAGCGCGCCATTGACCCAATGCATGGCGGTACAGACGGCATCAATCTTTTCAAATCTATAATCGAGTCGATCTAATGGATATCAAGACAAAGATTACCCCGGAAATCGTCAAAGAGCATGGGCTCTCTGAAGAAGAATATGAGATCATTCTCGACCGTTTGGGCCGTGAGCCTAATATCAATGAGCTAGGCATTTTCTCTGTCATGTGGTCGGAACATTGTTCTTATAAGTCCTCACGTCGTCACCTCGGTAAGTTTCTGACCAAAGGCAAGCGCGTCATTCAAGGTCCCGGCGAAAATGCAGGTGTTATCGATATTGATGACGGCGACGCCATTATTTTCAAAATGGAATCCCACAACCACCCCTCCTATATCGAGCCTTATCAAGGCGCTGCAACAGGTGTCGGTGGTATCATGCGCGATGTCTTTACAATGGGCGCACGCCCTATTGCGCTGATGAACGCGCTGCGCTTTGGCGAACCTACCCATTGGAAAACGAAACAGCTCGTCAACGGCGTTGTGGCCGGCATTGGCGGCTACGGCAATTGCGTCGGCGTTCCGACAGTGGGCGGCGAGACAAATTTCCACAAAGGCTATAACGGCAATATTCTCGTCAACGCGATGTGCGTCGGCCTCGCAGATGCTGATAACGTCTTCTATTCAGCCGCTAAGGGCGTGGGAAACCCCATCTTCTATGTCGGGTCAAAAACAGGACGGGACGGCATTCACGGGGCGACTATGGCCTCTGCTGAATTTGATGATGACAGCGAGGAAAAGCGCCCGACAGTCCAAGTGGGCGACCCTTTCACTGAAAAACTCCTCATTGAAGCCTGTCTAGAGCTTATGGCCACAGACGCCATCATCGCCATCCAAGATATGGGCGCAGCTGGCCTTACGTCCTCGTCGATTGAAATGGCGGATAAAGGCGGCGTGGGTATCTCGCTAAACCTGGATAAAGTTCCGCAGCGCGAAGAAAATATGACGCCCTATGAAATGATGCTCTCAGAGTCTCAAGAGCGTATGCTCATGGTCATCAAGCCTGGCAAAGAAAAACTTGCCTATGACATCTTTGAAAAATGGGAGCTTGATGTCGCGCTGATTGGCAAGACAACTGACACAGGCCGCCTTGTCCTCAGACATGAGCGCAAGAAAGTGTGCGACATTCCGATAGCGCCTTTGGCCGATGATGCGCCTAATCTAGACCGTCCTTACACCATACCCGTCTCCCTGCCCGTTATAGACGCTGCTGATGTGCACGAGACGCAAGATTATGATGATGCTCTAGTGCGTATCATTAGCAGCCCGGATATCGCCTCTAAGCGTTGGATATGGGAGCAATATGACCGTCATGTTATGGCAGATACGGTCGACAGCAGCCAAAGCGGCGGCGATGCAGCGATTGTGCGCATTCATGGTAAGAACAAAGCTGTTGCCATCACGACCGATTGCACCCCGCGCTATGTTCAGGCCGACCCTTATATGGGCGGCAAACAATGTGTGGCAGAGACGTGGCGCAACCTGACCTGCGTCGGGGCTGACCCTATCGCCATTACCGATTGTCTGAATTTCGGCAATCCAGAGCGCCCAGACATTATGGGTCAATTTGTGGGCGCGATAGAGGGCATGAACGAAGCCTGCCGTGCTTTTGACTATCCCGTCGTCTCTGGCAATGTCTCGCTTTATAATGAAACCAATGGCGTGGCTATTCCCCCGACACCTGCGGTGGGCGGCGTGGGCCTCATCCCGGATTTGAACTTTATCGCCACGCTTAAAGGCGCAAAAGAAGGTGACACGCTTATCCTTATTGGCGAAACGCTGGGCTGGCTTGGCAGCTCTATATACCTACGCGAAATATTAAACCGTGAAGATGGCGCTCCGCCGCCTGTTGATCTTGAGGCTGAAAAACGTAATGGCGATTATGTCCGCAAGCTCATCCGCAATAGACGGGTCAACGCCGTGCATGACTGCTCTGATGGCGGCTTAGCAATTACGGCCTGTGAAATGGCCTTTGCTGGAAACATTGGCATGCACCTCTCCGCACCCAAAGATTGCTCGACCCATGGCTGGTTATTTGGTGAAGACCAAGCGCGTTACCTTGTGGCCGTCGAGAAAAATAGCGTGAACCCCGTCATCTCGACAGCTAGCGCCAAAGGCGTTGCTGCGCAAATCGTCGGCAAAGTGGGCGGTGACCGCATAACAGCCGAGGGCGCCTTTGACGTCTCTCTTGAAGGCCTGCGCGAAAAGCACGAAGCCTTCTTACCGGAGCTTATGTCGTAATGGCCATGAAGGGCGAAGATATCAAAGCCATGATAATAGAGGCCATGCCCGATGCGCAGGTCGAAATGATTGATCTGGCAGGCGATAATAACCACTGGAAAGCCGTGATCATCAGCAAAGCTTTTGAAGGCGTAAGCCGCGTGAAACAGCACCAAATGGTCTATGCCGCCCTCAAAGGGAAAATGGACGGCGCAGAAGGCGAATTACACGCCCTAGCGCTTGAAACCCGCGCGCCTGATTAATATCACTGAGTTGCCACATATACATTTATGAGGAAGCGCATTTTCCTGTAAAATTAGGTTCCATCAATTTTACACGATTATAAAGGCTGCTTTTATCCTTATTCGGGTCAGTTTCAGCTTGTTTTTTTGCCGTGTCAAAATATTCGCAAGCCTCTTTTGTTTTACCAGATTTCATATAAATATTTGAAAGATTGAGTGTGCCACCAACATCATTCGCGTCCCAATAAACGTCTTCATAAACAATGGCAGCGTAACGAGCCACTGAGGTCACGGGAGTATCTGCAGCTCCATAAATAGACATCATGTGGGATACCGAAGTATAATCTTCATCATTTTGGCGCAGTGCAGCTTCAAAGTATTCAACAGATTTCTTCATGTCCTCATTAAGTGTGTATGTACGGGGATCCGTATCCTCTAAATCTTCAAATTCAAGGTCATGTGATTTATGAAAATAAACATCCCCCATGACGCGCAGTGGTTCAAGGCCATCGGGGTCCATGGCTAGAGCCGCTTGAGCACTTTGCAAGGCCATATCGAATTCTTGCTTATTTATATAATAAGTAGCTCTCGCGGAGAGCGATTGAGCGGTCTGCCCAGCTTCACTTTCAAATGAACTTAATTTTTTACCATATGAATTGAGAGTGCTTTTGTTTAAGAATGAGCGTTGTCCCAAAGCCATCTTCATGTCGAGTTCCGCTTTTGTAAGTCTTTTACGACTGATTGCGACCTCCATGAAATCATCATTTGGCTGGAATTGCTGGACTTCAAATTTGTTATTTTCAAAATACTCTCGCGCAGCATCATGGAAGTCCTGCGCGGATATGCCAAAGCCCTGCTCAAACGCTTTAACGGGTTCCACGCCAGAGTTCACAAGTTCAAGGTATGGCCCTAAGCGATTCGAAAGCTCTTTATCTGAATGAAGATAGTGCACGTAAAGCCAGCCCTGGGCATAAAACTGGTTTAGCAAAACACCGCGTTCGCTACCTTTGTCAGCAAAAGGGTATACGCGGATTGAACTTATAACATCTTCGACATCAACCCAGTCGGGGCCACCCCGCATTAAACCTCTGGCATGTTTTGCGGCTGCGCGCCCAACTTGAAGCGTTCCGTCCCTCATGGTGAAAGTAGAAAGATAATTAGCAAACCCTTCATCATACCATCGCGGGAAAGCCGTATCCAAATATTCGTGCAACACGTGATGACTATATTCGTGAAGAGCAACTTGGTTGTTGAAGCTATTTTGTTTATTAGTGTCCGCAAGAGGTGTCATCATGATTGGACCATCATAGCCCTGAGTGTATACGCCCGCTATCCCTCTCCTGCCAGTGAACTTTCTTAGCTGACTGTCATTGTCAAACGCATAGATAGTAAGCCTTTGTTTATCTGGTGTTGGTTTTACACCACTCAGCGTCATAATAAGTTTGCGGTAAATTTCCATCTTTTCGATGGTTTCTTTAGCTTGATTCGGATTTACATCCCCATAAAGGACAATGTTCTCAGACTCCGCCATTAGCGGGTCAGCATGAGCCGCAGATGCCATTAATAGAAGCGAGCTACTGATTCCCAATACAAGTTTCTTAATCATTGCAACCCTCGCCTATTTTACACGTCTAGTTTCAAAAATTATCTCAACAGGGTCAAGGAGGATTTTCATGCAATCTTGAGATAATGTGTGTTTCTCAGGCCTTGGCCATTGATATAACGAGCATTTAAACTTACTTACGGTAAGAATTACTACGAAAGACAAAAACATGTCAGCCCAAGACCAAATTAAGAAGACCGTCACAGAGAACGATGTTGTGCTTTACATGAAAGGCACACCTGTCTTTCCGCAATGCGGCTTTTCCTCCACCGTTGTCCAAATTCTCGACTATGTTGGGGCTGAATATGCTAGCGTTAATGTTCTCGAAGACCCTGATATTCGCCAAGGCATTAAAGACTATAATAATTGGCCGACAATTCCTCAGGTGTTCGTCAAAGGCGAATTTATTGGCGGCTGCGATATCGTCAAAGAGATGTTCGAAACGGGTGAACTTCGCACGATGCTGGCGGATAAAGGCGTCAAAACAACCGCTTAGATACTTAATATCATCTTAGGGCGGAGTTAAAACTCCATAAATTCATTTTTGCTATAATTCTATCCAATGGCTGCATCTGGGGCGCACCGCATGTTGGACGAGGTATATAGCTATGGCTTTATTTAAAATGAACATGAAAAGACGCGGGAAAGCCGTTGGCGGTTTTCATGCGCAGTATATTGATAAGGGAGCCCTAAAAAAACGGCGCCCATTAGGTCTAAAGCGAACTTTTGGGTCTGCGACGACTCTCATTATTGGCGGCGCGATGTGTTATGTCGCCCTGCATTACATTCCGGCCTATCTGGGATTGAACAAGATTTTATCTTTCTCCGATTTAGATACGTCATCATCCGTCGCGCCTGAAAGCAGTCAATGGGCAGCCTTATCATCTTACGCGGATGCTTTTCGTCTTAAACGCACCTATCTGCGGCCGGGCCAGACGATACAGGCGCAATATGCCCTGCCCCAAGGCGCTAAGCTGGATCTTGTCATTCAACGCTGCCGACCAGCCTTCATCCTCGAAATTTTCAAATGCCAGGTTATCAGCGAAGAGAACTCAGTTGTCATGAATGACAGAGATGGCACGCAACGTTTTGTTTTCCCTGAGGCTGGGTTTTACCGTTTTGATGAAAAAGTCACCTTTGCGCCTAATAACGTCAAAAATTACCGTGTGGTGTGGAGCCGCGCTTAAACCAAACGCGCCTCGACACATAAGCAATAAAAAACCCTGTCTTAAGGACAGGGTTTTTTATTTTGGTATATCGGTGTCTCTTAACGAGAGTAGAATTCCACGACCAAATTAGGTTCCATCACGACAGGATATGGGACTTCGTCAAAACTTGGGATGCGTGTCAAAGTGGCTTGCATGCCCTTCGGGTCAACACTGACATAATCAGGCAATTCACGCTCAGCACTTTCAAGCGCTTCGAGGACCAACGCCATTGTGCGTGACTTTTCACGTACTTCAACGACATCACCTTCTTTACAGCGGTAAGACGGAATATTGACTTTCTTACCATTGACCAGAATATGACCGTGATTGACGAATTGACGGGCCGCAAAGACCGTCGGAACAAATTTCGCGCGGTAAACGACAGCGTCCAAGCGGCGCTCGAGAAGACCGATAAGGTTTTCAGAGGCGTCACCGCGTTGACGGGTCGCCTCGTCATATGTACGGCGGAACTGTTTTTCTGTGATGTTGCCGTAATAGCCTTTTAGCTTTTGCTTGGCACGAAGCTGCGTACCAAAGTCAGACATTTTACCGCGGCGGGCATTGGCGCCGTGTTGTCCCGGAGGATAGGCGCGCTTATTAACAGGTGACTTGGGACGGCCCCAGATGTTTTCGCCCATACGGCGATCGATTTTATATTTTGCGGAATGACGCTTAGACATGCGTAAATACTCTTCTTCTCGGCGTGGTCCGGCTAGTCAGATTACCCAACAGCGATTGCAACGGCGGCACCACACCAACCCGTGACTAAGCGCGCCTTCTAAAACATCAGCCCCTCAAGTCAAGTCCAATATATGTCAGATTTTGATAGGCAAAAGGGCTCGCATGTGACAGTCCGAGCAAATGAGCCCGATGCCGCCACATAACACATCTGATGATGTTCGCCTTGGCCTTATCGCCGGGCTTATGGCCTATACATTTTGGGGCGCGTTTCCCATCTATTTCAAAATCACAGAAGCCGTAGGCCCACTTGAAATATTGGCACACCGTATCGTCTGGTCCCTGCCCTTTGCACTGATTATTATCGTGCTGAGGCGTCAATGGAGTGAATTAAAACGTGCCCTTAAAATACCAAAACTTATTGGGGTTTTGGGCCTTGCCGCTATCGCCCTCTCCGTGAATTGGGGGGTCTATATTTGGGCTGTTCAACAAGATCATATTTTTCAAGCCAGCCTTGGTTATTATATCAACCCACTTATGTATGTTGTAGTGGGCCTGTTTTTCTTTCAGGAAAAACTCACGCGGCTTCAAGCGTTATCCGTCGCTTTGGCGTTTTTGGGTGTAGCTGTGCTGACACTTTATGGCGGCGCATTTCCCTATATTTCGCTTATTTTAGCCACGAGCTGGACGACTTATGGCATTATTAGGAAACAGGTTGAGATTGAAGCTATCCCCGGACTTGTCATAGAGACCACTCTTTTGTTCATTCCCGCAGCGGCATTCCTTATTTGGCTTCACACCCAAGGCACGCTCTCCTTTGGCTCCTCGGCGAGCATAACGGGCCTTCTGCTTTTGGCAGGCCCCGTAACTGTCTTGCCGCTTTGGGCTTTTACGATTGCGGCTCGGAGGCTCAAGCTCATTACATTGGGCATGTTGCAATATATAGGACCCACAGGGCAATTTTTACTCGCGCTTTATTTCGGAGAGACCTTCACGCCCGCCTATGCGTGGTGTTTCGGCCTTATATGGCTCGGTATCATCATCTATAGCTTTGATGCTTACAAGGCGCGAACAAAGCCCCTTATGTAGACCAAGCCGCCTGCCCTAAGGACATAAGGCCCCATATAACGAAGCCCGCTAAGCCAATACCGATAGCGAGCAATAGCCAAAGCGTAATAGAGCCCATCAAAATATAGCCGATTTTCCCCATCAGTCCCTTTGGATATCTCATCCACACGCGCTGTGTTTTGGCATATCCTTGCTTGTCATAGAGCCAATTTAAGAGTGTAGATGGAACAGAAAAGATAAGGGTCGCCCATGTGAAGCCTGCCATCAATATCACTATTTTTGAGCTGCTAACCAGAGCTGTTGTTGGCCAAATTAAAGTCAGGCCTAGAGTCCATATAATGGCTCCGGCAAAAAACCACGATTGCGATATGGCCTTGAGTGTTGTCATGCACATCTTCCAAAAAGCTTATGAAGATGCTACCTCAAATTATGAGATTTATCCACCATCTCTTAACTGGCCCCTTTAGGGTTTGCATCGCCTTGATGAGTATTTTGGGCGCAGGCGGATATGCACACAGATCGGATTATTGGGGCGGGGATAAGACACCGATTTCCCGTGAACGTAATCTCAGTTCATCGAAGCGCCAAAAAAGATGGCGGCGCAAGCATCTCAAAGACGAAGATTTAAAGTCCTAAACCGCTCAATCCTACTAAGCCTGGATTCGTCTTAACGGCTCAGTTCGCCTAAATTTTGGGCAAAAAAAATGGCCGCTTAAAGCGGCCATTCTTAGTCTTAATATTGGTTGGCTTATCCGCCGATACGAGCCTGGACGCGTACGGAGTAAGCGCCGCCGGCAACAGAACCTGCTGCACCAACTGACCAGTTGTCTTCTGTGCTTGAGCGGAACTGAACACCACCGCCGAAGCCAGTTTCTGATCCACCAAAGCCATCGTCATATAGAGAGACACCACCGGCAGCTGTCCATGTTTCGTTGACGTTAAGGTAGAGATCCGGAACGGAAGCTACAGCCGCAAGACCTTCACGCACGTCACTTAGACCAGCACGGTTAAGAGCAATATTTGCATTGTTAGTCGCAATGTTACTAGCGTTCAAACTAATGGCCTGGTTATTGGCGTTTACGCCAAGAGCAAGGTTATTAATATTGGTATTGATAATACCGATTGAAGAGTTAATCGAAGCGTTATTGGTCTCAATCGCGGTTCTGTTCTCCGATACACCAGCTGTGTTTGCGTCAATATCAGTCCGGTTATCTGATATCGTCATGACATTGGCATCAATGTCGGTGCGGTTATCTGAAATAGCCATCGTGTTGGCATCTAGGTCAGTCCGGTTATCCGAAATCGCCATCGTATTGGCATCAAGGTCAGTCCGGTTATCTGATATCGCCATGACATTAGCATCAATGTCGGTGCGGTTATCACTAATCGCCATGATATTCGCATCAATGTCAGTGCGGTTATCTGATATAGCCACGGTATTTACATCAATGTCAGTTCGGTTGTCCGAAATGGCCATGCCGTTTGTGGCAATATCGGCACTATTCGAAGCAATATTATCACTGTTTGCTGCGATGGCATCTGTGTTAGCCGCTGCTGAAGCGTTAATACCAGCGATTATAGCACCGCCATCTGTTGCAAGATTACCATTTGCGTCAGACGTTACCAGTTCGAGTGGACCCGCTTGACGTGACAATGATAGAGCAGATGTAATACCTGATGCTGTAATAGTTTCAGCATCAGTCCCGAGAACAATTTGATTGTTCATAGTTGTTTGCGCCTGATAACCAATGGCTGTTGACCCGTCAAACCTCGCAGTACTTTGAGCACCGAACGCTGCGGATTGAACCCCAGAAGCTGTAGCTTCAAAACCAACAGCAACTGATTCAGTGTTACTAGCGCGAGATTGTAGACCAACCGCTGTAGAATTGTCACCATCCGCAAGAGCGCGTGACCCTACGGCTTGAGCGCCCTCGCCCGTTGCTGAAGCACCGAAACCAAGAGCTGAAGACAGGAAAGTCGTAGCATTTGAATTCGTACCATAGGCAGAAGACGCGTTGCCGGAAGCATTCGCGCCAGAACCTGTGGCCGTCGAGAACGTGCCTGAAGCATTGGCTTCATTACCTATGGCGGTAGAGTTGATGGCTGTTGCATCTGCAAGGTATCCAACTGCTGTTGAATCTACTGCCGTAGCTTCGGAATTGAAGCCAAGAGCTGTAGAATTATCCGCTGTCGCTTGTGACAAGCGGCCTACAGCCGTAGAGAAGTCACCCGTTGCGTTTGATAAGTTACCAACGGCAACTGTTTGACTACCTGAAGCGGTTGATAACCAACCCAGAGCTGTTGAGCCCAGGCCAGAAGCTTCACTTTGCGCGCCAAAGGCAGCTGAATGGAAGCCTGTTGACTCTGAATCAAAACCGACGGCTGTTGCTTCTTCGTCAGACGCATTGGCTTGGAAACCGAAGGCTGACGCCCCTTCTGCTGTCGATTGAGAGAGACGACCAACTGCAGTAGAGAAGTCACCCGTTGCGTTCGCTAGGTTACCGACGGCAACTGTTTGACTACCTGAAGCGGTTGATAACCAACCGAGAGCTGTTGAGCCCAGGCCGGAAGCTTCACTCTGCGCGCCAAAGGCAGCGGAATGGAAGCCTGTTGACTCTGAATCAAAACCGACGGCTGTCGTTTCTTCGTCAGTCGCTTCAGCAAGGTAACCAACGGCAGTAGAGTTGATGGCTGTTGCTTGTGAGTCAACACCTACGGCTGTTGTCTGGTCAGCCATAGCCAGCGAACCAACACCCAATGCTGTACCGCGATCGCCTGAAGCAGTCGCATTCAAACCAAAAGAGGATGCTAAATCGCCGCTGGCGCTTGCTGCGACGCCGACAGCAGTCGATTGATCACCCGTTGCATTTGCAAGCGAGCCTAAGGACGTTGAGTCAACCCCTGTTGCATCAGCAAGATATCCCACTGCTGTTGAATCCGTTCCCGTAGCTTCGGAATTGAAGCCAAGAGCTGTAGAATTATCCGCTGTCGCCTGTGACAAACGCCCGACTGCAGTAGATAAGTCTCCCATTGCATTCGCCAGGTTACCGACGGCAACTGTTTGACTACCTGAAGCGGTTGATAACCAACCCAGAGCTGTTGAGCCGAGCCCTGAAGCATCACTTTGCGCGCCAAAGGCTGCTGAATGGAAACCTGAAGACAAAGCAGAGTGCCCGACGGCTGTGGCCTCTTCATCTGATGCGCGTGCAGACACGCCAACAGCCGTTCCACGCTCGGCAGAAACGAGTGAACGAGACCCGATGGCTGTACCTTCAGTCGATCCAGGTCTGACGTTTGAGCCGAAACCTACGGCTGTCGCAAGAAATTCTTGAGCCCGTGAATTCGCGCCGTAAGCAGACGAGGCGTTGCCTGAGGCCGTGGCACCTGAACCTGTGGCCGTTGAGAACGTGCCAGTAGCATTAGACTGAAAACCGGTTGCTGTCGCATTTACATTAGAGGCATTTGATTGGTTACCAACTGCAGTCGAGCGGGCCGCCGTTGCTGTTGACAGCGAACCCAAAGCGGTAGCATCATCAGCGTCAGCAAATGACAAGAAACCTAAGGCGGAAGAGTTTATGCCGGTCGCAACTGAGTTATTGCCATATGCATGTGCCCCGTCAGCTAGAGCTTGTGCCACAAGGCCAATAGCTTCTGACGATTGGCCTGTCGCTAAAGTGTTGAAACCAATAGCTTGAGAATTGTTACCAACAGCTTGCGAAAATACGCCAATAGCAAGGTTTACATTTCCGGTCGCGGTGGATGAAGATCCAATAGCGATAGAGCCGGCGCCCGTCGTAACGGACCCATCTCCGATTGCAGTCGAACCGAAGTCACCAGCGGAAGCACCAGAACCAATCGCTATTGACCCAAGAAAGCCCGTTCCGTTTGCAAAAGCGCCTTGGCCAACGGCTGTAGCATTGTCGCCTGTGGTTTCAGAAAGTTCACCACATTGAAGGCTACCGGCTCCGATAGTTGGATCGAAAGTATTAGTGTTACAAAATGGATTACCCACTGGGTTCGCTACGTTTAAAGGACCTGTTATCGGTGCAGATGAATTTGTAGATGAATTTGCAGGCGCAAAACGTTCAAGGTCAACAAGATTGTAGCTGCTTGTTTGTGCTGAAGCCATTGATCCCATACCAACAGCGATCATCGCTGCCATAGAGACGGTCGCTAAGCGCGTACCCTTATTAGAATTTTTAGTTAGTTTCGACATTGAAAACCCTCCATTGTGTAACATGTCTGACGATTTCTCGCCCATTTCTTTAAAATCGAAGACTATATTCTATGTGAATACATTGCGCCCACATAGTCCTACAGCATCTCCCTAACCGTTTGTTAACACATGTTTATCGCGAGTAAACCCGAAAAAATATTAAAAATGACAAGTGTGACTTTATCGCAACGCTCAGGCGTAAGAGTTCTTTAGAATCGTTGAAAACACAATTAAGCACTGCCCAGAGCCACACGGTTTGCAAAAAACCAGCCCAATATAAAGGCGGCAAACATGATCATTGTCTGTCCCGCCAAGAGGTAGGCCCCGTCCAATAACATGTTCTGATCAGGGGCTTGAGGTTGATCTTTTAGCGCGCGCCTGCGGGCTGACGCATATAATAAAGTCGAAAGGGCCGCCAAAAGCACGATTAAAATGGGGTGTACACCCATATATCCGCCTGCAATGCCCACTATAATGAGTGCATATCCTAAATATCTCATGTTTGACCCCGGTTGTTTTGACCTCTGCCGCGCCCTTTGGACAAAGCCTTAATAATGCCGCGCAGGGTTTGCACTTCTTGGGCCGTTAATTTGGCCCGCGTGTAAGGCGCGCGGATGTTTTGCGACATGAGCGCGCGTTTCTCAGGCGGATAGAAGAAGCCCGAATCGTCAAGCTCTTGCTCCAAATGTTCGAACATGCGCACTAAATCTTCGCGATCCGCGATTGCGCTAATTTCTTTTTGGAATAAATCAGGTACCGCGCCGCCATCCTCTGCGCTCGCCCAAATATAGGCAAATATATTGACGGCTTGTGCTAAATTTAGCGACTGAAAAGCTGGATTGACGGGATAAGTGAGAATCGCATCCGCCAGAACGACATCCGCATTGGTCAGGCCTGCCTTTTCAGGGCCAAATAATATGCCCGTAGCCGTGCCTTCATGGGCATAGGCCCGCAAAGCCCGCCCAACATCACCCGTCCCGATGACAGGAATTTCCAATTCACGCCGCCGCGCCGTTGCGGCCAAAACGAATTTCAGGTCAACCACCGCCTCGCCTGTCGTCTCGTAAACCTTGGCATTTTGCAAAACCGTTATAGCGCCCGCCGCCATAGGCTCTGCCGCAGGATTGGGCCAGCCATCACGCGGAGCTACAAGGCGCAGCTCAGTCAGGCCGAAATTGAGCATGCATCGACACGCCGCGCCGATATTCTCGCCTAGTTGCGGCTTTACAAGAATAACTACAGGCGCTTTGACCGCTTTGTCGGTCTCGACAATCCTGCCTAGCTGATCTTTGACGGTTTTTCCCATCTTCTCTCTTCAAATAGGGGCGGTTGAGTGTTACACGGCCCCAAATCACTTAATCGACCTGCTTACAGAGGACATTATGGCTAAAATCAAGGTAAATAATCCCATCGTCAATATGAATGGGGACGAGATGACCCGCATCATCTGGGATATGATTATAGAGCGTCTGATAAATCCCTATCTGGACCTCGAGCTTCTCGATTATGACCTCTCCATTCAAAGCCGCGACGCGACCGATGACCAAATCACAATTGACGCCGCCAATGCCATTAAAAAGCATAATGTCGGTGTCAAATGCGCGACCATCACGCCCGATGAGCAGCGCGTCGAAGAGTTTGACCTTAAGAAAATGTGGCGCTCCCCTAATGGAACCATCCGTAACATTCTTGGCGGCGTTGTCTTCCGCGAACCCATTATCTGTAAAAACGTCCCTCGCCTCGTCCCAGGCTGGACAAAGCCTATCGTCATTGGCCGTCATGCCTTTGGTGACCAATATAAAGCCACAGACTTCCTCGTCCCGGGCAAAGGCAAGCTCACGATGAAATGGGAAGGCGAAAACGGCGACACCATTGAAAAGGAAGTCTTTGATTTCCCCGAAGCCGGTGTTGCGATGGGGATGTATAATCTTGACGATTCCATCCGCGATTTCGCCCGCGCCTGTTTTAACTATGGCACGCAGCGCCAATGGCCGGTTTACCTGTCGACCAAAAACACGATCCTCAAGAAATATGACGGACGTTTCAAAGATATCTTCCAAGAAATCTACGACACGGAATTCGCGGATGAATTTAAGAAATTTGACGGCTATTATCAGCATCGCCTGATCGACGACATGGTCGCGGCCGCGATGAAGTGGTCCGGCGAATATATCTGGGCCTGTAAAAACTATGACGGCGATGTTCAGTCTGACACAGTCGCGCAAGGCTTTGGCTCACTCGGCCTGATGACCTCCTTCCTGCTCACGCCGGATGGGAAGACTATGGAGGCCGAAGCCGCCCACGGCACAGTCACGCGCCATTATCGTAACCACCAAAAAGGTGAAGCGACCTCAACAAACTCCACAGCCTCCATCTTTGCTTGGACACGCGGCCTCGCCCATCGCGGCAAAATCGACGACAATGAAGAGCTAGTAAAATTCGCAACCGGCCTAGAACAGACAGTCGTCGAAACCATCGAAGGCGGCCAAATGACCAAAGACCTCTCCCTCCTCGTCGGACCAGATCAGGGCTGGCTAACGACTACGGGTTATTTGGAAGCGATTGCCGAAAATTTTGAACGGAAGATGACCTAACGTCGAAAATGACCGCTCTGCAGATTGTTCGCAGAACAATCTGCGGGGCTGTAGTGTCATTTCTCGACGCCTCTATCGTTTGAGAGCCGTTCGCGCGGACGCATCTATCGATTAAGAACCCGCCTAGCCATGGCGGGTTTTTCTTTTGAGCATTTCTAAAACACCACAGACCTATCCCTGCCTTCGCAGGGATGAGCGGTTGTTAACTAAGAGTGGTTCTCACCCAATAATCTCATTAAAGGTCTTTGATGGGCGCATGACCATGGCCGTAAGGCGTGCGTCTGAATGATAATACCCGCCAATATCGACAGCATTGCCCTCACCCGCTTTCAGCTCTTTCAAAATGACCGCTTCGTTCTCCGCGAGCTGTTTAGCAATTCCCGCAAAATGTGATTTCAAGCCTCCATCTTTTGACTGCGCCGCAAGTGCCTCAGCCCAATAGCGCGCAAACCAATAATGTGATGAGCGGTTATCATTATCCCCAACTTTGCGGCCCGGCGAGCGGCCCTCGACGAGCAACAGTTCTGTTGCGGCTTCTACGGCCTCGCCAAGAATAGCCGCTTTTGGGCGGTCTTTTGTTGCGAGGAAGTGAAAGCTTTCGCCTAGAGCGCTAAATTCGCCAAGGCTGTCCCAGCGCAAATGGTTTTCCTCGTTAAGCTGCTGCACATGTTTAGGCGCTGACCCGCCCGCGCCTGTTTCAAACAGTCCGCCGCCATTCATAAGTTTCACGATGGAGAGCATCTTGGCCGAGGTGTTGAGTTCCAGAATGGGGAAGAGGTCTGTGAGGTAATCCCGAAGCACATTGCCCGTGATTGTGACGACATCTTTGCCGTTGGTCATTTCTTCCAGCGTGTAGCGTGTGGCTTCGCGCGGCGCGAGAATGCGGATATCTTTTCCAGCCTCTGCAAGCGCTGGCTTAATATATTTAATAAGCTCCGCGTCATGAGCGCGGTTTTCGTCGAGCCAAAACGCGCCCAATCCTGTGGCGTCAAAGCGTTCAATACCGAGTTTAATCCAATCCAAAATCGGCGCTTTTTTCGCCGTGCAAGAGCGCCAGATATCGCCCTGTTCCACGTCGTGGCTCATCAATGTGTCGCCGCCCGCCAAAACGATAGAGATCGTGCCGTCAGCGCTGGCTTCAAAGGTCGTCGGGTGAGAGCCATATTCTTCGGCCTTTTGCGCCATGAGGCCAACATTGGACACCGCCCCGCACGTCGTGACATCGAGCTTTCCGTTTTCTTTGAAATAATTGACGGTCTCGTCATAAACGGGCGCGTAGCAATTATCCGGGATACACATTTTAGTATTGGCCGGCTCTCCGTCAGGGCCCCATCCAATGCCGCCTTCCTTAATGACAGCCGGGACCGAGGCATCAATAATGACGTCAGATGACACATGCAGGTTGGAAATCCCTTTATCGGAATTGACCATATAAAGCGGAGGCTTAGCCGCGAGCGCCGCCTTTAAATCCGCTTTCATATCCGCATTATCCGCAATCAATGTCTCGAGCGTCCCGATGCCTGAATTAGGATTGAAGTTGAGCGAGCTACCATGCTTGGCCAAGAAATCTTCGAGATAGACTGACACGAAATGCCCAAAAATAATGGGGTCAGAGACTTTCATCATTGTGGCTTTGAGGTGGACGGAAAACAGGACGCCGTCCTCAATCGTTTCAACTTCTTTTTTGATATAGGCCCGCAGAGCTTTGGCGGACATGAAGGTTCCGTCAACGATTGTGCCCTCTTCATAGGACAGGCCGTCTTTGAGAACTGTCTCTTTACCGCCTTTGGCCTTGAAAATTATTTTAGCCCCGCCCGCTTGGGCAGAGGTGATGGTGACGGACTTTTCATTGGCGAAGAAATCATCGCCCGGCATTGAGGCCACCGTTGTTTTATTATCCTTCGTCCACTCGCCCATTTTATGTGGATTTTGCTTCGCAAAGGATTTCACGGCTTTGGCAGAGCGGCGATCAGAATTGCCTTCGCGCAAAACCGGATTTACGGCTGAGCCTTTAATGCCGTCATATTTCGCGCGCACAGCTTTATCCGCGTCTGACTTTGCATCCGCTGGATAATCGGGAATGGGGTAACCTTGCGATTGCAGCTCTTTAATCGCGGCCTCAAGCTGCGGCACAGAAGCGGACACATTAGGCAGCTTAATGACATTGGCATCAGGCGTTTTTACAAGTTTGCCCAAATCCGCCAAATCATCAGTGACGCGCTGTTTGTCTGATAAGAGGTCTGGGAATAATGATAAAATCCGGCCCGCTAATGAAATATCGCGAGTCTCAATTTTGATATCCGCTGCGCCTGCGAAGGATTTGATAATCGGGAGCAGAGAATTTCGGGCCAGTTCAGGCGCCTCGTCAACGATTGTATAGATTATATCAGCTGTTGTTTTTGTCATGTGTCTCAATCTTTCCCGGCGTTCAACTTTGGCGAATGGTCTTAGCCATCTATCTATAGGAGGGAGTAGCTATTTCAACTCATAATGAAACTCGCATGAAAATATCTTGTGCTTCAATGAGATAAAGTTTTTTATGTTTTCGCAAAATGTGATTGGAGGTTTGCTAACCTTGTGCTTAACAGGGTGTAGGAATCATCGGCGTATAAAAAACAGGCGTATAAAAAAGACATGAGGCGTGTTAAGAGCATGAGGCGTTTCAAAAGGGAGACATAATATGAAAAAGATTATTTTAGGTGGATTAGCAACAACTCTACTAGCGGCCCCGGCTTTTGCCCAATTGTCTGACGGTAGCAGTGGCCAAGAAAGTACAGCCAATGTTGGCGCTATTGGTCTTTACGGCTCTGAATATTTCGGCTCGGCCGATGAAGAGTTTACAGCCTTGCCCTTTTTGGACGTAGACAATTATAAAGGTTTCGACTTCTTTGGCACAACCCTCTCCTACCGAGTCCTCGAAACAGGCACAGGCGAAGGACTTGGCAAATGGTCACTGCGCGCAGGACCAAGCCTAACCTATCTGCCGGGACGCAATTCAAGCGACAGCGACACACTCACCGGTTTGGAGGATGTGGATGGAAGCTTACTCGCGGGCGGCTATATCCGCACAACAATTGGTCCTGTCGGGTTTCGATTGGATGGGGGACAGGATGTCATAAATGGGAGTGACGGATTTACGGCGATTGCGTCTGTCGGAACCTCGCTTCCACTCGGCAAACTTAATTTCCGGCCCTCAGCCTCTGCTTATTACGGCAGCGGCAGCTTCAACGAAGCGTTTTTTGGAATCACGCCTGAACAATCAGCGGCCTCGGGACTGGCAGAAAATGATGTCGGTTCAGGAATTTACAGCTATTCAGTAAACCTCGTCGGCTATTATCCAATCGCTGAAAAATGGCGTGTAAATTTCGTCGGATCTTACCGCTGGTTTACGGAAGAAGCCGATGATAGCCCGATTATTACAGCTGTTGATGGCTCTGATAACGGCTTATTTGTCGGGCTTGGTCTGACGCGGCAGTTTAACCTTCCATAGCAAGTCTTCGCTTTGGGGCGTGAACCCAGGCGACTAGAACGAAGCTAATCAGCATCAATAAATACCAACTGCCGAGCTTGGCGGGGCTGACCATATGCCAGCCGCTCTCCTGCCCGGGATAGCTCCACGCGCGGGCGAAGGTGCCGATATTTTCCGCAAACCAGATGAATAGGGCGACCAGAAACAGCCCTATCACTAACGGCATGGGCCGATGTGTTTCGTCAGCTTTAAACCAAACCACGGTGCGGCCATAGAGCAGCACAACCCCCGCAAAGAGCGCCCATCTTATGTCAGGCAGATAATGATGCGAAAAGAAATTGATATAGGCGAGCACGGCTAAGCCCGCTTGCCATTTTAGGGCTGGAAAACGGTCAAAGCGAAAATCAAAAATACGCCAAACCCGCGCCATATAACTCCCGACACAGGCATACATAAAGCCGCTAAAAAGCGGGACACCCATAATTCGCAGCACAGAGGGTTCAGGATAAATCCAAGATCCCATATGGGTTTTAAAAATTTCCATCACTGTGCCGACAATATGGAAGATGAGAATAATCTTGGCCTCTTCCCATGTTTCGAGCCTCAGCAATAACATGAGCGCCTGAATAAGAACCGCCATAAGGGTGATAAAATCATAACGCGCCAGAGCGGCATCAGTGGGATAAAACAGATATGTCCCCACCAACATGGCCAGCATCAACCCGCCAAACAGACAGGCCCAGGCTTGCTTTATTCCAAAACTTATAAATTCGAAAACGACCTGGGATTTCCAGCCCTTAACATAACGCCTATGCAGCGCTGCGCGGCGCTCATGCAGAAATATTTTAGGATCAAATGTCATGCCACGAGCCTAGCCTGTCTTATGACAGCATTTAGGCAGGAAAAGGGTAACTTTGCGTTACGGCAGAATGACCGTCTTGGGACCGTTGAGAAATGCGCGGTGTTCTGTATGCAAGCGCACAGCTTCCGCCAAGGTTTGCGCCTCTACATCGCGGCCAATATCGATGAGCTTAGCCGGCGTTTTCGTATAATCTACGCGCTGAATGCCCTGCTCAATAATCGGGCCTTCATCCAAATCCGCCGTCACATAATGCGCCGTCGCGCCAATCAATTTGACGCCCCGCTCATAGGCCCGGTGTTAAGGTTTAGCGCCCTTAAAGCTCGGCAGGAATGAATGGTGAATATTAATGATGCGCCCGGAATAATCCCGGCAAATAGAATCAGATAAGATTTGCATATAGCGCGCGAGAACAATCAACTCTGCCCCGCTCGTCTCTATAATAGTGCGAAGGGAGTCTTCAGCCTTAGGCTTAGTGTCTGCTGTCACCGGAATATAGTGATAAGATAGTCCCGCCGCTTCAGCCAGAGGGCGCGTCGTTTCGTGATTGCTGACAATGCCGACAATCTCGCAATTCAGGCGTTTCTTACTCACGCGGTAAATCAGGTCCGCCAGGCAATGATCAAATTTAGACACCATAATGAGTGTTTTCGTTTTGCGCTTCGCCGGGATGATATGTGTGCTGAGCTCAAACTCTTTTGAGACTGTCTTCATGTCAGATTTAAAAGCGCCCAAATCACCGCCGCCAATATGAAAAGCGATGCGCGAATAAAACCGCTCGGATGACGGCGTGCCAAATTGCGAGAGCTCGGTGATAAACCCGTCATGACGTGCCAAACAGCTTGTCAGCGCCGCCACAATACCCGTGCGGTCAGCACTCTCATTCGTCATGATAAAGTTTTTACGGCTCATTCGGCTGCCGCTGCGATGTCTGTTGCGGGGAGTTCGACGTCGTTGAATTGGTGGTGGTTCATATCGCCGCTTTAATTGCCGCCAATGCGTCATCTGCGCCCGCCACATTTGTGCCGCCTGCTTGCGCCATGCCGGGTTTTCCGCCGCCGCGGCCGCCGACTTTTTCGGCCCCTGCATTGACGAGGGTTGCGGCATTATAGGTGCCTGTTAGATCATCGGTGACGGCCACAGCGACAGCGACTTTCTCGCCGTCTTTTGCGACGAAGCCGACTATGCCTGAGCCGATGGATGAGAGTTGATCATTGAGCATGGCGCGAAGGTCTTTACCTGACACGCCGTCCAGAACGCCGCCAATAAATTTGACGCCGTTTATCTCTTCAGCTTTAGCCGCGCCGCCGCCTGACCCGCCAAGGGCCAGAGCTTTTTTGGCTGCAGAGAGTTCTTTTTCAAGCTTCTTACGCTCAGCCATCAGCGCTTCGATACGCGCAGGCACATCTTCGGGCTTGGCTTTGAGCTTATCAGCCGCCGCGCGCGTATAGCCCGCCTGCGTTTCAAGATATTGACGCGCCGCCTCGCCTGTCACGGCTTCGACGCGGCGAATGCCTGCGGCAACCGCGCCCTCGGAGACTATTTTGAAGAGCGCGATATCACCCGTGCGGTCCACATGTGTCCCGCCGCAAAGCTCTACGGAATAGGCTTTCGGGTCGTCATCAATAGGGTCGCCGAGAGATAGCACGCGCACTTCATCACCATATTTTTCGCCGAACAACGCCATAGCGCCCGCTTTCATAGCGGCTTCGGGGTTCATCAATTTGGTGTCAGCTTCAGTGTTTTGCAAAATGACTTGATTGACCTGATCTTCGACCTTTGCCAGTTCCTCGCGCGTAATCGCCGCGCCGTGTGAGATATCAAAGCGGATACGTTCGCCATCGACCATCTGGCCCTTTTGCGTGACATGCTCGCCAAGCACGCGGCGCAAGGCCTCATGCATGATATGAGTGGCGGAATGGTTAGCCATGGTTCGCTTGCGGTCATCCGCGTCGACCGTCAAATGCGCGACATCGCCGAGCTTTATCTCGCCCTTAAGCGTGCCGATATGGACGTGCAAGTCACCTGCTTTTTTGAGCACATCTTTGACGATAATCTTTGCGCCGTTCTCAAATGTCACTTCGCCCTTGTCACCCGCCTGTCCGCCGCTTTCAGCATAGTAAGGCGTGGCGTGAGTGACGAACATGACGTCCGTATTTTTAGCGCTGTCCACAGCCGCGCCATCAACGACGAGTGTATGCACGGGGCTGGTGACGAAAAGCTCTGTATAGCCTGTAAATTCTGTCGGGCCATGGGCTTCGCGGGCGGCGAGCCAGATATCATCCGTGCCGGCATCGCCAGATTTAAAGCCTGCCGCGCGGGAGTCTTCTTTTTGCTGGGCCATGGCGGTATTAAATCCGTCCGTATCGACCTCAATGCCTTTGGCGCGAAGCGCGTCTTGGGTCAGGTCAAGCGGGAAGCCATAAGTATCATAGAGCTTAAAGGCCGTGCAGCCGTCGAGTGTATCGCCTTCGCCTAAGAAAGCCGTGGCCTCTTCGAGAAGCGCGGTGCCGCGTCCGAGGGTCTTTCTAAAGCGCACTTCCTCTTGTTCAAATGTCGCTTCAATAGCGGCTTGGGCGCGGCCAAGTTCGCTATAAGCATCACCCATCTCCGTCATTAGCGCAGGAACAAGACGGTGCATGAGCGGATCTTTGGCCCCGAGAATATGGGCATGGCGCATCGCGCGGCGCATGATGCGGCGCAGCACATAGCCGCGGCCCTCATTGGACGGGGAGACACCATCCGCCATGAGGAATGAGCAGCTGCGCAGATGGTCAGCAATAACGCGGTGAGAGAATCTGGCCTCACCTATGGCCTTAACGCCTGTCAATTCAACAGAGGCACCGATGAGATTTTGGAAGAGGTCTATGTCGTAATTGTCGTGCTTGCCTTGGAGGATAGCGGCGGTACGCTCAAGACCCATACCTGTATCGATGGACGGTTTTGGGAGCGGTGTTTGCGAGCCGCCTTTGGAGCGCTCAAACTGCATGAAAACGAGATTCCAGATTTCAATGAAGCGGTCGCCATCCTCATCAGGAGAGCCGGGAGGACCGCCGGGAATATCAGAGCCATGATCATAGAAAATTTCAGAACATGGCCCGCAAGGGCCAGTATCGCCCATGGCCCAAAAATTATCAGATGTTGCAATGCGAATGATACGGTCATCAGAAAGCCCCGCTATTTTTTTCCAAAGATCAAAGGCTTCGTCATCCGTGTGGTAAACCGTGACGAGAAGCTTATCCTTATCAAGGCCAAAGTCTTTTGTGACCAAGTTCCAGGCATGTTCAATGGCGTCAGCTTTAAAATAATCCCCAAAACTAAAATTACCGAGCATTTCAAAAAATGTATGGTGACGGGCCGTGTAGCCGACATTGTCTAAATCATTATGTTTGCCGCCAGCGCGAACGCACTTCTGCGAGGTCGCAGCCCGTGGATATGGCGGCGTCTGCGCGCCCGTGAAATAATCTTTGAACTGCACCATACCCGCATTGGTAAAAAGCAGTGTCGGATCATTATCCGGCACTAAAGGGCTGGAGGCCGCAACATTATGTCCCTGCCCCTCAAAGAAGCTTAAAAATTGCTGCCGAATATCACGTAAGCTTGTCATTATTACTCATTACCTAGGTTAGTAACGTTCCATATATAAAGAGCGCCTGACTTAGCCAAGCGCTCTTTTGTCAAAAGACAGAGATATACGGGGAATTCTGCCTTTTAGACGGGGAATTCGTAATATGTGGCTTAGGCTCCCAATGAAGTGATGTTATCTGGTTCAGCCTCATCATCCTCAACTTGTTCGCTCTTTGGCATCAGAAGCTCTTCTTCAATCAAGCCTTCATTGATACGGATTTTCCGCTCCAAATCAGCTGCAATATCGGGATTGTCTTTTAGGAAGGTCCGCACATTTTCGCGTCCCTGCCCGATGCGCTCATCGCCGTAAGAATACCAGCTGCCAGACTTTTCGACAACTTCGGCTTTAACGCCCAAATCAATAAGCTCGCCTGTCTTGGAAATCCCTTCGCCATACATGATATCAAATTCAACTTGGCGGAAAGGCGGCGCGACTTTGTTTTTCACGACTTTAACGCGGGTCTGGTTGCCGACAACTTCGTCGCGATATTTGATCGCGCCAATGCGGCGAATATCAAGACGCACAGAGCTGTAGAATTTCAGCGCATTACCGCCTGTTGTGGTCTCAGGCGAGCCATACATGACGCCGATTTTCATCCGGATTTGGTTGATAAAGATAACCATACAGCCAGATTTTGAAATCGAGCCTGTCAACTTACGCAAGGCTTGGCTCATCAAGCGAGCTTGAAGACCCGGAAGGCTATCGCCCATATCGCCTTCAAGTTCAGCGCGCGGGGTTAAGGCCGCAACAGAGTCGATAACCAAAATATCCACCGCGCCGGAGCGCACAAGCGTATCAGCAATCTCAAGGCCTTGCTCACCTGTATCAGGCTGAGCGATTAAAAGCTCATTGACGTCCACGCCAAGCTTACCCGCATAGACGGGGTCCAGCGCATGTTCCGCGTCAATAAAGGCCGCAACGCCGCCTGTCTTTTGCATCTCAGCAATGACGTGTAGAGATAAGGTTGTCTTACCTGATGACTCAGGGCCGTAAATTTCGATGACGCGGCCTTTGGGCAGACCGCCTATGCCAAGCGCAATATCAAGGCCGATAGAGCCTGTTGAAACAGATTCGACATCCATTGTGCTTTTTTGGCCGAGCTTCATAACGGCGCCCTTACCAAAGGCGCGGTCAATTTGGCTCATCGCAGCTTCGAGCGCTGCGGATTTATTTTTATCGTCGGCTTTACCCACGACGGTTAAGGGGGTTGATGATTTTCTGGCCATAACGGAACTCCAGTAAAAATGACCGGAGCCCTTCGGTCATCGTCTTGAAATTGCGGCTGGTATCGGACTGCCGTAATAGCTTTGTTCCACAAATGTTCTCAAGGTGCAAGAAAAAAGAACATTTGCGGAACGAAAAATGATAAGTCATTGATTATGCTTCACTTTCGCCAATCTCCGCTTTCACTTTTTCCGCCAATTGCGCCAATGTAAAGGGTTTTGGCAGGAAGGTCACGTCAGGTTCTTCTGAGAGCAGGTCCGAGAATTCTTCTTCGGCATAGCCTGATATAAAGACGATTCTGGCCTCGCCTAACATAGAGCGGCCCTTCTTGAGCAGGGTCGGCCCGTCCATACCCGGCATGACCACATCTGATATCATCAGATCAAACGGCTCGTCGGCCTCTTCGAGCATTTCAAAGGCTTCTTCGCCGTCTTCGGCCTCAACAACATTATAGCCTTTCTTGCGCAAGGATTTCGCCGCGATGAGACGCACAGACGCTTCATCCTCAACAAAGAGAATATTGCCCTGCCCCGTCAGGTCAGCCGGTTTTTTGGCAACGGCAACCGCTTTGGGGAGGTCTTCTTCGGTCACATCATTCGGATCGACAGCTGGCAAATAAATTCGGAAGGTTGTACCCACGCCCAGCTCACTATCCACTGTCAGATGCCCGCCCGATTGCTGCACAATCCCGTAAACCGTGGCCAAGCCGAGACCTGTGCCTTTGCCGATTTCTTTGGTCGTAAAGAACGGTTCGAAGATTTTAGATTTTACATCATCCGTCATGCCTGTGCCCGTATCGGCAACTTCAATGACAACGAAATTATCTCCGGGGATGGTCTTAAGCGCCAAGGCCAAGCTGGCATCATCAATCTCGTGGCGGGCTTTCTCCCGACTGGAAATTGTAATCGTGCCGCCGCCTTGGTCTTCCATCGCGTCGCGGGCATTGACGCAGAGGTTCATCAAGACCGTATCAATCTGGCTTTTATCCGCGCGTACAGGCGGCAATCCGCGGCCATGCACGACATTGAGCTTAGCGCGCTCGCCTAATGTCTGCTTAAGCGTGACAATCATCTCAGACAGCGTGTCGGTGACATTGAGCAATTCCATACGGCGCGTTTGTTTACGTGAAAACGCCAAGAGCTTTTTAACAAGCGCCGCCGCGCGAATACCCGTTGTGTTGATATTTTGAAGCTCAGGATATGACGGGTCGCCAACAGGGTGACGCTGCAAAAGCTCATCCGTATTCAGGCGAATGGCCGTGAGAAGGTTGTTAAAGTCATGGGCGACACCCGCCGCTAATTGCCCGATGGCTTGCATCTTTTGCGATTGAACAAGCTGATCTTCAAGCGATTTACGCGCGCTTGTATCCACAAGATAGGCCCAAGCCGACGACTCAACAATCGGATCGGGCACGATGTAAACAGAGACAGGCAGCATATTCGTCCCTGCCAAGGTCGCATCAAAAGGCTTATCCGTCTCGCACTCAAAAGCCGTAAGCGCCAAGAACCGATGCTCGGCATCATTCTTGGTGAATATCTTGGAAAAAGGCAAGCCCTCCCAGGACAGGCCTTCGCTCATACGCTCAAAAGCGGGGTTGGCACTTATTACATTCGCTTTGCTAAGGTCCGTGCCGTTAAGATGCAAAATCGCAACGGGCGCAGAGGAGAACCCCGTCTCCATATCCTTATCGGCAGATGGCACACCCGCCAGAGGCAAAGCCGTCCCCGATGTGCGGCCCCCAATACTAGAATGTCCATAAAGCGCCACGCTGGCAATCGCTTCGCCGCTATCAAGCTCAGTCCATGTTCCCACCATGATGCTGGGCGTCACAACGCCTTTGCGGGTGATGAGCCGCGTATCGGTGCGAACAACACGGCCCGGCGTCGCAGGACTGTCCAGCAGCGCCTCAGGGTTTTCGATAAATTCGCGCATATATTGCGGACGGGCGGTATCCTCGCCGCCCATCCAGCGGTCGAGAACAGAGTTCGTCGCAATGACGCGGCCCTCGCGGTTGACTGAAAACAGCCCAACTGGAGCCCCGATCAAAACGCTCTCTTCGCTATGGCTCTCCTCGGTCACATCAGTGATATGCCAGAGCTGCCGGTCTTCCAGATTTGTGACATGAACACGGTAGCGGTGCAAAGTTCCGTCAGTATCCAGCGTGTCGATAACCTCCTCAGCCTCAGTGGTATCTTTGTGAATATGATGCAGGCGAAAAATAGCGGAAGACGTTTCTTTCCCGCCAGTGCTGAAGAGCTGGTCAACGGAGGGCGCAGTTTCAGTTGTACTCACAGCGCCGATTTTCTTAGCGAGCTGCGCATAGGCTTGGTTGGAATGGATCATCTTGCCATCCTGCATTATCGCCATGCTGTCAGGATTTTTAAAAAAGGCATCCGCATAAGGCCCCTCACGCGAGGATTTTCGGCGGTCTGAATCTTCAGAGCTTTGTCCACTCATTATCACGCTAATCAGCGCTAAAAGCCCGACCAAAGCCATGCCGCCCAAAAGAAGAATAGCTGGCAACCCCAAGGCTGCCGCATTTAAGGCCGCAACAATAGCGCTGGCGAGGACTAACAGTCCCAAAATCGCAGCGGCTATCCAAACCCAAACAGGCTTGGAAACTGCCGCCTCGCTCTCTTCCATATCCCGAATCACTGAAGCCATATCGTAACCTTAGACACTTTCTTGTCTTCTCCCCCATCATTCTGGCAAATATTGTGTCGATAAGTCTAAATTATGGCCTTGGCCTTTCACAAGGCTTCGTTAGGATAAAACCAACTTTTAATGCGGGACATTCCTTGATGCGTTTTACTAAGCTCTTACTCACGTCAACGCTCGGCGCAGGCTTGCTGCTCGGCGCTTGCAACGCTGGAGATAAGAAGCCGGCCAAAGAGGAAATCGTCGCGACCCAAAGCCAAGCTCTCAATGATTGGTTTGAGGCCCGCTATGAGGACGAGCTCGCCCGCTCCCCCATGACACAAACCTATCTTGGGATAAAAGATAATCAGGATAAGCTCGATGATGTGTCGCAGCTGGCCAGTGATGAAAGCGCGGCCCTTTCCAAGGCCTGGCTGGAGGATATGAAGCGCAATTTTGATATTGACCGCTTGGACAAACAAACCGCGCTATCTTACCGCCTCTTTGAATTTGCCACCGAAGACGCGCTTGAAAGCCATGAATATGCCAGCAATGACTATGTCTTTCAGCATATGAGCGGGCCGCATACGGCGCTGCCCTCTTTCATGATAAACTTTCACAGCGTGGACAGTGTCGAGGACGCGCAAGGCTATATTGCGCGGCTAAGAGACTCGCAAAGATATCTCGGCCAATATGCAGATAAGGCACAAGCCCAATTTGAGAACGGTGTTATCCTGCCAAAATTTGTTTACGCCAAAATTTCGGAAAGCTCGCGCAATGTCATTACAGGCGCGCCGTTTAGCGAGGGCGAGGACAGCCCCGTCTTTGCCGATATAAAAAGCAAAATCGACGCATTGCCCATTACCCAAGATCAAAAAGACAGCCTAATAGATGACGCCCAAAATGCCCTTCTATCCTCATGGCAGCCCGCCTATCTAAAGCTGATCAATATCTTTTCAGAACATGAAGCCGGAGCCAATGAGGATGACGGCGCTTGGAAGCTTCCTAATCCTGATGATTATTACGCCGCGCGGCTGCGTCATTACACGACCACCGATATGAGCGCGGATGAGGTCCACGAGATTGGCCTAAAAGAAGTCGCGCGTATTCAAGACGAGATGCGCGAGATTATGAAACAGGTCGAATTTGACGGGAGCTTAAAAGAGTTCTTTGATTTCCTACGCTCTGACCCGCAATTTGTGTTCCCCAATACGAATGAAGGCCGCGCGAGTTATATTGCGCAGGCCACTGAAATCATTGAAGATATGAAGGGGCGGCTTGATAGTCTTTTCATTACCAAGCCCAAAGCGGATATCGTTGTCAAACGCGTGGAGCCTTTCCGCGAGGCGTCAGCTTTTGGCGCATTTTACAATCAACCTGCCGTAGATGGGTCTCGCCCCGGCACTTATTATATCAATCTAAAAGATGTCGCCGAGCAGCCTAAATACCTCATGCAGGCCCTCGCCTATCATGAAGGCATTCCCGGTCATCACATGCAAATCGCGATCGCTATGGAGCTGGAAGGCTTACCCAAATTCAGAACCATGGGCGGGCATACCAGCTATATAGAAGGCTGGGCGCTTTACGCTGAATCCGTGCCCAAAGAGCTAGGTCTCTACACAGACCCTTATAAGGATTTTGGCCGCCTCTCTATGGAAATCTTCCGCGCCGCGCGGCTTGTTGTCGATACAGGCATTCACACGAAAAAATGGAACCGCGAAAAAGCCGTTCAATATTACCTTGATAATATCCCGAACCCCGAAGGCGATGTTCGCGCCGAAATTGACCGTTACATCGTCTGGCCCGGCCAAGCGACAGCTTACAAAATCGGGATGCTGAAAATCCAAGATATTCGCAAAGACGCTGAAACACGGCTAGGCGATAAGTTCGATATAAGGGAATTTCACGATGTAGTTCTCGCAAATGGTTCAGTGCCTTTAAAAGTTCTCGAAGAACTGGTAGATGACTGGGTAAAATCAAAAGGATAATATGATGCGCAAATTTCTTCTTACCGGGGTCGCCGCCCTAGCCCTCATCGCCTGCCAAGGCGCAGATAAAGCCGCTGATAAGGTCGCTGACCCAGCCTCTGAGACCGCCGAGTCCACGGCGACCAGTCCCGTCGCTAAAGAGTCCCCCTCCATTGTTGAGGCCGCTGAGCAGATGCAAAAAGGCGATCCTACCGTAAAACTCAATGCGTGGTTCGAGGATAAATTCATGGAAAACGCTCGCCGCCGCCCTCAAAGCTTGGCAGCCCTAGGCATTAAAGAGCGTAAGGGCGAATGGAATGACCCTAGCCGCGAATTTGCACTGGAAGAGCTAGACCGCGTTGCGCAGGACATGAAAGAGCTGGAAGCTAATTTTGACCCTGAAGATTTAGACGAAACTGGACAGCTCTCTTACCGTCTCTTTGTTGAGAACAGTGAGAACACTTTGGATGGCGCCAAATGGTGGTATCATAGCTATCCCTTTACGCAGATGCGCGGCGCACATGCTGGCATACCGACCTTTCTAATCAATCAGCACCCTATTGATGATGTGCAGGACGCTGAGGATTACGTCAAACGTCTTGAGGGTGTCGATGAATATCTAGGCGAATTTGTCAAAAACTCGCGCGCCAGTGCCGAAAAAGGCATAATGCCACCAAAATTTGTCTATGACCACGTGATTAAAACAGCTGAAAACATCATGAGCGGCGCGCCTTTTGAGGATAGCGACACGCTTAATCTGATGCTCAATGATTTTAAAAATAAAGTCGAAGAGCTAGACCTAGCCGATGATGAAAAAGAAGCTCTTTTTGAGTCCGCCATCACCGCCCTTTTGACCTCGGTCAAGCCTGCCTATTCCGCTTTAATCGTCGAGATGGAACGTCAAAAAGAGATGACGACAACAGAGGACGGCGCTTGGAAATTACCTGACGGGGCGGATTATTATGCCTATCGCTTAAACCGCATGACAACGACGGATATGAGCGCAGAGGAGATACATCAACTCGGCCTCAAAGAAGTCGCCCGCATTCACGGCGAAATGCGCGAGATCATGAAAGAGGTCGAATTTGACGGGACATTGCGTGAGTTCTTTAAATTCCTGCAAGACGACCCGCAATTTACCTATGAGGACTCAGACGCTGGACGTGAGGCTTATTTGGATGAAGCCACGCGTATCATTGATGTTATGACAGGCCGCTTAGATGAAGTCTTTCTGCGTCAACCCAAAGCTAAACTCGAAGTCCGCCGCGTCGAGGACTTCCGCGAAAAATCAGCCGGTAAAGCCTTCTACTCGCGCGGCACCCCTGATGGCTCTCGCCCGGGTTATTACTATGCCAATTTATACAAGATTGGCGACATGCCGAAATATCAAATGGAAGCCCTTGCTTACCACGAAGGTAATCCCGGCCACCACATGCAAATCTCCATTGCGCAAGAATTGGAAGGCATTCCTAAGTTTCGCAAACATGGCCGCTTCACCGCCTATTCTGAAGGCTGGGGTCTTTATTCAGAATATTTCCCTAAAGAGATGGGTTTTTATGAAGACCCCTATTCCGATTTTGGACGACTAGCGATGGAGCTCTGGCGCGCCGCTCGCCTCGTGGTCGATACGGGGCTGCATGATAAGAAATGGACACGCGAAGAAGCGATTGATTATCTGATAACCAATACGCCTAACCCTGAGAATGACTGTATCAAAGCGATTGAGCGCTACATCGTCATGCCAGGCCAAGCGACCGCCTATAAAATCGGCATGAATAAAATTCTCGATTTGCGCGAAGACGCCAAAGAGAAACTCGGTGATGAATTTGACATCCGTGAATATCATGACGTCGTCATCGCCGCAGGCCCCGTCCCGCTTAATATCCTCGAGGAACGTGTGGATGCTTGGGTTGAGAGTAAGGGCTAAGCCATAAAAAAGCCCCGTCTAAAGCGGGGCTTTTTCTTTAATCTGTTTTGTTCGATATTGATCGGAGAACGCAGCCGCTTAGGCGGTCACCGCTCTGCCACCGATAAAGTCTTACCCCGCGCGTACTCTCTCGCCTTTTTCGTGCATTTCTTGCGCTTCTAGGCTGAGCTTGGCGGTTGGGCGAACGTCGAGTCGCTTGATGCGGATGGGGTCGCCTGTTTCTTGGCAATAACCATAAGTGCCGTCTTCAAGACGTCTTAGTGCTTTTTCGATTTGGTTGAGCAGCTTACGCAGGCGGTCGCGTGTGCGGAGTTCCAATTGCCGGTCAGCATTAGCCGCCGCTGTATCCGCCGGATCAGGATAAGAGACATTTTCTTGCTGCAAAAAAGCGACCGTTTCTTTGGTCTGCTCTATAACGTCATCTTTCCACGCCTGAAGCTTTCGCCGAAAATACTCCTGCTGCTTAGCATTCATAAATTTTTCGTCTTCGGAAGGCACATAGCCTTTAGGTAATTTGACAGGTTTCTTCGTCTTCTTTGCTGCAGCCATGCGAGCCTCCCATTGCAAAAATTACATCCCAACATGTTATTTCGCGACTCATTAAACGGCCTGCGATTGAGCGCGTCATATCGCGGCTGTATTTCAAGGGCAACACGATTCACCACAAAAAATTGTGAACAGAAAAGGACTCTTGCAACTGCCCCTTGCCCGTATAAAAAGCTATCCAAATAAGGATATGATTATGAAGTTTGAAGGCACCAAGAATTACGTCGCCACGCAGGATCTAAAAATGGCGGTCAATGCTGCCATTACGCTGGAGCGGCCGCTCTTGATTAAAGGTGAGCCCGGCACAGGCAAAACCGTTCTGGCGCATGAAATCGCTAAGGGATTGAAGACGCCCCTGCTCGAATGGAATATCAAATCTACCACTAAAGCCCAACAAGGCCTTTATGAATATGACGCCGTGGCCCGCCTGCGCGATTCGCAACTTGGCGAGGACCGCGTTCACGATATTTCCAACTACATCAAAAAAGGAAAATTATGGGAGGCCTTTGAGTCCAAAGAGCGTCCTATTCTGCTGATTGACGAAATCGATAAAGCAGATATCGAATTTCCGAATGATCTGCTGCACGAGCTCGATAAAATGTCGTTCCATGTTTATGAGACTGGCGAGACGATTACCGCCAAACAGCGTCCCATTATCATCATTACCTCCAATAATGAAAAAGATCTGCCAGATGCATTTCTGCGCCGCTGTTTCTTTCACTATATTCAATTTCCCGATGATGAGACGATGGCTAAAATTGTGGAAGTCCACTTCCCGAACATTAAGCCGCGCCTGCTAAATGCCGCCATGAAACGTTTCTTTGAAGTACGCGCCATACCGGGCTTGAAGAAAAAGCCCAGCACATCAGAATTGCTCGATTGGCTCAAGCTGCTCCTCGTCGAAGATATCGATCCTGAGACGCTAAAAGAATCCGACCCGAAAAAACTCATACCCCCGCTTCACGGCGCGCTGCTTAAAAATGAGCAAGACGTGCATTTATTTGAACGCTTGGCGTTCTTGAACAGGCGCGGCGGATAAAGCCAAACGCTTTAAGGACAAAACATGACCCGACTATTTATTGCTATAAACGCCGTTCTCTTTCTGGGATTTGGCATTCTTATTGTCACCCACGCAGCTATCGTCTTCCAGAATATGGGCTTTGGGGATTTAGGCTCAAACGCGCTTTACGAAGTCCGAAGTAATTATGGCGGCGTCAGTTTGGGCATAGGCCTGTTCTGTGCCTATGCCGTCTTCAAATCAAAGCTCCAACGGCCCGCCCTCTTCGTGCTGATGATATATATGGGAGGCTACGCGCTAGGCCGCATATTAGCCCTACCTTTTGAAGGCGTCCCCTCAGCCACGATGATGGCTTACGGTCTATTAGAAGCCGTAGTCGCGGTTCTCGCGTTTGCTTTGCTGAGGAGCGGAAAGTCTTCATCTCAGTAGATTAGGACAGGGCGTTCACCTATCCCGCAAAGTCCCAAATGACGGGCACGTCTTTGAGCTCATCTTCGTAATAGGCCTGAAAGCCGGGCATTTTGACCTGATTGAGGAAACTGGAATAAGCCATATAGCTGACCAAGAACCGTAAATCTTTGGCCCAAGGCGGCATGAATTTCGGCGGGGTCAGGCGGCCAGCACAGGCCAGCTGTGCCAAGGCGGGCACGTCTTCAAGATCCATTTTTCCGGCAAAAAGAACCCGGATTAAATCAGCGCGGCCAATCTTGACCACAGAACGCATAAAATTATGCACCCGCAAAAGCCCGTTCAGATAGACCATGTCTTTAGTAAAGGGCGCGCCGCCTTCAATAAGACCGCCGCGGAACACCCGCCTTGTATTATCATAGGCTTGGTCGGTGTCCGTGCGCTCGGCATAGAAATCATAGACCTCTTTAAAGTCTGCACCCTCAATTGCCATTTGAATCGCGATGACGCGGTCGGATAGTCGCCGAAAACGATTAGGGTCCATCGCGCCGCTGATAATCTCAGCAAAGACCGCTATGCCCTCTTGAATTTCGGTCGTGCCGGCATGGGCGCGGCCCAAGACTTTAAAGTGTTTCTGAGCATTACCGTTTAGCCCCGTGGCCGCATGGATCAAAGCCTCATGCTGCAAAAGCTGCTCAATATCACGTTCTGTGAAACTGGCGGATTCGCGAATGCGGATACGTTTGGAACTTGCCGCCGCCTTGGCCGAAAGCTCCTTTGTGATAACGACTTTCGGCGCAGAGCTATCAAAATGCCGCGCCAATCTTTCGCGCAATTCATCTGCAAATTCTTGGCTCGTGAGCTGATGCTCGGCCCCTTCCATGACGAGTTTAGAAAAGTCCAAATCCGCCAGGGACGCATCCATGTGCCGGGCGAGGTCCAGCACGCGCGTTTTTCCGTCCAGCATAAGCTGCGTCGGCTGACCATAAAGCGTGACCGAATGCTCGAAGAACTCTTTCGTGCCGCGTGTTTCTATGAGGTTGACCGTCGCTTCGAGCGTATTGGCGAGCCGCCCCAGCCACTCAAACACAACATGATCACCCTCAATCTGCGCCCTCGCCTCTTTAATATAATCGCGAGTCTTAGACGTATCGACCTTAGCGTAACGCGGATTAGGTAGCTTACCCTTCTCCAAGAAGCGAGACCGACAGCCCGGACTCCACTCAACAGAGGATAAAACCCGCATGGATTTAGACGCCGCATTAAGCGCCTGCCCCGCTTTTTTAGCCTTTGCGAAATGGGTATCAGAGAGTTGTTCCATAGCCCTAATCGTCGCAAACGGCGCAAGCTTTGTCTATAGTTATCAGACTCCTCCCCCGTCCTGCGTTTTCTTAAAACGCTAGGGGGGAGGTGCCCCTGCGTTTTGTGAAAACGCAGGGGCGGAGGGGGGAGCACAGCAGTACCACCCCAGAATTTAAAATATCGCTTGCCGCTCCCCCCATCCCCCGCTTTGCGGGTACTTCCCCCGCGAGCGGGGGAAGAAAGACTTATACGAAAGGCTTACTCAGCAGGTTCAAAGCCGCATTGACGCTGTTCCATTTTAATCTGCTTGGTCAGGCGAACGGCGTTTTGGGCATAGGCCTCTGTGACTGATCCTGAATTGACAGTCTTACCGCGCAATGTGCTTACATTTTCGCAAAGATGAAACACGAGTTTGGAGGATGACTTCTCGGCGCCATTTTTCGGCGCAATCCAATAGACAACATCTTGGCCGCCTGTCGCTTTTTCAACGGCTTCTGAATCTTTCGCAATATCCTGGGCCTGTTCAGCGACAGCAGGTGAACATGCCGTGGTCGGCTGCTTAGCCTTAATCTGGGCCGCACACTCATTCATGTCCTGCGTATATTGTTCTGTCGATGGCGGGCTATAATCCGCGCCAAAAACGAAGGTCGCGATAAGCGCTAAAACAGCACCAAAGCCGCCTGCAATTTTCTTGGTCTTCGGGTCCATATCTTTGTCTAGGAAAATCATGGCGAGCAACGGCACGAAGGCTATTATTGTAATGATCGCGCCAAGCTGATTTTGGATAAAGAACTTAGCCGGTTCTGACTTGCTCGCGGGGTCGTGCCGATTGGCCTTTTTCCACATGATACTGCCGGCAATCGCAAAGATACCAATGACGACAAAAAGCCCGATTAAAAGCGCAAGACCGCCTTCGTTAAACGTCTTTTTGAGGATTAAAACAATCGCCGCAATCTCTGTGCCGATGGCAATAACCCAAGAGATCGCCGCAAAGAGGCGCAGCTTTTTCGCCTTACCTTTTTGGGTTTCTGACGCGGCCCAAGCCTTAGTCACGTCTACGTCTTCTACTGGTTCGTTATCAGCCATATTCATATCCCCTCATCTCGATAATGTTTCGACTAACATCGAAAGCAAGAATCCAACCCGCGTCCCTATAAGCGGGTTACATAATCCGGCGCGATTTATCCATAGAAAAATACAGGGGCGTGAAAGGGCGAATTGTATATGGGCTATTGATTAGTGACAAAGTTCTCAGAGTCTTTTGAAAACAATGTTCGGTGCAAACCTATTGTTCTGTTCCCAAACCACCACCCGCAGACCCTTCAGGATCAAAATAATAAAGCCGTGCTAAATCTTTAGCAAGCTTAACGGATAAATAGCCAGATATTTCCCACTGGCCTTCCGTGCATTTTACCTTCAGTATTGTCGACGATCTAAAAACACATAAATTTGGATATACTTTATCCTTATGATGTGACCAGCTTTTCCGTTTTATATTTTGCACAGCACTAAATTTGTTAAAAAGCGATAAATAGGGATAAGTCGGAGGCTTAATTGATACTAAGGTACAATCCATAATTTCAATATCCTCATCGGACACTTTTCCAGTACCTTTTTTATCTAAGAGATTTGTGACACGAATTTCGAATTTCAGAGTATCGTTCTTAACAAAATTATAAGTACCTGCAGTTGCTCCCTTTTGAGTTAAATTAACCGAAGCTTCTTCTTCGTTAAGTAGGAAATATTGAAGGCTTTGAGAGTTTTGCACCACATCAAAGCACAGAACTAAGGTGAAATTTTCTGGTTTTCTATATTTATGTTTAGAGATTGAATTATTCATTTGTTTGGCCCTTTTGTTCACTTAATAGCAACTGAAGTCTTTTGTCCTGTCGGAGATTTTTGAGGTCGGGTTCATTCAAAACTTCAGTTTTGGGATACCCAAGCGAGATTGCCTTACTCAAATTATCTATGGCTAAGTCTCGTTCGAACAATAACTCATAAATCAAACAAAGTCGAAAATAATCCGATGCAGAAACGTAACTATCGCTTGGTAAAGTGTCTAGAATATTTCTGGCGATATCGAGCTTACCACTTTTTACATTGTACAAAGCCAAGCGAGTAATAAGAGTTACATCATCAGGACGAGTGTTTATGATTTTAGTTAAAAGGTTAATCGCACTCCCATAAGCCTCATAAGCTTGATCTGATTTGCCAGGCACATAACGGTAAGCATCAGCCAGATTGGCCCAATGCAAGTAGTCATGAGTATCCCCTTCGAATTCCAATGTCTTTTCAAAAGCGTCCGCAGCCATGTCATATTGTCCTTGAAAATACAGATAAGTTCCAAGGTTGTTGTAGAGACGAGAATTTTGATGCAATTCCAAGCCATCTTGTAAGGCTTTAATCGCATCTTGAGGCCTATCTTGTAGGTGAAGAGATTGTGCCAACTGTGCAAAAGCTCGCGAATTTGTTCCGTTGGATAAACCAATCAATTCTCTAAAAGTTGCCTCAGCAGATTTAAAGTTATTCTCGCGAATATCTAAAAGACCGGACAATGTGTAAAAAGGTAAGTAGTCAGGATATTTATCATGTCCATAATCCGCGACGTCTCGAGACTCACCATAAAGGCCTTGCTTGTAATACGTTCGCGCCCGACCTTCTAAAGTGAGAGGGTTGTCCGGGTCCAGAATATCTGCCCTATCATAATATTTAAGTGCTTTTTCAAATTCGCCTCGAAACTCTGACGCCCAAGCTACAGATATATTTGCCAGCGCTAAGTTGTTATCTATATGATAAGCAGCTTCAGCAGATGAATGGGCCCGTTTTAGAAGAGCGGGATCACGCTCAAGGTAAGTACTTTCCCGGATTAACGCTAAAGCTAGACCTGCCCGCGCTGCGGCATGATCAGGGTTTTCAGCCAAAATCGTAGAAAAAATTTCCTGCGCCCCTTCAATAGCGCCAGGTTGAGTAAAATTATATATGTCTTCAAGACCATCGGCCACTGTATAATTTTTTTGAGTCTTGTTAAGTGGCCCTGCAATTAAAAAGCTTGCTGTTAAAACCAATATTATCGCAATTAAGGTCGCGAAGATTGTAAATTTTCTGCTCGTCTTAGTCGTGTGGTGTCCTTTTGAATCAAACGCGAGATGTGATTCAGTAACCAGTTTAGGACGGAATCTTTTTGTTTTTTTGAAAGTACTATAATCTGTTACTGAAGCTTCATCTAAAATACTGGCAGTAAGTTTGTAACCTTTGCCGGATATCGTGCGAATGTAATCATTAGAACCTCGCTTATCCTTTAAGGCCTTCCTCAAGAGTGAAATGGCGCGAGATAGACGCTCATCACCCCCATGGCCAATACCCCAAACCTCATTAATAAGTTGGTCTCGCGTGACAATCTCGCCGTGATGATCAGCAAGAACCTTTAGGACTTCAAGAACTTTGGGCTCTACTTTGCTTTGTCCATGAGAATCGGAGATGTAGAGTTTATTAAAATCAACTTTGAACTCCCCAATTTTCACGCCTTAGCCCTCTGATTATCTATACACCCCTAAAGGTAATCCCTAAGAAATCAATACGCCTTATTGTTGGGTTAGAAAAAACTTAATAAAAACAGCACCTAAGATTTCCTCAGAAAATATCATGTCCGCCCTCAGGACTAAATTATTTTTATACGCTTCTATCTGTTTGTCTTCATGTCCGAAGACAGCTTAGGCGCAGTTAAGCGTCATTGGCAATAAGATGCCAGTAAAGGAGTAAAAATGACAAACGTACAAAAACAAGTCACAGACATGAATGCCGGTTGGTATAATGTTGTTTCGAACGCATTGAATATAGATCAATCTACATTCAGATTGGCTCAAGGAACTCTTGGACTACAAAGTTCAGACAATAGTGGGGTCTATTTAATGTCTGACTCTGAGCCATCTGGCTCAGCTGTTCAATATTATGATGCTGGCGGAATGTCCCGACGTTCTGAAAATTACAATATGTTGTTACACGCAATTTCTCCTGAAACAGGGGCAAATATTCAAAGTATTCTTGGAAACGATTACGCAAATTGGATGAATTATTACAATGCTTATATGAAGGCCAATCCACTCACACCGGATACATACGAACAAATTTTGATTAAGTTTGCCGGTGCCCGCCTCGCACCTAATCAAGCGACAAAGGTGATAGCCTTGATCAAGAAAGCTCAAACCTCGCCATTGTCAATGGCTATAGATCAATACAATGATAAGTCGAATAAAATGCAGTTCTTTGATTCTGCAGGTCAACCATATAGTTTGCGAAAATACTCTATTGATATCCAAAATGTTACAGCAGCATTAAATCGGTCTTCTATAAATGGCAAAGGCGGTGTGACAATTGATTTTGACTCAAGCACTATGGATACAAGCCTATCATCTTCATCGGCTACGGGTTCAGCAAGTGGTTTTTTTGATATCTTTTCTGGAGGAGCCGGCGGAAACTTTACAAAAACTAATCAAACGGCCGCGTCCTCTAAATTCACTGTTAAGGGAACAATTGGACAAAATGCTACGATTTCGACTCAACCAGTCGGGTGGTTTGACTCATCTGAATTTAACCGAGCGTATAGTGGAAAAACTGATGCAGCCATTTGGGATCCACAAGCGAACGCAGGCGATTGGGATTCATTCTTTGATAAAAACACGGGCTCTCTGGCACGGCATGTCAGCCAACTTATCTTTGTAAGCGATTATGATATTACGGTGACGAGCCATGCAAGTTATAGCACGAGTGATTTTACACAAATCCAAGCAAACGCCACCTTTGGAGTTTGGCCTTTCTTCTCTGCAACTGCGAATACAACCCACACAACTTCCTTCACACATAATCAAGATGGATCACTCAGTACTCGGCACGTACTTCCGAAAAACGTTCCGCAAATATGGGGGGTGAATGTACTTGAAGCTCCAAATTAATCTCGGAACTTTAATCATCCCAATCTATCTCAAAACTTAACAGCGACTACTAAAATTAAAATATACTGTCGCCGTAATGAAAGGAAAACAAAATGGCTTCTTGGTGTAGTGTAAACATAACATACGGGCCTACAGGCTATACTCAAAATTTTAAACGTAATATTGGGGTTCATGATCATGGTCTCGCGCAACAATTTGTCGTTGCCACTAGAGCAACATCACTTGCCCGAATTAACGCATATTTGCCAGCAGGGCAGGTTCCTGCTGTAGGTGCAAATTTAGGGCAGAACCAGTTAAGGGTTTACATGCAAAATGACCCTGGCCCGCATTATCAACTAATTTAAGCCTAATATAAATTTAGCGCGGGCGTTTTGCGCCCGCGCATATGCTTAAAATTAAGATTCTAAATATTTGGATATAAGATTTTAAAACTCTCACAGTAGACTTCCACATTCCCCCCTTGCTCTCCCCCGCCAATCCGCTTATCTCCGCGGCATGTCACAGCCCTTCAAATAGAGCCAAATAAGCGCCGTGTCTTTGCCATCATATCTCATCCGGATGCAGGTAGGACGACGCTGACGGAGAATATGCTGCTGGCGCTATTCACCAAGCGGGCCAAGTTACGTTGCGGGGTCATGAGGACTTGAGTGAGGACGCAAATACCAATTTACTGCCGCTTATTAGGATCGTCTTTCCAAACAAGATAGGAGTAAACAAAGCTTACGGCAACAACGCCAAGGAGTGCGGTTATCACAAAATAAACGGCGATATTCGGCAATAAAATAGCCATTAATATGCCCACGACACCAGTTATTACAAATAACCTGCCGCCGAGACGGTGCGTCTTTTCCCAAGATAATTCCGAAGAAAGAGTCCAAGGCGTACGAATACCGAGCAGGAAATTCTGCCTGACCTTTCCCATAACATTCCCTATAAAGAGGAATAATAAAGACAATCCCCCTGCCACCCACTTCAAAGGCGCTTCAGTCAAAATGCTGCCGCCATCGTGATACATCAACACAATCATAACGCCTGCCGCGGTTACGAAAGCCATTAAGACAGTCCAGATGATATTATAGGCCGAGCGGCTTTGCTCGAAGTTCTCGCGCAGGGGTTCTATGCTCGGAATAAACCAGCACACTGCCGTAATAAATATTTGGTTAATCGGAATAATCATCAAAACCCAAAACACACCCGTCTTACTCGCAAAGCCATCGGCCTCACCTTTGGCGTTCCAATGAATGGGGTATTGCTCAAGCTCAGGTAGGTTTATCCACGTCATAAGCGTAAAAAGGGCCAATCCCAATATGCATAACAAGCTGAATATAAATGGCTTACGGCTCATTTTATGTCTCCTTCTCTATCCCGAACATATCCATCAGTGCCGCCAGCACTTCATTGGCCACAGTCAGGTTCAAATTATAATAAATGTGGTTTCCCTCGCGGCGGGCGAAAATCAAATCTGCTTCTTTCAAAATAGAAAAGTGCGAAGACAGGCTAGGCTTGGAGATATCATACTCCCCCGCCAGCTCGCCTGCCGTTTTCGGGCCCGCCCGCAAGCGTTTCAAAATATCGCGGCGAATAGGATGCGCGATCGCTTTATAGACATTTCTATTTAGCATAAAATCTAATTAGCTTATTCCCTAAATAGAGTCAAGATTAATTGGATACAACCATTTGCGGCCTACGAGGTTGTCAGATGCTCAGTTAAAAAATGATAGCGATGAAGTTACTTTTGACATCTTTTTCAGCAAAGCCCCTACTTAAGAGCTAATATCGAATGAAAGACGTATGGCTCACAATCCTATGTGCGGGTCATATAATACAGAACTGAAAAGTGAGTAAAGTTGAATATCTTGGACACAGCTATAAACTTACGAGTGAAAACATCCCCTAAGCAGTCGTTAGCTGAGCGGCTCAAACCGCCTGCGGATTCAAGCGCTCGCTGCAATTGAATTGGCTTCGAGCCGTTATGTTCTAAACCAGCTCAAGAAGAATTTCTTATCTGAAAGTTGGTCACTGTTCTGATCTACATTCCATTACGGTTGGCATTTGATCTGCAATCAGCTTCACTTGCATAGCTTTCGGCGCTAGCACCGACTATTTTTCCATTTTCTGCTTTCCGTCTCCATCGATACTTGTTTTCAGCATCTGTGTAAATTTCCCAGTTATCATTCTCACCGATAGCATTGGGATTTCCAAGCATGCCATGGCGTTCGGCATTGGCTTCGCAATCCGACTCTTGCTTATACCCTTGACAGGACGCGCCGACTATCAGCCCCGTGGACTTTCGACGCCAGCGGTATTCGCCTATTTTATCTCTGTAGAATTCCCACTTGTCGTTTTTTCCTAACATAAATTTCTCGTATTTTGACTCTAAATGACGTTCATCAACGGTGGGCGTTTGACTAACGTCTGCGCCCGCATCGTAGCGTTTTACGTCGTCAATATAATCCATTGGATCAGCCATCGTATTCTCCTGATAATATTCTTTGCGCCCACATTGAAATAATGTGCCCGCCCCCAACCCCCGCGGGGGCGGGCAGTCTTCTGACAACGGGGCGCTGCTGCCAGAAAACTTTCACCAACAATATTAGCGTTGTTGCCGTTTGCTGCTCTCAAATTGAAACGGATTCGAAAAGACGTGAGTGTCTTTAAATGTGACTTTTGGTGATAATATTTGTGTTTGCAGGAATACAGACGCAACGAGTCTAAAGCTCTGGCAGCTTCTATTCGCGCTAATAATTGCGAGGTCGCCAAAGTTGGCAGCAGATAGTGCTAACGGTTTTCCCTGCGGTATTTTAAGGGCGTTGTGTCAAACCAGCGTTTACAAGCATGTCCGAACGGCCGGCTGGAGGAATAATCCAGCATATGGGCGATGCGCGTGATCGGTATGTTCGATTCAAGCAATAGTCGCTTTGCGCTTCGCGAGCGAACGTCATCTAATATAAGAGAGTAAGTTGCGCCTTCTTGTTTGAGCAGGCGTTGGACTTTTTTTGGACTCATACCAAGAACATGGGCGACCGAAATTATGTCGCTTTTCCCTGTGGCCAAGGCGTAAGGAATTAAGCCCGTGATTGCAGTTTTTATAGGGGTAGATGTCTTCGGTAGCTTCTTTTGTTGCCGTTTTAAATATTGTCCGAGAAGGGTTTTGAAAAGCGGTAACTTGCGCCCCATTTTATGGTCTAAAATTCTAATATCATAAGACATGCTTGTTCGCTCAGCGTCAAAGACAATGGGGCAATTAAATATTTTTTGGTGCCAGCTTAAGTCTGCAGGCTGGCTATGTTGAAAGCTCACCTCCAAAGGGTCACAATAGGTCTCGCCGATGATCCGTTTTACGCCCAGACAAATGATGGCCATGATATGTTCGGCATATTGACGGCAAGCTGGGGTCTCAGGATGAAAATCAACAGATCCTGTTACGCGGTTTTGCACGCTATCTCGTTCATAGGAATAATGCGCCCCATTGGTATGAAGTTTTTGGTATCTAATAGCCATCTCGACCAAAGTTGCCACATCTGGCATGAGCGCAGCGAGATATACATTTGGGCCCGTATTGGGCATGTCGTCAGGTATAAATTGTGCCCATCTCAGACCTAAATTGGGAAGGTTCAAAGTTTTGGCGGTGAGTTCCAAAAGAACGCAGGCGCGAGGCCAGTTGATTAAATCTTGAGGGTTGAAGCCCGCCTCAATATCTAAACCTGCTTCATAAAATAGAGCTTTCGCATTCCCGCCATGTTTTTTGATAAACTCGGGTAAACCTAACAATGCCACTGCGCGCGTATATGTTTGATCTTGAGGCATCCAGGTTTCAGGCAATCATTCTTTTATTAAGCACTTTAAATCTGTACCATCTGAAAGGCACTCAAGCCCTAGAATATAGGTTTATGCAATCTACAGGACTCTGGGTGAATGCTGCCTGAATGGCAAACATTACCGGCGGGCGTTTTTGGCGGTTTACCCAATGACTTAATTCTCGCTTAGATGAACTGAATATGAACAAAAAGTCTTTCATCTTTAAAAAGTCATAATACAGGACAGTTGCGGCTTCACTTAGGTCCCGAAATTCGGAAACAACGTCACATCACTTTTATGCGGGGGCATAGAAGTGAGGCACCTAAGTTCGCGCCCCGAACCTTTGGTGCCAATGCCCGGCTCTACCCTATGAGCCGGGCATTTTTAACTTGGGGCGGATATGCGCTACATCGTGATGGCGCATGATACGGGGGGTCAACCATGTGCAAATTATTGCTAAGCGAGAAAACTCAATGAGACTTTGGGGGCATTTTCAGATTCAATCCTTATTTCAGCGGGGCTTATAACGGTGACGGGGAAACATATTACCACGACTCTGACCAAAGCCGATATTGCTGATGCGCTTTATCAAGAGATCGGTTTATCTAAAACGGAATCAAACGATTTAATTGATGGCATCTTAGGTCATATATCAGATGCCCTGATCCAAGGGCGCGATGTCAAAATTGCAAATTTCGGCAAATTTAAACTCGCTCAAAAAAAAGAGAGATTGGGGCGTAATCCTAGGACAGGAGAGCCAGCAATTATTGCCGGCCGCAAAATCGTGACCTTCAAGCCGTCTCCTTATCTTATCCGGCGCGTAGATTCAGCCCGAAAGAATGAGAGGTAATTAAATATGTCCATTCCATCCAAACTCCATAGTCCCCAGCCTTGGTCAAAAGACACGGCGTTAAAATTATTAGCCAGGAAGTTAGGCTGCGAAGCGGAAGAGGTCAGCTTTTTGTTCGGACACGCTCAAACACATACGCTCAGAAATGAATTGGAAATTCCGGATATAAGGGCGTTATGAGATGAGCAAAATACGCGCCCAAGACAGAACACATAAGGTCTATATTACATCTAGGGGCATAGCGCGATCAAAGTCGAATATGATACATAATTTCATCGCCCGTTTAAATATGCGTGATTATTGTATCAAAAGAGTGGCAATCTTTGAGGCCCCTATAAGGGCCGAGATAATATTTCAAAAAACCAACCCCCTTCCTCCAAATGTTAAAACGCTCACAGGCAGGTTTAGGCAAAAGAACAGGAAGACGGATGACGCGTTCACTCTTTATGTAAGAATAAATAAGCTAGATGCATTTGGGCTCAATTACGTCCTAGACTATCGCTTCGATATTGAGGCGGTTCGAGTGCGAGACATACACCATATCTCAGAAGGCATTCATCAAATGATGAGAACGAACTTAGGCGCGGATAAGTCCCTCGCCCTGAAAGCCTCGTAATTTAGTTATGTTCATATGAATGCTCTCAGTTCAAAGCTAGTGGCGTAATCGATAAGCCCCACATATCGATCATTAGCCTCCCCCACATACCCCCTTGCCCTCACCCGCCAATCCGCTTATCCCGCGCTCATGTCTTCAGCCCTTCAAATCGAACCGAATAAGCGCCGAGTATTTGCTATCATCTCTCACCCAGATGCGGGTAAGACGACGCTGACTGAGAATATGCTACTGGCCTCGGGCGCGATTCATCAAGCGGGACAAGTGGCGGCGCGGGGTGAAGCGCGGCGTACACAATCTGACTGGATGAAGATTGAGCAAGAGCGCGGCATTTCCGTCTCCTCCTCCGTCATGACCTTTGAACATGCTGACCTTATTTTTAACCTGCTGGATACGCCGGGCCATGAGGATTTTTCGGAAGACACTTACCGCACGCTGACGGCGGCTGATTGCGCGGTTATGGTGATTGACGCGGCCAAAGGTATTGAGCCGCAAACGCTCAAACTCTTCGAAGTCTGCCGTCTGCGCGATATTCCGATTATTACTTTTGTGAACAAGCTTGACCGCGAAGCCCGCGACACATTTGAAATCATCGCCGAGATTGAAGATAAGCTCGCCCTGGACGTCGTGCCGATGCAATGGCCCGCCGCCTCAGGCCGCCGTTTTCGCGGGGTCTCTGATTTGCGCACGGGACAGTTTCTAAAATTCGCCAAACCTGACTCTGGCAATACTCATGAGTGGACGCCGATAGATGGTAATTCTATTGGCCAGCATTTTGATGATGAAAGCCTGCTGGAAGAATTTACCGAAGAACAAGAACTCGCCAAGGAATACCCTGATTTCAATGTTCAGAGTTTTCGCGAAGGCCATATGACGCCTGTCTATTTTGGCTCGGCGCTACGTAAATTTGGGGTACTTGAGCTTATCAATGCGCTGGCTGAATTTGCGCCTGAACCACAGCCAGAGCCTTGTGTCAAAGCCGGGCAAGCGACCGAGATGCTCCCGACCTCAAAGGAAGTCTCGGGCTTTGTCTTTAAAGTCCAAGCCAATATGGATTTAAACCACCGCGACCGCGTTGCCTTTCTGCGGCTATGCTCAGGCGAATTTAAGCGCGGCATGAAGATGAAAACCGCTGAAGGCAAATCCATCACCGTGCACAACCCCGTCATGTTCTTTGCCCAAGACCGCGAGATTGCCGAAAACGCCTATGCGGGCGATGTCATCGGCATTCCCAATCACGGCGCATTGCGTGTCGGGGATAGCTTGTCAGAAAACGGTAAGATTAAATTTGCGGGCATTCCCAACTTTGCCCCTGAAATTCTGCGCCGCGCCCGCCTCGCCGATCCGCTTAAGGCTAAGCATCTGCGCAAAGCGCTGGAATCGCTCGCCGAAGAAGGCGTCACGCAGCTGTTCAAACCCACACTCGGCGCGGATATGATTGTCGGCGCTGTGGGCTCGCTGCAAATTGATGTCATGCGCGAGCGTATCAAAACGGAATACGGCCTTGAGGTCACATTTGAGGCCCCGCCCTATCAAACCGCGCGCTGGCTTGCCTCTGACGACCCTGCCATCCTCAAAGCTTTCATCGATAAGTCCATGTCCACCACAGGCGTGGATGTAGACGGCGCTCCCGTTTTTCTGGCCAAATCGGCGTGGGATGTGGGCTACGCGCAAGAAAAAAACCCCGAAATCCGCTTTTTAACGACAAAAGAGCGAATTTAGGCCTTAACAAAACCTTAACTGGCGCGTAACTTGCGAGGGATAGCTTATAATATTTCTCTTGGGGACTAGGCGTTACATGTCGGCACAATTAATCGCAGCACTTATCATGTTTGTCATCACGGCGGGCATTACAAGTGTGCTCTGTATGCCTATTCTTGCCTTCCCGCTGAAGAATAAGCTGGTCAATTTTTACTGGTCGGGTGTCTGGGTCTTCTTGATGATGATCAGCGCCATTGCTGGCGCGATGAATACGCTCATTCTTTTGGACGTCCCCGCAGAGCAAACGGCCACAGTTTATCTGTCCATTCTCACGCTATGCTTTGTCATCTTCGTGATGTTTGGCTGGTTTCGCCTCTCGGCCAGAGCCATCGCAACAGGCATAGACCGCGGAATCGCGAAACTTAAAAGCCGGCGTAACACTTCAGCTTAGCTTAACGGCGCGGGCCTCCCGCCAAAGCCCCTAATGACCCCTGCTCGACAGATTGCGTCGGACGCGCTTGGGATGTCGGGATAGGCGCGTTAGGATCAGCTGGCAGCGACGTCAAAGCACGCGGCGCCTGAACATCATCATTCAGATTTCCAAAGAGACTTTGCTGAGCCTGCTCATAGGTCAATTGCGCTTGAACACGCTGCGCGCCATTGGCATGAGTCACAGGATCGTTGACAGAGCCGCGCGGAATAGCGCGTTGCTGCGGGACGGGCGCAGTGCGGCGAGGCGCGGCTGAGGCTTGCTGGCCTTGCGGACCGATCGGAACGCCAATGGGCGGACGACCATCAGGCGCTGACCTTTGTTGCTGAGGCGCTTGGCGTGCCTGACGCGGCGCTCCATTTTGAGCAGCCCCATATCCGCCGTCCAGATTGTGCTGAAAGCGCGGGCCTTGAGGCGCTTGTTGCTGTGGAGCTCTCTGTTGTTGAACGCGTTGCTGTTGTTGAGCTTGGATACGTGGGTCGCGCAGGAGGCGCTGTCCCTGAGGCGCGGCTTGTTGCGGACGTATTTGTGAACGGGCGGCCTGCTGTTGTAGGCGTGGGTCCTGTTGTTGGAAACGCGGATCTTGTTGACGGGCTTGCGGATAGCCCTGGGGCGCATATTGAGGCGCATATTGAGGCCCGGCTTGACGTACAGATTGGACTTGGCGAGCTTGCGGCGCAGAACGGACTTGCGGCGCAGCATGGCCTGTGGCCGCGCGGTATTGATTTTGTTGCGCGGTTAAGCTTCCGCCTTTAGCAGGCATGCGGGAAACGGTTGGTTCAGGCTTATAGCCTTGGGGTACGGGTTCGCGCACGACACGACGGCCTGACGGGCTTTGGCCCACTCTGACGGTATTACCTTGAGGCGCAACGCGTGTCCCAACACGTACCGTATTGTTTTGGCCCTGTAGCAAACCAGGGGCAAGTGAAACGCCGCCCTGCCCGCTAATACTGATGGCGCTCTCAATCGGGCTGACGGATTTTGCGTTAAATTCACAGACGCCCGGCGCGCGCGGATTGACCTTTACATAATTCCAACCCTTACATTGCGCGTCCCCTGCGCAATGACTCTCGCAAACATCCGCGCCCGGCGCGACAACGCTGTGATACGGTGAGCCCGGACGATAAGTGCCCAAATCAGCCGCAAAAGCAGGCGCAGATAAAAGCGTGGTCAGGGTCAGGATGGAAAGCAGGCGCATAAGAGGCTCCGAAGGACAGATTCGATTCGTTAAAGCCAAATGTGCCTGAGAGATATTAGCGTTTCGTTAACCACGTTTAAGAGTTTGCAGATTTAGTGATTATTGCAATCTGTTGTTACAGCCGCGCGCATCATAGAGCCCGCGTAAGTATCCCCGCCGTGCCATGCCTTTGCGGAAAGCCCTGCGGATATTATTTTCATGCCGTGTTGCGCCAGACGCCGCGCGGACTATGCCGCGAAAGGGCACAAAACTTCGCACGCCCGCTTCGCTTATATCCAATGCCGCCTCGCGCCGAATGCGCTTAGCGCGCCCTTCTTCGCTTTCAAAACGCACACTATCCAAATCAGGCCCCAAAATGTCATCAAAGGTGACGATTTCGGCTAGAATTGTATCGCAATTCGTCACAGGCAGCCGCGCATAGGCGCTTCGAAGGTCCGTTAGCTTTTTGGGAATGCGCTGTTTTCGTAAGTTCATATCTTCCAAAGGCGAAAGCATCACTTCCCCGAAAGAGTTTTTATCGCCAATATTATCAATATGCTCTGGCTCTGGCGACATCGTCATATTTTGCACCGTATCCGTGCTGGTCGTATTGTTGAAAACGGCCGCCGTGCCTTTTCCGACTCCGACCACAGCCTTGCCTGTCGCCACGCCTGCTCTATAAACGACTTTCCCAGAGCTCGCAGCGACCTTGCCTGTCGTTTTCACGACTTTCGCGCCGGTTTTCATCGTCGAACACGCGCTCAGCATCATCGCAGCAGATATGAGAATTGCCGTTTTCATAGGCGCGTTATAGCATCAAATAAGACAAAAGTTAGGCCAAGATGCAGTTTAAAGAGCTTTGGATTTACCCGCTTCAATCATTGGGAGCTTAAGCGGAAACAGGGTTTCAACGCTCACTTTCGTACGTGCCTTAGAATATCGCGTCAGCTGATCATCGACAACAGCGACTAGCTTTCCGCCCGCTGCGAGTTGGTCAATCAACATGGCCGGTTCCGCCCGCAATGCGCAGGTCAAAAGGATACGGTCAAAGGGGGCCTGCCCGCCCCAACCATAACGGCCATCCCCATGGCGAATAACATGATTGGTGATGCCAAGCTCTTTAAATCGCTCTTCGGCTTCACGGATAAGCTGTTTATAGCGCTCCACCGAATAGACGCGTTTGACGATTTTGGACAGGATAGCCGTGTGGTAGCCACTGCCAGTGCCGATTTCGAGCAGCTTATGCTCTGGCGAGAGCTCTAACATCTGCGTCATCAGCGCAATGGTCAAAGGCGGCGAGACGGTTTGCCCGCAAGAGGTTGGCAAGGATTGCTCATCATAAGCGGCGGACAAATATTGTGGATCTAAGAAATACTTTCGCGCCACAAGCTCCATCCCCCGCAAGACAGCATTATCCGAGATACCGCGCCCACGAAGACGCATAATCATATCGATGAGGCCGGGGTCTATCATTTAAGGGCTTCGATGAGATTGAAGGCCCCTCTTCTCCCCATTTATGGGGGGAAGTACCCACGAAGTGGGGGATGGGGGGCTGGTGCGTTGGGATATCATGTTTTGTATTGTGACGATAGTTTCCCCCCATCGACCTCCGCTTCGCTCCAGCCACTTCCCCCCATAAATGGGGAGAAGAGAGTTGCGCTTGTGGAGTGTAGACTCACCCATCAAAAGCCGCCTGCAACGAATTCAGCGTTTCGGTATGGGTCAAATCCGTATGCAGCGGCGTGACTGAAATATAGCCATCATAAATCGCCCGCAAATCCGTGCCCTGCGGCGGGTTCGACTTTGCCGCGCCGTAAGTCAGCCAGAAGTAATGCCCGCCGCGCGGATGCTTGCGTTTATCTATCCCGCTCATCTGAAAGTCACGGTGGCCTTGGCGGGTGATTTGCACGCCTTTAACGCCCTCAATTGAGGTGTCAGGAAAGTTGACAGATAAGATGCAGTTATGCGGCCAACCTTTTGATATTAATGATTTTATTAATTCAGGCCCATGATGCTCTGCTGTCTCCCATGGCAGGCTGTCCGCGCCTTGAAATCCGCGCGCGAGAGATAGCGCAATAGACGGCACGCCCATCTGCATGCCTTGCAATGCGCCCGCGACTGTGCCTGAAAAGGTCACGTCTTCGGCCAAGTTTTGCCCGCGATTAACGCCCGATAAAATCAGGTCTGGTTTCTTATCAGCAAAGAGTTCGGTCATGGCGACGATAACAGAATCTGTCGGGGTTCCTGTGACGGAATAGACTTTATCGGCGTGTTTTTTCAGCCGCACAGGGTTGTGCAATGAGACGCCGCGAGACGCCGCAGATTGCTCCGTATCAGGCGCGCAGGTCCAGACATCATCGGAGAGCTGCTCGGCGATGCGGCGTAGGACAGCGAGCCCTGAAGCTTGGATGCCGTCATCATTGGTGAGGAGAATACGCATTACAGACCCCTTCTCACATAGGGAGAAGGTGGCCCCGCAGGGGTCGGATGAGGGGTCCGCAGTGAATGTTCAGCTCCGAAAGCTACGGCAACATCGGCCCCCTCACCCCCCGCTTCGCGGTACCCTCTCCCTATGGGAGAGGGAAAATGTTGTACGATTCTCACTTAATCACCTTCACCCCGCCCATATAAGGCAAGAGCGCATTAGGCACTGTGATGCTCCCATCCTCATTCTGATAATTCTCGAGCACCGCGACGAGCGTGCGCCCGACCGCCAGCCCCGACCCATTTAGCGTATGGACGAAGCGGTTGTCTTTCTCGGCGAATTTATAGCGGGCATTCATGCGCCTCGCTTGGAAGTCCCCGCAATTGGAGATGGAGCTAATCTCGCGATATGTCTCTTGGCTCGGCAGCCAGACTTCGATGTCAAAGGTGCGGCGCGCGCCAAAGCCTAAATCGCCCGTACACAGCTCAACCACGCGGTAAGGCAGTTCCAAACGCTTGAGCACTTCCTCGGCATTGCCCAGCATGCGTTTGTGCTCGACCTCGCTATCTTCGGGCTTTACGATAGAGACAAGTTCGACCTTATTGAATTGGTGCTGACGGATCATCCCCTTGGTATCCCGCCCTGCACTCCCAGCCTCGCTGCGGAAACACGGCGTATGGGCCGTCATCCGCTTGGGGAGTGTGTCAGGGTCAACGATGGATTCTCTAACTGTATTTGTAAGAGACACTTCAGCTGTTGGAATTAGATAATGCGACGCCGTGGTCGTGTTTTCAGTCCATTCAGCTATAATTTTTTTTATCTTTTCAGGCGCAACTTCCAAATCCACCATTCCTTGACGAAAACGTTCTAGGCCAGTGGTCAGACCTGCATGAGAGCTAGGTCCCGTTGAATATAAATCCTCTTCAAACTTAGGAAGCTGACCAGTTCCATATAGAGCTTTGCCCCATACCAAAAATGGCGGGCTCGTCTCCTCATACCCATGCTCCTCAGTCTGCAAATCGAGCATAAAAGCCGCAAGCGCCCTATCCAGCCGAGACAGCTTCCCGCTCAGCACCACAAATCTACTCCCGCTCATCTTGGCGGCGGTTTCGAAATCCATCATACCAAGCGCTTCGCCCAAATCAGCGTGGTCCTTGGGCTCAAATGCGAGCTTAGTCGGCTCCATGAATGTATGAAGCTCTATATTGCCCTCTTCATCTTCACCTTCGGGCACGTCTTCAAACGGGATGTTGGGAATACTGGCCAGCAAGTCCTGCAGCTGAGCTTTTTCGCCTTCGACCTGCGCGCCCATGGCCGCGATGACATTCTTCGCGCCCGCGACCTCGGTCTTTAGGCGCTCGGCCTCGTCCTTATCGCCTTTGGCCATGGCTTGCCCGATCATCTTGGAGCTTTTATTGCGCGCAGCTTCGGCCTCTTGAACCACCTGCATGGCTTTGCGGATCAATTTGTCCTGATCGAGAATCTTCTTGGAGAGCGGCTCTAATCCTCGCTTCGCCCAAAGGGCGTCATATAGCTCGGGGGTCTCGCGAATGGCTTTAATGTCGTGCATATCGGGTTTTTTCTATAGCTAAGCTGTGACTCTGCGCCCGCTATAGCGGCGGCGGCACTATGCGTAAAGCAAGCAGTTTCACTTTACCTTATGTGGCTGCACGCAACTGCATAAAATCCCGTTCATTCATATTGAATTCAGGTGAAATCCTTAGGTCTCCCCGAATAATTACATCCTAAGAAAGGGAATCACATGAAGACCTCATATCTTCTCGCAGCGGCTTTTATCGTTGCATCTACCGGAACGGCCCAGGCCCAATTTAGTGACCCGCTTGGCGGTTGGAGCGGCGAAGCTTCGCTGTCAGGGTCAAGAACAACAGGTAACACCGACACGACTGATATTGGTCTTGCTATTAAGCTCCAAAAAGAAGACGGCCCTTGGAAACATAAATTTAAAGCCTCAGCTGACCGCGGCGAAGCTGAAGACATCGACAATAAAAAGAGATTTGATCTCGCCTATCAACTTGATCGCCAAATTAATGAGCGCCTCTATGCTTTTGGTAACGCTGATTATTATGGCGATGATTTTGGCGCCTTTAAACAAGGTTATTTCCTCGGTACAGGTCTCGGCTACAAAGCTATCCTGCCTGAGCCTTTAAGTTGGGACCTTGAAGCTGGTGTTGGCTATCGTTCGCAAAAAGCACGTATCGTCGATAATGACATTTTGACAAATCCACTGGGCCTAGCCAGTGACCGCGAGAATGAAATCGCCGGCCGCGGATTTTCCGATCTGGACTATGTTTTGAATGAGAATGTCTCTTTCTATAATGATACGGAGATCATTTATTCTGCAAGCGATACATATATCTGGAACGAGGTCGGCATCACAGCCACACTCGCCGGCAATCTCGCGGCGCGCGCCTCCTACCGTGTTGATCATCATACTGATGTCCCGATTGGAACAGAAAAGACAGATACAACCACGCGCTTTGGCATTGTTTATACAATGAAGTAGCCTTACGCTTGCCGCATGCTGAGTCACCTTCTCCTCATGCGGCACGCAAAGTCATCCTGGTCGGATGGCAGCCTGTCCAACCACGAACGCCCGCTTAATAAGCGCGGCGAGAAAGCCGCACTTGCCGTGGGCCAAGCCCTCACCGCACGCGGTTATGCGCCTGACATTATCTGGAGCTCTGATTCCACCCGTACGCGCCAAACGGCCATGCGCCTGATACGCGCTATTCCTGGCGCGCAGACCGTGAATTATCATTCGGATTTTTATCATGCGAGTGTGCAAACCGTTCTTTCTGTTTGCGGCAAAAATATTGAACCCGAAGGACGTTTGATGCTGCTCGGGCACAATCCTGGTTGGGGCGGGCTGCATCATTATTTCACGGGCCAATATCATGATTATCCCACAGCGGCCTGCACCGTCTTGCAGCGCACAGATTATAAAAGCGGCGATTGGCTCGACCCCAAAAGCTGGCGCATGATTGATTTAATATTGCCCCGAGAACTGGAAAGCGAACTGGAAAGCGAGCTGGACCGGTGAAAGCCACTTTGATTGCCATGTGGCGTCTCTTTTACGCCCTCGCCTTTTATCCGCTGATGATTGGCGCATTTATCTGGCTCTATATCAAAGGCGCGCATTGGATTTGGGGCGCGTTGATCATCGCCGGCATTCTAATATTTGATCCCATTTGGCGTATCATGGGCCGAAGTCTTGTGCGGATGATACAAAGAAAATAACGCCCTGAAGCCGAAGCCTCAGGACGCCGTTTGAGTCCAATCTCAAAGGGGGAAGAAATATGGACGTTATGACGAGTAGAGTGGGACAACTCAGCGCGTCACAGTCTAGTTACGTCCCAAGCCCCGCTATTGGATTGCAGGGTGTGCGCTTTTGCGCAGGCATTCTTCAAAACACGACATTTATTGATGACTGTCTAAAACCTCATCGAGCCGCTCATCAAAGAGGTCGAGGTTGTTATCAAAAAGCTTTGGGCAGTTAAGATCGTCCATCCAATGCTTTTCGCCAGCTTGCCTCGCGGATCTGCTCCTTATCTGGCGTAAACGATCTTTGAGGGTCACGCCTTTTGGCTTAAGCGGTCCTACAAACTCAATTTCAGTCTCAGCCATAGAGATATCTGTCATTTTCATTACGTCCTCTCATCCTCACCCCGTGTTTTGGCCGATATTTCAAAGTTGGCCTTAACTGATAGTCAGAAAAGGATGGCCTTAAAGAAAGTGAGTCACCGTGAAAAAGGTGGAAAATCTACGATTGAGCGGCAGCTTAAGAAATCACGTTTTCGTGCAGCCTCAGTCGTCGGCACATCAATTGCTTGATAATTATTGATTGCCAAGAGGACGCGACAGACATGCTGGATGACATCTTTTCATTAGGGAAATTTCGTATTGTTTTCGCGATCTTGCTCGCGAGCATAGCCTTCACCCAATTTGGGTATATCTGGTACGCGACCATATTTGACGATGTTTGGCAGGCCCTGATTAACCGCACAGAAGAAGAGCTGATAGCCATGGCCGTCCTACGCGGGTTTATTCAGACGGTTTTTACCTATCTTATCAGCGCCGCTCAAACCTTGGGTCTTTTCCTATTGATACATATCGCCCGCGCCAAAAGCTTTTGGGATTACCAAATTATTGCGGCCATAGTCTCAGTCATGATTGCAATGCCCGTGCTCGGAAATGCCGTCCTCTTTGCAGGCGCGCCGAAGACACTTTGGGTGCTCGACTTTGCCCACTTTATTCTAGGCTATGCGGGCATTGCAGCGACTCTTTATATTGTCCTTAATTTTAAGCGACAAAAGGTACAGTCTTAACCAACACTGAGCAGCGTATCTTCATTGCGAAGGCGATAGAGCAAGAGCATCGCCATCACAGTCGGAATCGCGGCCAAGAAAAGCTGGTTATAGCCTTCAATCCCTGGGATGAGATGCGGGATCGTCATGAGCGTCCCAATACCGTGAAGGATTAAAACAAGCAGGTAGCTGATTTTCTTTTTAAAGCCGATAACAAAGGCGACCAGCAAGGCAATCATCAAAACACCCGTAATCGTGCTGCCAATTTCAGGCATCGCAAATTTGTAATATTTATTGGAAATATTACCGATAGATTCAGGTTTGGTAAAACGCATGATCTGCCACGGCAGCATAAAGTAGAAAATGCTGATGCGCGTTAAGAACAATGGTATTTTAAGGGTATGTGTGGACATGATCTCTCTCCGTTATTTTCCGCACAGCTAAACTATTTTAACAAACCATGCCCGTCACATTCATGTGAGCAAGCCTCTATCTGTCATTCCGTGCCTGTGTTTGATTTATCAAACACTAGAGCGCAGCACTGGCGGAACCCATACCTTGTCATTGCGACTAACGGAAATTTGGATTTAGGCAAAATATCAAGGTATGGGTAGCGTCAGCGCAAGCCCTGTGACGCTATGACAAGATTGAGAGTTTACTCTCCTTTAAGCCGTTTCGCCACGTAATCTCGCTTTCGCCTTTTCTGCGCCTAGCAAAACCAGCAATCCGCCCATCTCAGGACCTCTGTCACGGCCTGTTAGGGCGCGGCGTAGCGGCATGAAAAGGCTCTTGCCTTTGCGGCCTTGCTCCGCCTTCAGCTTACCCGTCCACTCGCTCCAGGTTTCATCTGTAATCTTGTCAGGCAGACAGTTAGCTGCCGAAATGCAAAAGGCTTTATCCTCGTCTTCAATCTGTCCCGGCATAGGCGCGAAGAGCACGGTTGACCATCCAGCTGTGTCAGAGACTTTGCTGATATTGGCGCGGATAAGGTTCCAGAACGCCTCGCCGCCGCCGACATTCAGGCTCTCTAAATGGTCTTTGACCGTCTCGTAAGAGGTCTCATGCAAAAGACGACCATTGAGCAGCAGCAATTCATCATCGCTGAACCGTGCGGGCGCACGGCCGATTTTATCAAAGCTAAATTCGTCTTTCAGCACTTCCATGCTCGGGCGCACTTCGATGGGGTCTGAGGTTCCGATTTTCGCAAGCAATGAACAAATCGCGAGCGGCTCAAAGCCTTGCTCTTTCAGCTCCCCCATAGAGAGCGAGCCCAAACGCTTGGACAAGGGAGAGCCGTCTTTCCAGACCAAGAGCGGCGTATGCGCAAAGACTGGCAAGTGATCGGAGAGCGCCTCAAAGATTTCAATCTGCGCGCCGGAATTGGTGACATGATCCTCACCGCGAATGACATGGGTGATCTTTTCGTCAATATCATCGACAACACTTGGCAGCGTATAAAGAAACGAGCCATCGCCGCGAATGAGGACGGGATCGGACAGCGAGCTCGTATCCACGCTCTGCTCCCCGCGCACCATATCATTCCAATGCACAGTTTTGCCCGAGAGCTTAAAGCGCCAATGCGGTTTGCGGCCTTCATCTTCATAGGCTTTGATTTGCGCCTCCGTCAGCTCCAGCGCCGCGCGGTTATAGATGGGTGGCTTGCTCTGCACGCGCAGTAATTTACGCTGGCGGTCCAGCTCATCAGAGGTCTCGTAACACGCATAAAGACGGCCCGCCTCACGCAGGGTCTTGGCCGCGGCTTCATAGGCGGGGAATTTATGCGACTGATTAAAGCTATGGTCCCAGTTCAGGCCGAGCCAGCCTAAGTCTTCCTTTATACCGTCCTCATACTCATTGGTGCTACGCTCTAAATCCGTGTCATCAATGCGCAAGATAAACTTACCCCCGCGCTCGCGCACAAAGAGCCAATTCATAAGCGCAGTACGCACATTCCCAACATGAAGCCGCCCAGTAGGCGACGGGGCAAAACGGCAGATGACAGTCATTAGAGTAACCTTTTAAACTATTCGCGCGGTCATAAGGGATTGGAGATAAGATTGGAAGTGTTGAATAATGCCAAGGTTTCAAAGTTTCATCTAACATTAAAAATTTTGAGCTATGAAATCTCAGGAGATTAAGTTGATGAGCGTTTTTGCCCACTTGTTTTTATTTGTGCTGGGCGGGTTGGGCGTCTCTGCAATTTTTAAATTTGAGCTAAGAAGATTTAGATTTGGGAATACGGGCCTATACGTAAAACTGCGAAAAGCTATTTGCCCTGAAGACGTTTTCATTTCGAAACTAAAGGCAAGCATCCTTAAATCGTTCCTCATCCGATTTATACTCATAGCTATTCTAGCATCGGGCCTTTATGCTTACTGCGCCTACTCCAGCTCTGAAAGCCAGTGCATACTAGGCAATTCAAGTGGACTTTCGGGGTTAGATTATTTGGGCCTGTGGGTTTCTGGCTCGATGATACTTATGGTTAACCGCGCTAACAAAGCGGTGATTTATGGTTTATATGGGCGGGGCGACTGGAAAGTTGACATAAAAAACTCTGCCGAACCCCTCACCCAGAGGCTCGCTAAAATCGAGAGAAAAATAAAATTAGGATTTTACAGCTCAATTATACCGCTCGGGTCGGTTATCATCGCCGCCATGACTCTAAGCGGCAGCTCAGGAGATGATCAGCTTTTATACTATGGGTTTTTTACGCTTTATGCAGTGATAGTCTGCGTTATCGCCTTTGGAATTTGGAAAAAATCCCGCATCGCAATCGCCGTGATGATTCTATTTTTTCTGACCTTCAATTATAACTTTGCTCCCATTGACATCGAATGGCTATCTTTAATCTACGGAATTTTTATCATCATCTTGGGCGTCGCTATGTTTGCTAGCTGCGAATATCACAGAATTACTAAATTCATATCTCATCCCGATACCCATTAGTAATCGGATAGCATCGAACTAATCGCTTATCTTACCAGGTCCCGATTGACGTCCACTCATTTCAATCATGGTCTCAATACGGATGAGGCGTTTCTCGTGGTCCATCAGGCCTTTGCTGAGATCTTTTACATCCTCGGACATGTCTTCAATCTCTTTTTCGATAAGGACAAGCTTCTTAAGATAACCGGAAAGGTTTTCAATCCAAGCCATGCGAGGCTCTTAGGGCTTTAAATTCGGCTTTAAACCGCGTCATATCAGATCGGTGTTTTCGGAGTCTTTTGTGAATACGCTCGGTTGCCTCGCCAACTTCTTTGACAAGGTATTTCACCTCCGCAAGCTCATCGGGGCGAACATCATATTCGAGCGCCGCTTGACGGATATGCTCGCTGACGGACATATCCCCCGCCAGAGCCGCCGCTTCTATGGCCGCTTTCTCTTCAGGCGTAACTAAAAGATTGATGCGTTGGGTGCGTGTACTCATGTACATACATATACATATGAGTAGGTAAAATGTCAATGTCCCGCTAAGCGCCGGGCACCTCATCCCGATACCCATTCGTAATCGGATAACGCCTATCCCTCCCGAAATTCTTCGTGCCAATCTTTACGCCAGGCGGGGCTTGGCGGCGTTTATATTCGGCTATGTAGAGCAGATGTTGTATGCGCTTGACTGTGGCAGGGCTGTGCCCGCGTGCGATGATGTCTTCAACGGGTAATTCCTGCTCAATCAGGCCAAAGAGAATGTCGTCCAGCACGGGATATTCCGGCAGGCTGTCACTGTCTTTTTGGTCATCGCGCAGTTCGGCGGAAGGCGGCTTGGTGATGATATTATCGGGAATGGGATAATCCCCGCCGAGCAGGTCCTCAGGATTGTTTTTATTGCGCCACTTACAGAGCTCAAACAGCTCGGTCTTATAGATATCTTTGACGGGGTTATAGCCGCCGCACATATCGCCGTAGAGCGTGGCATAGCCCACTGCCATTTCGGATTTATTCCCTGTCGTGACCACCATCGGCCCGAACTTATTGGAAATCGCCATGAGGGTCAGCGCGCGGGTGCGGGACTGCATATTTTCCTCGGTCGTATCAAAGGGCAAGTCCTTGAACATCGGGGCTAGCATCTCTTGGAAAGCGTCAAAGGCGGGCTTAATCGCGATAACATCATAGCGGCAGCCAATCCGCTCAGCGCAATCTTGCGCGTCGCCCAGGCTCTCCCCCGCCGTGTAGCGCGACGGCATCATCACGCACCAGACGCGGTCAGGGCCCAGCGCATCGGCGGCAATGGCAGCAACAGCGGCGCTATCCACCCCGCCCGACAGGCCGAGCACGATTTGCTTAAAACGGTTCTTATTGACGTAATCGCCAAGTCCCAAACACATGGCCCGCCAATCGGCTTCGTGGCCCGTGAGCTGTTTTTCTATCTTGGCATCCGCGCAAACCCATGTCGCTTTTCCATTTGAGTCGGGCCGCTTCTCCCACGTCGCGCAATCATAATCCTCGACGAAAGATTTTAGCGCCTGAACAATCGTGCCATCCGTCGCCATGGAAAAGCTCGAGCCATCAAAGACAAGCTCATCCTGCCCGCCAATCTGGTTCACGTAAATTAGCGGCAAGCCTTCATTATGGACTTTCTCGCCCAAAGCTTCGCAGCGTTCGGACAGTGCCGTGCGCCGCCAAGGCGAGCCATTGGGCGAGATGAGAATCTCCGCGCCAAGGTCGGCCAAATGCGAGGCGACACCTGGCTGCCACAGGTCTTCGCAAATCGGCAGGCCAATCGTCACGCCTTTAAACTCTATCGGCTCGGGCAAAGGCCCTTTCGTAAAAATTCGAGCCTCATCAAAGACCCCGTAATTGGGCAAGTGATGCTTAAGCCGCACATCGGTAATCTTGCCGCCTCGCATAAATAGCGCCGCATTATAAAGCTTGTCATGGCCGTTTTCATCTGGCGCTACCCAAGGCAGATTAAACACCACCGCCGGCCCGCCTTTAGTAAGTTTCGCAAAGCCTTGCGCATGGACACGGCAATCCTCCTGCGCGGCAGGCTTCAAAACCAAGTCCTCAGCCGGATAACCAATCACAAATTGCTCGGGCAGAACAAGGATATCCGCCCCGTCAGCTTTAGCCCGCGCATAGGCTTCCCGGGCTTTTTCCATGTTCTTGGCCAAGGCTCCAACATGGGCGTTAAGTTGGGCGGATGCGATTTTGAGGGTCGTTGTCTGAGTCATGAGAGTGGTTTAGCGGGGGTATGGGCGAAGTGGCAAGTAAAGAGTGGCAAGTCATAAGACAAGTCTTGAGCTGTTCTGTTCACTTCATTTATTAAACCCATAAGCATGATTTTTATTGAGCTATTCTCAATCTGGTTTTAAGACCGATTTTACGCCGCTAAAAATCGCCACCACCTAAGGATAATAAAATGGAACTCACACATAGCCGCACGGTTAAAATTACGGGCATATTCTTAATTTTGGCCGCCATATCACAGCCCCTTTATACGGCACTTTATCTTGGCGCGCCCGAATTTGACCGCCAATTTCTGTGGGGATTGGAAGCGCTGCTATTTGTGCTCCTCGCCGCCTTTGCAGGCTCCGCGCTGGTCAGAGCCAAGCGCAGCACTTTAGGCTTTTCCGCCATCGCCTTTAGCGCGGTGCTGAATGTGGTACAGGTCGGCGTGGGCTTAACGCAATTCGGGCCCTTTCGCGAGGCGGCCAAGCTCAATGGCGACCTAAGTGTCCTCGCCTCATCTGTCGGCGCGTTCTCGTTCTTTAGCTATAATGCGGCAAAAATCTTGCTCGGCCTAGCCGCCATTGTTTTTGGCATGTCGATGATAGGGACTGGCAAGAAAATACTTGGCGGAGCGGCTGCGCTTCTGGGCGCGGTGGCCTTTATCGCCAATAGCTCTGTGATGATGTTCGGATCGCAAAGCCTTATCCCCTCGCCCCTCGCTGGAGGGTCAGGCGTGTCGGCCACTTTGCTCTTGGGGCTTTGCCTGCTCAGCGTCAGCCGCGAAGATTAAATCAAAAAACCCACCGCCAAGTCTCTTGGCGGTGGGTCATATAATTTGTTCCGGTGCAGGAACGCTAGGCTTTAAGCCTTAAGCGCCGCTCACCAGATTTGGGTAATTCATATCGGCGTCTTGGATGAATTCTGCCTGATTCTTCTTCCATTTTTTCTGAATGCCGCGGCTCAGATTAAGGTAGAGCTTACCATCAACAACAGCCCAATATTTTGGGTTACCTTTCGCCGTCTTGTCATGCGCGATAGCCCAAGCGCAATAGCCGCCATATTGCGGCGCATATTTTTCGGGCGAAGCCATAAACGCGTCAAGGTTTTGCTGGCTAGAGAAGAGGAATTGAGCGCCTTTATAAGTCGTCTGAAAATCGGATGACCCTTTTACAGCGTCGCTCTGTGTAAAATAAGCCACGGTATCATAACCGCCAACAGCTATATTCGAAGATTTAGACGTATAGATAGGGTCAGCGGATTGCGCCGATGCCTGAGCCGGCGCTAAGGCCATGAAAAGTGCCAATCCAATGGCTAGAAAAAATGCTTTGAACTTCATGAGTCTGTATCCTTAAAGTCGACTGTTTTGTAAAAAGAAATGCAAGCCTAGAAGCTCACAACAATAGCCCTTACGCGCAACCTAAACAATGGTTCCCATCTTTTTTGATTTTTCTGCACATCGCGGTATAGGCGTCAAGTTGGGCAGAGGCTATTTTAGGGCTTGTGCCATGGGGGTGGTTAAGCGGTGTGGTGGGTGTGGTGGTAAGAGAAAGAATTGCGGTTATTTCAAGTTGAAATAAAATACTTAACCTTTATGCCTGTCTCGTAAAGTTGAGGACTTTTAGATGCTCATAAGATTTCGTAAAGCCACCATTACTGGTGTATCTGTGTTGGCTTTAACAGCCTGCGGCGGAGGAGGTTCTTCAAGCACGCCGCCCCAAACCAGCGGCGGAACACCAACGCCAAGCAATACTGCGCCTGTAGCGAATATCGTCGTTTCCGATACGTCCCCTAATGAGGGTCTAAGTAGTAATCTAAACGCCTCAACCAGTACCGATGCTGACGGAGACACGCTCAGCTTTAGCTGGACGCAGCTCTCCGGCCCGACTCTGACTTTTAGTGCATCAAACAATGTTGTAACAGACATTACTGTACCGAACTTGGATAGCGATGAAACGGCAAGGATTCAATTACAGGTCTCCGACGGAACAAACACGACTACGCAAGAGGTCACGTTAAATCTCACCAATGTTGTTTTAACACCTGTAGCAAACCCTACAATAACCGCGGAAAAATCACTTATTTATCCAAACGAAATTATAGATGTTCCTACAGTAACCAGGTTTTTTGAAACCTCTAATTTTCTTGTTCATCAGACAAACGATGAGTTTGTATGGGACACATTTGGGTATAATGACTCAAACGAACCTGTCGTACTCCGTGAGAGTTTTTTTACGACAGTAGCGGGCAAAATAATAAGCGAAGGCTTGAATACTCGTGACCGTGATTTAGCCGTCACATCGGAAAATCTGGTAAGCGATATTGATTTGACATTCGCGCCGCCCACACAATTTGTATATGACGCAGAGCAACCTTGCGCATTCGACCGTGCCAACAATTTCCGAAATGGAAACAGAGTTATAGGTCATACAAACGGTGGGCTCAGTTTAGTAAGCACTATAGGTCTGCCTACAGGTGGGTCCACCACCGTGCTTCAGCAATTTGGCGGAAACGCATCTCTCTGCGAGATGCAGGTTTCTTCTCAGGCCCTTATTGACAGATTTTCTAGTTCTGTAGATCAAAGGCTACTGGTCTTTGATGAAACGAACCAAGAAATTATCTCGCTTGAAATGCTAGAAAATAGAAATCAAGAGCTAAGTGAATTGGTAGAAGACTCAACTGTAGCCTTAGATCTGGAGCTTCCTGCGGGTAGCAATGTAGAGTTTGTGACATCCTTAAAGTTATCTGCAAATGGAGCCGGAGCCATGGCTCTTCTCTTTTCGGATGGGGAAACTGAAGGAAATCACCGCTTGGTAATCGTTGGACTTGGGAGCGCTAATGAAATTCTTCAGCAAACTTACAGTTGGGCTTATGGCGTTCCTTCCTCAATGTCTATTACAGCAATAGATGATTTTGAAGGAGACACTTTGGTTATCACGACTAGCGATGCGCCTCACGCTTTGGTTTTTAAAAGTGGAGAAGTTGGCGCCGGGCCAAATGACTATTTACCTTTATCAGGCCCCTCATTTTTTGATTTAGGTATAGGTCATGGTACCACCGCTCCTTTCAGAGGAGGACCTGATTTGCAACGCGGTATCATTGTAACCTATCCTGCCCAAAACTTGATTAAAGTTCTTGAGCGCAATTAAGCCAATCGAGTAAGGTCTTCGAGTCTTCGTAATTACATTTCCCGTATACCAATGGATAACCACGTCGAGTGCGGTTATGACGGTGCGCAGGGTTAGGTTAAACTCTTATAGCCACATACCCCATGTAATCTTTCGCGCCTCCCCCCAATTCCGTCATTGCAAGACCCCGTTCTTGCAACCCATCTCCTACGATATCGTCAAGAGCTGTTTTAAATGTTATGCGCCATCTCGGAAGATACCGGGTCAACACAAACAATAAATCAAGACGATTAGCTTGGGAGATGGGTTACAAGGACAAGCCTTGTAATGACGGTTGGTGGGCGGTTTTGGTTGCGTTGATAATCGTAAATTACCGTCCCAATCCTCGCTCAAACAGTCCAAAATCCACGTCCCTACCCTACTGCGCAAAAACTCAATCCTCGTCTCCGCATTCACCCCTATTGTACAAGAATGAAAACTTGCTCGAACATCCTCACTCACAGCCTTACCTACACCGCGCCTTTGGCGGCGGGGGTTGGGCATCTTTGCTTTACGATGGTGGCGATGCTGGATCGCGGATTGCAGGGGGCGGCGTTTAAGGCGGGGCGTGCCGTTCGTGGGGCTGTGCGTGACTTTTGCAAGGCTGATTTAGCGAACCATCAGCAGGATTTGAAACTACGGATGCTCGGGCATAAATATTGGCGGCGTTTGGTGCTTAAGGAATTAGGCGGGCCAAGAGCTTTGGCGCGGTGGGTTAAGGCTATGGCGCGATGTGCGGAACGGCGCGAGGCTTTGGACCGAACCCCTCCCCCTGAACCGAAACCTTCCGCTTGGCGCAAGACGCCTGAGGTGATGGCCGAGGAATTGCGGCAGAAAGCTCATGCGCAGAAATGCGCCAAGGCTTGCGCGCCGAGCGGGACTTTCCTTGACCCTTGCACATTGGATTCGGATGGCTGGTTTCGCCTCCCGCCTTTCCCGAGGCTTTGCGGTCCGCGCGACCCTGAGCGCATGTGGACGACGCCCTTTTATATGGAGAACTATTATTACGAGGGCCTGCCC
>JAOIVW010000018.1 GCA_028224375.1 Hellea sp.
GCGGCTCCTCAGGATGAGGAGAAAGCTAAAGCGCCTACGCCAGAGCCTCTCACGCCTCACCCTGAGGAGACACCTAAAGCGCCTGCGCCAACACCCACCCCTCAACCTGAGGAGGGCGCAAAAGCGCCTGCGTCCCCACCAACCCCTCATCCTGAGGAGCCACTTAAAGCGCCTGCGCCAACACCAACACCCACCCCTCATCCTGAGGAGGGCGCGAACGCGCCCGTCTCGAAGGACGCTGATGTCTCGCAAGATGAGACCCCTCAAGACGAAATCATGCCAACGCCGCCCCCTGCGGTTTTGAAAGCGAGCACACTCGGACAGGACGATAATTATGAAGAAGGAAGTTAGGCCTATCCCGCAGCCCTGCGTTCACAAGGCCGCCGATTTGCCTCGGCAGTCAGCAATGACGCATGGGAAATTGCCGTCATTTCGCGCTGTCATTCCGTCTCACTTTTTGGCTTGCCAAAAATGGCGGAACCCATGCCTTGTCATTACGACTATTGGGACATGGTATCTAGGCGAGATGACAAGGCATGGGTCCCGCTTGTGTTTGGCAAGCCAAACACGAAGTCGGGATGACGAGATAGGAGTGCAGGCATTACGCCCCGCCAAAATATACGCGCTTGCACCTTTCGCCCGCTTCCCCTATAGGGCGCGTAATCATTGCGGCGTGTTTCCTTCATGCCGCTTTGTACTTTTTAAGGCTCCGATTGGCGGGGCCAGACCGCGGGATACAACCCGTCGGCCGGAACCAGTACTAAAAGGACTATTGCTATGAGCGCAGCTCAAGAATCCATGACCCCCACCACTGATGATTTTGCTTCCATGTTTGAAGCCTCCGTCGAGACAAACTCGATGAAAGAAGGCAGTGTGATTAAAGGCCGCGTGACGGCCATTGAAAAAGATATTGTTGTTATCGACGTTGGCCTGAAAACAGAAGGCCGCGTCCCGCTACGTGAATTTTATGTCCCCGGACAAGCCGATGAGGACAAAGTCAAAGTCGGCGACGATGTTGATATTTATCTCGAACGTATCGAAAACGCCCTTGGCGATGCCATTCTCTCGCGCGACAAAGCCCGCCGCGAAGAAAGCTGGATCACCATGTCCAAATTCCACGAAAAAGAAGAGCCCGTCCCCGGCGCGATTGTTGGCCGAGTTAAAGGCGGCTTTACGGTTGACCTTGGCGGCATCAATGCCTTCCTCCCCGGCTCGCAAGTTGATATCCGCCCTGTTCGCGACATTGGCCCGCTGATGAATCAAGAGCAGCCTTTCATGATCCTTAAAATGGACCGCACTCGCGGCAACATTGTTGTCTCGCGCCGCGCTATCCTCGAGGAAAGCCGCGCCGAACAACGCGCAGAGCTTGTCGGTCAACTCGCTGAAGGCGAAACACGCGAAGGCGTTGTCAAAAACATCACCGATTACGGTGCGTTCGTTGACCTTGGCGGCATTGACGGTCTCCTCCACGTGACTGACATGAGCTGGCGCCGCGTTAGCCACCCAAGCCAGGTTCTGGCGGTTGGCGATACGGTTGCGGTTAAAATTATCCGCATCAATCCTGAAACACAGCGCATCAGCCTTGGCATGAAGCAGCTTCAGGAAGATCCATGGTTAGCCGCCGCTGCGAAATACACAGTTGGTACGCGCCACACAGGTACGGTCACCAATATTGCTGATTACGGCGCGTTCATCGAGCTGGAAGAAGGCGTTGAAGGTCTTGTCCACGTTAGCGAAATGTCATGGACGAAGAAAAATATCCATCCGGGCAAAATCGTGTCCACATCACAAGAAGTCGATGTTGAAGTTCTCGAAGTGGATCAGGAAAAGCGCCGTATCTCACTGGGTATCAAGCAGGTTCAAGACAATCCTTGGGACAGCTTTACTGAACGCTTCCCTGTTGGCTCTACGATATCCGGCGAAGTTCGCTCTGTCACAGAGTTCGGCCTGTTTATCGGTCTGGACGGCGACATTGACGGCATGGCTCACCTCTCTGATCTGTCTTGGGACAAGTCAGGCGAAGAGGCGCTTAAAGACTATAAGAAAGGCGACACTGTTGAGGCCAAAATTCTTGAGGTCGATATCGAGAAAGAGCGTATCTCTCTCGGCGTGAAACAGCTTGTCAAAGATACAGGCCCAACAGGCGGCGGCAAAGGTGTTGCGCGCGGCAAGACGGTGACTTGTACTATTACCAATGTTCAGCAAGCTGGTCTGGATGTCACATTTGGCGAAGAAGACGAGATCAAAGCCTTTATCCGTAAGGGTGATCTCTCCCGCGAGCGCTCTGAGCAGCGTCCGGAACGCTTTGCTGTCGGCGACAAGGTTGACGCTATGGTGACACGTGTTGCCAAGGGTCAGTACTCACTCTCTATCAAGGCGCTCGAAATCGCTGAAGAGAAAGAAGCTGTCCAGCAATATGGCTCAGCCGATTCAGGTGCGTCTCTGGGCGACATCCTGGGCGCGGCTTTGAAGGGAGACAACTAGGCCCGATAAACACATATGCCGTGATAAGTGCGGCATTAACTATAGAAGGCCCTGAAATCATTAAGATTTTAGGGCCTTTTTTTACGAGTCGATATGAATAGGTGTTGACGCGTGTGGGACGGGTTTGCTTTATATAGATATGCTTAGATCAGAACTTATCGACACCCTTCATGAAGAAAACCCGCATCTAACACGGACGGATACAGAACGTGTTGTCGCCGTTGTGCTGGAATCCATTACGCAGACCTTGGAAAAAGGCGCGCGTGTTGAACTTCGCGGATTTGGCGCTTTCTCTGTGCGTCACCGCAAAGCCCGCTCGGGACGTAATCCTCGGACTGGCGGAAATGTTTTTGTCCCTGAAAAGCACGTGCCTTTCTTTAGGACCGGTAAAGACCTACGCGCCCGCATTGACGCGACCCGTAAATAACGCCTCTTTCTATCTTTAACGCTATGTAACTGCCAGATTGACGCAGACCCTAATTCTGTGCCAGAACGCCGCCATCTGACCGATTCTGGTCGTAACTTAGGGGGAAGATCATGGGAATGATTTCCGAATTTAAAGAGTTTGCCATGAAAGGCAATCTTGTCGACATGGCTGTGGGTTTTGTAATGGGTACAGCCTTTGCAACAGTTGTAACATCTTTCATCAATGATGTCTTTATGCCGCCACTCGGCAAAGTCATGGGCGGAGTTGATTTTGGCCAGATGAAATATGTCATGCAACCCGAAGTGCTTGGCGCAGATGGTGTTGTTACAACAGCTGAAGTTGCTATTCGTTATGGCGCTTTCATCAATGCTCTAATTTCTTTCGCTATTGTAGCATTTGTGATGTTTATGATTATCAAAGCGATGAATAAAACCAAAAAAGCTGAAGAAGAAGCACCAGCGGCTCCGCCAGCTAATGAAGTTCTATTGGCTGAGATTCGTGACTTGCTTGCGAAAAAATAGTTTTAGCTAAAAACTATATCCTTGGTTATGCCAAGTGATGTTAGACTTAAAACCCGTCTCGAAAGAGCGCGGGTTTTTTGTTGGGAGGAGAGTGAAAGGTGGCTCTGGATTGAGAGAGCATTATTAATGACACTACAGCCCCATTGATTGTCTAACGACAATCAATGGGGCTGTAGTGTCATTAATAATGTTAGGCATACTTATCACCCAGGTAGACGCGGCGGACATCTTTATTGGCGCGGATTTCGTCTGGTGTGCCTTCGAACAACGCTTCGCCTTGGAAGAGGATAGAGGCGCGGTCGACGATATCGAGGGTTTCGCGTACGCGGTGATCGGTAATCAGAATACCAATGCCGCGCTTTTTAAGATAAAGGACCAATTCTGAAATATCGGCAATCGCAATCGGGTCAATCCCCGTGAAAGGCTCATCGAGCAAAATGAAGCTAGGGCGAGACGCCAATGCGCGGGCAATCTCGACGCGGCGGCGTTCACCACCTGAGAGCGCAAGCGCCGGGCTTTTCTTGATGTGACCAATGTTAAGCTCGTCCAGCAGCGCTTCAACATTATCGTTCCATTTGGACCGATCACGTTCAGTTAGCTGGACCACGGCTTTGATATTTTCCTCAACCGTCAGCCCGCGAAAAATAGATTGCTCTTGCGGCAGGTAACCGACACCCAGGCGCGCGCGTTGATACATAGGCAGGTCAGTAATATCCTGACCGTCTAGCGTAATCATGCCGCGATCCGCTTCAATAAGGCCCATAATCATATAGAAGCTTGTTGTCTTACCGGCGCCGTTCGGGCCCATAAGCGCGACGACTTCGCCGCGCTGAACCGTTAGCGTGATGTCTTTGACAACAACGCGCCCGCGATAAGCCTTGCCGATATTATTCGCGGCCAAGCCTTTTGGCGGCGGGACAAAGTCTGCCGCAGTTGTCTTTTCTTGTGCATGGGGATCAGCGTCAGCCATCTATATTCCTTTTATCCGAGCCAAAGGACTAGGATTCGCTTCCGCCTGTATTTTTAAGCAGGATTTTTACGCGCCCTTTGGAGCCGCAGCGGCGACCCTTACAAGTTCCGACAACGCGGGCTTCCTCAGTTGTAAGGTTATAAATGAGGGTATCGCCTGTGACAACATTTTCGCCTTGAAGGAGAATAACATCACCTGTGACTGTAAACGTATCGTTGGCCTGAACATAGACGCCATTATTGCCGCGCACTTCTTGTTCGGCTGTGATGTAGTAGAAATTACCTGTGGCTTCGATACGGGAAATATCGCTAGCGGCTGTATTGCCCGAAGCAGGCGCCACGCCGCCAAAGATTTTCATCTTGTCGGCGAGAATACGTGTATCACCTTGGCGGACATCGACTTGACCTGTGAGAATGGTCGTCCCGCTGGAGTTGACAATATCATCAGCCGTCGCATCGATAGGCGCGCTGTTGTCACGTGCAAATTGTGCATGAGCCGTCAGCGGCATGGCGGCCATCAAAAATGCGGCCGCAGTAAGTTTTAAAAATTTTGTCATCATATAGTCCCTAATTTCCAGCACCAAGTCTGATGGTTGGCCGCCCAGAGCAATCACTACCCTGACACTGCCCAGAAAACCTAATCGATTCGGTCTTCACATTATAAATCAACTTATCGGTCGAGGCGGTATTCCCGCCTGGCTGTTTTACTTTTACGTTGCCCGTAACCGTGATGATACCTTTATCACGTTCATAGACGCCCCGGTCCCCTGTCACATTATTATCAGGGGTGGTGTAACGGAAGTTTCCGCGCGCATCAATACGATTTACCGCGCCAAGCTTAAGGCTGTCCGTTGAGTCAGGGTCGGCTTTGGAGCGATATATATTCATCGTGTCAGATTGGATGCGAGCCACACCTTGAGTGACATCAACATTACCAACAAGTATAGTCAGCCCGCCTTCATACGTAGCCTGCTCTGCGAGAACCTTAATCGGGTCATCCCCACCGAAAATTTGTGCTTGTGCTGGCAGGCTTACAGCGGATGAGGCCAATATCATCATGGATAACACAAATCGCATTATTCGTCCTCCTCAAGACCGATATCTTCGCCCTGTTCGATAATCGCGTCCATATTGTTTTTAAATACGAAGACTTTGTAATTATCATTAATCTCGTAGGCATTGCCGTTGACGATACCAAAACTACCTGTGCATTCTATACGCTCATCGCCCTCTATGCGCTTTTCTTTCGCAAAGACCCGTGCATGGGTTGTTTTACATTTATAGCCATCATCCGTGTCTAAATCGACATCAGTCCGCAGGTTTAAAATTTTCTTCACGTCGTCATATGTGCCCGTCTCGGCGACGACTAATGACGCATCCGCCCCGTCCTCGCGGATGAATTCCAGAACAGGTTTTATCAAAGCAACTTCTGAGCGGTTGGCCAATGTCCGAGTTGCGGTATCAGCGGTGAGATAAAATGGGAGACCATCTTCGGTCCGTCCGCTATAACGCGGATTGACCATCTTGACTGACTCGGTGGGGTTGTCTTCTAGTATAATCGTGCTGGATTGGGTCGCAAACTCATAAATAAGATAGCCTGCCAGAAAGGCACAGATCGTTAAAAGAACACGCCGCATGAATTTAATCCGCGCAGAATGCTTACGCGCAGCTTCAAGGGTTAGGGTGCGTTTAGGCTCCCACAACCCTAGGGCTTCACTCGCGGCACGGCCATCTGCTGATATAGACGCTGAATTCATAATCTTAGCTATAGGATAAGGTGTTTAGCATTACGATAGGAAAGTTCACCATGTGAAGATATCTTAAGGTCGTGAAAACTAGTCAAAAACTAGTCTGAAATTAATCTGGGCGCCGCATTTTATGACTGAAAATATCCACCCCGTCCCAGCCGTTCAGGTCCAGTTCGCAGCGAGTCGGTACGAAGTCAAAACAACTGCGAGCCATATCAAGACGGTTTTCGCGCAGTAGACGCGCCATCAAAATATTACGCAATTGATGCAGATAAAGAACATCTGACGCCGCATAATCCAATTGGGCTTTGGTCAGCTCATCCGCGGCCCAGTCCGAGCTTTGTTGTTGCTTGGAAAGGTCAACATTCAAAAGCTCTTTCGTCAGATCTTTAAGACCATGACGATCCGTGTAAGTTCGCACGAGGCCCGAGGCGATTTTTGTACAAAATATCGGCTTTAAATCTACACCCAAATCGCGGCCTAAAATCGCTACGTCAAAGCGGGCAAAGTGAAAAATCTTCTCAACTTTCGGGTCGCCCAAAAGCGCTTTCAGATTTGGGGCGTCATATTTATCGCGGTCCATCTGCACGATATGCGCATTTCCATCACCCGATGAGAGCTGCACAAGGCAAAGCTTATCGCGAACAAGTGAGAGCCCTTGCGTTTCCGTATCAACAGCGACAGCTGTGCCAAAATCCAATCCCGCAGGGAGGTCGCCTTTATGCAGAGTAACAGTCATAGGGTGTCCTTTGTTTCGCGCCCAGACTTACAGAAGGGACTAAAAAATAACAATGCCTGTTTTTCGGCGGCAAGGTTCTAAACTTTCGTTATAAGGACCCTATGAGAGCTAATAATGATGCAGACAGATATGAGATTTTAGCCGCGCGTAGCGGTGAATTTTCTGACGCGTTTTTCGTCGGCGTAAAGAGCACAGGAATTTTCTGCCGCATAGGCTGCCCTGCCCGATTACCCAAGCGCGAGAATTGCACATTTTATGACAGCGCCGCAGAGGCCTTAGAGGCTGGATTTCGCGCCTGTAAAAGATGCCATCCTTCAAGCCATGCAGGTGAAGCTTCAGCGGTTATCAAAAAACTTATTACGCTGATAGAAGACAACCCTGAGCATCGATGGAGCGAAGACGATATCAAAGCCAAAGGCATTGACCCGTCCACAGCAAGACGGCAATTTAAGAAACACTTTGGCTTGACCTTTACGCAATATGCCAGAGCCCGGCGACTAGGCGCAGCCGCAAAGACGCTCGCCAAAGGAGACACTGTGATTAACGCCCAGCTTAATGCAGGCTATGAAAGCGCTTCGGGCTTTAGAGCAGCCTTTGCCAAGACTTTCGGCGCGGCCCCTGCGAAATCTGATGCTTCGCCTTTTTTCATAGAGTGGCTGACAACGCCATTGGGGCCCATGTTTGCCGTCTGCGATGAGACCCATCTTTATATGCTTGAATTCACGACCCGTAAAAATATGGACCGTGGTTTTGAGAAACTTCGCAAGAAACATAAGCGCGCCGTCATTCCGGGACGCACCTCTGTGACGGATCAAATTGAGGGTGAGCTGAAGTCTTATTTTGCAGGCACAATTAGCACATTTAAAACGCCTCTCGCGCCTACCGGAACAGAATTTCAAAACCAAGTCTGGAAGGCGCTTCAAGACATTCCTTATGGGCAGAGCTGCGCCTATACGGATTTGGCTATTGCGATAGGAAATGAAAAAGCCGTTCGAGCCGTGGCGAGTTCAAATGCCAATAATGGTCTAGCGCTGATTATTCCCTGTCACCGCGTCATTGCAAAAGGCGGCGGGCTGGGCGGATATGCGGGAGGACTGGATAAGAAGCAGTGGCTTCTGGACCATGAGAAATTACATAAACCCTAATAAGGTCTCAATCACAGCGTCTTGGTCTTCGGGCTTAAGGTAAGCATGCATAGGCAAAGCCATAATCATATCTTTGGCCGCCATCGTGTTTGGCAAACCATCTGGCGATGTCGGGAAATCTTTATAGGCTGTCTGCATATGTGTTGGCAGCGGGTAATAAGCGGCAACCGGAATACCAGCGGCGCGCATACCCGCCATAACCGAGTCGCGGTCAGGCACTTCAATGGAATATTGCGCCCATATCGAAAGCCCGCCTTCTATGACCTTGGGTGTGCGGAGTATATTAGACTGCAGCGCCTCTGTATAACGGTGGGCTATACGGTTGCGAGCCTCAATTTCATCCGCAAATATTTTGAGCTTCTCAATCAAAATAGCGGCCTGCATTGTATCTAATCTGGAGTTAAGTCCGACTTTAGCATGGTCGCCCGGCACCGTTCCGCGGCCATGAAACCGCAAACTCAGGAGCTGTTCTTTTAAACTCTCATCACGCGTAAGCATAGCACCGCCATCCCCATAACACCCCAAGGGCTTGGCTGGGAAAAAGCTTGTGGTTACGACATCAGCCCATTCAATCGGAGCTTTGCCGCTCAATCGGCAGCCCATACCTTGCGCGGAGTCAGCCATAAGCTTGAGGTCAAATTCATCAGCAATTGCGCGCAGTTCAGGATAGTTGGCAGGTTGCCCAAATAAATCTACGGCTATTATCGCCTTAGCATTTTGACTTTGTAAAATCGAAGCCCGAAGTGATTTGGGACAAAGATTATAAGTCACGGGGTCAACATCAACAAAATATGGAATTGCCCCAATAACAGCTATAGCCTCTGCCGTCGCGGCATAGGTCCAACTGGGACAAAAGACTGTATCGCCTGGACCAACGCCCCAGGCTTTAAGAGGAAGAATTATTGCATCCGTACCATTGGCACATGAGACTGCGTGCCCGCCGCCTTCAAACTCGGCGAGTTGGATTTCAAATTGCTCAACTTCAGGGCCTAAGATAAATTGCCCATGCTCCAACACACGTTTCAGCGCGGCATCCACTTCATCCGCGATAATAGCACGCTGAGCCTGTAGGTCTATAAATGGAAATTTCATCAGAGCGTTCTAACCTAGAACTTAACAATGCCACAGACAAAATCTGTGACAGATTATATCAATTCGTTTTTAATGTGAGCTGTGCCGAGAGCAAGCCATTATCATCTGCCGAAATCGACGCGCGAGACAGTTCTGCCCCGTTTTGAGTCATCAGCGTATTAATGAGCCCGTAGAGCTTTGCAGTTTCCACATCATCAATCCAAACAGTCAAAGACCCATCATCGGGATTGATACGCGATAGTCTGATATCTTGGCGTTGCGCTGCGCTGATTAAAGCCGCACGAGAAAAAGGCGTTCCAGCAGCGACCGTAGATTGGCCTAAGCGCGGCACCGCCTTTGAGACAATTTCGTAATCACGCAGAGACTTCGTGACCTGGGTTTCGGCGGTTTTATGCGCGGCGAAGACTGGCTTGACCGCAATCATATAGATGAGAGCCAGGACAAGCGCCGCGCCGATAGCCGCCATGACCGCTTTCTCATAAAGCTCTCGCTCATCCCATCTGAGCAGGTTCATCATGATGCACCTCCTCGCAAAGTGGCTTCGCCAACGAAGCGGCCTGATTGCTCACGCACGCCGCCGGTTGTAAGCTGTCCGCCAGCCGCCAGAATAGCTTTTTCCAGCTCTCCGGCGCTTTCAAAGCCCGGGTAAATGAGCCGGAGTTGCAATTCATTTGTTGTGTCTTGGTAGCGCAATTGTTCAACAGTCAGGCCTTCAATTTGCTCAACCGCGCTGAACAGAACTTGAGACAGGCGTAAAAAGGCGAGATTATCTTTACCGCCGGATTTCATCGCTCGCGTAGCCGTCAAAGCCGGATTGGACGGAGCCGCCTGCCCCGTGGCCTCTGTATAAATTTGAGCCGTTTGCAGCTTTAGGTCAGCCGCCTGCAGTTTGAGCGCGCGAGCTTCAACCCCTTGGAAGACAAGCGCTATAATACCCAGCGCCGCCGCTAGGCCGCCCAGTGGCGCAAGTTTTCGCCATCCAAAATTAAAGCTGCTTTTAGGCGAGAACCCGTTTTGTAGGATGTTAAGTATTTCGCCCTGCTCCAGTTTTTTTCCTATCGCAGAAAGTAATGTTTCATCCGGATAATGACGCGCAGTGTCAGCAGCCTCCTTATCCGCCCAGCTTGTATCTACGGCATGGCCAAGGTCACCCGTTGTCACGATGCGGTCCAACAGAGTTACGTCGCCGTCAATGTCAGCTAGGGCTTCAAAATCTGCTATGGCTTTTGATACGGACAATCCGGCCTCTTTGAGCTGCGCTATATTTGCTGAAAGCGCGTCTTTATCCATAACTGCAACACGGTCATCTGAGAGCGCGATGTGGACACGGTCTAGCGGGACGGCGATTTTGTCCTCAATGGAAAACCCTGCGGCGCGTAGTCTGTCGCGCTTGGAGGTCATCGGAAGTTCATGACTGTAAATACGCAGAGATTGTCCGGGCAGAACAGTCACGACCTCTTTAACGCCAGCGCTTGCGGGGGGCGTGTCACGTCCATGGCGCATCACGCGGTCACCATCGACAAGTCCCCAAAGTCCGGGGCCATCGGCGTGACTTGGCATCACGATGATAAGGCGTTCTGTCATTGCAGCTCAGTCCCTTCGTCTTCCAGTGTCGGGCGTAAGCTTTCGCTCCCCCATCCGCGATATGTCACTTCAGGTTCAGGCCCTGTCACATCATATTCATAGGTGACTAGCCGAGAGGCTTTGAGGTAATCAACCCTGACTTCAATCCAAAGCACATTAGGCTGAAAAACAATCTGGTCATAGGCGGCTTCTTTTCCGGTGAAGTCTTGCAGAGCAGGCGCGGCTTGCAGAGTTTCTAAATCTTTATATCCGCCCTCAGGACGCTCGGAAATAAGTTGCAAGGCTGTTTGATATTGATCGGGCCCGCCTAAAATCGCTGAGAGCAAAAAGGCATCGATTGGTTCAGCCGTATCAATATTCAACCTGCTTTTCTGCCCCCCATCTCTGGCGCAAACATAAGGACGAATGGATTGATAAAGCTCTTCAGTCATACCCTCAAGGCTGCGCAGTTCCATGATAGAGGCCACCGCCGTATTTGCCGTGCGGTGCGGAGGTTCGCGCCGCAGATAGTCGCCATCTTCGGCCCCATTCGCGCCGCGCTGCGTGTCCAAATCAATCCAATCCGTCAACACGCCTGTGAGGCTTTGCGCATCATTTGAGGGCCACCCTAATGCAATCAACAGATTGGTGAATTGCCGCCCGCCGACAACATCTGTACTGCCGGCTGATGTGATCAAGCTGCCCAGCGCAAAACAATCTGTACCGTCGCGTACGTCCAAAATCATCAATCCGCCCTCAAAAGGAAATGTAAAAGTCTGGGGTGATTTAAACAGCTCATTCCTGACTTCAGGCTGTAGTGGCGTAAGCTGATTCACAATATAACTTTCGGCAAAATCTTCTGCGCCTTTCACATACCAATCAGCCTGCGCATAATCACCGACATTGATTGTGCGCTTAACCGCAAAGCGAATATCGTCCATAATTTCGACGGCCACCGCTGCCATGATCGCCATGATAAGCAATGTCGTCAGCAAGACTATCCCTTGGTCTTTATCAACTTTATTTTTCGAAGGCCTAATCATACGCCAATCTCAAAGAGGTGTTCTGTGACATCGCCAAGCTCATCCGTGATTTCAATCATGATGGCGTTCGGCTTAAGAGCCTGGGTCGAACTCGGCTCTAAGCGGAGGCCCTCTATTTTAGAGAGCGCGTTGAACTGATATACCACCGCATATAATTTGGCGTCTTGTAAATCATCCAGCAGAACGCGGTCAAAACTGGCAGCCTCCTGAGCCGGATTTTCATGAACATAAGAGCGGCGAATAAATGCGCCATCTTCGAAGTGATATTCAACGCGCTCCAAATCCCCGCGCTGCTCTAATCCGCTTGGATTTTGGGTTCCGCGCCGCATAAATGATAATAGCGCCTCGCCGTCTGTTGTCAGCACATAGGGGTTAACGCCGCCCAGCTCATCACGGCTAGGGCGCAACGTTAGGGTCGACATATCTGAGCGCAATATCGCCCGCGCGGCATTTAACTCATTGAGCGCCTCCATCGAGGTGTCGAGGCTGGCTTTTCCGCGAAGGCTTTGGGTCAGAGCCGTCATCGTCCCTGCCGTCAGCAAGGCGAAAATAAACATCGAGATTAGAACCTCGACAAGCGTAAATCCCGCCTCATTATGTGTTTGTTCGCTCACAGTGTTTTATCCGTGCGAAAGGCTGTCCGCGTGAGAATGACTTGATCAGTCTGCGACTCAGAGACCGTAACGATGAGACGGTAAAAGCCATCACTCTCCGTCTCAGACGTTTCAACCCGCCACTCATAGGGTTTGCCTTTGACGGTATCTTTCCCGGTTTTTGCGCCAACCTTGAGCGGTTCAATGCGAGAGCGAATAAGTTGGTTATCCGCCACAATCCCGGCATAGGCTTTATCTTGCAACACACTCACCGCCCGCACGGACTCAGTCCCGGAGCGTGTCAGGCCAATAATCGCAAAGCTGAAAATCAGCAGCGCGGCCAACACTTCGACTAATGTGAACCCGTCATCTTTTTTAAGAGAGTTCTTCATGGCGCTGATTTGACCAGCTCAATTTGGCCATCACCTTTAGATAAAAGCGCGTATTTTGTCTCGCGGTCGGAGAGCGTAAGTTCAAAGGGCGTGGATAATCCCGTGGGTTGGAACAGAATAAGAGGCTCAGCTGTTTTGGGCATGTCGAGCTTAGCCGTAGCGCGGCTTAAGGTCAGGCGGTAGCTATCACTCCATTGTGCGGCAGCACGCTCTGACCACTCACTATCCTCAAACACATAAAGCGCATAGCCATCTTTGGAAAATCCTGCCGCTGTTACCGAGCCGCTGATCAGACCATCCTGTACCATGGCATTGACTTGCCCCGTAAGCAATTCGGCTTGTTTATCCAAGGAGGATTTAGGCGTTGGTATGCTCAAGACAACAACTGATGTCATGAGGCCAATCAAAGCCAGAACACAGAGTATTTCAACCAGTGTAAAGCCGGCGTCTTTTGAGATACGGCGGCGCACCCAGCTTATTCCCAGCTAACAATATCAGCGGCTTGTTCTTCGCCGCCGGGCTCTCCGTCAGACCCGTAAGAGAGGATATCATAAACGCCGTTGTCGCCTGGATAACGATAGACATAAGGACGTCCCCAAGGGTCATCGGGTAAAAGTTTGATATAGCCGCCTTTGCGGTAGCGGGCTTGGTCAGCTCCGCTTGGTAACTCTTTTAAGGCGTCCAAACCGGCATCTTGTTCAGGGTAATCAAACATATCGAGGCGGTACATTTCCATGGCCTGTTCTAGGATGCGAATGTCGCCTTTCGCTTTTTGAACCAGAGCTTTATCTTGAGCCGGCAATACATTGATCACCACAAAGGTCGTCAAAAGCCCGATAATGACCAATGTCACCATGACCTCAACGAGCGTAAAGCCCTCTTCTTTTTTCTGAACTGTTTTTATTTCTTCTTCACGCATAATAAGCCCTTTAAAACGCCATTGTGTTTAATTGTAGGATAGGCAGGAATATGGCTGCAATGATTAATAGCACAATTCCGGCCAGAAAAATAATTATCAAAGGTTCAAGAAGCGTCAAAAATACAGTTGTTGAACTGTCAAATTCGTCTTCGAGGTATTCCGCTGACTTGGAAAACATCTTGCCCATATCGCCGCTGGCCTCACCGCCTGCCACCATTTGTACCACGAGCGGCGGAAAGACCGTTGTTCCGCGCAAGGCCGTGCTAATGGCAGACCCCTCGCGAACTTTAACAGAGGCATTCGTCACCGCCTCGCGCATCACCGCATTTTGCAATGTGTGACGCGCCGTTTCCAAAGCTGTCAAAGCGGGAGTTCCGCTATCGACTAGGCCTGCCATTGTCCGCGCAAATCGCGCCGCGTTCATATTTCGTATGATTTTTCCAATTAAAGGCAGGCGCAGCATCATGCCATCCCATCTGTAACGTAGCGCTTTGTTTTTCAGCGCTTGGCGTAATGCGAAAATAGCGATACCAAAAATAATGAGCGTAATGAGCCCCCAATTTTGCATCCAGGCTGATGCCGCTATAACGCCTTTGGTCAATGGCGGTAAATCTTGTCCAAAGCTATCAAATTGATCGACGACCTTTGGCACCACCGCTACCATTAAAATTGTTACGACCAATAAGGCTACGACGGATAATACTAACGGATAAGCCGTTGCGCCCATTATCTTTCGGCGGATTTTCTGTGCAGCTTCCAAATCATCGGCCAGACGCTCTAGGACAGCGGGCAATTGCCCGGATGTTTCGCCAGAGGCCACCATGGCGGTATATAGTTCCGGAAAGACTTTGGGCTGTCCGCGCAGCGCGTCTGATAATCTTAAGCCTTCCATGACCTGCGCACGGATAGAGAGCAGCGCGCCTTTCATTGGCGAGCGTTCAAACTGCAGGGCCGTGATTTTCAGTGCTTCTTCAATTGGCGTGGCGGCATCAATCAGAATAGCGAGTTGCCGCGTGGCTTGGGTCAAATGCTTATGTTTGACGCCGGATGCTTTCCCATCAAGGTTTTCTTTTTTCTTGGATTTACTAGGGGCCAAATCGAGCGGCATAAGCGCTCGGGCGCGCAAAATATCACGGGCATCTCGCGCGGAAGAGGCCATAACCGTGCCCTTTTTGCGCTTACCGCCCGCGTCCAGCGCTGCATAGTCAAAAGCTTCCATGAGGTTTAGATTTCCTCAGCCGTATTGGATTTGCAAACACGAAGAACTTCTTCAGCCGAGGTTTCGCCCGCCAGCACTTTGTCCGCGCCGCTGCCTAATAATGTCTGCCGTTTGGTAAAAGCATATTTCGCCATATCGGACTCACTGGCCCCGTCATGGATCATCGCGCGGAGTTTATCGTCCAATGTCACGATTTCATAAATACCCAAGCGGCCTGTGTAACCAATATCCTGACATTCGCCGCAGCCTTTGGGCTTGTAGAATGTGACATTTGATTTGCGAATGCCCAGTTCGGCCTGTTCTTGGGGTGATGGAGAATAAGGCACTTTACAGCTAGGGCATAGGCGGCGCACGAGGCGTTGCGCAACAAGAGCTGTGATTGTTGACGACAACAAGAACGGCTCCACACCCATATCGCGAAGACGGGCAATGGCGGCCACAGCCGAATTTGTATGCACAGTGGAAAGCACCAAGTGACCCGTGAGCGAGGCTTGCACCGCAATCTCGGCTGTTTCAGGGTCGCGGATTTCACCGACCATAACCACATCGGGATCTTGGCGCAAAATAGCCCTAAGCCCCGCTGCGAAGGTCATCCCGACTTGGGAATTTACCTGTGTTTGACCGACGCCGTCCAGCGCATACTCTACCGGGTCTTCGACGGTTAGAACGTTACGCGAGCCATCATTTAATTGAGACAACCCCGCATAAAGCGTTGTTGTTTTGCCAGAACCCGTTGGGCCTGTGACAAGAATAATCCCATTAGGACGCTCCAACGCCGATTCAAAGGCTTTGAGCACTTCAGTTTCCATACCCAGTTCCGGCAAGCCGAGGCGCGAGGAGTCTTGTTCTAAAATCCGCATCACTAGGCGCTCACCGTGACGCGACGGCAAAGTTGACACGCGCACGTCAATGGCGCGCTCACCCAAGTTCAGCGAGAAACGCCCATCCTGCGGGACACGTTTTTTGGCAATGTCGAGCTGCGCCATAACTTTCACGCGCGAGACCAAAACGGATGAAAGCCGCGCCGGTAAGCTGAGCATTTCGCGTAAGGAACCATCAATACGAAAACGTACCGAGAGCCGCTGCTCATAAGGCTCAATATGGATATCAGACGCGCGGCTGCGAATAGCTTCCTGCAGGATACCATTGATAAGGCGGATGACAGGCGCATCGTCTGTGCTATCGAGAAGATCTGACGTACGCGGAAGGCCGCTGGCGAGGGCATTCAAATCTCCAGGCGTGTCAATCGCATCTTCCGCAGAGCTGGACAAATCAGCTTGGGCGTAAACCCGCGCGGCGTGATTCTCAAATTCGGCGGGCGTGACATCAATTAGTTTTGCAGGCTGTCCTATAGCGCGGCGAGCCTCAAGCAACGACTCAAAGCTGGCTCCGGGGCGGCGGGCAATAACCATTTCGCCGTCCTGCATGAGGGCCAAAACACCTTGAGCGCGGGCAAAAGCATAATTAAGCGGCGGGCGTTTTTTGGCGGAAACATCATTCATGTAAGGTAATCTATCTGTGCAAGAGGCTTGAGTCACGTTGTGATTTCGTAAGAAATCGTGGCTCTAGCCGAAACCCTCTAGGGGTTTCGGAACTTCGCTGAATTTCATCCCCCGGATAAAATTCGGGCGCTACGTTTTATCGTTAATCGAAAATAATTGTTGTTTTTCGATAAATTTTCTTTATGACTGAGCTCAAAGAAGTTTAATCTGGGGATTACAATGCTATCTATCAAAAATGTCCATAAGCGTTTTGGCGACGTCCACGCAATGAATAATATCAATCTTGATCTTGGCCCCGGCCTCTTTGGACTCTTAGGTCCGAACGGCGCCGGGAAATCAACCTTGATGCGGACTTTGGCAACGCTGCAAAAACCTGATGAAGGCACGATTACTTACAATGGAACGGATATCGTCTCCAAACCTGATGTGATGCGCAGCACGCTTGGTTACCTACCCCAAGACTTCGGTGTCTATCCTCGGATGAGCGCAGAAGCTTTGCTAGATCATATCGCAATTTTAAAAGGGCTGAATGACAAGACGCAGCGCCGCGAGCAAATTTTATCCCTTCTCCGAAGCGTTGACCTTTTCAAGCACAAGACAGCCTCTGTCGCGACATTTTCCGGCGGAATGCGCCAACGGTTTGGCGTAGCTCAGGCATTGCTCGGAGACCCAAAAGTTCTCATCGTTGATGAGCCTACGGCGGGCCTTGACCCTTTCCAACGACAAACATTTTTAGATTTATTATCCGAAGCCGGAGAAGAGAAGATCATTATCTTATCAACGCACATTGTCGAAGATGTACGTGACCTCTGCCCTGATATGGCCATTATAGGAGAGGGTGAAGTTATTGCTCGCGGTGCACCGGAAAGCCTTATTGATAAAATTAGAAACAGTGTCTGGCGCAAGAAGGTCGAGAAAGACCAAGTCGCAGGCTTGAAGGAAAAATATAAAGTTCTGGCAACGCGCCTGTTAATGGGCGGTGTTGTTATATCCGTTCTATCCGACGACATTCCAGAGGCTGGGTTTGAAAAAGCGGACCCCACGCTAGAAGATGCCTATTTCGCGCATCTTTATAATTTCGTTTAGGAGAGCTGTATGTTTACCAAACTTCTAAAATTTGAAATGCACCTCCAAACCCGCCAGGTGGGTTTTTGGATTACCGCGGCTATTATGTTTATTGTTGGCGTGATGATGATGTCATTTGATTTTGCCTCCGCAAGCGCAGTTGGTGAAAAAATCAAAGCTAATGGCGCCTTACCCGTTGCGACAATCATTGCGAATATGAGCCCATTTGTAATCTTCTTTGCCGCTGTCTTTACTGTGACGGGAGCAATGCGAGATGATGTTCATAAGAGCCTCGAAATTATTCACTCTACCCCTGTCAAAACCACTCCCATGATTTGGGCCAGACTTACAGGTGTTTTAGCGACTGTTTTTGCCTGTCTCTGCGCACTTGTTGTTGGTATGTTTATTGGACAATTCATGCCTTGGACGGACAAGGAAACGATTGGGGCCATTAATGTTCTTTATTTCCTGCAGCCTCTTTTCGTATTCGGCTTGATATCCTGTCTTTTTGTCTCGGCCTTTTACCTCCTAACCGCAGGTGTGACGCGCAATCGGACAATTGTATATGTCAGCGCCATCGCGATGCTTGTAATTTCGAGCATTCCTGGCCTTTTAAACGAGTCTGATAAATTAAAAGACCTTGCAGCCCTGCTCGATCCTTTCGGTACAGTTGGGCTGGCGAATGACACAGAGTTTTGGCCAGCCAGTGAGCAAAACTCACGTTTAGTACCAGTCTCGGGTAGTTTCCTAATCAATCGCCTAATCTGGCTTGCCGTATCATTGGCAGGGCTATTTATGGCACAGCGATTTTTTAAGCGCGGCATTGTCACCCGTAAAATCAAACCTAGTAAACAGCTCACTGATACACACCTTTCTCCGGACGAAATAGAACTTGTGCAGGTCACGCCAGCGCCGCCAAATGGCGCAAAGCTCTCACGTTTTTTGGCGCGGTTTAAATATGAATATTTGACGACAGTAAAAAGTATTCCTTTCGCAATTTTACTTTTAATCGCGATTGTAAACTTCTCATTTGTATTCGTTATTCGCAATCAACTCTCTGACATGCCTGTTTTGCTCACCGGGGGGCAAGCCTTCTTTGTGGTACAGGGCGGCTTTACCTTATTCTTGTTACTGATGATGGTGTTCTTTGGCGGCGATGTGATCTGGCGCGAGCGCACGGCCAAAATCACAGAATTGATTGACAGTACAGCTGTGCAAAACTGGACGCTTCTGGCGACTAAATGGCTCGCAACCATTGCAATGATATATTCAGTGATTGCCCTAGCCTGCATTGCCGCGCTTGTGGCGCAAGCGCTCATCGGGGTGGGTGATTTGGAAGTTGGTGTGATGTTCAAGCGCGGCTTCTTTGAAATCGGCCTAATGATGTCATTCTGGGTAACCCTGGTGATGTTTGTTCAAAACTTTGCGCCCAACCGCATTTTTGGTATGATTATCGGCGGGCTCGTGCTGTTTGGCATATTATTTGGCCTACAATTATTGCCCTTCTATCATCCGCTCATGGGCTTTGGTTTAGTCAATCCCGGCCAATATTCGGATATGAATGCTTACCGCACATCTGGCCTTCTCACCATGACTTACAGAGGCATATATTGGGCCGGACTGGTTGGTCTATTCGCTGTTACGAGCATGTGGCTTTGGCGGCGCGGAACAGATGTCCGTCTCGGCAAACGTATCAAAGGCGTTAAGGGACAGATGGGCGTTGGCTCTCTTTCGCTTGGCCTTGCCTCAGTCCTCGCATTCTTTGGAATGGGTAGTTATATTTTCTACAAGACCAATATCGACAACACATTCTACACGGATAAAAAATCAGAGACTCGTCTCGTTGAGATTGAAAAGAATTTCAAGGATGAGTTTTTCAAAGATGGGACATATAATCCTCTTCCAAAAATTCAGCGCGTGGATGTTGACGTTCAACTTTTCACGGATAAGCAACAGGGTGAATTTAAAGGTCAGTATTTAATCAAGAATACAACAGGCGCGCCTGTGAACCAAGTCTGGCTTACCATGCCGACGGATAAAGAAAGTGCCTTGCGTAAAATAGACTTAAAAGGTGCGGTTCGCGATAGAGACAATGAGAAAGCCAAGCTTGCAGAAAAGCTTGAGATGAATTCTCACCTCTATGTTTTCAATCCACCGCTCGCCGTTAATGCTGAGACCACGCTGGACTTTGATATATTTTACGACTCCCCAAAGTTCAGTGAGGGCAGCCCTATTCGGAAGCAAGCTAACTTCCTAAATAACAGCAGAATGCCTACTATCGGTATCAATTTTAGCAGGCTCGAAAACCCAGATAAACGCCGAAAATATGGTTTAGATGTTAAAGATAAGCGCCCTGATCGTGACGATCCCGAGGCCATTAAAAAGAACTTCTTTACCAGCGCAGCTGACTATGTCGATTTCAAAGCCAATTTCTGCGTTGATGCCGGGCAAATTCCCATCGCGCCCGGTAAGTTCATTGGAGAAACGACAGGTCCTGACGGGCGTGTTTGCCGCCAATATGAAGCGATTAATCCTATTATGAATTTCTTCTCATTCGTTGCGGCCGATTATGATGTTGCCGAAGATGTCTGGAAAAACCCCAATGGTGATGATGTCGATTTGAAAATCTATCACCATGCTGGCCATCCGTTTAATATTGATTTGATGATGAACGCCATGCAGTCTTCGATGACGACTTACACGGAAACCTTTGGCCCTTACCAATACGCGCAAGCCCGCATTATGGAAGTGCCTTATGTTTCGTTTGCGCAAGCCTTTGCGGGCACCATCCCTTTTGGCGAAAGTTTAGGTTTTATCATGGAAGTTGAGAAAGGTGAAGATAAAGTCGACTTTATGACATATGTCACAGCGCATGAGCTTGGCCATCAATGGTTTGGTCATCAGATTGTACCCGCTAATACAAAAGGCTTTAATGTCCTTTCTGAGGGCCTGACAGAAAATGCGTCAATGACCGCTTTCGAGCAGATCAAAGGCTATCCCATGACGCGCCGTATGCGCAGCAAAAGGGGTGAACAATATTTGTCAGGACGCGCAAGCGATAAAAATCCTGAACCACCTCTCGCGCTCGCAGAGGACCAGCAATATATTTTCTACAACAAAGCTAACGCTGTGTTTTGGGGTTTGCGTCACTATATGGATGATGGCGCTATGAATGCAGCCCTCAAAGGTTTTATTGAAGAATATGGTTCCAAAGGATCGCCCTATCCGACAACCAAACAACTGGTTGACACTCTACGCGCAGCAGCACCAGAAGATCTCCAACAATTCATCACCGATAGTTGGGAAAAAATCACCTTTTGGGAAACAAGCTTTGGTGATGTTGATATTAAACCTAATGCGAATGGCACATATACTGTCACAGCTACCGCGAAAATGGCGAAAAAATATGCTAGTGAAGAAGACGGTAAAGAAACCGATGCTGACACATTAGATGAGCCTGTTGAAATTGCCTTCTACAAAGAAGACCCAAGCAATAGCTGGGAAGAAGAGCCGATGCTGCTTAAACGCTTCCGTCTGACTGAGGCTGAGACCGAGCTGACTTTTGAGCTTAAAGAACGCCCAGGCTATATTGTGATTGACCCGCGCGCATTACTCGTGGAGCGCAAGCTTAAGGACAACGTCAAAGCGCTTCCTAAAAAACTGGCTTCGGCAAAATAACCCCTTCCAACTGTGCGTTGTAAGGCGCACGTTACTTGACGGAGTAAGCCATCACTGCTTGCTCCGTTTTCTTTTGTGCTCTAAAGGGGCGCAAATCCACGCATGCACGCGAGACCTATTATGAAAATGAATGGCAATGAAATCCGCCAAGGTAATATTATCAAGCACCAAGATACGCTCTGGGTCGCGGTAAAATGCAATGCGGTTAAACCCGGCAAAGGCGGCGCCTTTAATCAGGTCGAGCTCAAGAATATTCTCGATGGCCGTAAGCTTAATGAGCGTTTTCGTGCCGCAGAAACCGTTGAGCGCGTGCGCCTTGAGCAAAAGCCGCACACTTACCTTTATGCTGAAGGCGAAATGCTCGTCTTTATGAATTCAGAAAATTATGAGCAGATTAATCTGCAATCAGAATTTGTGGGTGACCAAGCGGTTTACCTTACGGATGGTATGGCGGTGAATGTCGAATTTTATGAAGAGCGCGCCATCTCAATCGCCTTGCCCGAACAAGTTATTCTCGAAGTCGCGGATACAGAGCCTGTCGTTAAGGGCCAAACCGCCGCGAACTCTTTTAAACCTGCGACGCTGTCTAATGGCGTGCGTACCAATGTGCCGCCATTTGTCGGTACAGGTGAGAAGCTAATTATACTGACGGAAGATGGCTCTTACGTGAAACGCGCCGACTAATGAGCAATATTACAGAGACAACCAGTCACCTCTCGCCGATTATGCGGGTGATGCAATTCGCGGCGCGCAAAGCGTCACGCAATTTGCTGCGCGATTTTGGCGAAGTGGAGCATCTGCAAGTCGCGCGAAAAGGTCCGGCTGATTTTGTTTCCAAAGCCGATAAAAAATCCGAAGAAACCATTATTGAAAACCTACAGCGTGACCGTCCCGGCTATAGTTTTCTGGCAGAAGAAGGCGGCGAGATTATAGGCTCGGACAAAACCCACCGCTTCATTATCGACCCACTAGACGGGACGACAAACTTTCTTCACGGCATTCCGCATTTCGCGATTTCTATTGCACTAGAACGCGAAATTGACGGCAACCCAAAAGAACTTGTTGCGGGCGTCATTTATAATCCCATCACAGACGAAATGTTCTTTGCCGAAAAAGGCAAAGGCGCATTTTTAAATGACGGCACGCGCGGCGGAGCAGATCGCCGATTGCGTCCTGGCAAACGCGATATCTTCCAAGACAGCCTTTTCGCGACAGGTATTCCCTTTCTGGGCCGTCCGGGTCACGCTAAATTCCTAAAAGAACTCCACCAAGTCATGGGCCATAGCTCCGGCGTAAGACGCATGGGCTCTGCTGCGCTTGACCTCGCTTGGACAGCCGCGGGCCGCTATGACGGCTTCTGGGAACGCGGCTTAGCCGTCTGGGACATCGCTGCGGGGGTTCTCATCGCGCAAGAAGCAGGCCTGAAAGTCGAAAGCTTGACAGGCGGAGATGTGCTGGAAACAGGCGACATCATCGCGACCAACGAGGCGCTATATGGACCGCTAATGGAGCGCGTGGGTTAGAGCGCTTGACGCCTTAACAACTCTGCCCTATATCGCGCCATTCGAGCGGGGGACCGTCTAAAGCAAACCCGTGACCAAAGGCTAAGGAGCCAGAAAATGAAAAAAGATATTCACCCTGATTATCACATGATTAACGTACAGATGGTTGACGGTTCAACATATCAGACACGTTCCACATATGGCAAAGAAGGCGACACACTCGTCCTCGATATTGATTCAAAAACGCATCCGGCTTGGACTGGCGGCGACGGCAAATTGATGGATCGCGGCGGACGCGTTTCTCGCTTTAAAGACAAATTTGCAGGCTTTGGCGTTTAAAGCTATTCGCGATTATAGAATAACAAAAGGCGTCTCTCGGGACGCCTTTTTTGTATCAGGAATAAAGGTGGTTTAAATGCGAATGGCTATCCGTTAGCGGCGCGTCCAAATGCGGCTTCAAGGCGGCTAATCTGATCAGCAACTGTATTGCCTCTTTGGGCAGCGATGGAGCCGTAAAGTGAACGGTCAAGACGCATTATGCGCTCATATAGAGATTCAGACCGCGCCAGTAAGTCCAATAATCTGCCGGGCAAAGCATAGGCGTCTTTAGCCAGTTCAGAAAAACTTAAACCGTCCTCAGATTTGGTTTCAGCAACAAGACGATATTTGTCTTGGCGGGCTTCTGAGGAGACCATTTCGCCTTCTTTAAGCGCGCGCTGTACCAAAAGCCAACTCGCAACCTGCATAAGACGGGTTGTTAGGCGCATAGACTGGCTAGCATAGGTCAGAGCATCATTGCGGCCCAGTTTTTTACTGTCCTGACGACCAATTCCGTCCAGATAAGCCGCCGTTTCCTCGACCATATCCATGCCCTCGCGAAAAGTCTTTGCGAAGAGTTCTGATTTTGTGAATTCTATGAGACGGGCTTCGGCTTGCGGCGTTAGCGTGTCTAGAATCGCAACCGTTTCGGCGTCTGTATTATGTGTAGCGCTCATTTTTATATGTTCCGGTTTTGGATAGTCCCCAATTCACTACCCTGTTTAACGTTGCTGTTAAGGTTTGCAAGAGCTGCGCCAGTGGGAATAAGGGTAAAATCATTCAACCCTTGGGTTTAAAGAGGAGGTCAGCAGCTGATAAATCAGCAGTTTTTTTGCCCAATTCGGCTTCAATACGGTTAATTTCGAGCTTTAAGCGCTCCACTCGACTCTTAAGCTCATCTACAGATATACCATAGAGGTCATCGCCAATCTGGAACATTGTTTCGGTTTGGCGCACATCATCATCCATGTCAGACTCCTCTTGCTTAATTCAATTAATGGTCTTATACGGATTTCACTGCGTTGAAAACGAGGGTTTTCAAACAAAATGACCCCGCCGAGCGGGGTTTTTTAATGGCTAAATTTTGGAGGCCAATATGACACAGATTTTAATGCCCAAAGCTACGGCTGTTTGGCTCATCGATAATACCGGCATGACCTTTAAACAGATTAGCGAATTTTGTTCTCTTCACATTCTCGAAGTTGAAGGTATTGCAGATGGCGACGTTGCCGCGGGTATCAGAGGCGCAGACCCAATCGCAAATGGTCAGGTCAGCCGTGAGGAAATCGAGAAAGCAGAAAAAGATTCGCATTACGCGATGAAGCCCAATACCTTTGACAGCGATACGTTGCAGCCGAAAAAGGGAAAGAAAAAAGGTCCGCGTTACACACCCCTCTCTCGCCGGCAGGACCGCCCTGACGCCATTGCATGGATTGTGCGCAATCACCCTGAAGTCTCGGACGCGCAGATTTCCAAACTTATCGGCACGACTAAACCTACAATTAATGCTATTCGCGAACGCACACATTGGAAAATCAATACGATTAACCCAACAGACCCTGTGTCTCTGGGACTATGCTCGCAGCTTGATTTGGATGCCCTTGTTAAAAAGGCGGCTGATAAAAAAGCCAAAGAGGATGCCAAATTGGCAAAAGAAGAAGGCCAAGGCTTGAAAGCGGTTGAAGAGACAGCTCCTGAACCCGCCAAAGAAGCGCCAAAAGTCGAACATACATTAGAGAGCTTATTCAAGCCCTCTGAAGGGTAGCCCCAAGCCGGCAGAAGGTTTTTAAATACCTTCGGTCGGCGCGCGCGGCGGCATGGTGTAATTTAGCGCCAACCGTCCGCCATCGACATAGATACATTGCCCGGTAATATAGCTACTGTCTTCGCCAGCCAAGAATGACACCACGCCTGCAATTTCATCCGGCAGTGCCACGCGGCCCAAAGGTGTACGGGAATGAATTTTCTCCAGCGCATCTCCGGCTACGCCCGAAAGCATATCGGTTTTGACCGAGCCAGGCCCAACAGCATTGACGCGAATCCCGTAGGGCGCAAGTTCAAGTGCCATAGACCGGGTCATCTGCAAAAGACCACCCTTTGAGACCGTGTAGGCGAGGTAGTCCGGCAGAGCGACCGTATCATTGATAGATGACATATTGATGATGGAATAAGGACGTTCGGTGAGGCGAGATCTGTCCTCACGGCTCTCAATCTCATCGACCATATATTTTGCGACAGCTTGCGAGACTAAGAATGCTCCGCGCAGATTGACGGCAAGTACTCTGTCAAAGTCAGTCACAGACAAGTCCAAAGACCCACCCTTAACAGCTATGCCGGCATTATTTACAAGGCCGTCAATACGGCCAAAAGCAGAGAGCGTTTCAGCCACAAGGTTATGCACCTCAAGCTTATTAGACACATCGCATTCAACGAATAAAGCTCTCTCTTCGCCGCTTGCAAGTTCAATGAGCGCCTTTTTGCCATCGGCTTGATTGATGTCTGCGAGCACGACTTTATTGCCATCCTCCAAGAGACGCCTTGCGCAAGCAAAGCCGATACCCTTGGCGGCGCCGGTCACAATGAAAACACGTTCAACCATAAGAAACCCTCAACGTTACAGGCCAGAATAAACGGCGTTAGAGAGTGAAGGTCAAGCAGATAAGACTAGCTCTAGGAGGAGGTCTCGTAACTTTCTAGTTCGTCTTTTATGTGAAGTTTTTCTTTTTTGAGCTTTGATATTCGCAAATCGTCGGGATGTGGATTTCGCAATTCTTGTTGAATTTGGGTCTCAAGCGCTGTGTGCTTAATCGAGAGTTGTTCTAAATGAGCCGATAATGCCATTTACATCTCCATATTATGTGATGATTCTAGATAGCATAAAAATTTTTAAGAGTCATGCACCAAACTTGCGGCAAGCGTTAAGCTAACGTAATGAGGCAGTCATGAGCGATGATATTGAGTCCCAAAATGCTGAGACAGAAGACCCTTCGCCTGAAGACTTGGAGGGAATGTTGAAGAATCTCAGGCTCGAACATCGCCGTATTGATACCGAAATAAAAGCGCTTCTTGAGATTGGCGCTTATGACATGCTGAAAATTGGGCGTATGAAGAAAATGAAATTGGCCCTAAAAGATAAAATCGTTTTCATCGAAAATCAAATCACGCCCGACATCATCGCTTAGCCATCACAGCTTTGAACAAAAATATCGGGTTTAATTACATGGCACTCTTTTTAGCCATATACATAGCGCGGTCAGCGCGGGCTAAAATCTGATCAGCTGTATCACTGGGGTCACACGGCGCCGTGCCCCAAGCCGTAGTGACGCTCACCTTACCCGTTGGCAGCTCAACATATTGCTCAGCAACGCGGCAAGATAAGGTGGCCGCTTTGGCCTCAGCGAGTTGCGGATCCGTCTTGAACAGAAGAATACCAAATTCATCTCCGCCCAAACGCGCAACCATATCGCAATCACGAACACCTGCCAGCAGCACATTACCTGTCTTCATCAGCAATTGATCCCCGATGCCATGGCCAAAACGATCATTGATAGACTTAAATCCGTTCAGGTCGAAAAATATGATAGAGGATAATATCTCATATCTCTTCATCACAGTTTGAGCCCGAGAAACCTCACGCATAAAAGCTCGGCGATTATAAACAGGGACGAGCGGATCGGTATCTGCAGCCCGCTCAAGCTCGAGTAAGCGTAAACGCAGACGTGAAATTTCAGATGTAAGCGCCTCGTTTTCAGAGACGAGTTCAGTGTCAAGCGCGCGCCCACGCTCCAGGACACGCTGGGCGCCCGTTTGTAATAAATTTGAGACGCGAGAAGCGGCCATGGTTATTCCTTATAGCGGGCGAGATTATCCTGATGCCTCACAATAGACCGAACGATGTTAATAAAGCTCAAATCATGAGGGTAAATAAATTGTAAATTGGCAGCTAAAAACGCGCTATTGTATAATTTTTGCAAAACAAAACTACTTTTTTCCGTTTGACCCTACATAGCCATTAGTTATTATCATTTGCTTTCCAATGGGACTTTAAAGAAAGCTATCATGACAGCCCCTATCGCAATTATTATGGGATCGACCTCTGATTGGCCGACCATGGAACACACCGCTAATATTCTTGATGAGCTAGAGATCGCTTATGATGCCAAAGTTATCTCGGCCCACCGTACGCCGGATCGTCTCGTTGAATTCTCAAAAAGCGCCGCAGATGAAGGCTATCAAGTTATTATCGCAGGCGCAGGCGGAGCGGCCCACCTTCCCGGCATGGCGGCGTCTATGACGAGCCTGCCTGTCCTTGGCGTCCCCGTCGAATCCAAGGCGTTGTCCGGAATGGACAGCCTGCTATCCATCGCTCAAATGCCCGGAGGCATTCCTGTAGGCACATTGGCAATCGGTAAAGCCGGCGCAAAAAATGCCGGATTGTTAGCGGCCGCTATTTTGGCCTTATCTGATGAGACGATTTCCGAAAATCTAGATAGCTGGCGCCAGGCTCAAACCGACTCTGTCGCGCATGACCCTAAAGGCTAAGTGATGAGCCTTACGCCTCAGCATCCTCTCTCGCCCGGGAGCACAATCGGTATTTTGGGCGGCGGGCAACTTGGACGCATGCTAAGCCTTGCCGCCTCTAGATTAGGATTTCAATGCCATATTTATGACCCGCAACCGGCAGGGCCGGCCGCGCATGTATCACGCTCTGAGACCAACACATCCTATGAGGATACGGAAGCCGTACTCGGTTTTGCCCAATCCTGTGATGTCGTGACTTACGAATTTGAAAATGTCCCGGCCCTAACGGCCAAAACGGCGGCAAATGCAAAGCCCCTTCATCCCAATGCGCAAGTCTTAACGGTCGCGCAAGATCGCCTCACCGAGAAAACTTTCATCCGCGATAAAGCCAATGTCCCTGTCGCCTTATTCGAGTCTGTTGATTCTATCCATGACTTGAAACGCGCCGTTAAAAAGCTTGGACTTCCCGCTGTTCTTAAGACGCGCCGCTTAGGATATGATGGCAAAGGTCAGATGATTATTAAAACTGAAGCAGATATTACTAAAGCTTGGACCATGATGAATGATGCCCCCGCTATTCTCGAACAATTCATACCTTTTAGACGCGAAGTCTCGGTTGTCGCGGCCCGCAGCCTAAACGGCGAAACAGCCGCTTACCCTTTAATAGAAAATGTGCATAAAAATCATATACTTCATAAAAGCACCAGCCCAGCTCAAGATGATGATGGCCGCGCTCAAGCCCTCGCCATAAACATCATGACAGCGCTCAACTATGTCGGCGTTATGGCCACTGAGTTTTTCGAGCTTGAAGACGGGACATTACTGGTCAATGAAATTGCTCCGCGCGTGCATAATTCTGGACACTGGACCCAAGATGCAGCCTGCGTGGATCAATTTGAACTCCACATACGCGCTATAGCGGGATGGCCTTTGGGAGATACAGCGCCAAAGCACACAGTAGAAATGACCAACCTCATTGGTGACGACGTTGATCATTGGAAGAGTTTAGCGGAAGACCCTAAAACTTTTCTCCACCTCTACGGCAAGCGCGACGTAAAGCCGGACCGAAAGATGGGTCATGTAAACCGAATTATCGGTTAAAAATCAGTCCAGATAAAAGAACGTAAGTAATAAACATATGTGTCTCCAGTTTCGCGTTGTTGATATATATTCTTTATAATCTTTAGCTTCGTGATTACAGCCTGATGCTATTTTCATGACTAATTTGGCGTAAGGCGCACAAAGCTTGGACTTGAAATTTGTGAATTTGCTCTAATTTGCGGCGTGAATTAATTGCAGCCACTCACGCAATTGTGTGTGACAGAGAGCCTTCTACACGTTAAAGCCAGCCCATGAACGCGCCTATAGATCCCCGTAAATTCCAAAATCCTGTTCGCACTGCTAAAGGTGAGAAGCGGGCCTCTGTCTTTTTCAAAAAGCTTGAGACGCTTTGGTTTAATTCCGGATCGCTGTGCAACATTGAATGCGCCAATTGTTATATAAAAAGCAGCCCGACTGCGGACCACTTTGTCTATTTGACGCCCGAAGACATGGCGCCTTATCTCGACGAAATCGACGAGATGTATGACGAGAAAATCGAAATCGCCTTTACTGGCGGGGAACCTTATCTCAATCCCCATATGATACGACTATCTGAAATGGCGCTAGAACGAGGCCATACGCTTTTAGTGCTTACCAATGCGATGAAGCCGATGATGCGCCCACGGGTTCAAAAAGGCTTGCTTGACCTGCAAACGCGTTTCCCTGGTAAAATGACACTTCGTGTAAGCTTGGATCATTTTTCGCGCGAAGGTCACGATCAAGAACGCGGAGACGGCAGTTTTGACATAGCCCTTAAAGGTATGGCTTGGCTTACTGAGCATGATTTCATCTTGAATATTGCCGGCAGGTCTATGTTCTCAGAAAGTGAAGAGGATGCGCGCCAAGGCTATGGCGCTTTGATTAAAAACGAAGGCTGGAACATTGATGCCCATGACCCAGCCATAACTATTCTCTTCCCTGAAATGGACGAAGCCGTCGATGTGCCTGAAATCACAGTCGCCTGTTGGGGCATATTAGACGTTCATCCTGACAGCATGATGTGCGCCACCTCTCGCATGGTCGTCCGCCGAAAAGGCGAGGACAGACCTGCCGTGCTGGCCTGCACTTTATTATGGGATGATCCGCAATTCGAAACCGGTAAGACGCTGAAAGAAAGCCTCGGGCCCGTAAAACTCAACCACCCGCACTGCTCGAAATTCTGCGTGTTGGGCGGCGCGAGTTGTTCGGCTTAAGGCTCAAATTCGCTTACGCCGACTGTCTTTTTGAGAAATTTATCAAGTCCTTGGAAAAATTTAATACGATTTTCCTCATTTGAAAGATAATGATCTTCATCCTCGAAGTCCATATATGTGACCTTCGCTTTACTTTTCTTAAGCGCTTTTTTCATACGTAAGAATTGGTCAAAATGAACTTGTTGATCCAGTTCTCCATGCGCAAGAAACAACGGAACTGTCATATCTTCTGCGATTTTTACAGGAGAGTTGGCTTTAATATCATCTTTATCCTCAAATCCATTCCCAATAAAACTTTTCACACTAGCTCGACCAAACCGATAATCATTTTGATCACGCATAAAATCTTTAATGTCTGTAAGCGCTGCCATAGCGATGGCGCATTTATAAAGTTCGGGGTTTTTACCCGCCCCCATCAAAGCCGCATAGCCACCATAAGACCAGCCTGCAATGCAAGTACGATTAGGGTCGGCATAGCCTTTTTCAATAAGCCAGCGTGTGCCATCCTCTACGTCTTCCTGCATAACGACCCAATTCTGACGTCCGGCTTCTTTAAAAGCTTTACCGTATCCTTCTGAACCACGGAAATTCATTTGCAGAACGCCAAAGCCGCGACTGGCGAAAAATTGTGCAAAATAATCAAACCTCTTGCTGTCACGGCCATAAGGCCCGCCATGGGGTAGAACGATGAAGGGAACATTTTTGAGTTGGGAATTGTCGGTTATAGTTGGCGGCAATGTCACATAGCTGGGAATCTTCTGCCCATCCCGTGTTGTATACCTTACGCCAATAGCCATTCCTAACTGATTGGGAGACAATTCAGGTCTCATAGCTCCAAGGTTTTCTGGCTTTCCCGTAACGCCGTTTATAATCATCATGGCGCCAGGATCATAAGGGCTAGAAACTTTAAAAAGAACAGTGCTCCCATCAGATGACTGATCAACATAATCTACAGTGTACCCTTCGAATTTACGGCGCATGGCTTCAAGAATAGTATCATTATCGCCTATCATTTCCGTTTCAGGCGTATCAGCTACATAGTGTGCGCCAATGATTTCATGCCCATCCTTAGAAAGAATCACGCCTGAAGCGTCATATTTATCATTGTGATAGATTTTGCGCGTTATTGATTTTGCAGACAAGTCATAGACATAAAGACCGACTGTATCTTTTCCCCTATAAGCGCTAATAATCAGTTCATTCGGGTTAGATGTGAATCCGTGTATATCGGCGTTTGCAGGCAGCCCTGGATACTCATCAGAGTCCTGCCACTCATAATTACCCACATCCCTAATTCGCATGACCCAACTTGCCTTAGAGTTATCCTTGCGGCCTTGTCCAATACGCACTTCACCGCTTTGATCAGAATACCACTGCTGCACTCCTGACATACCGCGTTTTACAATAGCGCTGCGGCCTGTTCGGACATTAACACGGCGCAAATCTGGGTAAAGATTGTTATTATCCTCATCAGAATAAGCCATAAGAATGTGATCTGAATCATCTTCTAGCCAATCTACAACGACGTTATTATATTGGCGGAATATACTGGAATTTCTGATGCGACTACCCTTATCGGACGCGCTAGCCTTGGTAGGATCAACCAAAATCTTTCCTTTTAAAGTCTTTGTATCAATCGTGTAAAGATAGCCGGTTCTTATAGGAGTCCCTAAGAATTTTTCACTTTGCCAAAAAGACAGTATGACTTGTGTATCATTTGCCCACTTTATATAGGCGGGTTTAACGCCATCTCCCAATGCTATAAGTTTAGGATTTGCAGAGGCATTACCAAGTTCGCTTATACGAATCAGATATTTACCTTTAAGGCTAATCACAGCTGCTATTTCATCTGCATCAGGCGAGAGAGCTGCATCAAAGATAACCGGGAGCTTTCCGAAGTTCTCAGCGGGCGGAGGTGCCGCATTTGCAACCCCCTGCCCCATAACAGCAAATAGAATGACACACATAAATAAACGGATAACGTTCACGATGTAACTCCCCCATAGATGATTTAGGGCAGTTTAAGCAAAGTGTTTCGATAGACGCAAGCCCTGAGCTTGGTAGTGTGACCCCTTTTCGCCGTAGAGTGATGTCGGGACATCGCTCATGGGTTCGAAGACTAGCTTAGCAACGGGTTGGCCGTGACGGAGCATGAAGGGCACATCCCGTCCGCGCACTTCAAGTACAGCGCGAGAGCCTTCGCCTCCAGCCGCTGCAACACCAAATCCGGGATCAAAAAAACCGGCATAATGAGCGCGAAATTCTCCAATCTCAGGCGCGATAGGCGCCATTTCAGCCGCTTGATTTTGCGGAATACTCACGGCTTCTTTGGAAGCTAATATGTAAAATTCATCTGGGTCTAAGACGAGTTGTCCGTTATCGGCATAGAGCGGCTCCCAATAATCACGCGCGGCATGGCCGCCAACTTTGGAGACATCAACTAAGCCTGCATGACGCCTTGCCCGCCACCCCACGACACCGTCTTTATCAAAACCCTCAAGGTCAATACTGACGGTTTGCGTGTTCAGCTCTTGCAGCGGTCCTCTCCGAAAGCGCATTTGAACCAATCTGTCTCCTGGATGCACTAGGACAGAAAAGGTCCGCGGCGCAATTTCAACATAGAGCGGCCCTTGATATCCCGCATGAACAGCGTCAAAACTATCTGCGCCATTGCAAATAACACGCGTAAATACATCAAGACGTCCCGTTGAGCTTTTAGGGTTAGCCGCTGCGCTAAGCTCTGGCGGTAAGTTTAAGGATTCTTGCAAGGGCACAAGATAAACACACCCCGTTTCCAGCACGGCCCCAGCACTGAGATCGATTTCATGCATATGCACGTCCGGAAGACAATCTTCGACAGTGCGGCCTTCACCGGGCAAGAAACTGGCACGAAGGCGATAAGCCTTTTGGCCCAAGCGCAAATCAAGAGAGGCAGGTTGTAGCTGAGTCGGCTGATCGTCCTCGCCCATAGCGGGCGCAACTACATGCCCCCGCGTGATTAAGGTCTCTATAGCCTGCTGCGGTAAAATCCCCTGTTTCATAAGATAGCGATTACCATCCTACTCGCTTCAGACAAGTGCGAACTGTATTTTTTAACCGCTGACTGGCTTAAAGGCTTGCGAGTTGGGATTTTAAACGCCACAACCGATTAGAGAGAGAGATAGCTTCGGGACATAACCAGAAGCACAAGAGGGATATACGTGCAAGATATAATGCAACCACTATTTGAGCAACGTACTAAAGACGTTGTTGTCCGTGTTGAACCTGAATTTTTAGCTGAACAGTCCAGTCCTTCTGATTCCCGCTTCATCTGGGCCTATACAGTCGAAATTGATAATCAGGGCGCAGAAGACCTCACGGTCACAGAACGGTTTTGGCAAATCGCCGATTCTCGCGGACAAGTCCAAGAAGTGCGCGGCAAAGGCGTTGTTGGCGAAAAACCTGTCGTCAAACCAGGCGAAGTGTTTCGCTATACTAGCGGCGCGCCGCTAACGGCCCCGTCAGGTATGATGCGCGGAACTTACACCGTTCAAGGCGCAAGCACGGGCGAGAGCTATGATGTGGACATACCAGCCTTTGTGCTCGACAGTCCCCATGAAGGTCTTGTTCTTAACTAATCACCGTATAAAAGCTGAACTTGATATAACCCCCTGTTAATGGCAGGTTCAGGGTCAAACGAATAGGTTTCGCTATGACATTGAGATTACTGGCAACTGCTTTTGTTCCGTTAGCCCTGATGGCGTGCTCGCCAACAGTTAAAATTGAACCTTCTGATAAGCCTATTGTTATCAACCTGAATGTTAAAATTGATCAGGAAGTCCGCGTCCGCTTGGATAAAGACGTTGAAGACCTGATTGCGAACAACCCGGATCTTTTCTAAAGCCGGATCTTTTCGAAGGAGAGGAACATGATGATGAAAAAAACAATTTTTACAGCCATTTCTGCTGTGGCGCTTTTAGCCGGAGGAACACTAGCTGTAGCAACATTCGGCGGCACGAACGCTACCGCGCAAGCGCAATCCGCTAAGTCTATTGTTCAAGGCGCCATTAATAAAGGCACTATTGGCGAGACCGCAGCAGGTTACTTGGCTGAAACTGGGTCAGGCTCCGTCTCTGCTGCAGAACGCTCTGCCATGAATGAAGTGAATATTGGCCGTAAATCTGTCTACACGCGACTTGCGCGTGAGCAAAATGTTCAGGTGGATGTCGTGGCTGCTATTACTGGCGGGAAACAAATCGCCAAAGCCGCTCCAGGCGAGAAAGTCATGGATGCTTCAGGCTCGTGGCGCACGAAATAGAGCCACCGCTCATAACTTTAAGAGAGCCGCGAACTCGTTTCCGCGGCTTTTTTTATGAAACATCTATACCCACAGATGAAAATCACTAAAGATGGGGCAAATCAATAATAAGCGAGCTGCACATGTCTGCGACAATCACAAAACTTACCCCTTCCAGCTTGGCCGCGCTTTTGTCTGCGCGCATTTGTCATGATCTCATCAGTCCCATAGGCGCGCTGGGCACAGCCATTGAGGTGTTGGATGACGAGTCCAATGTCGACATGCATGATGACGCTATGGGCCTTGTACGGTTATCGTCTAAACAAGCCGGCGCAAAATTACGTTTTCTGCGTTTGGCCTTTGGCTCAGGCGGCTCTGCGCCGGGCATTATCGGGGTAGAGGAATTGAAGACTCTCACCGGGGATATGTATGAAGGCGGCAAAGCGACGATAAAATGGGCGGATTGCGTTGATGGCCTTGAAAAAAATACGGCCCGCTTGCTGCTCAACCTTGTCATGCTGGCCGTCCAAGCCGTCCCGCGAGGCGGAGAAATTGTGATTTCAGCCACAGAGAGCGCCGAGACTGTGACACTTTCATTGGCCGCAACAGGCCTGAAATCGCGGCTAGATGCTGCGGTTGAAAAAACACTGGCGGGTAAGGCCCCCGAAGACGGGTTTGATGGCCGCACCATACAGCCCTTTTACGCCGGTATGATTGCGCGTGAGCTAAAAGGCTCTGTGACAGCGCTTGTCGACGGCGAAACCGTCAATTTCAGCGCCCATATCCCTCAATCAGCCGCCGCATAAAGCAGCATTTTAGGGTTTAAATTCCAGTAAAACTTTAGGGCCTCTTAACTATTCTTGGGCACTTTGTTTCGACTTAACACAAGTGAGTCGAAGCACATTTATGACCCAAATTGGTGATGATCTGACAGACGCCCGCGATTTCGTGAACAGCACGATGTCGTCTATGGATATTTTATTGTCTGATGCCCGGTTCAATGTTGATCTCACAAAAACAACTTTAAAAGATATTCGGCTTGATGCCCGCACGCTCAGCGCAGGAGGAATTTCCCGCGCCGCGCAGTCTGTTTTGGATTGTTTTGACAGTGAGTGTTCTCAGCCAAAAATTGATGGCCGCTTGATGGCCCTTTACAAGCTAACGATACAATATGCTGAAGGTTTGGATGAAATCGCGCCTATTGCTGGGGTAGAACTCATAGCCCCCCAGGACAACATTGCACAGCCGCCAACTCTTAGCCCTGATGCGCAATTTGAAGCGGCCCGCGAAACGCTCATACCGCTTATCAAATTTTCCGGTGACACAGCCCCTGCCCTGCAGCGCCTAGCAGGATTAAAGTTAGACTTGCCCATCAAAACCAATGAGCCCCATGTCAGTTTTGAAAGCCTGATGCCGGATATAACGGATAGCGCCCTACGCGCAGCCCGTACCCAAGGCAAATCTGTCAGCGTGTCTTATGCGGCTGATGGGTTGGCACTTGCCGACAGCCAAGTCGAAGCCGTTCGCGGTCAGCTTGAAGATATTGTCACGCGGCTTGTGCGCACGCGTATCGCCTCTCCAAATACGCGTTTGGCCAAAGGCTTGTCGCGCGGTGGGCATATTGATATCAGCGCTTCAGAAACAGCTAAAGGCCTGGATATTCAAGTAGCCTGCGATGGCGAAATCGTAAATCTTTTTCCCGAAAGCGACGCGCAAGACACTCCGCACACCAATGAGCCTATAATTGATATGACGATGGAGGTTGGTTTATGAGCGTTAAAACCTGTCTTGTCGTCGATGATAGCCGCATGATACGCCGCGTTGCGAGCCGCATTCTTAAAGACTTAAAATTCGAGACCAAAGAGGCAGAAAATGGTCAGGACGCCATTGAGCGTTGCCGCCTGGAAATGCCTGACGCTATTTTGCTCGATTGGAATATGCCTGTCATGGACGGACTGGACTTTCTCAAGGAACTTCGCAAAGAGCCTTCGGGCCGTAAACCTGTCGTCGTGTTCTGCACAGCCGAACGTGATGTTCTTAAAATCACTGAAGCCTTGGATGCAGGCGCGGACGAATATGTTATGAAACCTTTTGATTCTGATATCATCGAGTCCAAATTCTTTCAGGCAGGCTTAATCTAATGCGCGGAGCGCTTTCGCTCAACCCAACATATTACGAAGCGCTCAAACGCTTAACCTTAGAGCTTGCGGGCGTAACTCTCGGAAGCGACCATGCCTTTCTGGTTGAAACACGTCTTTCGTCTTTGTCGCGCAAGGAAGGGTTTGAAACCCTAGACGAGATGATTGAGGAACTATTCAATACAGGACAAAGCCGCCTTGCTGTAAAAGTTGTCTCTAGCCTTTTGGAGCGCGATACGCATTTTTACACAGACAGAACTAGCTTTGATAAAGTTGAAAACATTATTCTTCCTGCACTTTATCCGATTCACAAAGGTGGAAAAATTCGTATTGTCTCATTTGGCTGTTCCAGCGGCCAAGAGGTCTATTGTCTGGCCATGGCCTTGGACAAAGCCAAAGATAAATTCCCAAATATCACGATTGAGATTATTGGAGTTGACTACCCCTCTTCAGCGCTCGACCGCGCCAAGGCTGGGCGTTACACCCATTTTGAAGCCCAACGCGGCCTCCCTATTCGCGATTTGATCACCTATTTTGACAGGCAAGCTGAGGACTGGGTGGTTAAAGATCATATCCGCGACAGTGTTCGTTTTGAAGAAACACATTTGTTGTCCAACCTCGACTCGCTCGGGCAGTTTGACATTGTTGTCTTTAGAAACGCTCTGCCCCATTACAGCTCGCCTGCGCAAGTACGCGTCTTGCGCGGATTATCGACGCTTATCAAGCCGCTCGGATATCTTCTGCTCGGCACAGGCGAGACCTTAAATCATATCAATTATGGCTATGATACCTTGGCCCGGGACCCCAATGTCTTTCGCAAGCGTGAAGAAAAAGTCCAGATTATCGAAGACCCCAATATCAAAAAACCTTCTAATCGTAAGACCTTTGAAAAAACAAAACGCCGCCTCAAAGATATGGGCGATATGCACCAGACCAAGTCAGCCTAGCACCGGAGCCTTATCCCGCCCTGTTGACGCCTCGCAAAAGAGGCGTAAAAGACCCCAAAATTACACAGACTTAAACCGGATAGTCCCATGAGCGATATCACCGCTGTTAAAGATAAATATGCCGCCCAAATTCAGGCCGCGAGCGAGCTTCGCGCGCTTGATGATATTCGCGTGGCAGCGCTTGGAAAAAAAGGCGAAATCGGCAAGATGATGCAAGGCCTCGGCAAGATGTCGATTGACGAGAAAAAAGTCATGGGCCCGGCACTGAACGGGCTGAAAAATGACATTGCCGCAATGGTGGAAGAAAAAAAAGAGCAACTCGAAAATGCAGCCCTTGATGCCGCTTTGGCGAGCGAGACCATGGACATGTCTCTGCCCGTCAGCGCGCCTGCGGGCACACTCCATCCCGTACAACAAGTCATGGAAGAAATGGCCGTTATCTTTTCTGACATGGGTTTCTCCGTTGCCGAAGGCCCTGACATAGAAGATGACTTTCATAACTTTACAGCGCTAAATTTCCCTCCAGGTCACCCCGCGCGAGATATGCATGATACATTTTTCATGACTGCGCCTGAGGGCGAGGAAAAGAAAGTCCTGCGAACACATACATCCCCCGTGCAAATCCGCACGATGATTAATGAGAAGCCGCCTTTACGTATCATCGCGCCGGGCCGGACTTACCGCTGTGATAGTGATCAAACCCACACGCCCATGTTCCATCAGGTCGAAGGCCTCGTCATTGATAAGGGCATTCATATGGGCCACCTCAAAGGTGTGTTAATGGATTTCGTCAGCGCCTTTTTCGAGACTGATGTCGATGTACAGTTCCGCCCGCACCACTTCCCTTTCACGGAACCCTCCGCTGAAATGGATGTGCGCTATGAACGCGTCGGCTCAGCTATTAAAATTGGCCAAGGCGAAAAATGGATGGAAATTCTCGGCTGCGGTATGGTGCATCCCAATGTCCTGCGCGCCTGCGGTGTTGATCCTGAGGAATATCAAGGCTTCGCCTTTGGCATGGGCGTGGACCGCCTCGCCATGCTAAAATACGGCATGCCGGACCTACGCGATATGTTTGCGGGTGATAGCCGATGGCTTGCCCATTACGGATTTGATCCGCTTCTTCAAGCCAACCTAGCAACAGGACTAAGCTGATGGATGTTCCACCTGGCTCTACTGACGAGAATCAAATCTCTTCGCCGTCAAAGTCTTTGCTCAAGCGCATCGACATCGGCTTGATGACAGGTCTTTGTGCACTGTTGATTTCTTTCGTGGGAATCATGACCTCACGCGCGACCTATAAGATGAATCAGGAAACGCAAAAGGCGCGGGTGTTGCCGATTATTGATATTGATATGGGCTATGAAAACATTGGTAACCGCAGCGAGGCGATATTTGTGACGCGGCTAACAAATGTCGGCGCAGGCATTGCGGATATTCAGCGGGTCGTGCCTTTGCAAAATGGCGAAGCTGTCGCGACGATACGAGACTTTGATGACGCCATCATGAACCGCCGTATGCGCAATAATGTGGGCTACCCTATTGCCTCAGCAGCGACAGGGTTCCTGCGCGCAGGCAATAGTATCGAGCCGCGCCGTTACCGCATGGGCGCAGCCGGTTCAGAGCTGGGCGCCTATCTAAACGGACAATTTGGAACACCGCTTGACGGGCTGGATCTCGAAGTCTGTTATTGCTCCGTCTTTGAGGATTGCTGGACAGTCAAATATTTAGATCGCCAAAAACCTAAGCCTGTAAAAAATTGCGGCATTGATAAAGCGCCGGTCGATTACTTTCAAACTTATATAGACCAGACGGCTGCAAAGCGTTTGGCACCATCGGAATAAAGATATGAAGTTCACACTGAGTTGGCTGAAACAGCACCTCGATACGGAGGCCAGCATCGACGAAGTCGTCGAAGCGATGACGCTTGCCGGGCTGGAAGTCGAAGAAGTTGAAAACCCCGCTGAAAAGCTCAAGGCTTTTTCTGTCGCTAAAGTCCTGACGGCTGAAAAACATCCTGATGCGGATAAGCTAAAAGTTTGCACAGTCGAGACCCGCGACGGCGTGAAAACGATTGTCTGCGGCGCGCCGAATGCGCGGGCCGGTATGACAGTCGCCTATGCCCCCATGGGCGCATATATTCCGGGTGCGGATTTCAGCCTCGATAAAAAGCCCCGCAAAATTCGCGGTGTTGAGAGCTCGGGCATGATGTGTTCAGGCAAGGAGCTTGACCTTGGCGAAGATGCTGACGGGATTATGGATTTGGATAGCGCGCTTGAAATGGGCGCTCCGCTCGCCGATGCACTTGACCTGAATGACCCCGTCATTGATTTTGAAGTCACGCCCAACCGCCCTGATTGGCTCGGCGTGGATAGCATTGCACGCGACCTTGCGGCTGTAGGACTTGGCAAATTAATTACGAAACCTATCGAGTCTATTAAAGGCAGTTACCCCTGCCCCGTAGCCATAAAAACAGATGTGCCGGCAGCCTGCCCAACTTTCGTGGGACGCGTGATAAAAGGCGTAAAAAACGGCCCGTCACCACAATGGCTCCAAGACCAGTTAAAAGCCATTGGCCTGCGCCCAATTTCGGCCCTCGTCGATATTACGAATTTCATCACCTATGACCGCGCACGCCCGCTCCACTTCTATGATGTCGCTAAGCTTGAAGGCGGCATTACCGTGCGCATGGGGCTTGGAACTGGCGTCATGGACACAAGTGGATTGTCCACTGATGATTACTTTCATGCGCTAAACGAACACAGCTATTGTGCGACACCACAAGATATTGTCATTGCTGATGAGAGAGAGATTCTCGGGCTAGGCGGAATAGTTGGCGGGGAAAGGTCAGGGTGCGAAGACGACACCACCGACATCCTCATCGAATGCGCTTATTTCGATCCGCTCACTATTCGCCGTACAGCGAAACGCTTGGGCGTGAATAGCGACGCCAAATATCGTTTCGAGCGCGGCGTTGATACAGGCTTCTTATTGGGCGGTATGGATTTGGCCACGCAAATGGTTTTGGAAATTTGCGGCGGAGAGGCGAGTGAAGTTGTCATTGCAGGCGAAATACCGACTCCGCCTGCCGACATAGAATTTGACCCTATGCAGGTCACAAAACTCACAAGCTTGAAACTCGGCGATGATGAGATGACCCGCATTTTAGAAGCGCTGGGCTTTGCGGTGAAAACAGGGCCCCTTTGGAAAATTGGCGTGCCAACATGGCGGCGGGATTGCACTGAAGGTGCTGACCTCGTCGAAGAGATCGCCCGTATTCACGGCTATCATAATCTCGAAGCTGTCAGCTTGCCGCCTCTGCCGGGACGCCGTGAACCGACCGCGACTATCACCCAAAACCGGACGCGCCTCGCGCGCCGGGCTCTCGCTTCTCGCGGCTTGTCCGAAGCCATCACATGGTCATTTGTACTTCAAGATCATGCCACCCTTTTCGGCGGCGGTGAGGATAAGATGCTGCTGGATAATCCGATTTCATCAGACCTTGATTGCATGCGCCCGACGGCGCTTATCCACCTCCTCCTCGCAGGACAACGCAACGCGGATAAAGGCTACCCACGCGCCGCACAATTTGAGCTGGGACCTGTTTATCGCGGCACCAATCCCAATGAACAGGCGCTAACACTCGCGGGTATGCGCCGCACAGAAACAGAGCGCCATTGGGCAGGAGACTGTCCTGTCGATGCCCTCGCAGCCAAAGCTGACGCCCTTGCGGCATTAGAAGCTATGGGCGCAAATGTCTCCAATCTGCAAATGTCAAAACCCACAGGTGATTATTGGCATCCGGGACGATCAGGCCGCCTGCAAATGGGCCCGAAAAATATCCTCGCTGATTTTGGAGAATTGCATCCGCGCGTGCTAAAGGCGCTCGGCATTGAAGGCCGCGTGGTCGCCTTTGAAGTTTGGCCTGAAAATATTCCTGCACCGAAAAAGAAAAAGGCGAGCAAAGCTAAGTCTGCGCTCGCCCTCTCAGACTTTATGCCCGTCCATCGCGACTTCGCCTTCATCGTCGCTGAAGATATGCAAGCCGGAGCCATTCTCAAAGCCGCGCAAGGTGCAGACAAACAGCTTATCAGCGATGTGTCTCTCTTCGATGTCTATCAAGGCAAAGGCGTAGAGGAAGGTAATAAATCCCTCGCCATTGACGTAACGCTAAGTCCGAAAGACGCGACCCTAACCGATAAAGATATCGAAGCCGTCAGCGATAAGATTATTGCGAGCGTGATGAAAGCAGGCGGGCGTTTGCGCGGGTAAAGCCCTGCAAATTTGCCGCCTTTCATTTTAAGCGGCACCGCCTACATTGAAACTATGGAAGTACTCATCATAGGCGGTTACGGGACCTTTGGTTACGGTATAGCTGATTTATTATCTGATGAAGCTGACCTCACAATCACTTTGGCGGGACGCAACCTCGGCAAAGCTCAGGTGGCTTGTAAAACCCTCTCAGGCGAAGCCACATTTGCCGCGCTAAAACTTGACCGTAATGGCGACATCGCCGCGCAGATAGAAACGCCCCCCGACATCATTATTGATGCTTCCGGACCGTTCCAGAATTATGGCGATGGCAAGCGAGACAATGTGATTGAATACGCCCTCGCCTATGGCTGTCATTATTTGGATATTTGCGACGATTTGGACTTTGTCGATCATATTCGCGGTTTTGATGCGCACGCTAAAGAGAATAGCATCACCCTACTCTCTGGCCTGTCCACCTATCCAGTCCTCACAGCCGCGGCGGCGCGAGAACTCTCACAACAGATGGACGGCATTACCGATATCCGCGCAGGCATCGCGCCCTCGCCTAAAGCCGTTATGGGCCGCAATGTTATCACGGCTGTGGCGGCCTATGCAGGGAAGAAAAAGGTGGGTGTTCTGCGAGGCGGCGAATTCACAAATATCCACGGCCTGACAGAAACACACCGCGAAACCATCTGTGTTCCGGGGCAAAAACCTTTACCCAATATTCTGTTCTCCGTCGTTGAGGGCCCTGACCCGCAGGAATTGCCTCGTCATTTTAACGGCTTACAAAATATTTGGATGAGCGCGGGGCCAAGACCGGAATTTCTGCATCGAAGCCTTATTGGTTTAGCCTGGCTCGTGCGATTAAAACTTTTGCCCAATATAGCGTGGCTGACAGGTCTGTTTTACAAAACCCAAAGCTTTGTGAGTTTAGGCGAACATCGCGGCGGGATGTTCATACGAGCTTCTAACGAAACTGAATCCAGAAGCTGGCACATGATTGCTGAAGAGGATGACGGACCGCGTATCCCGGCCATACCCTCAGCCATCATGGTCCGAAAATGGCTTCGCGGCGAAACTGTTCCGACGGGCGCAAGAACAGCGATTACGGATATAAATCTATCTGACTTTGATACTGAATTTTCAAAACTGAAAATTACCCACGGCATCCATAATGATGGTGTAAAAGGCCGCAACCTTTATGAAAAAATTCTGGGCGAGACTTATAACGAAATGTCTGAACCTCTTCGAAACCTTCACCGTATTGAAGCTGGTAAAACCTTTGAAGGGCGCTGCAAAGTTACACGAGGAAAAAACCCTCTCTCTCATATTGTGGCCACCTTTTTACGCTTCCCCAAAGCCTCGCCGGATATTCCTGTGAAAGTCGTCCTGACAAAGGACGGCGATAAAGAAATATGGGAGCGCTTCTTTGATGGGCGCCGTATGGTCAGTATCCAAGAGGCGGGACGCGGGAAACAAAACCGCCTCGTCATAGAACGCTTCGGCCCCATTGCGGTTTACCTAGCCATATTAGTTCAGGACGGGCGGCAAGTTCTCAAGACTACGGGCTGGTCAATATTTGGCATTCCCCTGCCCAAATTTTTAACACCCGGCGGCGATGTCTTTGAGCATGATGCAGATGGACGCTTTAACTTTCACGTCGACTTAGTCGCGCCCATTTTTGGGCGGCTCGTCAAATATGAAGGCTGGCTAACCGAGGTTAAAGCGGAATAAGGCTGCGCTTACGCGTCATGGAAATATAATTCACATTCGCGCCTAGGCGGAGACCGACACCTGACCGGACCGGCGCAAGCGTTATGCCATTAGCGCGCTGATAGTTAATCGCCATTCCCGCGACCAGATAGGCCGACCCATCGACCCCTGGGAATCGCTGATAAATAAAGTCAGGGTTATCGAGGCCATAAACTAGGGTAAAGACTTTGGACACATCCGCTCCGCCATCAAAGCCAACGGATGGGCCTTGCCAGTAAACTTTTTTACTGCCTCCGTCTTTCATCCAAAGGGTTCCCTGGCCATAACGCGCCCCAACAATCAGTGCGCCGCTACCTTCTTGTCCTGTGATATAACCGACAGGACGACCGCGTTCTTTAAAAAGGCGCTCAATCGCCGTTGCAGCTGACTCAGATGTGACACCTAAATGTGTGGAAATCGCATAGACGAGTTCGTTCTCATTGTAGGCCTCCGCTTCAGACTGACTTTTGTTTTGCGCGCTGCGAATATCATTATTCTGTGTCGGGTTATTGGCCGGGGTTGCGCAACTCGCCAATGCCAAGACAGAGGCGCAGACCAAGGCTAAGCCCAGCGCGAAAAGCGGGCGACGAATGGTTCGTGAATAGTGTTCTGACATGTGTAATCCTTCTACGCATCTAGCCCAGCGCGCTTATTCTGATAAAATAGGGTTAACAAATGACGAAAATAGCGTTTTTCTAGCTGTTTTTTCTGCCCTTATACCAAGCTATCAATCCTCCAAGGCCCATAATCAAGGACACAATTATGGCTGGAATGAATGTTGCGAATTTCAACGCCGTCATTAATCCCGCTAATGTTCCGAGGACAGCGGATGCCGTTGTCAGCGTCAACGCTAAGAAGCTATCCTCCGCGAAATCGGCGAGCAAAAACCCGATGGGCAAGATGAAAAGCAAATTCCATTTCAGGCTTTTCGGCTTCATATGGCGCATCCCGAAAGCGATTAAAGCTTCGAAAACCAAGGCCTGTAATATCATATAAGGCACATCAAATACCAGAGCGAGGAGTTTAGTTTTGCGGCCTGTTTCATCAAGCCGCCCCAAAATCTCGACGGCTTCGCCCCCTGTGTAGAACCCTTTTTCTTGTAGCGAGATGTGTCCCTGCAAGCGTAACATATCGCCAAAAAAACCTGGCCCGACATACCATGCTGTGTAAGCCACGAAGACTGCTAGCAGTCCAATAAGGCGCGACCCTTGAAATTTGTGAAACGGGGACTCAACAGCCGTCATGGAAAAAAGCTAACGCTGTCTAATGTTGTTTGTGGGAGCTCGCCAGATTTGTGAAACGTAATAATAATTTCATTTCCAACCTGACGTTCGAAAACAGTAAAGGTCTGACCCCGTTTTGTGAGGGTTTCTGTAAACTCTAGCGTGTCTGATAAGGGATCAAGACGCAGAGTCTCATAAACAAGGTGGGCCGTCTTTACAGGCTCTAGGTGTCCTGCCAGGTTCTCGCCATCAATTCGCCAAAAAGTGTGCTCTTTCAATCTTAACTTCGTTTCAAATTCACCACTGCCATATAAGTAATTTGAATTTGGAATATCAATTGAAGACATCAAGCCTTCAATATAGGCGTCCGGGGCGCCATATTTGTTAAATGTCGGCCCTAGGGCCACCTTTGCATCCCTTTCCAGAATTTCAAAATGCTCTGAGCTCATCTTTGCAATCTCTGAGTCAGAGTATTTTGACGCAAATTCTATAGTTTCTGTTGTCGCGCAAGCAGTCAGCAGAAAAAAAGTTGGTAGGGTGAAAAAGACATGTCTCATAATCTCAGTATATCAATCAAAATGGAAAAGGCTATCGGCAGCACTAAGTTAGCTTTAATTTAATAGTCAGGGTTGAACTGATTCAAATTCAGCCATAAAAACTGTCTATCATTTTTATTTTTACAATCGGCTCTACCAATGAACTTACGTGATCTTGATTATATCTGCGCTGTGGCCGACCACAAACATTTTGGGCGGGCAGCCGATAGTTGCCATGTCAGCCAACCAACCTTATCGGGGCAGATCAAAAAGTTAGAAGCCCAGCTCGGCGTCACGCTATTTGAGCGCAGTCATAAAGGCATTCGCGTAACGGATATTGGTGAAGACATCATCAGCATAGCCCGCGAAGCGCGTGAGGCCGCCCAGCGTATTAAGTCCGTCGCAGCGTCAGCCCAAGACCCCTTGGCAGGCAATCTTTCACTCGGCCTTATTCCAACCATAGCGCCCTATCTGATTCCATTATTTGTTAGCCAGCTTCAATCCGCCATGCCCAAAATGTCAGTCGCTTACCGCGAAGATATCACGGACCGCCTTAATGAAGCTCTGCTCAATGGTGAGTTAGATGTGGCAGTCCTCGCGACCCCGCCAGAGGAAGACAGCCTCACGGCAATAGAACTTTACTCCGAGCCGTTTTGGCTTTTATTCCCTGAAGGCCACGAGTTAGGCACCTTTAAAAACGCCAGTATGAAGGATGTAAAAGAAGATGATGTTTTGCTCCTCACCGAAGGTCATTGTTTTCGCGATCAAGCGCTATCTATCTGCCGCCCAGCCCAGAAAGCCCGCCGTCAATCGTTGCGAGCCACTAGCCTTGAAACATTGATAAATTTGGTTGCATCAGGCCAAGGCGTGACCCTTGTACCTGCACTGGCTATGCGCGGCGGCTGGAGCCCTGAAATGGGCCTGATGAGCCACGAGCTAACCGATAAAGGGGCCGAGCGGCAAATTTACCTGACTTACCGCAAACGCTTCCCCCGAGTAGGGGCCGTGCAAGCTCTGGCAACGCTCATTCAAGATGGTTTGCCAGAGAGTGTGAGAGTGGCCTAGTGCGGCAGCAAACCACGCTTGCTAATCGCGCCATCCGCATTACATAAGCTTTCATGAGCACTCAAAAAAATATCCGTAATTTTTCTATCGTGGCCCATATTGACCATGGGAAATCGACATTGGCAGACCGCTTAATTTCTTTCACAGGCGGGCTGACAGATCGCGAAATGTCCGAGCAAGTTCTTGACAATATGGATATTGAAAAAGAGCGCGGCATCACCATTAAAGCCCAGACCGTGCGCCTCGATTATAAAGCCAAAAATGGCGAAGATTATGTGCTTAACCTTATGGATACGCCGGGTCATGTGGACTTTGCTTATGAAGTTTCCCGCAGCCTGTCCGCCTGTGAAGGCTCAATCCTTGTCGTTGATGCGTCCCAAGGCGTGGAAGCGCAAACGCTCGCCAATGTTTACCAAGCCATTGAACACGACCACGAGATTGTGCCTGTCCTAAATAAAATTGACTTGCCCGCTGCGGAGCCTGAACGTGTGCGGGCGCAAATTGAAGAAGTCATTGGCATTGACGCGTCTGAAGCTATTGAATGCTCGGCTAAATCCGGGATTGGTATTGAAGATGTTCTGGAAGCTATTTGCGAAAAACTCCCCGCCCCTAAAGAAGCTGATGCGTCTGCACCGCTCAAAGCCATGCTCGTTGATGCTTGGTACGACACCTATATGGGCGTCGTTGTGCTGTTCCGCGTCATTGAAGGCACGGTCAAAAAAGGCATGCGTATCCGCACCATGAATACGGGCGCGAGTTACACCGTTGATAAGGTGGGTTACTTTCTGCCCAAACCCACAGATACTGACTCTATCGGCCCCGGCGAAGTTGGCTTCCTAACCGCCTCCATCAAAGAAGTCGCGGACGCGGCGGTGGGCGATACGATTACCGAAGATAAGCGCCCGACAGAAACGGCGCTTGATGGTTTTAAACCGGCTCAGCCCGTGGTCTTTTGCGGTATCTTCCCCGTCGATGCGGCAGATTTCGAAGACCTTCGCGCCGCTATGGGGCGTTTGCGCTTGAATGATGCGAGCTTTAGTTATGAGATGGAAACATCCGCTGCGCTCGGTTTTGGCTTCCGCTGCGGCTTTCTCGGCCTGCTCCATTTGGAAATAATTCAAGAACGTTTGGAGCGTGAATTTGATCTCGACCTTATCACCACCGCGCCGTCCGTGGTCTATACGCTCAACATGCGCGACGGAAAGAAGGTGCAGCTCCATAACCCCGCCGATATGCCTGATGTGATGCAGATTGAGCACATTGAAGAGCCGTGGATTAAAGCTACCATCATGACGCCAGATGAATATCTTGGCGGCATCCTAAAGCTCTGCCAAGATCGGCGCGGCGTTCAGACAAATCTATCCTATGTTGGCTCCCGCGCTATGGTCGAATATGAACTGCCGCTCAATGAAGTTGTGTTCGACTTTTATGACCGCCTAAAATCCGTCTCCAAGGGCTATGCGAGTTTTGACTATCAAAGCATTGGCCTGAAAGAAGGCGATTTGGTCAAGATGAGCATCATGGTCAATGGCGACCCCGTCGACGCGCTCTCTATGCTCGTCCACCGCAACAATGCTGAGTCGCGCGGACGCCAAATGTGTGAACGCCTGAAAGACCTCATCCCAAGGCACATGTTCAAAATCCCCGTGCAAGCCGCCATCGGTGGCCGCATCATCGCCCGCGAGACGATTGCCGCAATGCGTAAAGACGTGACCGCCAAATGCTATGGCGGCGACGCGTCCCGTAAACGCAAATTGCTCGATAAGCAGAAAAAAGGGAAGAAGCGAATGCGCCAATTTGGGCGCGTAGAGATACCACAAGAGGCGTTTATTGCGGCGCTTAAGATGGACGATTCGTGACCCGCTAACCCGTCATACCCAAGCAGGGTACCATCCTCCGCCTAAGCCAATAACATCCTCAGAGCCGACTTTTCTCTGACAATATCGGCCAAAGAAAACCCCTCCAATGTCTTATAAAACGCCGTTTGAGCTTCAGCCAGAGCGTGCTTAAGCCCGCAACTCGGACGAATGCAACAGGTTCCGCCATTAGCCCGCATACAATCCACTAATGCCGTGCCCGCCTCTGTCGCTTTAACGACTTGGCCAATATTTATGTCGTCCAAACTACGGCGCAAAGTCATGCCCCCTGCCCGTCCTCGTTCGGAGTTTACATAGCCTTCGCGTGCGAGCCATTGCGCCGCTTTGGCAACATGATGAAAAGAGATGTCGTAAGCGGAAGCGATTTCATCCGCCGTGGATTTCTCGCCTTCATGGGCTGCGAGATAAATCAAGACGCGTAATGTGTAATCTGAAAAGGTCGTTATATTCATTCGTTTAGGGCCTCCATCATCTTCGTGCTTGACCCCATTATAAATGAAGCGCATATAATACGCAAATATAATACGCAAATATAATACGCAAATATAATACGCAAATATAATACGTATTATCGGAAATATCATGGCATTCTTAAAAGGACTCGTCACATTATTCCTGCTACCGGGAACACTTGTGCTCGGCGCAATGAATATATCCGTTGAGAATGATGGCGGAGTTTTTCGCTCGCTTATCAATATGATATTTTGGGGCTTTGTTGGCGTTATTATTACCCTGCCCCTTATGTTGGGATAGACAATGGCCGCCTTATTATCTGAAGCTGATATTCAGCGCGTCGTCAGAAATTTTTACCAAGAGGTTCAAACCGACGATGTGCTCGCGCCTATGTTTGCTTTGAAAATAGGCCCCGAAGATTGGGCCGCGCATATGGATCATATTGCAGACTTTTGGTCATCAATCTTTTTAAAGACAGCTCGTTTCAAGGGTAACCCCATGCTGAAACATGCGGCGCTACCGGGGCTGACACCCGCTCATTTCAACCGCTGGCTTGCGCTGTTCAAAGATGTTTCAGCTCGCACCTTAAAGCCTGAGCAAGCAAAAGCGATGCAAACAATGGCCGAGAATATTGGTCAAAGTTTGCAAATGGGCCTAGCATTTAATTATGAAAAACACGGGGATTTAGATCACCCCTTTAAAGACTATGGGCTGCGCCGACCGCCTTAAACCTTAGGACAACGCTTCCTTGCCGTCACAGGCTCACCTGCTTCGGCCATGCCGATTTTCTCAAGCGATGTGGCGGCGCCTGCGGCCCAGTCGCAGTAAATCTCTTTGGCTTCCCATTCACTCTCGGAGCTCATTTCGCCTGTCCTAGGATTGACGAAAACGACGAAGGGTGACCAGACGCGTTTCCAGCCTGCAGCCTGAGCCATCTCTGTGATGCCGAGTTCATCTGCTAAAGCGAGGCCATGTTCAGAGCGGGCATGGAGACGGACAAAGGGAAACTTGATAGGCTTTCCTTCAGCTTTATATTTTGCGTATTCTGCCCCAGATAAATATTTTGCGACCTCATAGCTTTTAAGCGGATCATTGGGATCCATAATCTCTGATTCTAGCTTTATGCAATAGGGGCATTTATTAAATCCGAAAATCACCATGAGCGGCTTATCCATCGCATTCGCCGTGCCGAGGGCCCGCGTATAAGTCAGTTTAGAATCGCGGCAATTATGGTATTTCAAATCGCGCGGCACCTCATCAACGCAGCCTTTTATGCGCGGAATACCATTGTAATCCAGCGCTGCTTTAAAAACAGCTGCGCGCTCAAAGGCGTCAATCGAGATGGTAGGGGCAGAAATTGGCACGGCGACATCCTTAGAGCCGCAAGCAGAGAGACCTAAGCCTAGGCAAAGGGCAGCCATAAGAAAGAGACGCATCATAAATTCCCCAGATATTTAGAAGCAGACTATCTAGCAAGGAGCCGAAAAGACAATGACGTTTTTGGGAGCGCAGCTTCTAATCTGTCATTCCGTCTCACCTTTTTAGCTTGCTAAAAAGTGGCGGAACCCATGCCTAGATGTTGAGCCTAAATGTAAATTTGCCGATAAACGAAATATCAAGGCATGGGTACCGTCACGACTGCGTCGTGTGTCGGTATGACAAAAAGAGAGAGTTACGCGCCCGCCTCAAACGCCTTCACAGCCGCGGCATCTCTCGGCGTGATGTCGCCCTCCCCTTTAAAGTATTTCCAGCTACGTTCGCATTTGGTGTAGTTATTTAATGAACTTAAGGCTGTTACGTTCACCTCTTCATCACCCACGGACATATTGCATTCGCTGACAATAATATAGTCCGCCAACGTGTCTTTCGGATCTTCGGGAGACGAATATTCATTTTTGAAATCTATGTCCAAATAGTCCACACAATGCATGTCATCACCGAGCACAGAAATATCTACGCGTGCTTCCAAGCTAGACCTTATTGTTCCATCTTTTCTCAACGGTTCAATTGCTTCATAAATCTGGGAACGTGTTTCTCTAACTCTACCCATAAAAGCGTCAAGACTTTTATCTAGCCACGCCTCAGGTGCGTCTCTGAACAATTCCATATGCACGGATTTATCCTCGCTCGGATGGCGGGCTTGCCAGACTTCTTCCATGGTAAAGCACATGATGGGCGCGAGCCATGTTGTCAGGCGCTGAAAGACTTCATTGATGACCGTGCGGCAAGCACGGCGCCGCGTTGAGTTCAGCGGATCACAATAAAGCGCGTCTTTGCGAATATCGAAATAGAAGGCTGAGAGATCGACGGTACACAAATTAAATAATGTACTGAAAATCTTTTTATGGTCGTGATCGCGGATAGCCGCTTCATGCTCAGCTGTGATTTCCGCGAGGCGGTGCAGTACCCATTTTTCGAGCGCGGGCATATCGGCGTAATCCACCGCATCGGACTCGTCATAACCGTCCAGAGCGCCAATCATATAGCGGAGCGTATTGCGCATTTTGCGGTAAGCATCAGCGCTGGTCTGGATGATTTCACGTCCGATCTTTAGATCATTCGCCCAATCCGAGCTCGCTGTCCAGATACGCATGATTTCCGCGCCATATTGTTTGGAGATATCTTCAGGGCTCATGGTGTTACCGAGGGATTTGGACATTTTCAGGCCCTTCTCATCGACAACAAAGCCGTGGGTCAGCACGCCGTCATAAGGAGCTTCGCCGTATACCGCGCAGGACTCAAGTAATGAACTTTGGAACCAACCGCGATGTTGGTCGGAGCCTTCGAGATAAAGATCAGCGCGATCTTTCAAATCGTCGCGACGTTTGAGACAGAAGGCATGGGTCGAACCACTATCAAACCAGACATCGAGAATATCTGTAACCTTGCTCCAACCTTCATTATTGTCAGGCATGAAGTCTTCGAGCGGGGTTTCAAACCAGCCATCCACGCCGACTTTTTCAACAGCGGCGAGGATACGGGCATTGATAGCGTCAGCATCATCGCGTTCTGTGTGAAGCTCTCCATCAGGGCCAACAATCAAGGTAATCGGGACGCCCCAATTGCGTTGACGGGAGATAAGCCAATCGGGACGGTCAGCAACCATTGTGCCAATTCTATTTCTTCCGCGATCCGGCCAGAATTTTGTTTTTTCGATTTGCGCTACAGCTTTATCGCGAAGACCGCCCTTGGACATAGAGATGAACCATTGCGGCGTCGCGCGGCGAATGACGGGCGCTTTGGAACGCCAAGAGTGAGCATCGCGAAGAGTGAGCATACCCCGCGCCAAGAGGTTGCCGCATTCCACAAGCGCTTTCAGAACTTCAGGATTAGCTTTGCCGTCCTGCCCGCGTTTCTTCCCGCTCGTGCGAATAACATCGAGCCCTTGGAAACGGGTCGGCATGATATCGGTGTAACAGCCTGCATCATCCATGGTCATCGGAACGATGGGGTCGATACCTAAAGCTTCGAGCTTTTTCTGATTGGAAATCCAAACAACATAGTCATCCTCACCATGACTCGGTGCAGTATGGACAAAGCCCGTACCTGCATCGGCGGTAACGTGAGAGCCTTCGAGGAGCGGTACAGGGAAATCATATTTGCCTTCAGCATCGGACATGCTTTTGAGGGGGTGCGATAAAATAAGGTTACGAGGAGAAACTCTTGCCATGCGACTCCAAGACTTAATCAGGCCTGCTTTCGCAATACTTTCCCACAATTGTTCAGCGGCTATGAAGTTTTCTCCTACACAAGCCCAAGGCGCAAATTCTGACTCTTCCAGTTCATCCACGCGGTACACAGAATAACTAATACTGTCAGAAAAGGATACAGCACGATTAGCTGGAATTGTCCAAGGGGTAGTGGTCCAAATAAGAACGCTTGAGTTTCGAATTGCATTCGCAGCCTTTTCTTCACCTTCAGGCCATTCAAGAATATTAAACGCTTTGTCGGCGTCATAAACAGGAAACTTCACATAAATCTGGGTTGCTTTCCTATCCGCATATTCCACTTCGGCTTCGGCCAAGGCCGTTTGTTCGACGGGGCTCCACATGATGGGTTTTGAGCCTCTGTAAAGCTGACCTGTTTTCGCAATTTTCAAAAGCTCGGCGCAAATGTCGGCTTCGCTTTGGAAGTTCATTGTCTTGTAGGGGTTATCCCATTCGCCGACCACGCCGAGGCGTTTAAATTCTTCGCGCTGCACATCGAGCCAGCCGGCCGCATATTCACGGCAACGGCTACGAAATTCACTGCCCGGCACGTCGTCTTTGCTGCGGCCTTTACCGCGAAATTCTTCTTCGACTTTCCATTCAATCGGCAGACCATGACAATCCCAGCCCGGCACATAATGCGCGTCATAGCCGAGCATTTGGTGCGAGCGGTTGACGATGTCTTTGAGGATTTTATTCAGCGCTGTGCCCATATGAATATGACCATTGGCATAAGGCGGACCGTCATGAAGGATATATTGCTCGCGGCCTTTGGACTGCTCGCGCAGGCGCTCAAATAAACCAATTTTGTTCCAATGGGCGAGCCATTCAGGCTCTTTCTTGGGCAGGCCAGCCCGCATAGGGAAATCGGTCTTGGGAAGGAAAAGCGTGTCGCGGTAATCGCGTTTTTCATCTGTCATTTTAATCTCGAAAAGGGGTGTTGAAGGTCAGGCGTCATTATCCCGATAAGCGTTTTAGCCTATCGGGCCGATAATTCGTATTATGATAGCGCTATTCAACATAAGCGCGGGGTAACACAGGGGGTCAGACTCGTCTAGTCTTTTGGCCTCAGCTTTAAATCAATAAGCTCGCGCTTTATCTTGGCCAAGGTGAAGCCGATGTTACGGCGCTTAATCTGGCCGATAGGGACATAGGCCAGCTTCTCGCGGTAAGCGTCTTCATATTTACGCTTTAATTCAAAATGCAGCGAGCGGATCATGATGATATGTCCGCCGCGCACGAGGATAAAATAAAGAGCAAAAAATCCGACAATGACAGCCTTATGATTTAACCCAACAGCATCCGAGTCGATGAGGCGCAAAAGCCCTAAAATGACCAATAGGATAACAGCGCTCGGTAAGACGCAACTTTGCAGCCAATAGCGCAAAGACAGCCAGTCACGTTCGAGAAGTTCCGGGGTCATAACGACAATATATACGAAAAGGTCACCTCTTACGATGACGCTTTCATAAAGTTATTATGGTACTTTCCCTGCATCAACGTCTTTGATGAAATCGATAACCGCCGGGAAGAAATTCGCCTCGTCATCATATTGCGATAAGTGCGAGCCATTTGGCATGAGAGCAAAGCGCGCATTGGGAATTTCCTGCGACATCCACTCCATATGCTTAGGATCCATTGTGTCATGCACCGCCCCAATGACAAGAGTGGGGACTGTAATTTTGTGGATATCGGCCGTGCGGTCCCAATCCAGTAAGACTCCGCTGGCGCCTAACTCAGATGGCCCTTGCATGAGAACATAAACGAGCGGATTTGTATGCTCGAATCCACGATTGACAGCATCAGGCCATTCTGCCGAAGGCATGCGCAAAACATGATCAACATAATGGTGTTCGATGAGCAGTTCAAAATATCGCGGATTTTGATAATCCTCTGCGGCCTCAAAGGCTTTAATTTCAGCAAGAATAACCGGATCAATGCCGCCCTCCATAACCTCGGCGGCATAATCATTATAAGCAGGGATAGAGGCCATCATATTTGAAATAATGAGACCTTTGAGGTTGTCTTGATATTTAAGCGCATATTCCATGGCCAAAATACCGCCCCAGCTCTGGCCAAAGAGATAAAAATTATCTTTATCGAGATCGAGGGCTTGTCTGACCTGCTCCACTTCTTCAACGAAGCGCGCTGTTTGCCAGAGCTCAGGAATGTCGGGTTGATCGGAAAAATAGCTGCCGAGTTGATCATAATAGTAAAACTCTATTCCGGCATCAGGAAAATGCTTTTCAAACACTTCATAAATTTCATGCGTGTTGCCCGGTCCGCCATGAAGCAAGAGCACTTTCATAGTTGGGTTGTCGCCGACTTTTTTTGTCCAAACCTGGAACTCACCTTTGGGCGTTGTAATAGGGATGAGCCGGCCTTCGCCCACATTTGGCGTAGGTTTACTTGTGGCGGCAAGAGCAGGAGCCAGTTCACTCTGGGCGGCAGGTTTAGCTGAACACCCTGCCAGAATAATGGCTGATAAAATCAATAGGTATAAAAAGCGCATAATGTCTTCCCCTTAAGTTCGGCTTATTTAGGCACGTCTGTAATCCGCATATGCTTGGGGTGATCACTGAACCTGTCACACCATGCCATGATGTTAGGATAATTCGATAAATCAAAACCACCTTCGCCTGCGACATGAGTATAGGCGTAAAGCGCGATGTCAGCAATGCTGCGCCCGCCGCCAACAAACCAGAGGTTCTCGGCCAGATGCGTTTCCATAATATCGAGCACCCCGTAGCCCTTTTTATGCAACACAGGCAATTCGCCTTTACGTGTCTCCATGGCGTAGTGATGGATGAAGCGCGCAACGGCTATGCTGGGTTCATGCTTATATTGCTCGAAGAACATCCATTGCAGACACTTGGCTTGGTCAAAGGCGTTTTTCGGCCAGTAAGGCGTACCTCCGGCGAGGAAGTAAATGATAGCATTACTCTCGGCAATATGGCGGCCATCGGCGAGTTCTAAAAGCGGGATTTGCCCAACGGGATTTTTGGCTTTAAATCCATCCGTTTGTGTTTCGCCTTTAATAATGTCGAGGTTTTCCCATTCATATGGCACCCCCAAATATGACATGAGCAGGCGAGCTTTGTAGCTATTCCCTGACGGAAGGTAATCATAAAGCTTCATGGAGTGCCCCTAAATTTCTAAAGATATTTAAGACTACATTACAAAAAATCAAAGTCTTTGTTGGAACTTTATGCGTCTGTAAACGCTTCGCTAACATACCAACGCCCGTGAGGGGTGTTGTTGAGTGTTTTGACAGCAGAGCATTAGGCTTGGCGCACGCTCGTAATATAATTATTTTATAATCTAAGGAGATTATTATGAAACATATCAAATCCACACTTATCGCATCCGCTGCACTTTTTGCCTTTGCGGCGTCCCCTGCACTTGCCGGCGACAAAGCCTATAAAAATCAGGCATCCGTAACACCCACAGCAGCTTCATATGATGCCGTTGCAAACCTGTCAGCCGCTGACCGCATGACATGGGAAACAAAAATTAAGGCCAATATGAGCGCCGAGAAACAAGCAAAATGGGCAACTTTGACAGCAGCCGAGCAAAATGCCTGGATGGATAAGAAAATTGCTAAGAAGATGACAAAAGCGTCTATGGCAACGACAACGCAAGTAACAGCTATCCCTAATGACTCGACACAAGTCTTGTCATCGTCCGAAGAGGCTATGATTGGCAAGGCCTTGCAGACTGAAGGTGTTGTTAACGTAAACAGTGAAAAGCTTTTGATGGCCGATGGCGACCGCGTCAAGGAAACGACGATCGTTACAGTTGAAGCTGACAACACAGCGGCGAACAATGCGATTGTTGTGCCCACAGTAGGCTCCGGTCCAGAGCTACTGACAACAGTCGCATGTCCGATTGGCACGACAGCCCAGCCTAATATGACATGTCACGTGACAGGCGATTATCAGCCCAACTCATAGGATAAAACTATCCCAAAAGAAAAGCCCCGCAAATTGCGGGGCTTTTTTTGTGCTTTCTTTAGATTTAAATCAATTATTTTCCGTCGACTTCAATACCGTCTTCAGACACTGAAATCGCTAGGTCAGGCTTATCACCTTGCCCCTGCATTACCATAAATCCTAAACCCAACACTGCGACGACCAATGCGCCAACGATAAAGTAAATACCTTTGCCGCCATCTCCCGAGTTATTTGCCATTATTCTACCCTCTCTATTGTAGCTTTATTGCTACTTAAGAGAACACCGTAGAATAGAATAGGTTCCCGCGAAACCTAATTCAGGCGGCGAGGCGGGCAGCGCGAGACGGCAGGAGATCATCCCAAGCTGCATTATGTGACGTAACAAGCGCGTCGAGCCATTCTCGCGAGGCAGATTTGAGCGCTCTCACCCGTGCATCGGCTTTGAAGGCGCAGTCATAGCGCTCCACATACACCAAGCGGTCAATCCGAAACTGGGACTGCTTGATTTTTCCGCCGCGATGCTGCGTCATACGGCGCAACAAATCAGGCGTTGAATTGATAAAAATAGGGCCCGGCTGCGCGCCGGAGAGGATATAAACGATATGTTCTGACATGAGAACATAAGTAGAACGCTAATGTGAACAAAGTATGAACTTATGGGGATTTTTATGATTTAATATGTCTCAAAAAGAATTAAATAAACGAAGCCCACCGCCATAAATATCTGTCAAAAGAGTTAGGCGTAAATGATTTTTTAAGACTTAAAACGAATCGAATTAACCGTATCTCAAGGATAATAAGATAACTAACGCTTTCCAAAATCTTATGTGGGAGAGCTCTAATGCTTCGTAAATCGCTTATTATACTATCGTTTTCAGCCTCAGCTTTGGCGCTGACCGGATGTTCCTCCATATGGACCGGCCTGGGTAACTTATCTTACGGCATGGCAGAAGTTACGAATTTCGCATTTCTAAGAGGTTCGTCTAATAAGGATGACGTAAGTTTTGCAGAGACTAATGTCACAGAAGAGGGCGTTTATAAAACGGCGGTTGGCGAATATGTTCCAACCGAAGTCACATATGATAATGAAGTGACTTATGACAATTATGACAATGCCAGCACTACAGTTATCGGTAATTCGCAAGAAGATTGCCCCGACGGCACATATCTAACGGGAGACAATACGTGCATGTCCCTTGAAACAGAAACCTTCGATTTTGACGACACCTTCACTGCAAATGTGTCTGCGCCCGTCGACACTGGCCCCGTTCCCTGTCCTGAAGGTACATATTTGACCGCCGATAATACATGTTCTTATCTGGAAGTTGAAACCTTTGGTCTTGATCAAGACTTTACGGCACAAGTTCAGCAGCCTGTCGATACGGGCCCTGTCCCTTGCCCTGAAGGCACATATCTGACAGCGGATAATACCTGTACGTATCTGGAAATCGAAACCTTTGACTTCGCGGTAGAAGGCGTCCCAGCCACTGACGTTAATTCGGAGCAAGATTTCGTGATCAACCAACCGGCAGAATGTCCTGAAGGCTTTACGCTCAATGCGGATAATAGCTGCATGTATTTAGGCGCCGAGCTTCAAGTTAAATAAGCGCATCTTTAATTAAATCGCTTAAAATATAAATTCTAAAGACCTGCGGCTCTGTCGCAGGTTTTTTTATGCATAATTAAAATGGGCGTAAGCGGATTGCATTAACCCAATCTCAAGACTGGAGAGATAATCAGGTAATTCCAAAATTTGTGCGCAAGGGCTCCAATGTTTCGTAAATCAGTCATTTTATTATCATTCTCTGCCTCAGCCTTGGCGCTAACCGGATGTTCCTCCATATGGACCGGGATGGGTGATTTTTCATACAGCATGGCAGAGTTTACGAAGTTCTCATTTCTTAGAGGGCCGTCTAAAAAAAGCGATGTTAGCTTCGCCGAAACCAATGTCACTGGCGAAGGCGTTTATAAAACCTCTGCTGGAGAATATATTCCAGCGGAAACGACTTATAAAAACGGCGTGAAAACCGTTACCCATTCATCAAAGCCCACCTGCCCGGACGGGACATTTGCGAGCGGAGATAATAATTGCGGCTTTTTGCGCAGAGGGAGTTCGAGTTACGCTGGCGGGCCGACATTATCCGTATCAGCTTATGTATCCGAGGCTACCGTGAGAAAGCCCGTCTCCTGCCCAGCAGGAACCTATTTGACACCAGATAATATTTGCGCATTTTCTAAAGTTGAAAAGCTAAATTTCGCCCTAAAGCCCGCTTCTGCAAGCGGCACCACCCTAGCGGGAAACCAGTCTCTGTATCAATCGACAGACTGCCCGGACGTGTCTAGCTCAAATGCCATAATTAGCTGCGTAAATTTAGGGGCTGACGGCCTATCCAACGCGCCCGTTTTAGTTCAGCATATTTATTAAAATTTGAAAGCTGCGGCACGTTTGCAGTTTTGTAGTCATTACAGAATGACGCTTGGTGAGGCTAGGCCTTACGCCACGAGCTTTTTCCGCCTACGCTGGATTCAATCACCACGCCCTCAGCTTTAAACTGATCGCGGATTTCGTCTGAACGTTTAAACATTTCGCCCATTTTGGCTTTGTCGCCAGCCTCTTTCGCCGTAAGGGCTTGTGCGCGAACGGAGTCATATTCCCCGACCAAAGCGTCATAGTCGAGCCCGCCCTTGAACCAGTCCTCAGGGTCTTTTTGGAGGAGGCCTAGGAGGTTCAAGCAATATAATACCCCTCCTAAGTTTTCCCATTCACCCACAGTTATATATTCAGTAGTCAATCCTGATTTTTCTATATTTGTGCCAAGTCCTTTTGGCACACCTTGAGCAAGGATAGATATGTCTCTAATTACACTCGGAATATTTAAGTCACTCAAAAATGGTCGAATAGCTCTCTCAAAATAACCTTCTTTCGCAAAAAACTTTTTTTCCATACTTAGCGCAAATGGCATTCCATACTCAAAAATTAGACGATACCAACCATCCAACTGAGCCTTACTCTCCTTGAGCAAATCCTCAGTCCAAATTAACTCATTCCGATAATGCGCTTTGAGTAGCGCTAAACGAATAACTTCCCCGTCCCAATCTTTGAGCAAGTCGTGAATTAATTTCACATTTCCCAAGCTCTTGGACATCTTCTCGCTGCCCATATTGAGAAATTCATTATGCACCCAGAAATTAGCTAAGGGTTTGTCATTAGCGCAATGGCTTTGGGCGATTTCATTTTCGTGGTGTGGGAATTTTAAATCTATTCCACCGCAGTGAATATCAATTGTCTCGCCAAGCACATCTCTAATCATTGCCGAACATTCAATATGCCAGCCCGGACGACCCCGACCATAATTTTTAAAATCCCATCCGGGTTCGCCGTCTTTGGCGGGCTTCCACAAAACAAAGTCACCTGCATTGCGCTTATAACTAGCCACTTCGACACGCGCACCTGCGAGATTATCTTCAAGCTTGCGCCCTGAAAGTTTTCCATATCGCGTATTAAGGTTTTTCTCTTTTGCGTAATCATCCATACGCGTCACATCAAACAAAATATGCCCTTCGGAAAAATAAGCGATATTTTTATCCATCAGTTCGACAATAATATCCTGCATTTCCCCAATGCTCTCAGTCGCTTTGGGCTGAACTGTGGGCATCAAGCACCCGATAGCCGCGAGGTCATCATTATAGATCTTTGCGTACTTTTCGGTAATAACAGAAATATCCACACCTTGCTTTTTGGCGCTTTCGATAATTTTGTCATCTACATCCGTAATATTGCGGGCGTATACGACTTTGGCCTTTTCCGCAGGATATGGCTCACCCTTAGACAAAGCCTCTAATTGTTCGGGGTCATAAATGTGCATCAGTACCCGAAATAGAACATCGGCGACCACCGCGGCGCGGGCATTACCGATATGGGCATAGCTATAAACGGTGGGGCCGCAATTATACATCGTCACGCGCTTAGGGTCTTGCGGGGTGAAGACCTCTTTCTGGCGCGTGAGAGAATTATACAGCGTCAATTGTGGCTTTTCAGTCATAGTATCCCCATCTAATGAATTAGTATGAAAACGCAACAAATCATCACGGGTGTTTTGCTCGCTATTGGCGCGGCCTTCGCTATTCACCAAGCCATGCAACCTGATCTGGGCCTGCTGGAATTTAAGGTCAAAGATACCCGCGCTTATGGCTATGGCTATACTGATGACCGTTCGGTGGGTATTATTAAAAAGCTGGTGAAAGAAAACCCTCAGGTCGATACGCTGGTTTTGAAGCGCATGTCCGGCACGCGCGACAGCACGCGTAATGTTTTAATCGCCCGCAATATTCGTAAGAACCAGCTGGACACGCATCTTGAGAAAAACAGCATGATTGCGTCTGGCGCTGTGGATTTGTTTCTCGCTGGCAAACGGCGGACTATGGAGTGCGGGGCGCTGATTGGCGTGCATAGTTGGTCAATTTCGGGCGCAATGGATCACATCCGCATTTCGCCCAAAGATATCGGCTATGACCGCAGCCAAAAATACCACGAAAAATTCCTCAGCGATATGGGGATTGATCCGGCCTTTTATGCCTTCACACGCGCCGCCGCCGAACCCGAAGACATCCATTATATGAGCGTAGAGGAAATCAACCGATTTGGCCTGACAAGTGAACCGTTGGATTGCGGCTAAACCGTCATTCCGCTTCATTTTTTGGCTAGCCAAAAATGGCGGAACCCATGCCTTGTCATCTCGCCCAAATACAATGTTCAGATTGTCACAATATCTAGGCATGGGTTCCGCCACGACAAAGTCGTGAGACGGAAAGACAAGCTTTAAATTTTTTACGTTTCGCCCTATGCGCTTTTGTCACTGGCAATTGACGTCACTAATACGCTATACGCCCCTTCATGAGTACCGAAACACCTAAAAAGCCCGTTCTTAAAGCCGTGGCCAACGCCCCTCGTCCTTCTAAAGAAGAGGCGATGGAAGCTGTGCGCACGCTGATTGCTTGGGCGGGTGATAATCCTGACCGCGAAGGGCTGAAAGATACGCCTAAGCGCGTGGTGAATGCCTATAATGAGTGGTATCGCGGTTATGATATGGACCCGGCCGAAGAGCTGTCCCGCGTCTTTGAAGATGTATCAGGCTATGATGATATGGTTATTCTGCGCGAGATTGATGTGGAGAGCCATTGCGAGCATCACATGGCGCCGTTTCTCGGCACAGCCTATGTCGCTTATCTGCCGACTGATAAAGTTGTCGGCATTTCAAAACTCGTCAAGGTCGTCGAGATTTTTGCCAAACGCCTGCAGACCCAGGAAACTATGACTGCGCAAATTGCGGAGGCTATTGACGACGCGCTGAAGCCCCGCGGCTCTGCGGTGATGATTGATGCCGTTCACCAATGTATGAGCACGCGCGGCGTCCATCATCCCAATGTCTCTACAATCACGACACAGTTCACCGGTGAGTTTAAAACAAACCCGGCCCTGCAAGAGCGCTTTCTGCGATTGATAAAGCCAGCTTAATTACAAATTCTGTCCTCACCCCACACAGTGGGGGAGGTGTCGCGCAGCGACGGAGGGGGAATTTGTGAGAGCGCTAAGCCAGGTAATATCGCTTAACTTTACGTTCGGACTTGGTGCACATTAATCGTAGCTTGGTCAGCACCCTCCCCCTCATTGATTGAGTATTCCGGCTGGGCGGCCTGAAAGCGTGGTTCCCATATGTGCAGCGCATAAATATCCTTGTGCTGTTGTGTCGTAACAGCGCCACAAGGACTGCAAGTGCGTTATCCCCGTAACGCATAGGCTGAGTTTGGAGGAGACGTGGTTAGCAAAGGGTTAATTCGGTGCGATTAAGGGGCCGACAACCTCTATTTTATTTGTAAATACGACACCTTTGTAATTCTTGGGGATGACGCCAAGCTGCTTTTCCTCGTCAAGACCTACGCTTCCGCTGCCATCATAAGGCCCCAAAAGCATAGAGCGGCTCCCGACAGCCTGAAGGCGTTTCTCAAACCGATGCGGCCAGCCCCAAACAAAGTGCCGCAAATTAGAAGGCACGGGGACATATGTGTTGGCGCAAGCTTCAGGCATGCCACCATACCATCCCGTCAGCATATATTTTTTCAAACAGCTTTTTACATTTTGCCGCGTCTGAATGATCATATCAGGATAAGCGGCTTTGATTGGTGCCACGGCTCTATTCGACCCAACCAAACCAAGGCGAGAGGCGTCATAGTTTTTAAGATAATCCCGATAGGTTTCACCTTCTGAACGCTTACCATGCTTAAGATTGACCATGAACTCTGTGTCCGGGAATGTTGCCAGCACCTCGTCCAATGTCGGCATAACGCCAACAAATTTTCCTCGAAACGGATAGGTGGTCCCGCCATCCGCCGTATAGCCATAGCCAATATCCAAGGCTTTGAGCTCTGACAGGCTATGGTGATGCGTCTTACCACTCCCATTCGTGCGGCACTCTAATGTAGCGTCATGGAATACGACGATTTCCCCATCTGTTGTCAGCTTGATATCCAGCTCAATGATATCTGCCCCAGCTTCAATAGCCGCTTGCATGGAGGAGATGGTGTTTTCAATGAAGTCATGGCTCGGCGGGTCAATACGTTCTGCCGTGCAGGTTGTGTTTGTGATATCTTTTCGGTGATAAGTCTGATGGACGCCGCGATGGGCCAGCACGCTCATTTCGCCTTGTGCTACTCCCGCGAGCCATGACGCATTGGCGAAATAAACACCCGCAACAAAGACCCCGAGGCCAACGCTTATAATTTTTCTTTTTCTCATAACCCCTCTAAAACCTTGTTGGAGGCAAGTGAGGCCAGATTAGGGCCTCAATATGATATTTTTAGGAGGAGTATTATTCGCTAATATAAAAACAGAGCAAAAAAAGCCCGGGACAAGCCCGGGCATAAA
>JAOIVW010000019.1 GCA_028224375.1 Hellea sp.
CGTTTTAGTTTGCGCAATGAGCCTGTCATGGCTGAGAGCTCTTCTATGGTTTGGCGGTTTTGGACATTCATAAGATGGCCAATCCCTTGCTTGCCTGATTTTATATCCTCGCGCAGGTGATGATTGAGCAGGCGGATATAGGCTTCCTCATGCTCAGTTTTGGATGTCTGGCTATAGGCGTCGTCAGTGGTCTTGCGTAGATGTTGATAAGCTAGCGCCTCTTTCACCAAAACGAAATCACCTTCAAGCATGAGACGGAGCCACAAATCCCAATCTTCAAGCGCCTCCAGACTCAAAGTCATCCCGCCCGCCTTAAGGGCGGCTTCACGCCGAAACAGCGTTGATATCGTAAGCAGCGTATTGGCAAAGGCCAAGTCGTTTAGGGCCGGGGGAAGCGCCGGAATATGGGTCTCGCGCGTGCCCGTGGGTTGGAAGTCACCCTTCGCTGTCTCCTCATGAATAATCTCATAGCCGCATATTGCGCCAACGCAGTCCGAGGCATCATCAAGCGCCTCACAGAGCTTTTCAAGGGCACGCTCATTTAAGCTGTCATCATCGTCATGGAAGAGGATATAGTCACCTTTGGCTTCACGCAGGCCTGAATCCGCGGCGCCCGCTCGGCCAAGATTTTCAGGTAGGTTGATAATGCGCGGTTTTAAAACTGATTCTATTTTTGGCGCGATGCCGCCATCATTGACGATTAACCATTCAAAATCATGGAAGCTCTGCAGCTCAAGACCCTTAGCGACACGGGCGAGCAAGCGCGGCCGGTCTTTGGTGCGGGTGATAACTGTAATTTTAGGTATGGTGTCCACAGTCAGCCTTAGGTTTGCGTGGCCTTATAAATGGCCGCAGCAACATCTAAGTCTAATTTGGTGTCGATGTCTACAGACCGCTCATCAGGCATGAGTACCATTTTGGCTTTGCCAGGCAGGAAACTGTGGGTGTCATCCTTAAGGAATATATCCGTTTTTACGGCATAACAGGCCCCGTTTAGGCAATAGGTGGGCGGCAGGGCTTGGCGGGGTTGCCACGGATTAAACCCTTTGACAAAAGGCGAAGGCGTATCGCTGTCCTCTGTCCAAGCATGATACGGACTTTTAGGCGCTTTCATAAAGGTCGCGGCTGAGTCGTAACCGCCGCTTATCAGCGGGGTCAGGCATTTCGTAATGTCATCCGATATCCGCAAGGGTGATGTGGGTTGTAGGAGCACCGTAATGTCAGGCTGAACCTCCATCTGCGAGAGATGATAGCGAATGGCGTCTTTAGGCAAAGCTGTATCATTGGAGAGGGCCTCGCCGCGCATCATTACGGTACAGCCATGGTCTCGGGCTGCCTGCGCAATTTTTTCGCCGTCTGTTGAGACGATAATATCGGTGATATGGTCACAGCCTCGTGCCGCATCAATGCTCCATGCTATGAGCGGTTTACCCATAAAATCGATAATATTTTTGCCGGGCAAGCCTTTACTGCCAGCGCGGGCGAGGATGAAGGCCGCTACTTTCATGCGCCTAAAATCTCTTTGACGGCGTGGACAACACGCGATTGTTGTTCCGGCGAGAGCTGGGTTGAGCAGGGCAGGGTGACAATGCGCTTATAAACGTCTTCGCTGTAAGAACACTCTTCCATAGGGGTGTCGGCATAGGGCACTTGCAGATGGACGGGCTTCCAAAAAATGCGGGCTTGAATGCGCTGCTCGCCGAGTTTCGCGCAAATCTCTTCAGGTTGCGGCAGGCTTTCATCATCGACAACAAAGCCAGAAAACCAACAAGTTGAGCCTCGATCCGCGGGATAGGGGAAAGGCGAAATGCCTTTTACGGTTTTAAATTCTTCATCATAGGTTCGGCGAATAGCCTGCTTAGCTTTGACGAAATCCTCCAATCGGTCCAGCTGCGCGCAGCCTACAGCGGCCTCGATATTTGTCATGCGGTAATTATAGCCAACTTCGTCATGGTCATAATTGGGCCAAACACGTGCGGTAGTTGAAACATGTTTGATGCGGTTCATAATTTCGCGGTTGCTCCCGACGACCATACCGCCGCCGCCGCTTGTAATGGTTTTATTGCCGTTAAAGCTATAGCAGGTGAAATCGGCCATATCGCCAATGGGTTTGCCTTTATAATCTACGCCAATCGCCGCGGCTGCATCGGCAATAATCGGCAAATCATATTCTTTAGACAGCGCGATAATTTCTTCCATATCGGCGGGTGTGCCGAGTGTATAAACAGGCATAATCGCGGCGACACGGTCTCCAGTTTCGCTATGACGTAACACACCATCTGCATCGCGATGTGTTTTGGTTTTCAGCGCCTCCGCGACCTGCTTCGTATCAATCGTCCAGCTCTCAGGGCTCACATCAAACAGCCACGGCCGTGCATTGGTGTGGCGTATGGAATTGGCAGAGGCGATAAAGGTAAAGCTGGGACAGATGACTAGGTCGCCTTGCCCTATATCAGAGCCATGCAGCGCCATGTGAAGCGCCATTGTGCCTGCGCCCATGGCGATACCGCCGCAAGAGCCTAGGTTGCTGTCAGGCTCAAAATAGGTACCGGAAAGCTTGGCCACGCGTTCTTCAAATTCAATAACAAATTCGCCCACGGTTGAAACGAAGGTGGTCTCGATACATTTCTGCAGATTTGCGCCCTCAGCCTCGGTGATGTTCGGTATGGCGAGCGGAATGAATTCGTCTGACATAGTGTAGTAAGCCTATACGCGCTGATCGAGGTTCAGTTTACTCTCAATATGGCTATCCATAAAGTCAGGTTCAATTGAGCCGATAATTTCTTTAATCGCGTCTTTGGACCCTGAGGCTTCGTCTTCGCCCGCCACGACTTTATCAAGACGCGCCAGTACTTCGCTCATGGAGCCTTGCTGAACGCCTGCATAAGGCACGGCGAGCATATTTGGCAGTCCAATTTCCGCCGTCGTCTCGCGCTTGCCAACAAATTCTTCATAAGGCTTCTCGCCTGCTGTATTGGCCGGGGTAAGGAGCAAAGGATATTTACCCTTGGCTTTACAGGATTCAACAGAGGTACAAGCTGCGCGTTCGTCTTCGAAAAACTCAGGTTTTAAATCGTGATGGGCGAGGAAGGCTTCAGCGACTTGCTGTAGCGGCACCAGATGTTCTTTCGGGTCGAGGCGCGGAATGGCGATATGCGCATGTGGAGGGATGATGGACGCCAAAGTACAGATATGTCCGCTTTCCTGAAGGCTAACGAAGTAGCGGTCAATATTCAGCGGAGAGGCGAGGGGTTCGCCTCTGGCCAGTCGATTTTCAAAACTCTGCAAAAGAGAGCCATTGGAATAAGCCACATTGGCAAAACGTGCCGTTGTAATCTTACCCGTCATGCCCGCTTCACGCGCGCCATCAAAGAGCACGTGCTCCATAATGCGCTTGGTTGCGCCCATAAATGACACGGGGTTGGCGGCTTTATCTGTTGATACAGAAAAGTAATCTGCATTAGAGGAAGTCTCAGCAATCCAGCGGCGCAGGCGCGCTTGCTTAACAATATTGGTGTCGAGCATCTGCAATATAGAAAACGGGTCTTTTTCAGAGCGGACATGTTTGATTGCGGCAAAGTTCAAGATACGGTCATAAGGCCCGTCTGCAGTCATCAAAAGCTTTGTTGCGGCTGAGCCGTAATCCAAAGGCAGTGTACGAAAATCTTCGACATTCAGCCCCTCAGGGGAAGACCGCAATTCGCGCACAAGCTCAGCCAAAGCATTTTCATTTTGATCGACGACATGCAGCGCTTTGGGCGCATATTTCACAAGGGTATGAACTGTATTTGAGCCGATAGACCCTGCCGCCCCTATAGCTAAAATACGCGCGCCCTGAACGGCGTCGCGAATGGCTTTTTCAACATCTCGAAGATCGCCGGCAAACATAGAGCTGTCGCGACCTGTGGCCGTTTTAGAAAGAGGAGGTAACATGTCTTACTCTGCGACCTTTAGTTCAGCTTTGGCTTTGGCGCGAAAGCGGCTTTGAGCTGATTCATATTCACGCGGGTTACCAATATCAATCCAACTGTCGCGCATAACATGGACACCACAAGGATGTTGTTTCTCTGTAAGGTCTTCGAACAAAGTCGGCATATCGTAAAATTCACCGCTAGGGATGTTCTCTAAAGCGTCTTTGGAGAGGCAATAAATGCCAGCGTTGATGTGATGGGTATAGGTCGGCTTTTCTTCAACATCCAGATAGGTATTGCCGTGGAACTTTACGACCCCGAAAGGTACAGCCGTCATATATTCTCTGACGCACATAGTTGCAGCGGCCCCGGTTTCCATATGATTACGTACAACGTCGTCGAAATCCATTTCAGTGATAAGATCGCCATTCATCACTAAGAACGGGAATTGCATGTTATTGGGTAAAAGGTCGAGCGCACCACCTGTCCCCAGGCGCATACTTTCGCGAAGATAAGAAATCTCTACGCCCCAATTTTTGCCTGTCCCAAAGTAGTCCTCAATCATATGGCCAAGGTAATTTATGGATATGTAAAACCGTGTGTAACCTTGGTCGCGGAATCTTTCGATAATATGCTCCAATATAGGCTTATCGGCGAGCGGTAATAAAGGCTTCGGACAATCTGCCGTTAAAGGCATAAGGCGGCGGCCTAGTCCCCCGGCCATTAGAACAATCGGGACTTTAAGATCAGAGCTTTTAGGCGTGACAGAACCGTCATAGACACCTGTCAGCCGGTTTTGATTATCTACAATCGGAATATAACGTACATTGCGTTCCCGAATAAGAGATTTGAGCGTTCCGGCATTTAAGTCATCATGAACCGTGACGGGCTCGCGGTTCGCAATATCTAAAACATAATCGTCCATGTCATCACCGCGTAGGATTGCGCGGCGAAAGTCACCATCAGTGACGGTTCCGACCAATGTGCGGTCACTATCCAAAACCAAAATAATCTTTATTGGCGATGCTTCCAGCATTTCCAACGCCTTACGCAATGGCGTGGTAGCTTCGACCTCAATATCTTTGGTCTCAATAATCATATTCAGTTCCGTTTGTGCGCCGCCCCAATGCTCGCCATGTCACATATAGACTTGCAAAAATCAACTCGAATGTTCATGAGGGCCGCACAGTTTTTATACTCTGCTAAGGTCTTGAATAATATGACAAACGCTTTCGCAAATTGGTTCAATGGCCAAAAGGGCTGCATTGTGATTGGCGAAATTGGTGTCAATCATAACGGTTCTTTGGACTTAGCGAAAAAAATGATCGACGTTGCCGTTGAATCCGGAGCCGATGCGGTCAAATTCCAAACTTTTTCGGCCGAAAAATTGGCCACACGCACGGCAGAAAAGGCCGAATATCAAAAGAAGAATGATGGCGAGGCTGGTAGCCAGATAGAGATGTTAAAGCGTTTGGAGCTTTCTAAATCGGATCTACAAGAATGCCAAAAATATTGTAAAAAAGTAGGCATGGTCTTTCTCTCCACGCCCTTTGATGAAGAGGCCGCCGACCTGCTCGAAGAGGTGGGTGTTGAAGGCTATAAAGTCTCTTCAGGTGATCTGACAAACCTTCCGCTTTTGGCGCATATGGCTGGCAAGGGGAAACCCATGATTATTTCGACGGGCATGGCCAATATGGCCGAAACCGAAGAAGCGGTAACGACCATACGCGATAACGGCAATCCGCCCCTCGCCATATTGCATTGTGTCAGCAACTATCCTGCCGCTCCTGAAGAAGCCAATTTACGCGCCATGGATACTTTATCTGCCGCCTTTAATGTGCCTGTGGGATGGTCTGACCATACGCTTGGTGATGCTATAGCGCTGGCATCGATTGCGCGTGGGGCCAAGATTTTGGAAAAGCATTATACACTCGATGCCAATATGCCGGGCCCTGACCATAAGGCTTCTTTAGAGCCCGCTGAATTTGCCGAGCTTATCCGCAAGCTCCGCGATGTTGAGGCGGCGTTAGGGGACGGGGTAAAACGCCCGCAGCCATCTGAATTTGATACAGCAAAAGTCGCGCGGCGCTCTATCGTTTCAGCTTGTGATATTCCGGCGGGCACAGTTATTGAAGATAAGCATCTTATTTGTAAACGCCCCGGAACGGGCCTAGCCCCGCGTTTGATACCGCTCGTTGTTGGACGCAAAGCAAAAGCTGATATCGCGGCAGACAGTGTCATTGGCATGGATGATTTAGGCTAATGACAACGGAGCGAAATACGCCTTGGAAGGTTGTCGTGTTGACTACAAGCCGGGCTGATTTTTCAATTTATCAATCCGTGCTGCGCGCACTCGATGCTCATCCTGATATAACGCCATCATTAATTGTCACTGGCATGCATATGTCTGAGGATTTTGGCTATACTTTCACTGAGGTTGAAAAAAGCGGATGGCCTATTGCGGCGAGTTTTGCATGTTTGTCTGCTGGCGATACGGCTAAGGATATTGGCGTAAGCATGGGCGCGGCGACACAAGGCATGGCACAGGCTTTAGACGAAATCGACGCAGACATGCTCATGGTTTTAGGCGACCGCTTTGAAATGGCGGCGGCGGCCTTGGCGGCAGTCCCGCAAGGCCTTCCTATTTGTCATCTCCATGGCGGCGAGGAAACAGAAGGCGCGATGGATAATGTATTGCGCCATATGCTGACGAAACTCTCGCATCTGCATTGCTGCGCGACAGAGTTGGCGGCGTCGCGTATTTATCAAATGGGTGAAGCGCCTGAGCGCGTGATTGTCAGCGGCGCTCCGGCTCTAGATAATATTGCTGCCGTGCCGCGGCTTTCGCGTGCAGAACTGGCGGCCCAATTTGGCTTGCCGGCCAGCGGGGATTTTGCGCTAATCACCTATCATCCTGTTACGCTTGATTTAGCCGCGACTGATACGGAGATACAGGCGCTGTTTGATGTTATCCGAGAGACAGGATTGAGCTGTGTATTCACGGCGGCGAATGCCGATACGGCAGGACGGGCGCTCAATGCCAATATTGAAAGATTCGTCGCTGAGACCAAGGGGCAAATCTTGATTGGCCATATGGGCGCAAAGGGGTATTACTCCGCCATGGAACACGCAGCGATGATGATAGGTAATAGCTCTAGCGGCATATTAGAGGCCGCGAGCTTTGGCTTGCCCGTAATAAATATTGGCGATCGCCAGAAGGGGCGAGAAGTCTCCCCCAATGTTATCACCGCGCAAGGCACGATTAATGACTTAAAAACTGCCATTGCCAAGGCGCAAACGCCCGCATTTAAAGCCGTCTGTGAGACGCGGGACAATGTTTATGGTGATGGGCAAGCGTCTGATAAAATTGCCAGTGCTGTCGCTGACTTCCTGCAAAGTGGTCAGGGGCCGCGTAAAGCGTTTCATAGGGTGAGTTCATGAGCGGTGTCGCTATTATTGGTGCTGGCGGTCATGGCCGCGTTGTCGCCTCCGTGTTGCAAGCAGCCAATCGTGAGGTAGCCGGTTTTATCGACAGCGGCGTGACAGGTGAGCTGCCTCTTCCGCTTTTGGGTGAGGATAAAGATATCCCAAAACTCATGGCTGCGGGAACGATTAATAGTTTCATCATCGGATTAGGCAGCATTAAGGGCGGCGCGTCCATTCGCGCAAAGCTGTTTGAGGATATGCTAAAGCTCGGCCTGCCATCTGCAATCGCTATTCATCCCATGGCGATATTATCTGCCGGCGTAAAAATTGGAACAGGAAGTGTCGTAATGGCTGGTGCTATTCTAAATACAGATACAATTGTAGGGAAGAACTGCATTATCAATACAGGTGCAATCCTGGATCATGATTGCGATATTGGCGATCATACGCATATTGCTCCGGGCGTAACTTGCTCAGGTAATGTCAAAGTCGGCGCGCATAGTCTGATTGGGGTGGGGAGCACGATTCGCCAATCTGTCAGTGTAGGCGCGGGCGTCACAGTTGGAGCTGGATCCGTTGTTGTGTCGAATATTGCAAACGACGTGACAGCTTACGGAAATCCTGCCAGGCCTGCCTAATAAAAACTGTTTTTAACTAATTTAGCCAAGCGTTTTAGCGATTCAGGCTTTGTCATATGCGGATTTCTTTTTAAATAGGGATGAGGGGGTAAGTGCTCATCTCTGGATTTTACCTGAGACAAGACCTGTTTTAATTGTATCTCAAAATCATCGAGTGTGTCCGCAGATACGGCCAGTCCCATATCAGATAAGGTAAGAGACGGCATGGGGGCTGAGCTAGGCAATGTTATTACTGGCACATTAAAAGCGGGTGCCATGAGGCAAACATTGGAAAAATAGCTGACCAAGATATCTGTGACTGACATCACTTTCGCAAACCGAACATTTCGTAGGACGGTGAAACGCGACTTATCGCCAAATTCTTCCATTAGATATTCGCTGATATGTCCGAGCAAAGCTTCGGATTGAGACGGATGCAGCTTAACACAGAGGTGTAGCTTTTTGTGAGGCTTCAAAGCTTTCGCAATGGTTTCAACAGCGGCTTGAATTTCGGTATCAGGCAGGGGTTGCGCCGCAAAGGTAAGGGTTCTGGATTGGGGTGAGCCTAATAGGGCTTTGCGAGTGACCTTTCGGTCAAAACTACGAGCCATTTTAATATCTTCGTCCAAATTAATTGCGCCAATCGTGTGCACATTCTCTGGATTTTGATCCCACTCGTTCACATAACGGTCTCTGGCAAAACTATCAATGACGGCGCTTCGCAAAGCCATTGGCGGCTTATATCGCGACATCTCTGAAACGAATAATACCTGTACATCCAAGCTCGGAAGGTTTGCCGTTTCAAAGGCACGCGCGAGACAGCGTATATTGCCGTGCCGGCCCGGTAGCAAAAGGAGCTGCGCATTTTTCACGCCGTCTAGTTTTTGTACCATGAGGCGGTAAAGAATAACGTTACCGATCAACGCGCCGATATTCTGCTCCAGCGCTATACTGACAACTTCTTTCATTTCACTTGCCGGGAAAGCCCCGATGGATTGACCGTCCAAAGTCATGCGGCTCCCAGCTTGAACAAAATGCGAGAGCAGCGCGCGCTCCCCACTATCCGAACTATGCAAGGCGTTATAAAGGCAAGGCGTAAGGCTGGCTTTAGACAAGTTTCTGATGCCTTTGGGCGCGGCGAAATCAAAGGTCGTAACAGGGGCGATATCAGTCAGCTTATTAGAAATTACATTATGCGCGAGCTCATAACTTTTGGACCGCGTATTTGTAGCGATATAGATATGGTTTTTGCCATCGGACGGAATTGAGGGAAGTGCTGCAATTAGACGTTTTTTAATAGCCTTAATAAAGATATTTAGGCCCGACGTCATTTCCTTAACGGAAGGTTCCAACAACCACTCATCTTGAGAGTCTTCATCACTGACAACGCCTGAGCCTTGCCCCAAAATATAGACGGGGTTTCGACCCATGAGAGCAAGTGTACGCGGAAGCGCATTGGAGGGTCCGCTAAAATAGACAGGAACATTTGACCCTTGGGTTTCAACAGAGCGCAGGGCGGCATAAAACCGCTGAATAGGGCGGTAAATAATATCAGAAATATCTAGGGCGAGGTCTTCATCCAGAATTGTTGGTATAAATCGTCTTATGGATGGGGAGGCTAACGCTGCCGCCATGAATTGTTGTCCCAAGTCATCGCAGGCTTTGGAGATAAAGGCGTCCCCTCGCGAATAAGGAGCTGCATGATGATCTTTAGGATCATAAAAACGTACATTTACACGCGGGCCCAAGACTGATTTTAACCCAGCCGTGATGACGGCATTATCACACGGCATTTGAGGCATAACAATTATTTCGTCATAACCTTTGAAGACTTCCAAATCTGCTTTGACTAACCGTCCCAATGGCAGGCACAAAATTGCTGCGCCCTTATTAGTCACTTTTTTAGGACTCTGGGCTTCAGATATTGAAAACCTATCAACCCGGCTTTTTCCTTTATGATAGACAAGCTGAGTATAGCGCGTCGAAAACTCGGGCAGAGCGGGACGGGTCAACTTATCTTTTAGCGTTTTAGATGATTGAAGGGCGTATTTCGGCATGCGTCCTAAGGCATGAAGAACCCGATTTCTCATGCGCTCAGCGGATAAGTCAATTTCGTTTTCAGAGAGATATTGCAAAATTTCTACGCGCCGGGGGTCGCAATAGAGTGTTTGCGCCATGCGCCTAACAGAGATTGGCATAGAAAAACGCCTTGAATAAAGTTCGAATAAACGGCTTTTACGAGCGAGAGAAATCTTGCGGGATTGGAAAAGCTTTAGCAGCGCAAAGGCATAGGCCGAACTGATACGCGCATGATCATTTGCGTAAAGCGGCATGCGCTTGCGCAGTTCAAACACGACATCAAGTATCAAGTAATAAATGTAATCAAAGATAATCACATCATCATGTTATCGTAGTCTTATCAGGCCGTCAGTTAGAAAAAGCGGTTTTACTACTCTTCCGTCTCAACGTCTTCTTCAGTCTGCAGTGTTTCGTCCGTTGGCATTTGATAATCCGCCCGCGCTTGCCAAGCATTAAACGATGTGCCCGGCTGGAGGCCAACCATGCGGATGAGTGCACATCCGTGATCTTCTTTAAAAGTATAAGAGACTGTCATGCGTTTCGGTTTGTTAGACAAATTATAATTTGTTGCAAAAGTTTCCATAGGTGTATCGCGTGTGCAGGATTTTATCAGGCGAAGCTGAATATCCATCTCGTCTTCACTCCAAAACCACCCCCCAAATGTCACCGTTGTTCCTGCTTTAATAGCAGTTTCACGGTAGATCTTCTGGATCGGCACACCCGCTTTTTCTATGGTAAATGTGTCCGCCGTCAATGTTCCATCAGGTGCTTCAGACACTGAGTCGCTGACGGTTACGCCGTCTCTTAGCAACCAAGTTTCAAAATCTGATACACCTGCAACATCAGCTGTATTTATATCGAAAGGTATTTCTACTTTAGGCGTATAACGGCCTCCGCCTGACAGACAGGTATCGATTGCAGGGTCTAGGGCTTTTACAAATTCCTTCGCCCATTTTTCTGAATTTGGGCGATCCAAGTGACTTTTGTCATACGAGTATAAACCAGGAACGTCTTTATATACGAACTGTATACCTAATTCTTCTTTACCAATTTCAAAGGCGCTAGTTCCTGTGTTAGGGGAATTAACTAGGTACATTATAGGACAGGCATCTTCATAGCCTTTAACTTCTAAAAACTCCCGCGCCCGCGTTACCATTTGTCCGGCCGCCCGAATTCTATAGTCAGGGTTTGGTGTAATTAAGACTTGATCTTCCTCAGGTGCAACGAGGTTCCATTTCATGCTCGCCGTTCTGGCAGAGCGCCACCGGCCCCCTACTTTCCCGCTGCAGTAAAAGTCTTTTAACCACTTAATATTTGACTGGCAGGCAAATTTTTGCACGCGCTGCGCGTTGTAAAAAAAAGTAAACCGAGTTTTATACTTTTCTGGGAAATCAACAAGCTCGCGGAAATTCGGAGAGATTAAATCTGTATAAAAAATCTCGTAATTCGCCATAATAATTTTTGGTTTCAGGTCGAACCGCTCCATCGTTATGAGAGCTGATTTATATCCAGCGCCTTCTGCGGCCAAAACCACGTAAGTCAGTCCTTTACTTTTGAAATAATCATCAATCCCATTCGTCGAAAATGACCTCTTGGTACGGCTATTTCCGAAAATAACGACATCGGCATTCTCAGCATTTTTAATGGCATCTTTTTGGACACCTAGAAAAATAGACCCTGAGTCATACCGGCTGACTGTGATGCCTTGGCACCCCCACATGAAATCACCTTCCGTATATGGCGTCGGATCGCAGTTACGTATTCTCCAGAAGTCTGTAAAATAGGTATCGAATTTAAGAATCGTACCAACGCCAAAAACCATGAAGACGCAAAAAAACGCAATCATCTTCAAGCCAGGCGACTTGGTATAGCTTACGGTGTTATCAACAGTGTCTTCAGTCATTAGAATGCCCAATACAAGAATTCAGTGGTCGGCGACAGATAAAACACCGCAACTGCTGCAATAATGGCCATTACGGCCGTCCAGATTAAGTTTGGTTTATAGCTGACTGTAATCAAACCAAAGGCTTTTGCAGGGCCGTGCTTTTCATAAGTTGCGCGGACATCACCAAAGATTTGCGCCATATTCGGCATACCGAGCGCAATCGCGAACCCTGCTAACAGGAAGAGCCAGAACTTCAGATCAAGCGCCGCAATATCTGCGCCAAATGTCGCAAAACCATCCCCGCCAAACATGGCCGAGAGCATCGTAGACGTTCCGTCCATTAATGATCTACCTGTTCCGGAGAGCATATCGGTACCAATCTTGAAGAATACCCAAGCAACGACGACAGCGATAAAGGTGATAAACCAGCTAATAATTTTCCACCCTATAGTTTTTTGTAAGGCGGCAAGGACTGCCACTTTTTTTACAAACATATTAAAGGCGTGATTGATAACGAGATAGGCTCCATGCAATGTGCCCCAAATGACAAAATTCCAATTCGCCCCGTGCCAGAGACCGCCTAAAACCATGGTCGCCATGAGGTTAAACCATCGCCGCGCCTTGCCTTTGCGGTTGCCGCCCATAGCGATATAAAGATAATCGCGCAGGAAAGTTGAGAGCGTAATGTGCCAACGCCGCCAAAACTCGATGATATTGGTTGATTTATACGGTGAGAAAAAGTTGACGGGAAGTTTTACGCCAAACATTCGTCCAAGCCCGACAGCCATGGTTGAATAGCCCGCAAAGTCGAAATAGATTTGGAAGGTATAAGAGAGTGACCCCTTCCACGCCGTAACAAAACTCATGACGGTCTCTGGGTCGCTTACGGAGGAAAAGACCGGCGCAGCATAACCGGCAAAACTATCGGCGAGGATTTTTTTTGAAAATAAGCCCAGACCAAAAATACTCACCCCGATTAAAATGTTTTCCCAACGGATACGCCCAAAGGTATCGGAGGCAAATTGTTTAATAATCTGGCCGTGATGAACAATTGGGCCCGCGATGAGCTGCGGGAAAAAAGCGACAAATAGCGCGTAAGAGAGGAAGTCTCGTTCTTTGATTTTACGGCTATAAGTATCGGTATTATAGGCAACTTGCTGGAAGGTATAAAAGGAAATGCCAATTGGAAGGGCGATGCGTTTAAAATCAAATTCCGCGCCGCTAATAGCTGAAACATTTTCCAAAAAGAAGTTGGTATATTTGAAATAGCCAAGCAAGGCGAGATTTAGGCCGACTCCCAGCACAGTCAGCCAATAACGTTTGCGGTCTTCTGCCGAGGAAATCAATCCGGTCAGCAAGTAGTTGATAACAATAGAGCCGCCGATAAGCGCTAAAAGCTTGATATCATGATAGGCATAGAAAAATAGCGACGCGGCGACCAAAATTGCCGAGGCACCGCGCACGCCTGCAAAGCGCCTTGCGAGTCCTGTCAGCAAAAGTGTCAGGGGCACAAACAGAAAAATGAATGTATAAGAATTAAATAGCATTTAAAGGCTGATCCTCTGACCCGTTTGGCCTCGTTTTAAGTAAATTTTGGGGCATTGCTAGTCAATAATGTCTTCGACGTCGTCTTCAGATATTGACACTGAGCGCGGCGAGGCTTGCATCATCTCGACAATCTCATCACGGTTGGTAATGAAGTCATGAGCGTTGCAAATCAGCGAGAAACCTGAGGGGCTGCGGCTAAGTAATTGGAAGCGCGGCGGCAGCACCAAGCGGCGCGGCACAGAGCGGTACACCACAATGATTGGCGCATCACCTGCAGCTCCAAATATGGTGCGCAGATCAAGGCGGTCTAAATCTCTGAGCAAAGCTCCATCTATTAGAAAGCCCGCTCCCTGACGCGTCACGCCGTAAGACAATGTCAGGAAAAGCTTAGCCGTATCCGAGAGAGTATCTGATGTGCCCTCTGCATAAGCGGATAACTCACCTTGGGTCGTTTCGCTCAGTCTCAAGTCATGGTCTTTGCTACGGTCTAAAATCTGAGCTGCACGCGCTTTATCAATCGTAAATTCTGCTGTCACTATTTGCAATGCTGCCCCTAGGTTTAAGGATTCAGCAATCGTGCTGACATCTGACCAGTCCGTTTTCTTTGCTTGAAAAATAGCGGCACGGACAGGGCTGTCTAACGTGCCATCAAAGATGTCGACTTTATACGGTGTGTCTTCGCCCCCGCGCAGATTAAGTAACGGCCGGAAAAAGGGCTCATAGGAGGAGACCATCATGATCGCTTGAGATAGATTAGAGATGTACCCTGTTATGAAGCGGAAAAGGATGACCAAAATCACAAGGCTGGACAGATTAAGTAGGAGGGCATTTCCTCCGCCAAAAAACAAAAATGCCGCTAGCGCGATAATCACTAAAGCCATCATTAGGTCTGTCACAGATTTACTGTATGCGCTCATGCGTTGTCGTTTTACAAATGCCCCTAAGAAGCCCTGCTCGCCGGGACGGTCAGGGTTTATCAGCTCTTCGGCCTTAGAATCGGCAATAAAGGGATCAGAACTAACTTTAGCAATAAATTCGGCCTCTTCTTGGCCTTTAAGCTTTGCAGACGCTTGAATGTCTTGTGAGGTCCGAGCGGCCCATAATATAAGATAAATATTCAGTGGCAGAACAAGTAATCCTGCCAAGCCCAAAAACCCTGCTGCGATAGGGACTGTTACAAGTGAAATTGTAAACACGCATATCAAAAGTAGCGCGGGCTGAATTAAATTCATCACGCGAATATAGCTCAGGCTCAAATAACGGCAGTCTCGGCTAAGATATTGAAGATAAGAACTGCGATCAAAACCACGTCCGCTTTTTACCGCGCTAACGAGGCGTAGGCGCGTATCATCAAGAAGGTCTTGGTAAAAACTGCGCCCGATACGCGTCACGATTAATTTATGCCCGACGCCGGCTAAGATAGAGATTATCAAAATACCGCCTGTTAGGCTGGCGTAAATCAATTGATTGGAGCCGCCTGATTTGGAAATATCTATTTTGAGAGGACCGTAGGTTAAAATCCCATTTGCATCATAGGCCCGAGCTGCCCCGACTAGAAGCAGCACGGCTAAAATTTGCACGGCTGTGGTTAAAAACCCTGTCAAAAATATAATTGCGGCACGCTTTTTATGTCGCCATAAACCGCTGCCCAAAATATGCCGCCACGCGCGCTTGAGATAAGCGCGGTTCTCTTGTGAGACTGTTGACATCTTTGCGGGCGTTAAGCTTAGACGTTATGTGTGTTGAGAACAGCTTCACGCGCCGCTGCAACATCAGGCTGGCTGTAAAAACGGGTCAGAAGCTTGTCTTTTTCTCTGGCCGCCATACGGTTAAGCAAATTCGGCTTACGCTTATAGGCCATGCGGCGCAGTAATGTATCTGGCTGCGTATTTGGCGCTTGATGGCGGTTGAAATGCTCGCCCATAGGCCCTTTGAGGTTTTGCATCCCAGCGGGTAGGGGAATATCATCCTTAAACGGAAACTCTGTTGCAAAGCAGCCAATACGTGAAATCATCCAGCGTTTTTCCGTTACATTCGGGGCGCGGCCATGCCAAGAATCGTTGAGGAAGAAATATATATCGCCCATTTGGCCCGAAATTTCGACTTTTTTAGCATTCGCCTTTTTGGCAACACGGGCATTTAGTTTTGCTTCGGGGACATAGTCTTCGGGCAAAAAGAGAAGCTCACGCTTGCCGAGATGATGCTTGCGCGTAAAGTTTTTTTCAGGACCGAGCATCAGATCCCAGCGTGGGTCACGGGTATCCCAATGCGTTTCGGGGATTACAGCTGTACCGCCTCCGCCTTGCTCGGGCATATCGTCAAAGAAAATTCCGAACGTAAATTCGCCCAATGTGTCTCGGTGCCAAACGTGTGGAAGCTGGAAGTCATGCACCCAGTCATTCTCGCCTGAGCTACGGCGGATAAGATCAACCCGCATACGAAAATTATCACCCGCCAGACCCTTGATGAAGTCTTTCATTACGGGGGCCGCAAACATATCATTTGTTAGGTCTAAATAGCTGGGAGATTGTAGGCTTGGAAACCAAATTGTATGCATGAGTTTGGTGTAAATGGACCGAAATTCGACGCTGGCATCCACAGCGGGGCCACCAGCTTTTTTCCGCCGGGCTTCGTCCTTATCCAAAATAATTTTAAGGTCTGCGCGTGCCTTTTCAACAGCTTCGCGTTTGAAAAAATTCTTAATCAAAAAATAACCGTCTTTTTCGACAATGTCGATAAAGTTGCTGGGGCCGTCATAGCAAACTGTGCTCATGATATTCTCCGCTGTTACGCCGTAGCGCTTCCTAACATAATCTTATATCTTACGGCAAGCTTGCCGCTGTCTAACTTTCACGTTTAACTCTAAACTGTACAACGTCTTTTTGAACCGCCTTCATCACGCGCGCCGCATTTTGCCCGCGAAGGAAATGGTCATTTTCTGCTGCAAATTTTTCTGCAATTTTCTGCATGTCTTCGCGATCTTTAGGGTCTTCAAGAAACGTTTTAATTTTACTGGTGAGGGTACGTTTTGTGCTGACAACGTAGCCAATATCTTTTTCATAAAGGAAGATACGGGCTTTTAAATCTGTTTTTGGCTTAAAGGTAATGACGGGCTTTTTCAGCAAGAGGGCATCAAGACCTATATTTGAAAAACTTTGAACTACGAGGTCTGCTTGGTTTAAAAGAGCAACCGCATCGCCTTTATGGAAGACATAAATATTATTTTTTACCCCATTATCAGCCGCTATTTGTGTGTAGCGCTCAATGTTGGCCGGGCTTTCATGAGGATGTAGTTTTACCGTGATATAAATATCTTTGCGCTCTTTCGTGGCCTGGCAAATAGACTCCAGCATAAGTTTTGAATTATCGAAGTTTGCACTTTGAGAAAAGAAAACGATATGAGTCTTTCCGCGCGGCGCGGCGTAATCCGCATTTGGTTCTTGTTTCAGACGTTCACTATATTCGAATAAGGGACCAGCGGTGCGGAGTTGATCCTCTTTCATGCCAAAGAAGCTCTGGTAGATTTCTTTATACCAAGGGTCGTAGAGATAGGCGAAATCAGCGACAATTGGGCGATAACGCGGGTGGTTAGTGTTCGCCAAAATCAGAAAATCATAAACTGGGACGCCCGCAGCCTTAGCGCTATAGGCTGCAGCCCGGGAAATCATATGCTGATTGGGTCCGGTGAAAACATAATCGGGTAAGCCTTCGGCAAAACGAGCGCGGAAATAGCTCATGGCATCCATAATTTGCGGCAGACGCTGGGCAAGGACAGATTGCGCGCGCTCCAAAACCATATTGCGATATTGGGGAAGGTATAGGCTTTTAAAATCATCAAAACTGCCGCCAAGCGTTTGCACAAACGGCGTCACCCATGGACGGGCATCGGGCGTGCGCGGGCGGAGAACTTGCTGGCGTAATTCGTAATTACCTTCATAAGGGGCGAAGCCACCGTCTATAATATGCTCATTAAGCTGAACATTGGCAGCAGATGTAAAGAGCTCGACGTTACTATGCGGAAGGCCTTCGCGTACCAAAGCCTGATAGCTGTCAAAATAGCCATTAATATGTTCCAATGTCATAACAGAATAGGGACCGGATTTAACGTTCTGCATGGCCCGACCGTGAAAGTTCATCGTCTCGGAAATCCAGCTGCCCATAGCCGACATCCAATCATCCGAGCTTTCTATCTTTTTTGGAGCGGCTAATGCTTTGGCTGATTTCGCGGCGGCGCGCATTGTCGTTAAGGCCTTGAAAAATTCCGGCGCCCGGTGAGAGCCCAGCGATAGATATACATTTTCACTACCAACAGCTTCAATGGCAGGCGCAGTCATATTGCCTAAAATTTGGCCCGTCTTAGTCAGCAGAATGACGCCGTCATAATCTGAGGCTGTTTTTATCAACTTTTCGCAAATACGTGCCGAGACGGCATCGCGGTAAAGAGCAAAGAAGACTGTGGCATGAGTGACTTCGACGGCGTCCACATAACGCTCAGAGACACCAGCAGCACTCAAGGCGGCACGCGCTTGATCCAGATAATGCTCGGTAAGCTTGTCGACCTCTCGGCCAATTTCCATATCTTCCGATGAATACATGGGAATAAAGTCTTCAGCTTGAACCAAGGTAGCATCGGGGGGGAATTTAACAGCATCTGTAGGCGCAACGGGGCCGCAAAGCAGCTCTTCAGTCACGCCTTCAATCTGGCGTAGGGCCTGTACACGCGCGCCCATCTCAACTAGGCAAAGATACTTTTTACCGCTTTCAATTGTGCGGAGTTGTGACACGCCATCTATTGATTTTGCAGGCGACAAAATAGCTTCAAGCGAATGAATACCCGAATTGAAAAAGCTATCGCGCAAATTAATAATAAAGCGAGGCGGAATACCCGCGCGGCCACCTAATGTTGCGATGAAGAAATCGAAATTTGTACGATCTCCGATAGAGGCGGCTGCATGAGAATAGGCTACGAGGGCAGATGTTGGGCAATCATTCCAATCGACCCATAGACGAATTTTTTCCAATATTTCTTCAAGCCGTGTAATCATGAAGGTATCGAATGAAACGGACCGATCTGTAATCCGGTTATAGGCTGTGCTGGAATAGGATGCTGTTAAAACCTCCGCCGCATATGAAAACTCTGTATCATCAGCGAGTGCATCTTCGAGTGCTGTCCAGCAAGCTAAGGGTGAGCGCGCGGAGTCTCCATCGTAACTTGGATACAGCACTGGCAATGCAGAGCTAAGGGCTGTCTCGGCCTGCTCGCGTTCAGCTCGGTTACGAATAGCAGCTGGCACTAACAAGGCGTTATCAACATTGGACTTTGCGAGGTTATGTGTGAAAGGTTTTTGCAGTAAAGCCATGACCGCTGCGGCTCTGGTCATCATTTGCGGCGATAGGGCCTCAAAGTTTTGAGGTTTATCGATAAAGTACGCGGCGTCATTATAGGCACGCTCGCGTAAAATCGTGGCAAATTCCATGTCTGTCTTTTTTACCGGTGCAAACCAGCCTTGTTGTTGTAAAACAGACTCGCTTGTCGGCACAGCGCGCGCACGTGGGGTTCTTGTTGGCGGCGTCGATGTGGTTACATTAGCGGCAATAGTTTTGTGTTTCTGACCGGAGTTGAGTTTCTTAAAGGCTTTCCACTCAGCTTTTTGTTGCTCACCAGGTTGAGTTAATTGCGCAACATGACGTTGGCTTTTGACAGCGATCGCGTCAGTTAAACCTGCGGCTTTTACAAGAGCTGCAAACACCACATCCTGCTGGGCACAGCGTCGCAGCAGAGCAGTTACCAAGACGCGGTCTTTGAAGACTAAGTTATCAAGGCGCTCTTTCGTCAGAAACGATCTCAAATGTGGTTTTTTCAGCAGAGTTGAAATTTTTAGTCCCGGGTCAGCTTTTCCGGCATGAAGAGTTTCATAACGGCTTAAAAGTCGGCCAACTTTTTCAGATTTTGGCATAAGCTCTGCGACATGGCTGATATTAACGCGCGTCACCCAAGCTCGAACTCCGGGAGATGCGAAACTAAGCAGTGAGATTAAAAAGAGCGGAACAGATAATACGGCTAGTGTGATGATGGAGAAACTCCAATCAATAGTTCTGAAAATTCTTGTGAAGAAGAATCCAATAGCCGTTCGAATGGTAGTAAAGAATTTAATGACCTTAAGCCAAACACTCATGAGTCCGCTCACCGATCTTACAGGCACGATAAACACGGACTCTGGGAGCGAATCTTGGTCGACATTTTCGAGCGTAGATACTCTGTCAACAATCGCGGGACGGTTACGGTATGACAACCAAACATTCTCAGCTTGATAAATACGGCGGAACAAAGATGTGACAGGGACGCGGTCTTTGATGGGTAGATATTCGAACCAATTCGCGGCTAAAAGGTCGACTAATATTCCATTCCCAGCGATAAAATTTTGGAAGCGCTCCATATGTTCATGCGATTCAGCAAAATAGCGTTCAAATTGAACATAGGGTTTTGCTGCCAGAGGCCCGCGCCATTGCCGAGCCTGCATTTCTAAAAACATGAAACGAGAGCAAAGCCGCCACAGAGGACTGTTGGTCGCTTTTGATGAAAAGCGAGTCAAACCCCATAAAAATGTGCGGTTGATAAACGACAAAAGGACGAGCCGAAAACTCGTCCGTTGCGCTTCATGCTCGTTAGAATACGTCACAAAACCATCTTAGTAATATTGCCGGTCACAAAGATAAACTCTTTGCGAAGACGTTTGAACTCTAACGCTTAATCGCGGCGCGAAGTTTTGTATATTCAGCTTGGCTTTTCATTTTACGCACATTGGCTTCAATGATGTCAGCCCGGTATTGTGCAATAGAGGCTTCGAGTGCCAATTCTTCGCTGAGTGACTTCAGCTCAGATACTGATTTTTTTGCAACTTGTCTCATGAGGTTTACTCCAAAATTTTATTTGTCTTAACCCAAGAACCCCGCCCTTGGTATTGAGGGGCTTCTAGTCAATAGTTAAGCAGGAAACAATTGAAAAATTCAGACAGGGGAATGCTTGGCTTTGTTAACGTCTCAGATGATATTTCAACCGCTTGTGGCCTTAAATGTCATCAAAATTGGCAGGAGTGAGGGAATTGAAAATCTCACTTGGAAAACGTCCAGGCATTAGTTTTTCAATAAAAGGCGTCTCAAAGCTGATGACACCCTCAGTATCAATAAATGTTTGAACGATGCGATGTGCAGCTGTTTCTGTTGAACCATCATTCAGCCGTGCTAGGAAGGTTTTACGCCGCACTTGAATGTCCTCTGGAACATAGCCATCGTCAAGCAGGGTGCTGCTAAGGACATCCTGTAATTCAATTTCAGATGTCACAGTAAAACCAACCCCTGCCTCGATAGAAGTGACAGAATCATCACTAATTGAAGCCTGAATAATGGGCACGCCTGTTGAAATTGCGCTGTAAACCAATGAGGGCTTATTTGTCACGACGACATCACTACTGATGAGGGCAGCATTGATGAGGTCTTTCTCTTCAGCAATACTGACATGTTCCCATTTCTGGGCTTTTGCCATATTCTTAAATAATGTGAGATCTTTCGTGCCGCTACGGTTCGTGCGGGCTAGAACGATATCAATATCTTGAGAAGCGCCCCACCGTAATATACGCGCAATCCAAGGGTCTTCGTCGTCGGCGGACGCTCGGCTTGTCAAAATCGTGACAATTGGTCGTCGTGCCGAGATATCTAAAACGCTTACCAGTTTTAGCCTTTCATCATCTTTATTGGCTTGTATGAGGGCGTCCAGCGCTGGTATTCCTACAACCTTAGCCTCGGCGGCAATATCGCTATTACGAGTCTTGAGAATATCGATTTCATGCTGTCCACCTGCCAAAAGTATCGCAGGTGCCACAAATGGTAAGGTGCGTTCGCTGGCATTTAGGAAAGATGAAAAGCTATAAAAGGGCCTTGCGCGCGTTCCGCACGCTGCCACAGCTAAATAGGCTAAAGGGTTCGTATCAGGAGACTGTGTCATATAGACTGAACTTGCTTTTGTGCGGCCAATCATAACATTGAAAGCGGTGTGGAATGTGAGGAGCTGATTGATTGACCGCTTCATATAGGATTTGGAATGCGACGCGATAAGCGGGGCCCAACTCACGGGCGGTGTGAGGCCCAGACAGCTGGCTTCAATTCTATCGCTAATCGCGTCTTGGATACGTAGATGTTGCTCTTCGTCTTTGATTGAGAATTGCTGATTGACTGAGGCGACATTCCATTTTTCAGCTAATTTACGGCCTTTATAAAGGTCTGTACTAAATCCACCGGACATCAACACGGCGGCATTAACTTTGCGGTTTTGAAGTTCGTCTAGTATGGGCAATATGTTCTGATGAAACATAGCATTATCAGTAAGGTGTAAAAGTAAAACATCCGCAGGCGAGGGCTGTTCCCCTTTAATGGCGCCAAAATCTCCCGCTAATGTTTCAAGCTCAAAGTTCTTGGGGGAAAGGTCAAGACTATGACGCCGCTGTCCCAACTTTGCGCGTAATGTCGTAATATCTGCCACATTGACGTTCTCGACGAGGCCATTTTTAATACGGCCTACCCCATTGACGATGACGCGTCCACGGCGTTGTAGGTCTATCAGGCGCGATAAAACGGCCTTCTCGACAATTGAAATTGCGCTGCTAACGACAACAATAGACTTGTAGTCCTCTTTTAGAATACGGCGTAGGCGATGCGCGGCATATAACTCGCGGAATATCAATGGGCGTAACCCTAGGGCCCAAGCAGAGCCCGTGGGCACTTTGGACACGCGGACATCATCCAGCGCTAGGCCTATGGTCGAAATGTCATAATTAACGAGTGAGAATAATTCACGCTCTGTTTCAGAGTCTAGGTTTCGGGAATCTGACAAACTCATGAGGTTTTGAGGGCTTTGACGCCGGACATAGTCCATTAATTTGCCGCCAAAATTTAGCACGAGTGTGGCGTCGGATTCTTTTATAATTCGCGCCGCGTATCCTGTTAGCGGCGCGTCCAATGCTGTTGGCGGTATGGATAGAAAAACAATATTACAGGGTGCAGCTTTATTCTGAGCAGAACTAGCCTCATCTGTAATAGGGGGCGTATTCTCTACGTCACCGGACATTGAACCTCACTGTTTCCCGCCCCGTAAAATACGTCATTTAAGGCCTTGAACATGACACGATGTTGATGAACGGAGTCTGTATAACGCGGCAAATCAGAACGGCCGTGTTTCAGAATTTTCACCAATGGCTGAGTTAGCTGACTTGTATATAGCATAGGAAAAGGCGCCTCTTCACCGTCATTTATAGCGATTGTTTTACCTTCTGCAATAAGGTAGCGATCATCGCCTGCCTCAATTTTTACGGAGATTGAATGTCCGTCTTTGGGCAGGGAGGTGAGTGAGATTGTTCCGCCAGACGCCATCTTGCCGCGCAGCGTCCCCGTGATTTCCTTATAACCTGCGCGTTTAGACTCGCGAATGGCGGCTGTGTCTGTGTCCATAGTCAGTTCTGTGACCGCTTCGCCGGATAAAAACTCAAGTGCTGCAATAAAATGAATAGCGTTACAGCCCAAACCCCAATCAGAGCCGGAGACAGTGTAAGACTTAACCTTTTTGCCGCCGAGTGTTTGTTTTAACTGCTGATATCCTGGCCAGATATTGCGCGAGCAATTCACCCAACACGGTACACCTAAGTCATCTAAAATAGCTTGAACCGTATCAAATTCTTCAAACTTATTAAACAGGATTTTCTCTAGAATAATCGCCTTGGGTTTGCAGTGTTCTAACACAGAGGTCAGGGCCGCCAAGCGGTTCGCCGCATCTACCGAGACGATAAGCAGCTCTGTCTTCGCAGGCAGGTCAGCTGCATCCGTTGACATATGTAGGGCATGCCCGCCTTTGTTTTCCTGATGAAAGCGCTCAGTCGATAAATCGAGTGAGCTCTGAAAAGGGTCAACGCCATATATATCGAGGGTACCAATATCTGCATCTTGAATGTTAGAGACGGATTGTAACAGGCGGCTTCCGATATTGCCGCAGCCTGAAATAACGATATTGGGCATGGTAAGTCCTTGCAAATTTTCTCGTCTTTAAGGCAGGACAAGGCGCGCATCAATAGCGCGTTACCTTACGTTTTATCAAACTTGTCTTTACGCCTGACCCCGAAGAGAAGCCGTGTTTCAAGCCGCCCTCTGAGGGCCGCGTAATAAGCTTTTAGGAAGTCCAAATCGACTTCGGACATGCCTTTGGACCAGTTGATTTTATTGCGGATGCGTTCGGCGACATCCATGACGGTTTGCTGTTCATTGGCGCGAATAACATTTTCAAGCACATGCAATTCATGCACGCCATAAGCTTCGACTTGCTCGGGCGTGAAGACATAGGCGCTATCCAGATCAACTTTCTCGGAAGCCAAATCTTTTGCAAGTATGGGCTTGGGTGCGCGCACGACCCATGTTCCTGCGATTAAGTCGCCAGCGCGCAGGCGGTCTTTATTAAAGAGCGGGAAGAATAGAAAGATGCCGCTCCAGAGCAGACCGAGCAAAGATATCCAACCATCTACTGAGTCCCCGCTCATGAACAAAAAAGATAGAGGCAGATTGATTTCAATCTCTCGCATGGCATTACGGGCAAAAACAGCATTAGCCGTCAGCCGCGCTTGAGTGCGAGACGCGACACGAATTTTACTCATACGCTTTCCGGGTGTCGCGGCTTTGGGCCCCATTTCAAAAAACATGTAATAGAAGTTACGAACGAAAAAATTTATGAGAATAAATATCGTAATCGCGACTTCAGGCCCTGCAGAAAGACCGCCAAAAATAATAATGAAAAACGCGGCTATCAGGCCGACATTGATGATAATCTGATCAATCACATAAGCGCCAATCCGCGCGCCAATATCTGCGAGCTGCACCTGCAGGTCTATACCTTCGGGCGTGATGAGACGCCTTTGGTCTACGCGGCGCTGTGAGATGACGCCGGCCATTAGAGCTTATCCTCTACGCGGCGCGGCCCATAGAAATAGAGCAGCCAGATTGAGAGCGTGCCGAGACCTATACCGTAGCGCAGCAAATCATTCGTAACGAGCTGCCGCCCAAACCCTTCGAGCAATCCTGCGAAGAATAACATAATCACAACCCCTGCCATAAGCAGTGAGGCCGTGCCCCCCGCCTTGGAGGCAGACTCTGTTCGGGTCAGCTCGCCCGGGAAGGCGACCGCCTTTCCGATATGCATTCCTGCGGCTCCTGCAAGGATAATCGCGAAAATTTCCGTCGCGCCGTGAATAATCAACCAGCCGCCAACTTCAAATCCCAAACTCTTTTCAGAAAAAATGGCAATGAAACTGCCCAGAATAAATCCATTATAGAGCAGCAAGATGGCTGTCGGGATGCAAAAGGCAAAGCCGAGCGCGAAGGCAAACATCGCGACCTTGGAATTATGGCTAAACAGGAATGAGGCGAATATGCCTAGGCCGTCTGACCCGCCTTCATGATAGAGCGTTTCGCGCAAAACCTCAGCCGAAGCGGCAGGGGTGCGCCCGTCCGCCATGTTGTCGGGCATGAAGGTGTAAAACCAATCAGGATTATTTTTTACCAGAATAAAGGCCAGCACCGCCGCCAATAAAGTTAGCGCTGCCGAAATGGCAGTTTCTTTCCAGAGTGCTTTGGCGGCTAAAGGCCAATCGCGCAGAAAAAATGTGGAGATACGTTTGCCGAGGCTCACTTGTGACCCATAAAGAATGTAATAGGCCCGCGCGGAGAGGCTTTCCAAATAAACAATAACCCCTTGGTCAAGTGAGGTTGCGCGCGCGACAGAGAGCGATGAAAGCGTCGAGCGATAAAGGCGCGGCAGAGCGACAATTTGATTATCCGAGAGCGATTTCATCCCACGGCCTTCAATAGCTTTGAGGATGGTTTCAAGCTCGCGCCAACTTTGCTCACGCTCAGTGCGAAAGCGGTGGCTTTTTAATGTCATCTGACCGACCATTAAATCGCCTCCCGTCGTTTAAGCTCGAGATATTTATTCAGCACAGCATTGCTAAGCTTATCTGCAGGGACATCGACAATATGAACGCCCATACGCTGCAACCGCGCAATGACAAGATCGCGTTCCATCATCAGGTTCTCGGCAATCACAGAGCGGGAAATATCATCCGTTTCGCGAGGTGTTTTCTTTACAAGGTCTTCGAGCGCTTCATCGCGGAAGGCGACAAATATTACGATGTGGCGGCGCATGAGACGGCCCATATTCTCAATCATCAATTCGGCATTGGTGGTATCTACAAAATCTGTAAAGACGACGATGAGCGTGCGCCGCTTCAGGCTTTGCGCGAGTTGGGACAACCCTAGCGTAAAATTTGTCTCATGATGTGAGTAATCAATTTGGCTGGTCAGCCGTTGTAAATGCGGAAAGCTATTCGCGCCGGCAATGGGTTGGCTGTATAGGTAAGGTTTCTGATCAAAGGCAAAATAACCTATACGGTCGCCAATTTTCAGGCTGACATAGGCCATCAGTAGTGAAGCATTGAGGGACCAATCGAGCTTGGTCATGCCGCGAATAGGTTCACACATAAGGTGGCCGCTATCCAAAGCGAAGACAATATTATGGTTGCGTTCTGTACGAAACTCTTTGGCGAGCAAGACACGGTGGCGCGCCGTATGTTTCCAATCAATCGCGCGTTTATCCATGCCGGGCATGAATTCTGTGAGAGCGTCAAATTCGGTGCCTTCCCCGCGCTCATCCTGAATTTTTTGGCCGAAAGTGGCATCGCGCGAGAAAATCTCAATGGCTTTATCTTTGACCAATCGGGTGTTGGGAACGACCGGAATCTCAAGGTCTAATGTCTCCGTCGTCTGCCGCCAAATCAGCCCCAAGGGCCCTTGCCAGCGTGTCCAAAGGCGCTCGATTGCGCCGTCGCCGCGGCGCTCTGTTTTTAAATCAAAAGCGGCGAGTACGGCCCCATTAGCGGCTTGGCCATAAAAATGTTGAGGCTCGACAGAGAAGCGATCATTGACCGAGAGGCGGCATTCAGGAGAGCGGGGCGCTGTGCCCGCTCCATAGTCATATTTAAACCAAACTTGTTCTGTTTCGCCGATGTAGAAACTTCCTGGGGCTTTGACCTCAAATTCCATTTTCTTGCGGGGAACAGACAGAAAAATATCGAGAATAATTAAGCCCACCAATCCCGCAATCCAGGCCGCGCCTAGCGCCCAAAGCGCTGGAAACAGAACTGCAATAATTAAGGTCACTGGTAAACCGATGGCCATTAATATCGCCGCGCGTGGGGTGGGATAAATCATCTTAATTAGGGCCTATCGTGGCGCTTCCGTTTGCTCAATCACCTGCAGGATTAATTCATCAGCCGTGCGGCCTTCAATCTCGGCGGCGGGCGATAGGATAGCGCGGTGGCGCAGCGCGGGCAGGGCGATGGCTTTTACATCATCAGGTATCACAAAATCTCGCGATTGCAGCGCCGCATGGGCGCGTGCTGCGGCAGATATCATGGCGGCTGCGCGGGGCGAGGCACCTGTTTCGAAAAGCGGATTACTGCGAGTGCCGCGCACGAGGTCGACAACATAATGCGTAACTTCATCAGTAAGACGAACTTTCGAGACAGTTTTGACGGCGGCGTCAATATCCTTGCGCGATGCAATGGCTTTGACACCTAAATCCGCCGCTTTGGGTGAGCCTGTGCGAGAGCCATGGCGGCGGACAATTTCAATTTCCTCGTCTCTGGTCGGATAGTCCAAAACATGTTTGAAAATAAAGCGGTCAAGCTGCGCCTCAGGCAAGGGATAGGTGCCTTGTTGCTCAATCGGGTTTTGCGTAGCGATGACCATGAAGCGATTGCCTAATGGGAATGTTTCTCCGTCAATTGTGACTTGGCGTTCCTGCATGGCTTCCAGTAAGGCCGCTTGTGTCTTAGGAGGCGTACGGTTGATTTCATCGGCGAGTAGGAGATCACAAAAAATAGGACCCTTAACCAAATTAAATTCATTGGTTTGGAAGGAGAATAGATTGGTCCCGAGCAAATCGCCCGGCATTAAATCCGGCGTGAATTGAATACGCCCGAAATTCATTTTTGTGACATGAGAGAAGACTTGCGCCAAGAACGTCTTGGCCGTGCCGGGTACACCTTCAAGCAGAATATGCCCACCCGAAAATAAGGCGACCAGCATCAGGTCAACCGTATCCGTCTGGCCAATAATGGCTTTGCCGATTTCCGCGCGAATATTCTCCGCCAGCGTTTTTACATTTTCGAGACTCATGCGCTCTCTCCTAAGGTCATCCGTGTTTTCCAAATGTCTAAATCTTCGGCCAATTGCATTAGCGCCATATTATCTATCGTGACGTTGGCGCGGTTTTGTAGATCCATAAAGGTGTTAGTTAATGTCAGCGTTTTTTCCCGCCGCGATAAAATCATTTCAATATCTTTTGGGCGGCGGCCACCCAGATCTAAATCTTTGATAACTTGCTTGCGTACCAGATTGGCGTAATCGCCCGCCATGTTAGGTTCTCGCCCGGCAATACGAATAAATCGGGCGGCATTATCCGCGAGGGAAAACTTACCCAGAGCATAATCCCGCTGAACTTGCAGCGGATCGCCGAAACGTGAAAAAGCCTGCCAAGCAATTAGTCCTCCAGCGGCCAGCAAACAGAGGGTCGCGGCGAGAAAGGGCGGCTGCGTCAGGACTTTAATAACATTAGTTTTACCCCCAAAGCCGTGAAAGGTTAGGTCAAAATCCACCCGCATTGGATCTGCTTGGGCGTCCGTTATGACGGCATCAATCATCTCTACGGCAAATCGCGCGCGGCTCTTTGTGGCAAGGCCCATTGTATTCATGAAATCAGGATCGGACAGAATATAAGTCCTCGTATCTTCTATTTTGACTAAGACGGGGCCTTCCTCAACACGAATGATGTCCAAAAGTTTTTCGCCTTCAAGCCATTGTAAATTCTCAATCTCTATTTCCTCGAGAGAAGCTTTATCACCAACTGTTGAGGTGGCTGTATAGGTCACCGACTTATCGTCCGTTTGAATAGACGTGAATGTAACGTCGCCAGCCAGCTCTTTAAGGTCGCGCTCATGATTCTCCATGTCCCATACGCGCTGATCCCCCCAACGTTCTTGAACCCATCCGGCAGACCCTTTGACAGGGGCTGTTATCCATTTTGGCATGATCACAAGGGTAGGGGCGTAAAGCTCTAAATCATCCATACCGTCAGCTTGGTAGGGACGGGACATGGTATAGATACGCAGGGCGCTGCTGTCCTCATATGTAATATTCTCTGTCCTCGCCATGCGCACATCATAATCTAAGTCGCCCAGTAATCGTGTAAGCCCGCCAAATCCGATAGCGGAGCGGGACAGAGCATGGGCTTGACCATTATTTTTCTCGCGCAAATCTCCAGCATAGCCTGAGAGTGTCACGAGGGCGGTAAATGAAAATATACCGATGAGCACCAAAGCGATAATCATCTTGGGTTTCATTAACGCGGCTAACCCTGCGCGTTTCTCGCGCCCTTCCAAGGTATTTTTTATGCGCGAGGCTTTTTTGGTTTGGGAAGAGGGGGCCATCTATGCCGCCTTTTTCCAAGAGGATTTTTGCGCAAATTGCGCATAGGCCTCGCGGCAAATATCAAACTCCTCGCGCCCGATGGGCTTGCCGCCAAAATAAGAGGTTTCAACAACGCCGCCAATGGTCGCGAAGGCTTCGCGGGTGGCGAGCGTGAGAATTTCCAAAGCGGCGATTTCGCGGGAGGTCAAAGAGCGGCGAATCGTATTAGGCCTGCGAATATCGATATCCTGAATGGACCGAAACAGCAGCTCATGCACCGCCTCCTCATAACGCCCCTCTGCCGCCATGGCATCGACATCTTCGAGCAAAATACGCGCCTGATCTTGGTCGGGTACGTAAAGCGGAGGCGGGGCCTCTTCGGAAATCACTTTGGCTTCGCGCTTAAACTGCGTCTCGTAAATGACTTTGGCAATTGCATAAAGGACGAGCGCGATGACAGCACCTAAGCCAACATAAAAGATAATTTTCAAAAGCGGCAAGATAATATCAATAAATTTAGCTAAGCCTTCGAAGAAGTTTTCGAGCCAATCAAGCTTTGGCGGCTCAGGCGCAGGCGGGAGGTCAAATTGTAATTTACTATCCCGCTTCATGGCGCGAAAGGCGTCGTCAAAAGCCTCTGTGCTTTGCGCCAAAACGATGACAGACACCGAAAGCGTTCCGAGAATAAGCGGCAGGCTTCGCCTTAAATTTAAACTGACCCGCTGACCACTCATAGGTGACTTATAAAGGCGCAGGATGTTAAATCCATTTCAAAATTTTAAAAACAATCAATTGGATGATAGCGATAATGAGGACTATTGCTGTGACCAGCCAAAAGCCGCTTCCGGTCTCTGTCCAAGGCATACCGCCGACATTGATTCCGAACATACCCGAGATAAGACCTAGCGGCAGGAAGATAGCAGCCACGACAGAGAGGATCATCATATTGCGGTTCATTTCCTCAGCGCGCATGTCGGTGAGCTGATCTTTGACAATGGCGCAGCGTTCCCTGATAGCCTCTAATTCTTCAGTCACGCGAGTTGCCTGATCAGCCGCTTCGCGAATGCTAAGTTGATTATCAGCAGTTATATAACTGACTTGTTGCTGGGAGAGAGTGTTAAGCGCATCACGTTGCGGCGCGAGATAGCGGCGCAGCATTATCGCGTCACGCCTTAATTCAGATAAGTTGCCGCGGCTTTTGACAGCGTCAATTTGATCAATCCTTTCTTCCAGCTCATCCACCTGTTCATTCAAATCCGTTATTGTCGGGGCCATACGGTCAACAAGCGCATTCGCGAAACCGGCTATAAATCCGCCAGGTGTAAGCGGCGTTGTTCTTTTTTGCAGACGTTCTGCAATATCGCCTGTTGCCTTTAAGGTCCGTTTTTCAATTGAAACGACACGGTTATCTTGAACAAAGAAGCGGATACCAATCATATCTTCCGGCTCACTACCTTCGTGAAGGTTCACGCCGCGTAAATTGAGTAAAATATCGCCATCATGTAGGATAGTCCGTGGACGAGAATCGTCAGCGCAAAGATTTTGCGAAACCACCATATCAATCGAGTCGTCTTTTTCAAAAAACGCCTCAGTCGCCGGATCTTTGCGGTCAAAATGCAACCATACAAATCCATTTTTTTCTGGCCGTAATGTATAGTTCTCAGGATCTAACTTTACCGCTTTGCCTGTTTTAGTGACATGATAGGCGTGAAGAATTGCGGGCATAATAGGCTCCTTGGATTAAGCAAATTCTTGCGCGTGAATTGTCTTTTTGTCAACAGAGCTCAAGGCTGAGGTACTTTGCGGGGAGGAGACCTCGGAGAGAATTGCCAAGATAGATTTTATCGGTAGAGCGCAAGTCATCTATCAACAAGGTTTTCTCAATAGCTTTTCCTGTTTCAATTAACTCTGCCCGTAATATTCCGGGGAGTAGTCCGGCGCTTAGGGGGGGCGTAAATAACTGTCCATTTTTTTCAATGAAGAGAGAGGTAAAAGAGCCTTCGCAGAGCTGGTCATCGTTATTCACGAATACAACTTCATCCGAGTTTGTTAATTTGTTTATTCGCTCACGTTCTCCATCATAAAATTGCCGTGCGGAGAGTTTATGGCGCGTTGTTTGGACATCGGAGGTAAGCGGGTATTGAGAAATTGCGAATGTCAGTTTTTTCTGACCGAGATAATCCGAATGCGTAAGAGAGATATCTCCTTTGGTATTTAGAGCTAATCTGACCCGTTGATTAATTGTGCAGCATTCCAGCGGTTTCAGTGCTGCGTCAAAAGCTTTGTCATCAAAAGCATATTCCATAGCTAGTGCAGCGTCTTTCATACGGGTTTTATGGGCAGGCAAGTTCTTCCCGCCTGCGCGGCTGTCCCAGAGAAAAGTTTCAATGAGATCGACGCCCTCGGGCTTAAGGACATCTGCTTTTAGAAGACATTCCGCATATTCATCAGTGGGGTCACTGTCCAAGACTAGGCCGCTGCCGACATTGTAGCGAAGTTTTCCATCCTTTAAAATAAGCGTGCGAATAGCCACGTTAAAGCAAGCATCACCATTAGGGTCGATATAGCCAAGGCTGCCGCAATAAGCGCCGCGTTCGCTTTCTTCTAACTCATCAATAATTTCCATTGCGCGAATTTTAGGCGCGCCTGTTACAGAGCCGCAAGGAAATAGGCTTTTGAATATTTCTGCAAAGTTAGTTCCGGTTTTTAAGCGAGAGGTCACGCGCGATGTCATTTGATGCAGCGTTGGATAAGTCTCTAGCGCAAATAGCTCAGGGACTTTGACAGACCCGGTTTCTGATATGCGAGACAGATCATTGCGCAGCAAATCGACAATCATCAAATTTTCGGCTTGAGACTTTTCTTCTGCCCGCATATCTTCGCGTAAGCTATTATCAGCGTCAGAGTCTTTCGCGCGAGGGCGAGTGCCTTTCATAGGCCGCATCGACATTGCGTTTCCTTCTTTGCGAAAAAAAAGCTCGGGCGAAAGCGATATAATATCTGGCCCGGAACCTAAAGACACTATCCCGCCATAGCGCCCTTTTTGGCGGTGCCTAAAGGCAGCATATAATGTTTCCGTATTGCCTTGATATGTTCCGGTCATTGGGAAGGTTAGGTTTATTTGATACACATCGCCCGCGCGGATGTAATCCATCACGCGGTCAAAACGCTTTTTATATTCAACCTCGTTCCAATGAGGCTTAAGCGTAATATCAAGGCTTTGCGAAGTATAGAGACACGCCGCAGGGGCGTCATGTGATACGGTTTCAAAGACACCAAATTGCAGGAGAGGGCCATTGCGCGATTCAGGCATTAAGGGCGCTAATTTAGGTTCTAGCGCATATCCTAATTCGTAGGATAAATAGCCCGCAAGATAGTAACCCTCTTCATGATATGTTTTTAGCTTGGCAAATGCGGCGTCGATATTCTTGACGTCATCGACCTCTATAATATCGATAGGATTACTATAGTAACGCTGTTCATGCGTTAACTGATCATCCAGCAATATATAGGGCGCAGTTTGGCTCATAATGCCGCTTAGACGCGCAAGGCTTAAAAGGCAAAGCCTTCTATCATCCCGCCATAATCGCCGCTGTAAAAGCTGTTTCGACTCGCTAAAATTTCAGGGGCGTCATCTTTAAAACAGCGGCGGAAGCTAACTTGGGAACCCGGCGCAATTTGTCCCAACAGCCAGAGGTCAGCCCGAATGACTTGCAGCACACGAGGATAGCCGCCGGTGCAATGGCCATCTGCTAAAATCAAAATAGGCTGTCCGTCCGGCGGGACTTGTAATGTGCCCGGCAAAAGAGGCGAACTGGTCATGGATAATGTGTTGCCTGAGTCGATGCGGTCCCCGCGCAAACGCGAGCCCATACGGTCAGTGGCAGGCGTCGCAATAAAGGGGCTCACGAAAAGATGACGTTGACTGGGTTTGCTTAACTGTTTCCATTCGGGGGCCGTGCGTGTGCGCAGGACGATGTGGCGAGAGAGGCGCGGTGTATATCCCGTCGGGATTTTGCGCGGCGCTTCTCGGGGTCTGTTACTGGCAGACAGCTTATCGCCTGCGCGTAAGGCGCGGCCTTCATAGCCTCCAAATTCCGCTGGCAGATAAGTGGAAGCACTGCCCATAAATTCTGGTATTTTAAGCCCGCCCGAAATGGCGATATAGGCGCGGCACCCATCACGCACAAAACTCAGGGTCAGAATATCGCCTGACGCGACAGGAATGGCGCTGAAGTTTTTGACATTCTGACCATTGATTTGCGCCCACATTTCCGCGCCCGCCAACGCAATCGTCGTGGACTCAGTAAAACGTAAATGCAGCCCGCCTAGCGCGCATTCTATGGCGGGGGCGTCCCAGCGATTACCGGCCATCCAATTGGCCAAGGCGAATGAAAGTTTATCTGCCGCGCCGCTTTGCGGAATGCCGACATGCCGATAACCAGGGCGTCCTGCATCTTGGATTGTGGCGCGTGTGCCGCCATTTAAAACCTCAATCATCAGAATATCGCCTTGGAAGACGGAATAAAGCGAATTGTATCACCCGCTTCCATCAAGAATAAGTTTTCGCGGGTTTTATCAAAGAGCTTGAGCGGTGTACGGCCAATAATCTGCCAGCCACCTGGACTATCGAGGCCGTAGATACCGGTCTGCCAACCTGCAATGCCGACTGAGCCCGCAGGCACGTCGGCACGGGGCGTTGGATGACGCGGGTGCTTTAATACGGAGGGAATTTCAGAGAGAAAACAAAAGCCTGGAATGAAGCCCATCATACAGACACGGTAATCTTGTCCGCTATGAGTGTCTATAATTTGGGATTGGGTCAAACCACTAGATTTTTTAATCGCCGCCATGTCCGGCCCAAACTCTCCGCCATAGGCGACAGGAATTTCAATAATCTTACCGCTTACCTTTGGTGTTTGAGGTAATTGTGATAAGGTCTTTTCGATTTTTGATGTCGCAGATTCCATCGATATTGTGGCGAGATCAAAGACGCATAAAATACTTTTATAGCTGGGCACAATTTCTTGCCAAACGGGATCACCGCGCAAAGCTTTCGCGGCGTGATGCAGATGCGTGTTGGCGGTTTCGGAATATCCCTCAACCTCGTAATCGACAAGTACGGCGCTGTCGCCATAGGGCAGAATACGCGGCGGCTTAACGGACATTAGCAAAGGCCTTAATCGTGACGCCGGCGGCCTCAATTTCGCGGCGGGCGAGGCGGGCAGTTTCGACAGCGCCAGCACTATCCCCATGCAGGCAAAGCGTTTTGACGGCTATTGGGAGTTCACGGCCTAACGCCGTTGTCACGCTTTGCATTGTCACGAGCTTTTTTGCCTGAATAAGGCGAGCCTTTTGGTCTTTTATAACAGCGCCTTCGATTTTGCGGCTTTGAAGGTGGCCGTCATCGGTGTAGCGGCGATCTATAAAACCCTCTGCAATAAATTCTAAACCTTTGCGTTTTGCCGCTTGCCCCATTTCGCTATTCGGACCGCCCATAAAAATAAGGGTCGAGTCAATCATAGAAATAACCTCTGCAATCAAATCCGCTTTTTCAGGGTCCGTGACAGCGTCATTATAAAGCGCGCCATGCGGTTTAACATAAACGATAAAACAATCTTCCTCAGCGGCGATTTCAGCGAGCGTCGTAATTTGTTCTAGCAAGGATGTCTTCAACTGTTCGCGGGTAATATCTTCGCCTAAGGTCAATGACTTACGTCCGAAATGAGCTTTGTCGGGATAAGAGGGATGGGCGCCAATAACAACGCCGTTCACTTTCGCGCCGCGCACCATATGGCGCATGGATTTTTCTGTGCCAGCATGTCCTCCGCAAGCAATATTGGCAGAGGTAATATAGCGTAGCATTTCAGCTTCATTTCGCGCCCAGTCGGGATTATCCGCTTCGCCAAGATCTGCATTCAAATCAATTGATTTCATATTCTCTTACTAACAGCAAAATCTTAATTGAAAATGGGGGATTTGCGGGTCATGACACAATATGATTGATAATCCGCTTTTTTGGGTCACCGCTATCATCTCTGTTATTATCACTGGGATTTCCAAAGGCGGCTTTGGTGGATTGGCGTTGCTCGCAGTGCCGCTCATGGCGCTCACGATTTCTCCTGTGCAAGCGGCAGGTATTATGCTTCCCATTCTGATTGTCATGGATTGGGTCAGTGTTTGGTCTTACCGGAAGCATTGGGATAAGAAACTTCTCATTTTAATGTTGCCCGGCGCGATTTTAGGAATTCTCGCCGCTTGGCGATTTGCCGCCCATGTGGATGATCAATTCGTTCGCATTAGCGTAGGACTTATCGCGGTCCTCTTTCCGATTTACGCCGTTTTTAAACCCAAAGGCCGCGAGGATATTATTGTCGGCAATAAGCCTCTCGGTTGGATTGCGGGCATTGCAGCGGGGTTTACCAGTTTTATTGCTCATGCGGGCGGGCCGCCATTTCAGGCCTATGCGATTCCGCAAGGTCTGGAGAAACGCATTTATGCCGGCACAGCCGTCATGTTTTTCTTTGTGGTTAATTTCGTAAAGCTGCTGCCTTACGCCATGCTGGGTCAGTTTGATAAGACCAATTTGACAACCTCATTTATACTTATACCTCTCGCGCCTGTCGGCGTGCTGATTGGGGTATGGCTTCTTAAACGCATCGACCAACAGTTATTCTACCGCATTTTATATGGACTAATTTTTGCCGTCGGGGTGAAGTTATTATGGGATGGATTAGTTTAGAGCGCTTCGCCGCAAGCCACGCCGCTCGCCCAAGCCCATTGAAAGTTATGACCGCCAAGATGCCCAGTCACGTCCACAACCTCGCCTATAAAATAGAGACCAGAAATCTTCTTGGCTTCTAGGGTTTTTGAAGACAGCTCATCCGTATCGACGCCGCCTTTGGTGACTTCAGCCGTGCGAAAGCCTTCTGTGCCGGCAGGCTTGATATGCCATTCATTGACCATAAGCGCGAGATTGGTGAGCGCCGCATCACTCATATCGGCGAGGCGCAGCTGTTTGATATGGCTGGCGATGTACTCCGCAAGGCGCGAAGGCAAATATTGCGAGAGCCAGACTTTCGGGCTTTGACGCGGGGATTGCATGCGAGCTGTTTTAAGTGCGTCCAAGATATTTGTATCGGGGGCGAGGTTTACAGTAATCGCATCACCCGCATTCCAATAAGAACTAATTTGCAAAATAGCAGGGCCCGATAGACCGCGATGGGTAAAGAGCAGCGCTTCATCAAAACTAGCATCGGTATGGTTCACGCGGCTATCTGTGCTTACGCCCGCCAGCCTTTTGAGAGGTTCTTTAAGTCCATCTGTAAAGGTGAGAGGGACGAGGGCGGGTTCAGGTTTAATGACCTTGAGCCCAAATTGCTCAGCGACTTTATAGCCATAACTGCTCGCGCCCATTTTCGGAATAGACGGCCCGCCGCAAGCAATGACAACTTTTTCAGCATTCAAAGATTGATGATTGGTCGTGACAACAAAGCCTTGGTCGAATTTCTCTATGCCTAAAACATCAGTTGAGAGGCGTATTTCATTATTGGCCGCTGCGCATTCTGCGAGAAGCATATCAATAATTTGCTGACTGCGGCCATCACAGAAAAGTTGGCCCTTCGTCTTTTCATGAAAGTCGATTTTATAACGTTTTACTAAATCGATAAAATCATCAGGCGTATAACGCGACAGAGCTGATTTTGCGAAATGCGGATTTTTAGAAATGAAATTATCCGGCCTGCAATGAATATTGGTAAAATTACAACGCCCACCACCCGAGATGCGAATTTTCTCGCCAGGGTTTTGCGCGTGGTCGATAATAAGAACAGACCGCCCCCGCGCGCCAGCCACAGCCCCGCACATAAGCCCCGCAGCGCCCGCGCCGATAATAATAATGTCGTAAGAGGAAGACATGGGTGGGCTTTAGCGAAATATGCGGGGAAGTCGAGTGGGTTGGTCTTAGACTCACTCATCTGGCCACGTGACCAGAATTGCGAAGATTTCGATATTTGCTAATAAATGGTATGTCGGCAGCGCTTTTAAGGCGAGTCGAAAAACTCAATCCTGTTTCATAGCTAAAAGAATAAATACCTAAACGGTACAAAGCCATGATTGCGAAAATAACTCAATATAAGAAATACTATGAATGCGAGGATAAATCCACTGAGGAAGACGCGGACATATTTTAAATTCTCTTTCACGCTAACCTCCAAAACCAAAGATGATGCTGAGGTATTCAATAGCTTGCGCGAAGCTGTCAGTTGAGACGAAGATAAAGATAAGGCTCATATATGAGAAATGAATAATCCAAGCTAATATTGTTGTCACGAAGCTCAGTTTAACTTTTTCTACGCCGGCCAAAAACTTTCTGCGCGTTTCTGTCCTTTGCCACCATCCAAATGCGAGCATACCAAATCCGTGTCCGATACCCCAAGCAATCCAAGATAATGTGGGTGCGTGCCAGATGCCCATAAATAACATCGTCACAACAATAGAGAGCGCAATTTTGCGTGTGCCGAGAAGCAATGGCGAGAAGATATAATCTTTAGCCCAGCCGGCAATTGTCATGTGCCATCTACGCCAGAAGTCAATTAGGTTTGTCGCGCGTAGTGGTTTGTCAAAGTTTTCTGAGACTGTGTAACCCATGACGCGGCTACCCCCAACTGCGAGGTCGGTAAAAGCAGATAAGTCCATATAGGCTCTTAAAATACTAACCGCTCCAAACAAGAATAATGCGATTTGAGGCTGCTGATTTTCGACGGCAATAATGGCAGCAGGGGCGGCGTCTTCAGGTAGTTTTCCTGCCCAATCCAGTAGATAATGAAGAACTGTTAGTAAGAGAACATCTGCAATAAACAGTTTTTTTATGACGCCTTGCATCAAGCGGCGCATTCCAATTTGAAAATTCATGCCCCAACCGTCATCATTTGGACCGAATCCGTCATAGCGTTCAACGGGGCCACCTGTGAAGAGCGGGAAGAAAAGACAGTAATTAATATAATCGAGATAGTCGCCTTCAACAGCCCCGCGTTTGGCGGTGTCAAATAAAGTAGAGCTAATTCTAAAGACGTAATAAGATACGCCAATTAGATATATGAGGCCGAAACTCCCACCCTCTAAGATATATATTTGCACGCCTTTAAAGCCGATTAAAATAGCGACTGACCCCCAAGCCGCCCATCGCAGCAATGTCGCATTTTTAGTTTGATAACGTATCAGATAGTAGGCCAGATGGCTGTACAAGACGAGAATGATGCCGGATGTGACATCCAAGAAAAAGATAAATGCTACTGATAGGACAATGAGTAGAATACGATGAAGCTTACCAGTCGTTGCATGGGCGAGTATCGAAGCGACAAGAATAACAGCAATTGCTGCCAACATGTGCCAAAGGTCAAAAAACGGAAGATTGTTCACAGCCTGTACCCGCTTTAATTAGTCTTGCGACACTGGTTCATTTTGCGTTGAAGGAATGGCAACGTTACCGTATACACCGCCCTCATCGCCGCTCATGAATTTTACCAGAGCGTCAACATAATACTTTTCAAAAGCATGTCTTCCGACATTCGTCATATGACCCGAATCATTCCAATTGTTAATAGCCTCTAAGTCCTTGATGTCGTCATCCAGATAAAAGACAGGAAAGTTCTTTTCTTCGCTTAAAGCCCGCAGCTGTTCATTGAATGTCGTGCGGTACTCATAAATCAAAGGGTCATAAAACAAAGGACTATAAATAGGTATTTCGATTGCCCCGAACTTATAATTTTTCGTATCAGAAAGCTCTTTTGATTTTTCAAGAGAGTATAATGCAAAATCTTTACGCTGCTGAATTTGTTCAGGTGTAAGATCCTTAATGGCATTTTTTAGAGCATTGGAATATCTGGTATGCCGTGCCTCAATACGCTTTTGTTGATTGGGGTTTGCAAAAATTCTCGCAGTAGAATTGAGGCGTCTTTCGGAATAGTCGTCCTCAGGATAAACGTCTTTATCCGTAAAAAGGCTTTTATGTATTTTGCGCCTATTCATTCTTCTTACTTTATCGTGAATGAAATATTTAAGCCAATGAGATCCAACGGATGACGTATATTCTTTATCTAAACCCGCCATATATTTTTTGGGGTCAGTAACTTCGCGCCCACTGTTGGACATGAATGGTTCTTCCAATAAATTATGATTATTAATTAAATCACGAAGCTCATCGTGACGCAGCAATGCGCGGGTTCTAAAAAAGGCTCCGCTTAGAGACGCGTTTGGGACTGTAGTTGCACGATGCCCCCCATATGTCGTCATGACATATATTTGTCCTTTCTCGGTGGCTTTAGGCATTTTTCCAATCATAGAGAATGATTCAATCATTTTTTGACTGGCAGACGAGATATTGTAAACTCGGACGGGAACACCCAAACGTTCGGTTAAAGCCGCGGACAAAGTGTGTTCGTTTCCTGAGGTAAATCCCGAGGACCCGCCCGTGATGTAAAGAATTTTCCCGTTCTCAGGGCGCTTACCGTGTAAAATCTTCGAGGTTGCTTGGATCTCAGCGGGACGGCCAAAGGTCAAATATTTGGCAGGGATTTTATAAACTAACTCTTCGCCTACTTGCGTAGCCGCAAGCATGCCAAGCACGGTGCCAAATAGAAAAACTATGCCGATCAGTATATTCTTCATTTTCAAAGCCTCTCAAACATGTCTGTGTCGTCTGTGAGAGCTTTGCGGATAATTTTTCCTGTATTTGTGCGCGGAAGCTCATCCATAACAAATCCCTGCATGGGTACAAATTTAGCTTCTAAATTGGCGAAAGCAAAACTGCGTATATCTTGCCAATCCGGTAAGCCATCCCCGCGTTCGGCAAAGAGAACGGGCATCACACCGAAGGAGGGGTGTTCAACGGGAAGAACGACGAATTCTGTTGTAATAAATTTAGAAAGTGTGGCTTCTATTTCTGTGCGGCTGACTTTTTCGCCTCCGACTTTAAAGACATCATGCTCACGGCCCATGAGCGTAATAAGACCGTTCTCACTTAAAGATCCCTTGTCATTCGTATTAAACCAGCCGTCATTATTAGCGCCAACATCCTCAAAGTCCTGCCCGACACGAATATAGCCCTGCATCAGTAAAGGTGATTTTGCCCAGACGTCACCAATAGTGCCAGCTGTACATAACGCGCCGTCTTCATCGCGAATTTCAACTTCAAAACCAGGCAAAGGGAGCCCTACAGAATTTGGCGCGCTTAGAATAAGTTGATGCGGCAGACTACAAAACCGCCCGCTAAGCTCGGTGAGCCCGTAAAATCGATTAATCTGTGTGTTTGGAAACCGAGAAAGAATTTTTTCGACATAACTCATCGGCAGGAAGTCACCGGAGCTCATGACTTTGGTCGGGGCGGCTTTATCTTTAAGCAAATCGCATAATTTGGACAGCTGAATCGGGGACCCACCAAAGCCAGATTTATGCGCCGCAAAAATGTCATTCAGAGCATCGCCCTCAATATCTTTGGTATGATAAAGCGGCACTTGGTTGATCCAAGCCATCAGCATGTGACACAAACCAGACGTAAATGATAAATCCACCTCCACGCACCAATAATCACACTCGCGAATACCGATGCGGTCGCCCGCCAAAGCGCAATTCATAATTACTTGCCCAAAGGTCAATACAACACCTTTTGGAGCGCCCGTTGATCCGGTCGTCAGCAGAACAATATCGCCGGGCAAATCGTTACGCCCTTCGCCAATAGGCTCAATCCGGCCACCGGGATGCAGTACGCCTTTGGGGGCAACAAGTTTCTTGATGTAATCGGCATCAGCAAGAGCATCTTGGCGGCACGGCACGGCAATTGCACCGGCCAAGTTCAAGGCCAAAATAGATATAAAGTAATCAATCGGATTATCAAAAGGAACTAAATAAGGCCGCCCTTTTGCGCCGTCATCGCTCAATCTGCGCGCAAGCTCATGTGCCGCGTCCAAAATATCTTTGCGCGTAACGGAATTATCCTTTGTTCGAATGGCATATATGTCATTCGACAAGGCTGTAGCGTAAACATCGCAGAGCATGGATTTACTTTTTTAGGCGATCGATAGCTTCTTGAATTTTAATCGGCGATTGGAAGTCATCAATAGTGACATCCATAACGCCCATGCGCATGTCAAACTCGCGCTCAATTTCCATAATCAGATTGATAACAGAAAGAGAATCGATGACTTTGTCTTCGATAATCATTGTATCAGGCTGAATATCGACTTTGCCGCGTGACATCGGCTTGATGAGTTTGATAACGCGCTCAATTGTATTATTATCCACGGGAAATATCCTATTTACTGACGACGCGGGCTTTGACGGACTCATTGGCCGCCACCCCCGCATCTGATTTAACTTTATCCACAAGGCCGACCTCGACCTCTTCATTGACGCGGGCCAGTGAGATGGCATAGCCAACGGGATTGTAACGACGTTCAACATTGTCAACAACCGCGTCTTCAAGGCGAGCCGGCGTCATCGATGCTACGGATTGAACAAATTTTTCACCCTGATTAACCAGAGCATCCCAGTTCAAAATCTCGCCATCATTCATGCGGCCAATTAGAGGCTTGGTCAAAATTGTATTATGACGGAGAAGCGACATTGCCATCCGCATACTGATATATTGTTGGCTACCAATTTCGCTTATAACAATCGGAGCAGCAACATAATTAGAGAACACATAGTCATCGCGGCGGAAATAGCGCGTACGTTCAATAAAGCGTTGATAGACAGAATTTAGGTTCTGCCAATCTTTCGGACTGTAAGCCGCCAATAAGATGCCATCTGTGTCGACAATTTTTTCGTGGTTGGCTTTGAAAAAGTCCTCTTTGTCGTTAATAATGCAACGATATTCTTCAAGCGGGCCAACATGGGTCGGGCACAGATCACACGCAATACAGCGGTGAACTGTCTCGGCAGAAATATCCATATATTGGAAATCAACATCGATGCGCTTGCTAACGTCTTCGCACCATTTTTCAATATGCGCGCGGCCCGAACGATTCTCGTCGTCCTGAATAGCCCAAATGGAAATGCGCGGACGATCGCGGAGTTTCACTTTTTGGCTAATCTTATGTAGATTAACGACTTTCGCAATCCGGCGGCCCGTACCAATTGACGTGTCTAAACCATAATTGTCATCCCCGGCCGTCCCAATATCGCCGGCAACAATCGTACCGCCATATTGTGATGTGGTTTCCGCGTCATTTCCCACAACATGCATTCCAAGCTGGCACATATCGAAAATCTGGAACATCAAAGTTGTTTCTTGACCACCATTACGCTTCGCGCCAACAGCCAGGCCAGCATAAGCTTTATTTTGCAGATGCGCGACAATCTCAGGGTCGTTCTTTAGCCAAGAGATAAATTCCTGCGCGACAGATCCGCGATCACCGAAATAGACAGGGCCTGAAATCAGATAGCCATCCGCTGACAAAACAATTTCTTTGAGCTTATCTAAGTTTTGCGCTTCGCCGCGCATCGGGAAGTAGCGGGCCAGGCCGACATGTTCAATGTCAACACCATCATTATAACAACCCCACAAACCAGCCCCAAGTGCGGTCTCTGAATTACTCAAACCGCGCGCATTACGTTGCTTGCGCAAATTACGGTATATCACATCAAAAGATTCCGCTTTTTCACGGCCAGCATCCATAAATTCAAAAACTCGGATTTGCGTCTGCTCATGCAGATACTTTTTCACCGCATCTTTGTCAGCGCAGGCTTTCAGTTCAGTGATAAAAGACTCACTGCCAGCGCCGTATCTGGCATTACGCAAACTCGCAGAAATACCTAAAACTTTCAAGAGTCATCTCCCGTGTAAGAATTCTGGCAGTCAGTATACTCTATATTCTTGGTTTGCAATAAATATCTCCAGCCCTACCTGCTTACAATTGGCATTTCACCGTGCAGATGAAATTCAGTATATTCTTACATTTCTCATGGCGCGGGCTGTGAATTTTTGTTAGGCGGAACGGAAATTTTTTGTTCCTCCCGTCATTTTGCAACCCCCGTCATTTTGCAACCAGTGACTATCAAGGGCGATATTTGAAGGTCTTACGCATATGCAAGATACACATGCTCTCAAAACAGTTGAGGCTTTGAATGCTGATTGGCGAACCCAATCTGCTATGCAAGCGATCACATTCGCGGCCAAGCAAAAATTTGACGGCCGAATTGCTGTCACATCTTCGTTCGGCACTGAGTCAGCTGTGTTGCTTGACCTCGTGTCCAAAGTTGATCCGACCATACCAGTTTTCTTCATAGACACAGGAAAACACTTCAAGGCGACACTTGCTTATCGTGACGTATTAACAGCAAGATTTAATCTGAAAAACCTAGTCATTTTGACACCAGACGCTGATGATTTAGCCGCCAAGGACCCTGACGGAATTTTACATAAAAGTGATACGGATACATGTTGCGAAATTCGCAAAGTTACGCCCTTGGACAAGGCTATCGCTGGCGTTGATGCTTGGATTACCGGACGAAAGCGATATCAAAATGCGGATCGTGAAGATATGCCAATCTTTGAAGTTGGCCGCGGACATAAGGTTAAAATCAATCCCCTCGCTAACTGGAACGAGGGGGATATAAAAGCTTATATGACAATCAATGATTTGCCAACACATCCATTAGCGGCTGATGGTTATCCGTCTATTGGCTGCGAAGTTTGCACAACGCGCGTCGCGCCTGGCGAAGATGCGCGTGCGGGCCGCTGGCGCGGTAGCGAAAAAACTGAATGCGGCATGCACATAACCGCAGATGGAAAATTAGTCCGTACGGCAGGGGCCTAGCCCGCATGTCGGTTTAAACTATGTGGAGTGCTAACTTTTTTGCGAGCTGGAGGTGAGGATGTCTGTAGAAAGGGCATTCTTGACCGTTCGTACACGCACTTTTTAACCACCCCTATATAATGTCATACTTACGTGTTTGTCCACAGCCGTTCGTTGCTACCCTTGAGAAACCGCGCTATGTTTTAGGTCATTCTTTAGGCGGGTTAATAACGATGGCAATAGGAAAGCATAGGCTTACAGCATTAAAAGTCGAGAAGGCAAAGCAATGCGGTTATCTCAGCGACGGTCACGGATTGTATTTGAAAATTCGTAAGGGAGGTTCTAAGACTTGGGCTTACATTTGGACACAGGCGGGTAAACGGACCGAAATGAGCCTTGGCAGTGCCGCAGGTGCTCAACAGCTTAGCTTAGCAAGGGCCAGAGATGTAGCGGCCAAAATCAGACAGCAAATAGGCGATGGAATAGATCCAAGAGCCGAGCGCACTAAAGAAGCTCCGAAATCATTCTTAGAAATCGGGCAGGCGCTCTTGTCAGAATTGAAACCGACTTGGAAAAGCCAGAAGACCGTTGAGCAATGGCAGCGCTCCTTGTTGGTGGAATGTGAAGGGCTTCATGCAAAGCCTATTAACAGTATTACGGACGCTGAATGCCGCAAGGTTGTTATCCCTGTTTGGAAGCGGACCCCTGAGACCGGCTTGCGCCTCAGAAAGCGTCTTGAACGTGTTTTAAGTTATGCTGAGGCTCATGGTATGAGGGAGGGGCGAAACCCCGCCCGTTGGGAAGGCCACTTTAAGGAAGCGATGATTGGGAGCGATAAGATTAAACGCAAACACTTTCCTGCTATGCCTTATGTTGAAATACCCGATTTTATTAAAAGACTACAGGAATTGGGCGGCACATCAGCCCTCGCCCTTGAGTTTACAATTCTCACCGTCGCGCGGTCTGGCGAGACGTTAGGCGCTCTTTGGTCTGAAATAGATTTTGATGAAGCTTTATGGTCAATACCTGCCGAGCGAATGAAAAACGGTTTTCCTCACACCGTTCCGCTTACGCCCCGCACTTTGGAAATACTGCGACAAATGCAAGGTTTCCGGCAATCTGATTTTGTCTTTCTGGGTGCAAAGCCAAACCGCCCTATGTCAAATATGACCATGACAATGTTGATGCGCCGTATGAAAGTGACAGATTACGTCCCGCATGGCTTTAGAGCGGCTTTTAGAACGTGGTGTGGCAATGAAACTAATACGCCGCGTGAAGTTGCCGAGGCAGCTTTGTCTCACAGAGTAGGTAGTGCGGTAGAGCTTTCATATTCGCGTGGTGATGCGCTGGAAAAGCGTCGGCGATTGATGCCGCTTTGGGCTTCTTACTGCAAAGGTGAGCAATCAGGAGACGTTGTGCCCCTTTATCGAGTGTCGAGCAAAGAGGTATAGAATTATGGTTAAATGGATCTACGGTAGCGATATGGCGGCGAAAGTCGGAACAAGAATGCATGAGCCTTGGATGTTGGCGTTCGCTAGTCAAGATGGCCCACCTAAAATGACGGTGGAGGAGAAAAATGTTACCTATAACCTTTTATCCGGAGATATCGCTCCACTTATAGAATTTTTAAAGCAGCCCGAAAATCAAATGCCGGTAACGATGCGCCTAATGTTCATCCAAATGCTAGCTTGCAGCGAAAAGACTGACTACCACTTAATCGTAAAAAAGGGTTCTCACTTAGGGTCTAATGAACACACTACGTGGGATCAGATGCAAGCTCGTAATATTCTTGATAAAGATGTTGAAGAAATTGGCAATTTCATTCTTGATCGTGATGGCAACATTAGAGGTAATCTTAAGCTAGCTATTTTTGATGCAAGTGAAAAATTTTCATTATCCGAGAGGCAAGTCAAAGAACTCTGGACGACCTTCAAAAAAGAGCGCTCAGATATGTCTAAAAAACTCAAATAAATCACGAGCATCGAAGAGTCCAATCTTTGCGCCCTTAAAAAATGTATCAAAAACCTTTTGCCAAATCCAAATTTATGGTCATCTTCCGTAGTCATTCGCAAATGCAAACGTGGAGAATGACGAATGGACAAAGATACAAACGCAGCTTTCACTCTCATAGAGTTTCTGACTTGGGCTCGGATTGGGCGCACAAAAGCTTATGAAGAAATTGACGCTGGTCGCCTTAAAATTAGAAAGCTTGGGCGAAAAACACTCATATTGAGAAAAGATGCAGAAGCTTGGCTGGAGAGCCTCCCAAGCGCAGCTGCATAACTTACTATAATTAACAAATAGACGCACTGGTGGGCGGGATAACCCACGCTGGCACCAGATTGCATAATGGAAGCTACCAGGGGTAGAACAGAGCTTCCGACCCGGTCCGAATAGCGCGAGGGTTGTTCTCGGCGATAACGCATCGTCGTAAGTAGGTGCTAGCCCGTTATACGCGTTTTAGTGTAATGGGGCCGATGTCCGAGGAATGGCTCCAAGTGAAGCTATCTGATAAAGGCACTAAGCTAACGGAGCTAACAAATTTACTTCAACTGAGAGCATGACAGAACTCAGTCAAAAGCCCGAACAAACAATGATTAAGGTGCTTCAAAGTGTACCAGATGACCAAAGGATTGGAGAGTTAAATGACCGCTTTGGCTGAAAGAAAAGATAAGAACCGCTCCGATGTTGCAAAGGCAGACGAGGAATTCGGAATTACGGCGGCATGGGATGCGGTAGATGACGCGATGACGGATAGATACGTAGAAACTGTCAAGCGTGGGCCGTGTCCGAGTTTTAAGATGCTAGGTGGTGAGTTTGTTCCTGATTTGAAAACACCTGAGGGAATGCCAGATTTGCAGCCAAGTGCTCACACTAACAGCATGAGCCGTGTTTACGGAGTGGATCGATCCGCAGCGATAAGTCACATCGTTCAATCACAAACTGCTGCGACAGGCGGGAAGGCCGACGATCCTCGTCTACTTGAATTGAATGGGACAATGGCAATTGTTGAAAGTTTGAAAGCAAATGATGCTTTGGAAGGTTTGCTCATATCTCAAATGACCGCAAGTTATTCTACTGCGATGGAGTTTACAGGTCGAGCGAGACGTGCCACACAAATTGAATTCATTGACTTATACTCCAAGCAATCAATTAAGCTTATGCAGTTATTCAATCAGCAATTTCTTGCTCTTAATAAATACCGAAAAGGCAACAAGCAAACCGTGGTTGTCAAACACGTTCATATCCATGACGGGGGACAGGCCGTAATCGACAGTAGCGTAAGAATGCCATGCGCCTCTGAGCACGATAGGGGGGGGGTAGTGTCAGAACCGAGTAACAACCCCATGCAGACTAATTCTACAGGACTATGTGGCGCAAAAACAAGAAGTGGACGTTCCTGTTTAAATGGTCAAATGTCTAATGGTCGATGTCGGATGCATGGTGGGCTAAGTACTGGCGCTCCAGTTGGTTATCAAAATGCGCTTAAGCATGGGCGATATTCTGCTAAGGCTAAGCGGGAGAAATTGCGAGTACAAAGGCTAGTTGCCGCGTGGAATGAGCTTTATCACCTTATAAAATAAAGGTTTGTGCTTGGGTCATACACTAGGATTTGTCCGTTTGGCAGTGTAATTTCGTTACCATTCAATACTGTAGCTTTTTTGCGGTGTCTACCATTCACTCAAAGGCGCGGTTATGCGTGGAATGAGAAAAGTAATACAAGCAAAGAAAACCCGCTCATCAGGTCGGCGAAGCCTTTCACCTGAACAGCGTACGGAAATGAAGACACGCATTGCGAACGTAGCGGATTGCCTGTTTAGGACAGAAGGGTACTGCCAGGTATCGATGCGGCGCATCGCAAAAGAAATCGGCTGCGCGCCGATAACGATATATAAACATTACAATGCCACAATTGATATTTTCAGAACGCTGTGAACTGGCGTCTTTGAGGTTTTGTTTGAAATGTTGGAACAGATATCCCGAAATCCGTCTCCGCAAATTTTTCTGTCAAATTTCGGGGGACTCTTATATTCAATATTGGCCCGAACACCCCGAACAATACCGCCTGGTCTTTATGGCTGAAGGTGTATCACAGCCAGACGTCAGCATTTTTTTGGACAATCCTAGGCTCGTCCAAAAATACAATATTTTTGACTATGCTATTTCCCGCGCAGGAGCGCCCGAAATTTCTCAGGAAGATATTAGACTTAAAGTCGATTTTTTCTTATCAACCCTACATGGGATCACCCATAACTATGTGACCATTACAGGCCACCTGTGGAGTTCCTAGGAAAACCAAATTGGATTTGCCGTTAGGGCTATTTCTGAAGCTGACTAAGCTTGATCGGGAAAAATATGGCCTAGGCACAACAATCACGAACGCCATCATGAGAGCCTCAAAAACGTTACGCCAGCCGATGTCCACTTCGGCCGCGCACAATCTATTTTAAACCGCAGAGAAAAGATTAAAGAGAAAACTATCGAACATCGACGCTTGCAATACCGCAAAGCCGTCGCTTAAATATCAACCAAAGGGATGAGCAAAGTTTTTCTTAGCTTAGGCCAAAATCTGTGCCATTTTATATGACGACGGACAGGACACATCTAGGCCTTCAGGGTTTATAACGCCCCATAGCTGCACCGATCGCTTGCTTAAGGAGATCAACATTTCCCTTCATGCCTTTAATTTTTGTCGGCACAGCTTCATCAAGCGGGTAAGAGCGGCGAACAGGTGTTTCAGTTGTTTTTAATCCTAGTTGACCCGCACGAACCGTAAGGTAAAAAAGTAGTTCATATTGATCAAAACAATCTCGAAAAGGTCTGACTTCCGGATGATTGAGGTAGTCCGCTGAATAACCTCTAAACCCGTTTGTCGTATCTGAGTACCACCGACCCGCAGCAGCGCTAAGCATTGGGGCGTGAACACAACGATTACCAACAGTGCGGGAAAGCGGAGTGTTTTCAGCTTCACCGCCGGGGCGGTAACGCGATCCTTGGATATACATATAGCCCTCAGTCAAAAGGCGCCGAAATTCAGGCAACGCTTCCATTCCGTCTTTTCCGTTGCCGTCGACAGTAATGATGCCCTCATAGCCTTGTAAAAGCGCCCATGAGTAGGCGCAGCGCAACTGAGCACTCAGCTTGCCGGGACCTGTTTTGGTTATTAGGGTCCGCACGCCGACCGAAGCAAGGAAGTCGGGTTCAAGTGATCCGTCCGTGGAGCCGCCATCTGCAATTATGACGTCAAGGCCCAGTTTGAGCGCATGTATATTACGGAGCTGATTTTGTATCCGTTGGCCCTCGTTGATAACAGGAATGACGAGAACATCGGACGATATTTTTGGTGATAACACTCGAACATCGTGATCTGGCACCTGCCAATCTGACGGCATTTCAGTGAGCTTTTCATACATCTTTGAAAAATCCTTATTTCTTCACTTTTCATCGGGTGACGTCGATGGCTTCGAGCCCAAGAGAACCTTTAATAAAACCCAATTCACAATGAATGATAGGCACATCGCCATGACGTACACGAATTCCGCTGGAACGGTCCAGCCCCGTCCGATACGAATAATTCCAAGCCTGATGGCATATATAGCTAGGATTGAACCTAAGTAGCCCCCTAAAGAATGCCATCGAACTTTGTTGGGACCTTGCTTGTTCAAGCACCAATCTAAGAGTAAAAAATTAAAGGCGGCAGCGCTGAGCAAACTTATCAAAACGGCGAACACATCGTTTATGCCAAAAATCCGCGTGAGAAGACTGTAAAGTGCCAGGTCGACCAGAAAGCCTAACCCGATTACAAATAAAGTATGGAGGTCCCGTTTGATGTTTTCCTTAAATCGCATCGAAGAGGTGACTATCTGTTGCGTCGTGCCAATCCGGGCGGTCCGCTCGAACGACATCGAAAAGGTCATAAATATTATCTATTTTCCCGCCGAGAACGGAATACATGCGGCCATGATCGGGATCCCGTACAAACAAGATTGGGCGGCCGTCATCACGCTCATTTTTCAACAAAACAGTCTTCACTTCAAAATGGGAGTGTGAGTAAACACTATCGTGCAAACATGGCATGTAACGCGCGGAGTCGCGACGCATCATTTCGAACCGTGTCGGTTGATTATAATCTTCTAGAACCTGATAAGGTGATTTCTTCGTTTCGCTTTCAAACCATGTAAAGTGAGGCGTGAAACGAACATGTGTAAGTGAATAAAGCCCATCAGAAGGGTATGGCATACAAGAAAAGAACGGACCATCCATGACCGTCACAGCCTTGCCGGAAAGCGCCTCAGGTGGCCACACAATCGCCAATTCTGCGATTTCATGCCGGATAGGGACCGGCTTCAATCCTGCCTTATTGTGCATTTGATTCACGTGGGAGTAAGTTACGTTAAATAGATAATTCGCTGTGACTTCGTCGCCAGATGAAAGACCTAGCCGACAGCTATCCGCTGATAAGTCGATTTCCGTCACTTCCGTTCCGAACCGAACTTCAATATTGGCACGGTCAAGTAGCCAAACGAGACGCTGGCGTAACACCTTAAAATCGAAAGCGAATTCGCGGCAGTTAAACACCCCCTTAATTAAGTTCGGATCAAATAGAGTTTTTTCCGAAACATCAGCCTCGCGAAAGTCGGCGCCGATATCGTCGAAAATGCGCGCAAAACGACGACTAGAAACTTTAGAGTTTCGAGCGGCAATCGCATAAAACATATCGAAATCGTCTTTAACCGCATCGGGCCAGTCTTTTACAAATCTTTTGAATAAGACACCGGATTTGACCGCTGTTAGAGCACTGCGGGGATAGTGAAAACCGCTATGCACACGGGCCTGATTCACACGTGAACTGCGTTGTAAGGACTGCGCATCGCGTTCAATCACAAGAACGCGTTTAGACAAAGACCTCAAAAAAAGCGCCAAGCAACAGCCATAAAAACCAGCGCCAATGATAACGAAATCGTACTCGTTTTTCGTCCTCCCACTAGTCGACAACGTTCGCCTCACTTTCAAGCTTACTAAAGAGGCGAAGGTTTTCGTCCATCTCCACAATGTCATACTCAAACGAGCTGGGCTTTGTGAGGGTCTCAGCGTAATAGAGAAAGAACACCGAACAGCTGAAAATAAACAGGCTAAGCACGACGATAAAGAAGGACAGCACGATGGAGATGGAGAACCAACCCGGTTGAGTATCAATTCCAGACGCATATACCAACGCGGCATATATAAAATAGGATACGCCTATCAACGCACTAAATGCCGATAGCATACTCAGCCATAAAAAAATGGCCGTGAGAGATGAGTACACAACGTCTAAGAGCAAGTTAAAACGCCGTTTCAAATTTCGAAATCCAGACTTCTTTTTTTCGACAGCGTTAATGACAGTATTGCTTAGGTTCGAATTATGCGGAAACCTGTAAGCCAAGCGTTTTTCGGGAAGCCGATGGAGTTTGTGCAGGGAAGCTTGACGAATTAAAATCGTGTCCGAAAAAGCCGGATCAATCTTATATTTTGAAAAAGATGCCAGCATCCGGAAGACGGCGCTTGCAAACCCACGGTCATACCGAAAAAACTCTATGTCTTCGCCGTCGTCAGCACGTAACCGCGAAAACACGCCCGTTTGCTCGAGGTCGGGAAACGTTGTGATTATAACACGGTCTCCGATAGCCTCACTCGCAGCCACGGCGCGCATGTTATAATAATCCATTGTATCATCCACCCAAAGGAAACGGCTATTGGGAATGGTTTCGATTACATCTTTGTGTGCCGGACGGTTTTTAATTCGCATTATGAACAAAAGCTCATAAAATTCATAGGCGCTCGTAAGAGGGGTCAACCTCTCCATGATCTCGGCCTTGTTTAGGAGTTTGCCTGGGGTTTCGATGATCGCCAAGCTTATGATTAGACTACGGTTTTTACTCATTCGACAGACCCGACGCTTGCAATAACATTTTTGAGTTTCGCCGCTTTATCTCTCAAGGTCGTCAGTTCGTCATCCGATCGTTTCATCTCGATGCTAATATAGTTTTCATAATTCGAGCTTTTTAAAGCCCTCAAAAGGTTCACTAAATTTTGTGCCCCTAGATCGTCTGGTGCTGGAGCCAATTGAGGTTGGCTGACATGAACATGAGAAACCAGCGGATCATGCCGCTGAAACATATCTGCCATTTGCGTATCGTCCTCGTTAATGATGAATGAACCGACATCAAAATTTACGCTTATAGCTGGATGCTGGACAGCTTTCGCGAGATCGGCTGTTTGGGAGAATGTGTTCATAAAGTTTGTGCCATATACTTTTGGGTTCGCTTCGAGGGCTATCTTACAACCCGCCTTCCCGGCGTAATCCCCCAGCTCACGAAAGAATTGTTCTGCAATCTGCTGGGCATCCATATCTGTCATGTGGCTAGGAATGTTCCGGATTTTTGGCGATCCAAAGACCAGATTTACTATTCCCAGTGATGAGGCCAAATCAATCCTAGCGCGTAAGGCGGCTCCCATAGTTGCTCGTTTTTCAGCGTCTTCAAACAAGGCTGCACCTTGAACGCCAAAGAATAAAGACTGCATTGAACAAAATGATAGCCCAAAGGGCTGAAGCTCAGATATTCGGGTTTTGATTTTCGTCGCGTTAGGAAACAGCGGCGTCTCGCAATCTTGGAACAAAAGGCCGGGGGCGATTTCAACGCCAGAATACCCGTGCTTTTGCAGGATATCATAAGCATCAAAACGCTCGTCGAATGACCAGGCAATATTGGAAACCGCTGATTTAAACGATTGCACATCTGAGTATGCGCCAAGAGGTGTATTCATTCTGAGATGCTTATCTATCCAGTGAGCGGCGTAGTTAACGCAAAGAGTGCATAACATCAATGAGTTTTACTAACGTGGTCAAACCCGCTCAGCCCTGCTTTTTATCCGTTTAGCATACATTGATACAAATTTCTCAACTCATCTACGAATGGTTTCGTAAGAGATATCGACACCACATTCGATGATGAGTTCCTCGACATTGCGAAAGGGGAGATTAGTGACCAAGCCACCCGGATGCTAACGCAGGTGTTTTGGAAGTCGCAAGGCGATGGATTTAATTAGGTCAACAGAACCAAAATATTAGTATATCATCAAACCAAGATTGCTCCGCTGAATACACCACTTGGTTGATGTCGGACGAAATTACGGCAGTTCGGTTTGGAGTGAATTCAATTTTCGCTTGGTGTAATGTCTTTTTTTTGTTAGTCCATCGCTCTAATATCTTTTTTAGTGTATCGCTTTCATATCGAAAAACTCTCAGAGTTATCTAAGTTGATTTTGAAGGTAAAACTTTTATGGCAAATTCTCAACTACGCGCCGGATTGATTGGGTATACGGGCTTCGTTGGCGGTCAACTCATGCAGCAACGTGAGTTTTCGCACCTTTACAATAGTCGCTCAATAAATAAACTTGCTGGTCAAGACCTTGATTTGCTTGTTTGTGCAGGAGCTCCAGCAGTCATGTGGGCGGCAAATAAAGATTCAAAAGGCGATTGGGCTAATTTATCAACTATCGTAGATGCCGTGTCCAAGGCACGCATCAAAACTCTCGTTTTGATCTCATCGATAGCTGTGTTTGACGACATGGCGGCAGGATACACAGAAGGTTTCGCGAAGTTTGAAACGGTCTCAGCGTATGGTCGCAATCGACGTAGATTAGAGTTAGAACTCGAAAATTATTGCGAGCGAATTGTCATTCTTCGCCTTCCAGCTCTTTTTGGATCTGGTCTCAAGAAAAACTTCCTATTCGACATTGCTAATCCTGTTCCATCATATCTCACCAAAGACAAGCACGATTATTTTATCAGTGAAGCCACAGAGGCTGAACGCGCGGCCGCGGGCACCTTATTTAGGTGGAATGATAACTTGGGAATGTTCGCGTTCGATCGAACTGAGGCTGCTCAGGATGGTCTCGGCAAACTTGTCGAAAAGGCTATAATAAGGGGTGGAATGGAGTCTGTATTATTCACAAATAGTGAGAGCCAATTTCAGTTTTATAACGTTGCTCGCTTATGGCAAGATATCAATACAGCTTTATTAAATAACCTGCATACAGTGAATTTCGGCTCACCCCCATTCCGCGCTGCAGACGTTCATCACGCATTGACCGGTCGCCCGTTTGAGAATAAAGGACCTAAATGTATTATGCAGGACATTCGCTCAGAGTTCGCATCGATATATCAAGGAAATCCGCCATATATGTCCGACTACGCTAGCACGATGAGTGACTTGATCGAATTTCACTTAAATAATAAATCTTAGATTTGAAACTTGCCTTTTCTACATTAGGAGCTGTTCAAAAAAACGGTGAAGGTGGTGCTACTATTATTAGTTCAAGTCGAGTGTCCTCTGAGATAGTCCTTTTGAATTAGGCCGTTTCCTAAGGTATGTTTATGATACTTTTGAAGAGAAAACGATATGAGTAAACGTAGACAATCTAGTGATGTGATGTGCCCCAAGCTTTGTAGACACTTTGTTTGGTAAAACTGAAAGCAAGGAGAGTGTCTTACGGGCGGTCGATCTCCGCCTGTGCGAAATATGCCGATGCCTTGCGCAATATCTCATTGGCTTGTCGCAGCTCTTTGTTCTCGCGCTCCAATGCCTTCAGCTTGGCGTCCGCATCTGTCGTCACGCCCGGTCTGCCACCAGCATAAATCTCCGCTCGTTTAATCCAATTGTGAAGCGTCTGCGTTGCACATCCAATCTTGGGCGCTATCGACTCAATAGCCGCCCAACGGGACGTATGTTCGCCTTGATGCTCCATCACCATCCGAATGGCCCGCGCAAGCACCCTGTGTATCTGCGAAGCAAATGATACGGGGTGAAAATCTATTCCTCGTTTTGCTCATAATGGCTCATGTTGCTCATAATGGCTCATGCTACTATACATTAGAAGTCTCTGGCAAACCCGGGGCGGTTCAGAGCCGTGACTGGTAGTTTCGTGGTGGCTGCAAGCAACTCGGTACTCGCTTTAATGTAGTTTCCTAGGCACAAGTCCTGCCCGCCGCCTTGAATGGCCCCAAAGATGAGGCCTCTACCAAAGAAAGATATCACGTAAGAGCTGTAAAGCCCCCTAGTCATAAATGCGGCCTTAAGGACAAATTACTGAATCGAGAAGCCTTCGGCTCAGGACTCTCATTAGAAAACAGATCGCTGACTTCAAACAAACAAGAATTGGACATGTTTTATTGCTATCATATAAGATGTTTGTGTAATAGCGGTATATATAAAGGCCATGCATAGCGGACATATAGGTCTGCTTTTCGACACAAAACGAACAAGGTTCAATTTAATGGTTCGGCTTTCAAAATTCTTCCTTCTTTTGGTTGCGGTAGCGGTAGTTTCAGGGTTTTTTGGATATTTTGCCTGGAGCCTGCTGGGCCATGTCGGGCATGCGCGAGAGTTTTCGATTTCTCAGTCTATCTATATGGATCAGGCTAAATCGCGCGACCTTCTTGTATTATATATGTTCTTAGCGCTGTCAGCCGTAGGGACCCTTGGGCTCTACACCCTAGCGCAACGGGACTTTGCGGTTTTCTCTTTTGAAACCCTGCCAGACAGTGCGTTGAAAACCCTGATAGCCGCTATCATGTCGGTCTTATTTGTTCTGACGGGCGTTTCAGTTTTTATTGTTGCCGCGTTCTGGGCAGCCTTCATGTGTATTCGCGCGAGAGATGGGGGAGACGTCGGTCAACAGATGATTCTGATCGGCATTATCGCGTCAACACTCACACTTACATTAGATAACTTGACTCTACTCAATCTACGAATATCACTCTCATTGTCGTTTTTATTACTTGGAATCGCCTATTATTTTATACCGCAGAGAAAGATTTATCTGGGTCTTCTCGGAAGATTATGTTGTTACATTCTACTTCTCTGTTTGTTGTCTTTCGCGCCCTTCCATTGGCGCGCCGCAGCAAATAGCTTCACGGGTCTTGATATAGCGATATATGGGACTGCGGCCATATCTCTTTTGAGTTTGGAAATGGCGTGTCGACGGGACCGGGAAAAGGAATTCTTTCGAGTTCCAGCAATTTTTCCTGGCTTAGCAATGACCCTTCTGTTTATCCCGGAATTCAATAGTTTCGTGTTAAGTAATGATGCTTATCACTTCGGCGAGTACCTTATTTCATCGATCGTCGCTTTGAAAAATAATCCTGGACTTTTTGATGGTCTATTACCACCACACGGGTTTGCGAATGCAGTGGCAGGCATATTAAGTGCTTTAGCCGGCGACGAAACAGCCGGCGGTGTGACATGGGCCCGCATATATATAATTCTTATTGGTCAGCTTTTTACTGCGACTTTGATTTTTGCCTTATTTCGTGGCCAGCTCATCAGCATCGGCGCGGCTCTAACGGTAGCAATTGCCCTCATTTACTCTCAGACCTATTTGTCAGTCATTCCGTTGTTGGGAATCCTCTTTGTCGGAAAAATGAAGTCAAATAAAATAGCGGGTCCACTGACCGTCCTAATCGCAGCGGCTGCTATCTTTATATCGGGCGGTGTTGGTATTGGCGTCGCCATTAGTGGGTATCTTATTATTGCCGCTTATCGACTGCGACGGGACGGATTTAAATCCATCATTAATTTTGGTCTTTACGGATCGTTTGCTGGACTTCTCTTCATAATTCTCTTCCGACATGAAACAATAGCTTGGATTTCATATCTTCTGACCTCGGCAGACACGAACCTCACACTTTATGGCTCTGCAGCAGGGGCGACAGAAAAACCGTTCTGGCTTTCACCGACTTATGGCTTTCTCATTTTACCCTTAATTGCAGGGTGGTTCGCGCTGGGTGCCTATGTTCGTCCCGATGCAAGCAATTGGATTAAGCTCGGTCACGTCGTTTTACTCATTTTACCATTTTACCTTTTTTGCGTCATTTTAAATTCTTATGCCTTTGGCCGGATTGATCCAACAAGCAAAAGAGCATTGATTGTAACTCTTCTTGGAGGAATATTGCTGATTGGATTTGCGGCGATAAACCTTAGCCGAAAATCTGAACAAATGGCTGTTTTGTTGAGTTCAGTTTTTGTTACAGTTCCAATTATTATGGTGGGATCGACACCCTGGCCATCATTACTTAACCCAACAGCGCAATCGACTTTATTTCCTATTCTTCCTAGCGAACAGATTAACTTGCCGGACCAATCCGCCGAGCTGGGGCTCCCCCGATTAGGCCATGTTGTTATGGCTGAGAATACGAAAACTGATATTCTTCGATTTGACAAAATTATGAAAGCGTTTGGGCCCGATGTTTCAGTGGCAGACCTCAGCAATCGAAGCGCATTATTCTATTACACTGATTTAGAGTGGAATATGCGTCTCTCTAGCGCTTACAATGCTGCTGCTATGGATTTCCAACACCTGGTTCTAGAGGGCTGGAAAGACATGCCCCCAGATGTTTTTGTCGTTAGCAACTTTAACTATGAACACGACGGTTATACTCTCCCACTGCGCAGCCATTTCCTATACCGATATTTAATTACCAATTTTGTGCCGATTAACCTTGGAGAGGTCGTTTTAGGGATTCGGAAAGACGCAAGCCCTGAGATATTGTCCAGCCTTGTTTATAGCTTGCCCCACTACACAGATTTGAACTGGACGAACGGGATTGCGAATGCAGTCCAAGAACAAAAATGGAGCTTCTTTTTGTTTGAACCAATGGCGGGGTACTTCAATGTTGGTGATGTATTAAACTTTAGCGACGGTATATCGCGGACAATTACAGGGAAATCGGGCTTAAACTTCCAAGTTGATGGCCCACCGCTATCGCAACAAGCACCCCACTTAACATTCCAGCGGGAAATGCCCAAAACGGGCAATATTTCTTCAGCATCATTCGAAACTGAAGCTAACCTCAGAGACGCATGGGCCAAGGTATTTACATTCCGGAATTTTAACCGACTTCCATCTGCATGGGGTCGGTCAGCAGCGCGTTTAAAGTCCGAAATGCAACCAGGCTCCGATGTTCCGCTCAGTTTGAATGGCACGTCTGATGTTTCTCCCTTAGAGCAACCAGAGGGCATGTTATCTTCAAAGTGGCAAATAACAGGGCCTGACCCTTATTGGTCAATCGAATTCGAAACGCCCGTTGATCCGCGTGAGAGAGGATTGCTCCAATTTGATTTGTCCTGTCTGTCTGCTGGCGCGGTAATTTCGGCGCAGGTTTTTTGGAAATCAGCTGATGAAGACTATAATGAACAGGATAGCATTGTAATGACCCTATCACATCGGAGAAATATAGTGCCTTTGGATGCGACTCCAAGCTGGTTGCTAGCTGACGAAATTATAGGTCTTAGGCTAGATCTAAATTCGCCAATTGAGTCATGTGGCGCGGCGACACTTGATAATGTGATCTTATCACAGCGAAACATGGAAGTTTTTTCAGAGCAATAGCGGTAAAATGGAGAAACCTTTGACAGAGATTGACGGGAATTAAAAGCTTCCTGCGTTTGCTACACAAGTTCGCAAAATTGGACGCTGGTAATGTTTGAGATTGCGGCTGTAATTCGCTTGAATAAATCAAAGCATCAGAACTATTGGGGATTAGCCCGCCTATTCACAACGTTCAGATTGGCCATAAATAAGACTATGCTAGATTGTCGCACTGTTTGAGGTGGAAGCCATCCTTTCTTGCAAAAACGTGAACACTCTTTAGGTCTTATTTTAGGTCATGCTGATTTGTTGTGTCAGAATATCTATATCTATCATACAATTAGATTGTAACCGTGGAGGTGAGGATGGGATTCGAACCCACGTTAGGCTATTAACCTAAACACGCTTTCCAAGCGTGCGCCTTAAACCACTCGGCCACCTCACCATCAGTGTCTGCGGAAGCGAGCGATATAGCGGTTTTCTACGACATCTCAAGCCCTTAAGAACGATTCGACAGATGTTATTTCACTTGATAAACTTACATTAAGTGGAGGGTGAATGGACAACATTCTGACAATTGGGGTTGAAGAAGAATATCTTCTCGTCTGTCCAGAGACGGGCAAGGCGGTTAAAAATCCTCCCAAAGGCTTTATGAAAATCTGTCGCGAGCGTATTGGCGAACGGGTGACGCCGGAATTTCTACGCTGCCAAATTGAAATCGCTACAGGCATTTGTGAAACTGTCAGTCAGGCCCGTGCTGAAATTGCTGACCTGCGGGGCACTATCGCAGAAATCGCCATAGATCATGACATGCGCTTGATGGCGGCATCGACCCATCCCTTCACGCCTTGGAAAACACAGCAAGCTACCGAGGGCGAGCGTTACAAACAGCTCGATACAGATATGCAAGGCGCGATACGGCGCATGATGATTTGCGGTATGCATGTACATATAGGTTTGGAAAACCCTGAGCACCGCATCGATGTGCAAAACCAGATGCGCTATTTCCTGCCGCATATGCTGGCCCTGTCGACAAGCTCGCCTTTCTGGGAAGGGCATCTGATGGGCATGAAATCATACCGCCTGTCTGTCTTTGACGGTATGCCGCGAACAGGTATTCCTGAGGAAATCGATAGCTATGGTGAATATGAGAGATTGATTAACACCATTGTAAAAGCGGGCGCGATTGAGGATAGCTCAAAAATCTGGTGGGACATTCGCCCATCTGAGAAATTTCCAACACTTGAAATGCGCGTCTGCGATATCTGCACCAAGCTGGATGATGCGATGACCATCGCCGCGATTTATCAGTCTTTGACGCGGCGAATATTGCGGCTCAAAAACAGTAATATGAAATGGCGCGTTTACCCAGCCTTTCTGATTTCCGAAAATCGCTGGATGGCACAGCGCCACGGCGTGAGTGGCCAGCTCATTGATTTTGGCACAGGTGACGCTGTCCCATTTTCCCATCTTTTGGATGAGCTCATTGACTGGGTATCGGAAGACGCTGAAGCTTTAGGATGTCTTGATGAAGTTCTTAATGCCCGTAATATTGTGCTTGAAGGTTCGAGTGCTTGTCGTCAGGTTGATGTCTTTGAAGCGGCCAAGTCGCAGGGCGCGCCCAAGCGTCAAGCGCTGCAAGGCGTAGTCGCTCATTTGGTCAAAGAAACTGTAGAAGGTTTGTAAGAGCACTAGCCAAGCTAGGTGACTTTGTTATGACACGCCTATGACATTAGCCTTTCACAAAATAGCCGCCGCGAAAGACACGCCCCTTTTCGTCTTTGGTGACCATGCGTCCAAGCACATCCCTGATGAGTATGATAATCTGGGACTGAGCGGCGATGATCTAACGCGTCACATTGCCTGGGACATTGGGACGGAAACGATTGTGCGAGAGCTCTGCACCCATTTTGGCTGCGGCGGACAGGTCGCTGGCGTATCGCGCCTCGTCATTGATTTGAACCGCGATGTGGAGATGCGCGGGCTTATTCCTGCCTCGAGTGACGGCTCGAAAATTCTTGGAAATGAAGATCTCTCACAAGCCGCACGCCACGACCGTATTGAGCGCTTTTATAATCCCTATCATGCCGCATTGGGAGAAGCTTTGGACCCGCTAGATGACCCGCTCGTTCTCTCCGTCCATAGCTTCACGCCTAAGCCTGATTTGGGTGAGGCGCGCTCTGTGGATATCGGCCTTTTGGTCAAACATGATACGGACAGCGCTGAGCAGATGCGCGAAACGCTTATGCGTCTGGGACGTGCTTTCAAGATTGGTATAAATGAGCCTTATTCAGCCTATGATTTAAACCATACGATTGACGCGGCTGTGGCCCCGCGCGGGCTTCGCCATCTTGCAATTGAAGTACGTCAAGACCATA
>JAOIVW010000002.1 GCA_028224375.1 Hellea sp.
TGATAAATCGCCCTCATAGTCCCCTGACTTTATCCCTGCCATCGAGATAAGCCAATCTGGGCAACGCCGCCGCCAGAGAGCGGGGCCTTCAAGTTTTGCATTGCGGCGAAAATGCACACCATCGGCTCCAACTTCTATCGCGAGCTGAGGGTCGGCCCCGATAAGAAATTGTTGGCCTCTTGCAAATGAAATCTGTCGCAGAGCTTCGGCATCTACAAATCTATGTGCGCTTCCGAAATGACGGTAAATAAGTGTCGCGCCTTTAGGAAGGTTTCCCGCCGCTTGGACGACATCAACGACGCGCTCTGGGTCAGTCATAAATATAAGCGGGGACAAACGGCTGGGACGAGGGCGAGCCTGATAAAGTTCTGTTGCGACCTTCGCAATCGTATCTCTTCCCTTATAATCCCATTCGGGGTAAACCGCGCACATGAGTGATGATCTGCCTATTGCTGAAAAACGAGCCTCTATCCTAGAGCGGATGGCGGGCGCTGCCAAGCGGGCAGGCCGCGCGGATAGACCCGTATTGGTTGCCGTGTCCAAAGTGCAGCCTGATGTGCGGATAAAAGATATGCTGGCGGCGGGCCAAAAAACATTTGGTGAAAACCGGGTGCAAGAAGCCCAAAAAAGATGGGGCGAAACATTTGCGGCGCATAGGGATGAGATTGAGCTGCGCCTGATTGGACCGCTGCAAACAAATAAGACTGAGGACGCGGTGCGGCTCTTTGATGTGATTGAAACATTGGACCGCGAAAAACTCGCCAAGGCGCTTGTGAAAGCCGCAGAAAAAGTCGGGCGGATGCCGCGTCTTTTGGTGCAGGTCAATACGGGCCAAGAGGATCAAAAGGCAGGGATTGCGCCCCAGGATGTTGAGGCATTTTTGGCGCTGTTAAAGGCGGAGTATGATATTATCCCCGAAGGCTTGATGTGTATTCCGCCCGTTGATGAAGCCGCATCACCGCATTTCTGGCTTTTAAAAAAACTGGCCGATGAGCACGGGCTGAAAACGGTTTCTATGGGAATGAGCGGGGATTTCGAAACGGCTATAGAATTAGGCGCGACGCATGTTCGTGTAGGTTCTGCCCTTTTTGGCGCGCGTGATTATGATTGAGATTTTGCCGTAAATTGGCTATAGTACTCTCATGACAAAGCTCGAAGATTTTATAAATTACGCAAAAACACTTTCTCCCGAAGATTTAAAAGTTTTGGAATGGCAGCTTGAAGGATTGATGAAAGCTGATAATTTGGGACTTACAGCTGAGCAGTTGCAAGACGTTGAAACGCGCCGCCGCAAAACGCCAAAGATATATGCAACGGATGAGCAGGTTGAATCGCTCTTGGGAGAACCCCTCAATCCATGAAGTTGCGCCTAACCGAAGAGGCGCTTTTGGATTTGAAGTCTATTACAAATTACTTTGGAGCGATTTCAACACAAACTCTCTCAAACATAAGAGTAGATATTGCCCAAGCCTTTGAGTTCATCAGGACTCATCCAAAAGCCGGACTAAACATTAATGCGGAAGGTACGCAGCGTGTTATAACACGAAAATATAGCTTCATTATCGTTTACGACACATATCCAACAGAGTTAGAAATTATTGGTATCTACCGTTACCAAAACCGCGACTATTCCTGAATAGATAGCCCCATCCCGGGCTTTAGATGGCGTAATAACCTAACCATTACCTCAGGGGCAAAGGCGACGCAGCCAAGAGTCTCCCTATCATCAAACTGCGCAATATGACAGAAAACGGCGCTGCCCATTCCTGGCTCAGGCGGGCTGTCATTATGGTTCATAACAAGAATAATGTCGTAAGCGCCGTCCTCGCGCCAAAGTTTTTCATGGCTGGCTTTATGCGGTAGACGAATAAAACGGTTATAGGCCGCGTCATCACTATCATCACACCAACCATCATTTTCACGCAAAGGGCGGAAGGTTAAAGCGCTTTTGGGCCTCGGTAACCTATCTTCGCGGTAAAGCCCAAACCGCAATATATAGTCCCCCAGAGGTGTTTTTTCGTCTCCCTCTCGGCCAAGCGCTTGGGCAATCGCGCCCTTTCGTCCTATGCGGCAAGGGTATGATTTACCACCAAATTGAACAATTTTAGCAGAAGCTTTTACAATTATATTCACATCTGGTCTCTTTTTCGTGATGTAATGCGAGGAAACTGGCATTAGTCTTAACCTATAAACAAGTTTAAATAAGTTAGAATTTTTTCCAAATGGGCATAACCCCTTGGAATTTAAGAGAGATAAACATGGCCGTAAAAAAACGTATCTTAGTCATAGATGATGATGATGATCTGCGCGAGGAGCTGGAAGAGCAATTTGGTCTCTATGACGAATTTGAAACGACAGCCGTTGGCACAGCGACGGAAGGTATTAATGCAGCTAAAGCTAATAGTTATGATTTAATCCTGCTCGACGTTGACCTCCCTGATATGCTTGGCACCGAGGCTTGCCAACTCATGCGTAATGCGAATGTCGCAGCGCCGATTGTCATGCTGACAGGGAATGATGGTGATATGAATGAAATTTTGGGCCTAAACTCAGGCGCCAATGATTATGTCACGAAACCTTTTCGCTTCGCAGTATTGCTAGCGCGGCTTCGCGCACATTTGCGTAGCTTTGAACAAAGCGAAGATGCGGTCTTTCAAGTGGGGCCATATGAATTTGCGCCAGCTTATAAAAAGCTCACCCCTCCTCAGGTCGAGGGAGAGCGCCCTATACGTGATATCCGATTGACAGAAAAAGAAACGAATATCCTGAAATATCTCTATCGTGCGGGCGGTAAACCTGTCGGACGTGAAGAGTTATTGCACGAAGTCTGGGGTTATAATTCAGGTGTAACAACACACACACTGGAAACCCACGTCTATCGTTTGCGCCAAAAAATTGAACCGGAAAAAGGCGTCGCGACTTTATTGGTCACGGAACCTGGCGGCTATAGGCTCGAATTAGGATAGGTCTTTCGCATTATATTAATTTTGATTAAAGCGAGTCATGCCCTTTTCAGGATTAAATGGCTCGCTTTTATTTTTGTGCTATTGGCCGCTATTTAGCACTTAAATCAATCACCTGCGTCATGGGCACATGGTCGCTGGGTTTGGCGTCCCATATGCGGCAGGGCACATGAATTTCGTGCGCCGCTTTTCCGCCCGCCTCAACACCAGGCCTTAGCGCAGGGCTGACCCAGATATGATCGAGGCGGCGTCCACGATTGCTCTTCATGGGTTCACGGCCACGGTAACTCCACCAACTATAAAGCTTTTCCTCATCATCGGCGAATAGGCGAGAGCAATCTGTAAAGTCATGGGTCTTACGAAGGGTTTCTAAAATTGAGACTTCGAGCGGCGTATGGGAGACAACTTTTAAAAGCTGCTTGTGGCTCCAGACATCATTCTCATGCGGGGCGATATTAAAGTCACCAACAAGGACTTGCTGGTCATCGCCTTTGGCAAAACGCTCGGTAAAATAAAGGCGCATATTTTCAAGAAAATCGAGCTTATGTTGAAACTTATCATTAATGACGGGGTCCGCGACATCGCCGCCCGCCGGGATATAGAAATTGTGAAATTCAAAGTCCTGATCCCCAGCGATCACTTTGGTACTGGTATGTCGGGCGTGATCTAATGGACAAAAAGTTGTGGGGAGACGTTCCATGGGCAGCTTGGATACGGTGGCCGCGCCGTGATATCCTTTCATCCCTGCGACTTCGATAAATTTATAGCCCGCATCAATAAAAGGCTGGCTTGGGAATAAATCCGTTTCGCATTTAATTTCCTGCAAGCCGAGCACATCAGGCTGCTGCTCATTTAAAAAACGAATGACTTGATCTATCCGAAGGCGAACAGAATTAATATTCCAAGTGGCAACTTTAATTTTCATGGGAGGTGCTTAGCGGAGCAATGCTGATGACTCAAACGCTTTAAGGCCCTGAATAGAAATAAAGGTGGAAAAGAAAAAAGCCGGCTCACATTATGCGGGCCGGCCTTATATAAATTTAAATTTGGAGCTAGCGCTTAACCATCAAGTTCGATGCTTGTTGGGTAAGGAATAGTGATGCCGCCCTTATCAAAGGCTTCTTTAATCGACTTATTTAAGTCAAACATCACATCCCAATAATGCTCAGCTCTGCACCAGGCGCGGCTTTGAATATCGACAGAACTTTCATTGAGCAAAACAACTTTTGCCCAAGGCGCCGCAGGCTCAGTCAGAACGTCAGGGTGAGCTGAAGCTGTGTCTGTGATAATCTTAATGGCTTTGTCGATATCGTCATCATAATGAATGCCGTAATCCACATCGACGCGGCGTACACCCATTGAGGTGAAGTTTTTAATCGTTGATCCCCAAGCCTCGCCATTGGCAATAATAACTTCAACATTATCAATTGTTGAAAGCTGTGTGGTGAAAATATTGAGATCTGTCACAACACCTTCCTCGCCGGCAACGCCGACATAATCGCCTAATTTATATGGCCGGAAGAGCATCAGCATCACGCCAGCTGCGACGTTACCAAGTGTGCCTTGAAGGGCCAGACCGATAGCTAATGTTGCGGCACCGAGCATGGCGACAAGAGACGCGGTTTCGACGCCTAGCTTTGTAATCGCCGCAATCACGACAAAAGCTGTCACAATATATTTGACAATAGAGGCAAAGAAATTACCGAGCGTATCGTCAATCTTCCCGTTTTTCGCCACCATTTTACGAACGAGGTTCCCAGCAAAGCGGGCGATTTTCATACCAATCCACAAAATGAGAATGGCAAAGATCAAATTAATGATGACGGGCTGTGCCGTGGTCCAATAGCCCATTAATTTATCCGGGGTAAACATCCCGGCAGCGTCAGTGACCCCTTGGGTTGTTTGTGTTACAGCGTCTGTGGCGTCTTGTGCCATGATAAGTCTCCTAGGCCTTTTTCAATTTGTTTAATTTAGATGCGGCCTTTTTAGGCGCAGGTTTTGTTTTAACTTTGATTTTAATTCCGTGTGGGTAGGGGATGCCAATATTGGCCGCGTCCAGAGCCTTTTTGACAGGCTGTGATATTGAAACTTTAAGAGCTTTGTAATCGGCCGCATTGCACCACGCCCGAAGCTGTAAATCGACCGAGCTTTCATTGAGATAAACAACTTTTGCCCAAGGCGCAGGATCATTCAGAACAAGAGGGTGATCTGCTGCGGCTTTCGTAATCGCGGCGATAGCTGTATCTATGTCTGCATCATAGCTGATACCAAAATCCATATCCAGGCGGCGTTTACCGAGGGACGTGTAGTTCTTTACAATTCCGCCCCAAATTTTGCCGTTCGCAATAATAATCTCAGTATTATTTGTCGTCTTCAGCCGCGTTGCGGTCATTTCAAGAGAGGTCACGACGCCGTTTTCGCCGCCAACTTCAACCTCATCTCCAAGCTTGAAAGGGCGAAAAATCAGTAGCATAACGCCAGCGGCCAGATTTGACAGTGAGTCTTGAAGGACAAAGGCCATGGCTGCGCCCATACCCAAAACAGCGACTGAGATTGAACTTGTGTTGATCCCGAGAACGGTCAGGGCCGCGATGACGGCGGCAACCAATATAAGATAACCAACAAGGCTCGCAAAAAATACCGACAAGCTCGCATCGGCTTTAGGCGAACGGTTCAGAGTGTTTTCAGTACCTTTACGGGCTTTACGGGCAACCCATCGTCCAATCCATAAGACCAGCAATGCCAGCACAACTGGCACAGCATATTTTACGACAATGGGTATTATATTTGAAAGATCCAATCTAACTTCCCCCTAGATTTGGCTTTCTTTAACGCATGATTAACCAAAAATGCAACTAGTCATAAAAAGAAATAGCAGTTGCAAGTTTTTAACGGCGTCTGTCGCGCCTAGAATCATCACGCAAGATGAATAATCGTGGATTAATACGTTCATTATATTTGAGGTCGGACAGTAAAACGCGCGTCTCCCCGCCAAAATTATCAGCGATGATCCACTCTTTTAATGCAAGCGTATTAGCATCAAAAACCATCGTAATTGCGCCGTCCAATTCGCCTGACCCATCACGGGCCGTGACGCGCCATTCATTATAAGTCTTTTGAAGCGCAATAACTTCGGTATCATTGGCCAAATCAATATTTTCTTTCAGGAAATAGTTGAGCGGTGTCGCAGAGAGCGGGACTCGGTCAATTGTTTCCAGCGCTTTATCTTGCTGTGTGAGCGTTACGCCGTCAGACACTATGAGGAGCGGGTTCGGCGCGTCATATTCAAAACGAAGCTTACCAGGACGTCTTATGTAAACCTGCCCCTGCGCAAAAGATCCATCGGCAGCATATTGCGCAAAGCGGCCGGAAAAACTGGCGGTACTATTCATGGCCGCGTCAACTCTCGCGAGATCTGCGGGAACTGAGCGCGGATCCGTAAAGGCCGCTTGAGACGGCGCGGCCTGCAGCCTTTGCGGCGCGTTTTGTCCATTAGGCTGAACCTGGGCTATAGCAACAGGCGCCATAAGCGTCAGCGCAGCGGCCATCATCAAAAACTTTTTCATGTCGAATCCTTATGGGGCTTCGTGATTTGATATAAGCCTTAGACAAGTTCGCTTTAATAGAAGCTGAATATCTGCCTCATCTTAATTACAAATCTGTTAGGGTGATTAACCCCTATTTACCCCTTTAGGGCCAGCTCGTGAATGGGTGTTTCAGGTCTTGCGCCGTAATGACCGATAACTTCGGCGGCCGCGAGGCTACCTAAATGTCCGGCATCCGCCCAATCTAGGCCCATGGCACGCCCAGCTAAAACGCCTGCTGCGTATTGGTCGCCAGCGCCCGTTGTATCCACAACTTTATCCACAGGACAGGCTTTTACGTGATAACGGCGCTTTGCATCTTGGATAACAGAGCCTTTTTCGCCGCGCGTGACGCAGGCCACAGTCTTAGTTTTTGTGAGCTTATCTAAGGCAGTATCAAGACTGTCCGTCTCATAAAGGCTGAGTATCTCATCTGTATTTGCAAACAGGATATCCACATGGTTGTCCACAAGCTGGCGAAAATCGGCGCGGTGACGATCGACGCAAAAACTATCGGACAATGTCAAAGACACAGTACGCCCCGCCGCTTTGGCTATCTCGGCGACTTTTACAAAGGCCGCTTTGGCGGGCTCAGTATCAAAGAGATAACCCTCCAGATAAACACAGGCCGCGCTCTCGACTTTGGATTTTACAATATCTTTGGGTGTGAACAGGCAGGATGTGCCCAAAAACGTGCTCATAGAGCGCTCCCCGTCAGGCGTAACCGCAATCAAGCAGCGCCCACTGGCAGGCCCGCTTATTTTGGGTTTGCTAGAAAAATCTACCCCGCCTTGCGCCATGCCTTGGCTGATGCGCTTACCCACGCCGTCATCGGCAACATTGCCTAAATATGCTGCGCGAAGCCCCAACGCGCCTATGCCAAACATCGTATTGGCCGCGGATCCGCCCGCAATCTCCTTAAGCTTGCTCGCTTTCTTAAGCGCCGTGTTTAGCGCTAGAGCACGCGGTTCATCAATCAAGGTCATCGAGCCTTTTTCAACGGTGTTATCTGTTAAAAAGTCATCAGAGACTGGCGCGATGATATCCATCAGCACATTGCCTATACCCAATACATCAAATTCAGTTTTCATGTCACTTAGCCTTGTGGTTCACTCTTGTTCTTTTGGGGGGTCATAGTTACATGACTTGAAAATTTAAAGCTAAAAAACCACCAGATAGTCCCTTATGAAAAAAGTCGCCATTCTTGCCTCTGACAATATGATGCCGGGCCATCCGCAAGAGCGAGAGGATTCTTTTGAGCGCGAAGAGCAAATGGGCAAGCTTGTCCCGGCTTTTGCAGCCCAAGGCATGGCGCTTGATTTTATTCGGTGGCGAGAGGCCGCGGGCCGTGCGGATGATTATGACGCCATGTTGCCGCTTTTTGTTTGGGATTATTTCGAAGGCAATGAAGCCGCCTTTACCGCTGAGATGGCTAAGGTTGATGCTAGGACCAAGCTTTTTAATAATTACAAAACCCTGAAATGGAACGCCGATAAAGCCTATCTTGAAGACCTTGAAGATAAAGGCGCTCCCGTCATTTCCACTCTCACAGTTGTACGTGTCACGGAAACAAATGTCGCGCGGGCCTTTGAAACCTTAGGAACAGATACGCTCGTCATCAAACCGCAAGTGGGCGGCGGAGCTTGGCGGCAAGTGCTTTATAAAAAGGGTGACCCCTTTCCAAGTAAAGAGGTTCTCCCGCCCAAAGGCGCGATGATACAAGCTTTTCTGCCGAGCGTCGTTGAGGAAGGCGAATATTCTTTTCTCTATTTTGGCGGCAAATTTTCACATGGATTAATTAAGCGGCCTAAGAAAGGCGATTACCGTATTCAGTCGCTTTATGGCGGGACTGAAGAAACCTATGAACCGAGTCCGCAAGAACGCGCCTCAGCCCGTGCGGTATTAAATGCTCTTGATTTCACGCCGCTCTATGCACGCGTGGATTTGCTGCGCGGGCGTGACGGCAAACTTAAACTTATCGAGCTCGAAATGCTTGAGCCTTATCTTTATCTGGCCCATGCCGATGGCGAGGCGGGCGAGAATAAAGGCGCGCAGCGACTCGCGCAGGCTTTGGCGAAACGTTTGGCGGAATAAAGTTTCTGGATGCATTAATGATGTATCAAATGCTGGACGCGGTTTAATTATTATTTGATTATGGAATTTAGAAACGTTTAGGAGTGTGATTTTGCGGATTTTTATTTTATTCGTTTTTTGTACCATGATAGCGAATGGAACAGCTCATGCAAAAAAACGCAGTATAGACATCGCCACTAACCCTGAAGGCGTTCAAGCTAGGGTTTACCGCATTGATAAAAATCTGGATGTTAAATATTTAGCAAAATGTAAGACGCCATGTACGACAACTTTTCGCGTAAAACAGAAGGGGGCCTATAAGTATTATGTTACCTTCGAAAAGAAGGGATACGTTTCAGAAAGAGATTTACAAATTGATCTTAATATTGAGACGTTAAATATAGATCAAACTTTAATTCCTGCAGAAATTGCACGCGCACAACGTATAGCTAAAAATGAGGCGGACCGTAAGGCGTCTAAAGAAAGACAATTAGCAAAAGTCGCGGCTGAAATTGAAAACTGCCGAAAGTTGAGCCGGGAAGACACACGCTTCAACCGAGATATGGAGCCTTGCCGCCGTCTTCCCGCAACAATGCCGCCGAAGTTTATGATGCAAGATTATAGCGGTTATTGTAATGTTAAGTTTGATATTCTGCCCACAGGGAATACGGCGAATATAATTCCGACATGTACAGATTCTTCTTTAGAGCGTCCGACGTTAAAATCTGTTCAAGAATGGATATATATTCCGGCACGAAAAAATGGACAAATAAGCTCTAGCGTGGGTGTTGAGGCAAAGGTACAGTTTATTATGACTGATGAAAAAGGCTATCGGCTTCCATTTCCTGATACCCCTTAAAGAGCCTCAAGTTTTTATCACGAAACCTTGTGTTATTTTCACTTCACATCCGCCAAGAGTTAACTAAGGCTTAAGGCAAATCAGGACAATCTTGTCCCTTGAATTAATGGTCTTTACCAAAAGGTATTTCATGACTCTCCCTAACCCGGCTGCGACGGCAAAAACATGGTTTGCGCGGCTTGCGCCTTACCGTAAATCCGAGGATTGGCGCGCCGTTTACGAAGTCCTTGTAACCTTGGTTCCGTTTCTAATCCTTTGGGCTGGTATGTGGGCCTTAATCGCCAAAGGCCAATATTGGGCTTTGCTAGGGGTTATTCCTGCGGGCGGTCTTATCGTGCGTCTTTTCATCGTTCAGCATGATTGCGGGCATGGCTCTATGTTTTCTTCTAAAAAAGCGAATGATTGGGTTGGCCGTTTTATCGGTATTCTCACGCTCACGCCTTATGATCACTGGCGCAGAGGCCATGCGCTGCATCATGCCAGTTCAGGCAATCTTGATCGCCGCGGTGTGGGCGATGATATTATTACGTTGACGGTGGATGAATATGCGGCTCTGTCTAAATGGGGTAAATTAAAATACCGTATGTATCGTCATCCTGTCGTCATGTTCGGCGTCGGGCCAGCTTATGTCTTTATTCTTGCGCAGCGCCTGCCAATTGGCGCGATGAAACGCAAAATGCCTTGGATTTCAACCCTGACAACAAATGCAGGTGTCGCGTTATTATATGGTCTCTTGATTTGGGGCATAGGCCTGAAAGCCTTTCTGCTCATCCAAGTGCCTGTCATTATTATCGGCGCGTCGATAGGGGTCTGGATGTTTTATGTTCAGCACCAATTTGATGAGACCCATTGGTCTCGCACCGATGACTGGGACCGCGAATCCGCTGCGCTCCATGGCAGCTCTTATTATGACCTGCCTAAGCCGCTTATGTGGATGACAGGCAATATCGGCGTGCATCACGTGCATCACCTCTCCAGCCGTATTCCGTTTTATCAATTACCGCGCATCTTAAAGGCCCATCCTGAACTAAAAACAGTCGGACGCCTGACATTATGGGAAAGTTTCAAATGTGTACGGCTCGCCCTCTGGTGTGAAACACGGCAAAAAATGGTCTCATTTCGAAAGCGGGGCCTCGCGGCTACTTAGCTTCGCCAAACGCCCCGTCACTTCGCCAAATTCCTTGAGCGTTTCGTCAAAGATTTGTTTCACGGGTTTGACCTCTGTAATGCGGCCCGCGACTTGGCCTGTTAAGGCAATGCCCGCTTCTAGGTTGCCTCCAAAGTAGACATCCTGCGTGCCCGCAAATTCACCAAAGATATTCTCGATTCCCTCTTTTTGTAGGCGTGTTGTTCGGTCCGTGCGAAGCGCCCGCAAAGCAGGGCCGGGGCCTGAGCGATTGAGGAAAACGGTGTCCGTCGAATCGGCGTCAATAATGGCCTCTTTCCAATTATTGTGAACGGGGCTTTCAGCCGCGCTTAATATCCGCGTGCCCATTAAAATGCCCTCCGCGCCAAGGGCGAAGGCGGCGGCCATGCTTCGGCCATCGGTAATGCCGCCGGCCGCGACAACGGGCACGTCCACGGCTTCGCAGACTTGCGGGATAAGAACCATGCTGGCCACATCTTGTGGATTTTTAAAGCCGCCGCCTTCACCGCCTTCAACTATAAGTCCGTCAACCCCCGCCTCAATCGCGCGCAATGCGCCCTTAAGGCTTGGCACGACATGAAATACGGTTAGTCCAGCCTCTTTTAGCAAAGCCGTATATTTCTTTGGATCGCCGGCTGAGGTGGTGACAAATTTCACGCCTTGATTGATGATAAAATCGATAATTTTAGGATCGCGAACAAAGGCTTGGGCAACATTCACGCCAAAGGGCTTATCGGTGAGGTCGTGCATTTTGAGGATTTCCTCGCGCACGGCGCCCAATTCTCCTGAGCTGGTTTCAATAATCCCCATGCCGCCGGCATTACACACCGCAGAGGTAAGCTGCGAGCGGGCAATCCACCCCATAGCGGCTTGAATAATGGGTTTCTCAATCCCGAGCATATCGGTAATGCGGGTGCGAATGGCCATGAAGAGCTCCTGTTTTGATTTGGCGGTGCCCAAAAGAACACGATAAGGTTTCGTGTTTTTTGCGGCCCATGTCTACGCTTTACTTCGTAAAACGCTTCAAGTGAATTTTAGGATTGATTTCCTAGTATGTTCTTGCTATGTTCTCATTTCAGAACACACGCAAGGAGACCGTTATGGCACGTGCTGCTAAGAAATTTTTGAACGTAAAATACACAGATCGAGAGATGGCTAAGCGCCTTGGGGCGAAGTGGGATCCTTCGGTTCAGCGGTGGTATTGCCCTGCGGGATCGCCGCTTGCGACAATCTTTAAATGGCGCGCTGAAGCTGTTGAGACAAAATCTGCGGTAAAACACGTTGCGCAGAATGAAAATTTTGAGTTTGATTTGGCGGGTTAATGTGATTGGCTAAGAATATGCGTCTTGCTTATTTGGCCGAATTTTAACTATCTTCACTACGACTCTTTTAAAGCCTTACTTATACTAATTCTTGCAGGAATTTTGGGTGTAATTTTTACATCTGAATTTTTTGGTCAGAATTATGTCAATATTTAAAAACTTTGTATCGTCTGAAGACGGTAATTTTGCCATTATGTTTGCTGCAGGGGCCGCAATTGTAGCTTTTGGTATGGCGGCGGCTGTTGATATTGGAGGCATGTCACAAGCCCGTGAAAATTTTCAAAATAGCATAGACAGTGCTACTTTAGCGGCTGTTATTGAGGTGGAGATGAGTAACCCTCACCCAAATGCTGATGAGGAAAGCCGTAAAAACCGATATAGAGAGATTGTCTTAGCGTCATTATCAGCCAATGGTATTGATATAACAGGTATGAGACCTGATGTAGACATAAGCGGCGGCGCCTTAACTATCGACGCTAAAGTGCCTTATAATTTTAAATTCGGGGGCGTTATAAATAAATCATCAACAGACATTCATGTACTGTCTAAAGTAGCTTTGCCGTCCAGTACTGGACCATTGGAAATTGTACTCGTCTTGGACAACACAGAGTCCATGACATTGGATGGAAAGCTATCGGCCCTTCGCCATGGTGCTAATGATTTTATTGATGCGATTGAGGAAGGCGGCAGCGGCTCTAAAATCGCTCTTGTCCCTTTTGCAAAATATGTTGATGTCGGCACAGATAAGCGCGGTGAGCCATGGCTAGAGATTCCCCCTGAATACGATGTAGATAGAACCTATCAACAAGCAACACATACTGGCGGGACATGTGAAATCGTGTCAGATACGCGCTTTCTTGACGGCTTTTTACAAGACTATGACAGAGAAGTCTGCACCGGCCAGACGACCACTTATGAAGAACAGTTTTCTGTGGTGCAGAACCGCTGGTATGGCTGTGTAGGTGTGCGCTCGGATGGACTGCACATGACCGACGGGCCCTATACATCTACGGCGACCCGCATTCAGGGTGTATTAGATCGTCAGGCCAAAGAAGAAACGGGATTGACGTATGACGTTCGAACTTATTGTCCTCGTAAGATTACTCCATTGACGGATGATTATAATGAATTGCGGGACGAGATCGTCCGCTTATACGGAACGAATAAAACCTATATTCCAATGGGCCTAAATTGGGGCCGCCGTATATTATCGCCTGAAGCACCGTTCTCGGAAGCCGATACCGTCAGTCCAAAAAAACAAATTATGGTTTTGATGACGGATGGTAATAACACGGCATCCCTTAATACATCCCCAGAGGCCCAAGCGAAATATGAAGCGCCGCCCTATATACAAGAATTTACAGTTGAAGAGCAGGAAGCAGGCCGCGTAGCTGTTCAAGCAAATGCTGATACTGCAACGCTGTGCGAGACAATAAAAAACGATGGCACAGAATTATATACAATTGCCTTCCGTGTCACAGACCCAATGACACTCAGCTTGCTCCAAAATTGCGCATCCGCTGGACGGTATTATTTTAACGCAGAGTCCAATGATGAGCTTGTAGAAACATTTGCCAGCATTTCTGACGATTTGGGCGGAGAAATCCGGATAGTTAGATAAGGGTCAAGCTTTAGTCTTCAGGCCGCATTGTTTTAGGCCGAAATTTACATAGGTCTCTTATCGCGCAATTATAGCATTTAGGTTTTCGTGCAATACAAGTGTAGCGGCCATGCAGGATGAGCCAATGGTGGGCATGATCCATAAATTCATCAGCCGTCACACGTAAGAGGTTAAGCTCAACTTCGACAGGGTCTTTACCCGGCGCCATACCTGTGCGGTTTGCGACGCGAAATATATGGGTATCAACGGCCATAGTCGGTTGCCCAAAATAATCATTTAAGACAACATTGGCGGTTTTACGCCCGACGCCTGGGAGCTTAACAAGATCCTCACGATTATCAGGAACTTCTGACCCGAAATCATCAATCAGCATCTGCGAGAGTTTAATAACGTTTTTGGCTTTATTTTTGTAAAGCCCGATTGTCTTGATGTGATTGCGCACTACGTCCTCGCCGAGGGCGACCATTTTTTCCGGCGTATCGGCTTTAGCGAATAATGACTTTGTCGCTTTATTCACCCCGACATCCGTGGATTGCGCAGACAAGGCAACCGCAACGACGAGCGTATAGACATTTGTATAGTCAAGTTCTGTACGCGGGGCGGGGTCTAGTTTTTGTAGGTGCCGATAAATATCACTGATTTGAGCGCGGTTAAGCTTGGGCCGCGGCAAGTTTTTATAAAGCTTTTCTTTAGCCGCCATAAATTTAGCGATGTAGCGCAATTCGTTTAAGCATAATGTCGCGCATATCATCCGCGTGAGAGCTGGTCGGTTCAGCTATTAAATCCCCGCGCTCATTAAAAGCTTTGGAGGCATTACCGCATCCGACTTGTTGATGCAGCACATGGCCGCCAAGGCGGTTGAAGATAAATTGCATTTGCCGCATGCACATGATCCCGCTCATGGGGCCGGGCGTAGCTGAAGCGAGTCCCCAAATTGCGTTTTTAATATAATCGGTGCTGACGGTACTGGTCCAGTCGATTGTGTTCTTGAGCAAAGGCGGTAGGCAGCCATTATATTCAGGTGACACAACAACAATACCGTCAAATCCGCTTAATCGCTTGATCAGTTTTTTAACAGTTGGCGGCGTTTTTAAATCGCCATGATAAATTGGCATCTCATATTTGCCCAAATCAATAGAGCTGGTTTTTGCCCCCGCTGCTTTAAACCGCTTAATAAGAGCCTTTTCGAGCTTTCTATTAATAGACCCTTCTCTTAAAGAGGCACAGATAAAGGCAATTTTTGGAGCAGTCATGAAAAATCCTATGGGATGTGTTTGAAGGCGTTATAGATATTATACGCGGGGTATCAAGTTTTGGCTTGGAGGGGCGGACTATCCGTTTTGTCCAGCGAGCCAGGTTTCGTACTCGGCTTCCATTTTCTTATAGCGCGGATGATCGCGTACGTTATCAAGGCCGGGCTCCATTCGGTGGACAAGGAAGAAGTACGGCCCCGTCATGTCCCGCATTTGCTCAGCGTAATCCATCGCGCGGTCTAGCTCACCAAGGCGGGCAAAACTTTCTGCAAGCTCGCCAAGTTGCGTCAAGGCCACAAGCGCGTCGTCAGGGGCTTCGTTCGTATAAGCCTGCGCTAATTTTTCAACGGTCTCCTTATCTCCTAGAAAGGCCGGTATCACAGTGGGGCCGTAAGCCGAGGATTGTGACCAACTTGCCGGAGAGGGAGCGTCTATCATTGCGGCTCTAAGCTCTTCAATTTCAGATGAGGCATCCTGCTTCATGGCTGATAGCCCGCGTATTTTCGAGAGTAGATAAAGATGCGGAGCATTATCAGGCGCGCGGCTGTCAACAGGCCACTCATCCAGTGTTTGACTAATGTATTCAGGATTACGTGTGGAGATGGCGTAATTCATTTTTTGTGATTGTATTAATGTGCCCGTGGGCAACAGGGCCTTGTACGCCCCAATCGCATCGCCTTGAAATTGAAGGATGGCCGCTTCAAAGGCGGCGCCTTGTATAGACTCAGGCTGCTCAGCTTTGGATAATTCAATCATTTTATTGGCGTCATCAAATTCACCAATTAAAGCATAGGTCAATCCCAATTCGGGAATAAGATAAAATGTCTTGGGATCAAGGCGGCGCGCTTTGACAAGGCCGATGGCGGCTTCTTTAAACCGGCCCAAGCGACGCACGATAAAGGCTTTGCCTGAAACGGCATGCACATTATTGGGCGCGTCTCGTAGGGATTGGTCAAATAACGCATTAGCCTTAATAAAATCACGAAACCCCCAATAATTATAAAAGGCGTCGGACAATAAAGTTTCGGGGCTATCCGGGGCTAACTCTTTTGCTTTTGACAGGCTCCCAAGAGCGGCATCCCGGTACACATCTTTACCTTCTATGCGGTCATTAAACCAGTATTGCGCTATTTGCGCATAGGCTTTCGCCGCATAAGCATCGGCAAACTCAGAATCGAGGGTTATCGCTTCATCGGCGAAGTCAATGGCTTTGTCTAAATCCTCCCGATTATTATTATCAGGCCGCAGAAGCAGACGCGCTTGAATATAAGCTTCATAGGCAGGTAAATTCTGTGTTGGTTTGGACGTGATAGCCGTTTGGTCTTTACCGGAGATAACGGACTCAAGAGTAGCGGCAATGGCTTGTGTGATTTCGGCTTGAATATCGAAGATATTATCTGTGTTTAGGGCGCGGTCATAATTTTCTGCCCAAAGATGATTGTCATTGGTGCCGTCAATCAATTGTACGGTAATGCGCACGCGGTCTCCTGCACGCTGCACCGCGCCTTCTAAAATTACCGCGACGCCTAATTCTTCTGCAATTTCGGGTATGCGCTTATTGGTGTCGCGATAACCCATGACAGAGGTTCGGGATATGACCTCAAAAGCTGAGACTTTTGATAAGCGGGTCAAAAGGTCATCGTGAATACCATCCGCAAAAAACGCATCATTGGCTTCGCTGCTCCGATTGGTGAAAGGCAGAACGGCAACGGAATGATCAGCGGCCCGTTTGGCGACCATGATGCTATTACCTTTGGGAGCGGTGAGGTCCTTAATCAACAAGCCGCCAATGACGACCAAGCCGATAATGATGACGATTTCAAGCTTACGGCCTGTTTGCGCGGCAATGGAGTCTTCTTTGCTAATGGATTCCGTGCGTTTAAACCCGTCCGGTGTTAGCTCAAAGGCCCAAGCCAAAATAATAACAATAGGCGCACCTAAAATCATTAAGGACATGACCCCTGAATCAAACCAGTCTGGCAGGTTCATAACTGATTCAAGCGTAAAAGCGGTCTGCACAAGGAACCAAGCCCCTACAAAATAGGTACCTGTGACACGGAAAACATTCCGCCGCCGCATCTCTGCAAAAAATTTTACGGGATCCATAGCGCCCTACTTTGTATTCCTAAGTTTTTTCGCTTATCACGCATTTCATTGACTGTTAAGGCTTATAAAAATAACAGGCGCTGTCTTGCAATATGTTAGAATTGTTATAAAGTCACAATATGCAAAAATTCGAAGGTATATCTTTTCTTTGGGCCGTGGCGTTATTGGCGCTTATCGGGCTGGGCTATGGAGTAAGGGCGATCATTGGCTATCGCCAGATAGCAAAAGATGCAGAACAGGATTATGATTATAAGCAAGAGCGCGGAATGCTCGATGGCAGCCTGTCGCGTGAGGGCTATATCAAGCTTTTCAAGCGCCTACATAATCCCCGAAGGCCCGCTTATATTGCATTAGGAATTTTTGCGATTTTGATTTTGACATGGCCTATCATGGGTTTGTTATCCGTTTTGCTTGAGCAGCTCTATCAACTCTCGGGCCGTAACCGTGTCTTTGAACCAGGGTTTTTGGTTTGGCAGTTTTCTATATTTTTTGGTATAATTTTTTCTTGGACAGCGATCGCTTACGCTATAGCGCGGCGCTACCACCTGTTAGCGCCAGGGACGACAAAATACGAAACCGAACAACAAATCAAAGAAGAAAAAACCGGACAACGCGATAAAGTTGTTATTGCAAATGATTGGGGCATCCCGCCCTTCTTGGCTATAATAGGATTTGTGGTTTTCATTATTTTTGTGATTTGGTGGAAACTTTGGTAAGAATTTTGACACCTTAAAACAAGAGAGTTATAATGGACTTTTTACACACGATGGTGCGGGTCACCGATATTGACGCCAGCTTAAAGTTTTATTGCGACGGCTTGGGCCTGAAAGAAATGCGCCGTGTTGAGAATGAAAACGGGCGTTTCACATTAGTTTTTCTAGCGAGTGAGCCAGACTTAAAACGCAGCGGTTTAAAGGGTGATGAATACCCTTTGCCAAGCGGCTTGCCGATGATTGAGCTGACTTATAATTGGCCCGATGAAAATGGAGATGTTCCGGATTATGGCGGCGCGAGAAACTTCGGCCACCTAGCTTATCGCGTTGATGATATTTACGAGACCTGTCAGCATTTGATGGATCTGGGCGTGACGCTTAATCGCCCGCCGCGTGACGGAAATATGGCCTTTGTGCGCAGTCCCGATAATATTTCAATTGAGCTGCTGCAACGCGGAGACCGCCTTGAGGCTAAAGAGCCTTGGGCCAGTATGGAAAATATCGGTAGCTGGTAATTATTTCTTTTTAATCGGATTATAACGCCGCGTCGTATTTAATTTTTTACGCGGAGCTCTTGCCCCATGTTTAGGCGTGTCTTTTTCTAATTTTTCAGTCGGGTGAGTTCTGGCCGAAAACAACATTTTTAAATTAAAAGCTAGAATTAATAAAACAATAGCCAACCAAATATACATCCAGACTTTTGCGGGAATAAATTTTAATTGATTCTCCATCGCCGCTAGGTCTGAGGTCGGGCCAACATTGAAATCTTGAATGATATAAATAACGCTGGCGATACCCAGCAGCATTAAAATTTCGCGCCCATAATTAGTTTTAAACCCAATAAAATATAATAAAGCTGAAAACCCACACAGCACAGCCGTTGTAAAAAGCGAATTATACCAAATAAAACCTGTAATCAGCATGGCCGCAATAACGAGAACTAATGTAGGCTTGACCCAATTATGCCGCCGCGCGCCGATATAAAATAATAAATTTCCGAATATAGCACTGCCAATATATCCGCCCATTAAAATGACGGTAAGGTTGCCGTTAAACGTGCTCGTCACCCCGGCGGAGTTAGGTTCAATTGTAATATATTCCACGGCCCCGCCCGTCAGCAACGCACCTGCCGCATGCCCAAATTCATGCAGGAATGTGACAAAGAGACGGATAGGGTATAGCAATTGCCAGCCCAATAATCCGCCATAGGTTGAGAGGCAAAAATAGACGGCCGTGATAACAATAATGCGCAGCGCTAATGAAGAGCGGCTTGTCATCTTTAAAGTCCGAGAACGTCTTTCATGTTATAAAGCCCCTTGGGCTGTGAGGCCGCCCAAAGCGCAGCGGTTACGGCGCCGCTGGCAAAGACGCTGCGGTCAAAAGCATCATGAGAAAGCGTAATCATTTCAAGCTCACTGGCGATGCGAACCTCATGCGCGCCAATGACGCCGCCGCCCCGCAAAGCCGCAAACCCAATTTGCCCTTCAGTGCGGGCGTCACCGCGTCCTTCACGAGACAGAATTTGATGATTTTCTAATGACACGCCCCGACCCTTAGCTGCGGCTTCGCCCAGCATAAGTGCAGTCCCGCTCGGCGCATCGACTTTATGTTTGTGGTGCATTTCCAGGATTTCAATATCCCACCCGCTGCGTAGCTTATCTGTTGCCAGTTCCACTAAGGCTTCAAGCATATTCACCCCTAAGGAAAAATTGCCTGACTTTAACAAAGTGATGCTATTGCCGGCTGCCAGCAAAGCTTTTTCCTCAGTCGCCGTATAACCTGTCGTGCCTGTGACAAATGTATGGCAGCGCGTATCATGCATGGCGAGGGCTGCATCAATCGCCGCTTTTGGCTGAGAAAAATCAATTAAGACGTCACAGCTCTCCAGAGCCGCTTGAATATCTGACGTCAAGGTTACGCCGCAAGCTTTAAGCCCTGCTATATCGGCAGCGTCTTGCCCTAAATTGGGTGAGTCTTTAGCAGTTACTGCCGCCACAAGATTTGCTTTCGGCTCAGCCGCAAGGGCACGAATAATCGCGCCGCCCATACGGCCATCAGCGCCCAATACAGCTATGTCTAAACTCTTTGTCATGCCAGAATATGTAACGGGGTCTTAAATTCGGCGCAATTTAAATATATAGCTATTCTATGCGTATCTTTCTTGGAATTGGACTTTCTCTTTTAACTGTTGGGGCCGCTTTTGCGGATGAAGCTCTGGTGACCGCGGCGCAGGACCGGCTTAAGCAGCGCGTGTCATATAATGGCGCTTATATGAAGCTAGACTATCCGGGCGGCGATGTGCCGGCACATATCGGTGTATGCACGGATGTTATTATTCGTAGTTACCGCGCGGCTTATGGCTTTGATTTTCAGGAAGCGGTGCATGAAGATATGAAAGCGAACTTTTCCGCCTATCCCAAAATATGGGGCTTAACCCGTACCGACCGCAATATTGATCATCGCCGTGTGCCTAATCTTGAAACCTATTTAAAGCGCCAAGGCGCGGATGTTGGCATAAGTAAAAAAGCTTCCGACTTTAAGCCCGGTGATGTCGTCTCATGGCGGCTCGCGGGTAGTTTGCCCCATATTGGTATTGTTTCAGACCGCAAAGCGCGGGACGGTACGCCGCTCATCATTCATAATGTTGGGGCGGGGCCAAAGGAAGAAGATGTTCTATTTGCTTATAAGATGAACGGGCATTTTCGTTTTGTCCCAGACGCAGCTGCGCAAGACTAAAACGCTTTACGCCCTACGGTCATTCGGCATAGATTTATTTTATGAGATATATCGCGACATTTTTATTGGCATGGGCCTTTATACTCATCCCTGATGTGAGCTTTGCCAAACAGATCGAAATTAAATCTGAAAATTTCATTGTCACAGGCGACCTTCGCCAAAAAGACGGAGAAGCCTTATTGCGCGATTTGGAATTATTTCGCAAAAATGTATTTAAAATTCTGGGCGTTAACGGTGCGCCGGAACTTATTCCTGTCAAAGTCTATGTGACGAAGAATGATAAGGGAATGAAGGCCATTACGGGCACAGGTGGTTTTGGGGGTTTGTACACCATGACCCATAATGGGCCTGCTTTTGTTTTAAACGGCCAAGCAGGGTTTCGGCGCGGGGACGGCGCGCGCCATATCGCGCTTCACGAGTATACCCATCATATAGTCTCAACCTATACCGAGTTGGATTATCCGCGCTGGTATAATGAGGGTTTCGCCAATTATCTCGCCACTTTTACATATGATGACGGCACGTTTCGTGTGGGTGATGTTTATAAGCCTTATGCTTATGCCTTAAAGCAAAAAAGCTGGATGCCGATGACCGTTGTGATTGGGACCATGGATACCTATCCGTTTAACATCGGAGATACCTCAAAAATTGGTCAGCAAACACAGGCGCAGTTTTATGCTCAGACCTGGCTTGCAACGCATTACTTGAGGAATGAAGAAAAATATGACGGGAAACTCACCGATTATGTTCAGCGATTAAATAAAGGCGAGCGGAATATTCCGGCCTTTGAAGAAGCTATGGGCGTCACGCCTGAAGAATTTGAAACAGAATTAAAAGCCTATTTTGAAAATAATAAATTTAACGTCACACGATATAAGACAACGGACCAGGATATCCCTGAACTCGTCACGCGGGCTTTAACGGATAAGGAAGCGCAATTAGTCCGATTGGAGTCGATGCGAAGTTTTGTTTTTAATTCCGAGCGCAAAGATATCGTCATTAAAGCTTATCAGGATTATGAAAAGAAATATGGCGAAAGTGCGCAAACGTTAGCGGCTCAGGCTGACCTCACCGCTTATCTGGCAGAAGATAAAGAAGATTATGAAGCGGCCAGAAAAATCATAGATAAAGCCCTGGAGCTAGATCCTGAAAATATTGAGGCAAATAATATCGCAGCACTTATTATTGCGCATCAATATGTTCGCAATATGGGCGGCGCTGGAGCGGACGTAAAGCTCATACGAGAATATGCCGCTAAGGTTTTAAAGCATAATTCTCAAATTCCGCTAGCTAATTATAGCTATGCGCTAAGCTATAAGGATAATTACCAGCCCCCCGAAAATGCGCTGAATGCGGCAGGCTTTGCGCTTGATTATTATCGCGACCAAAGTTTTATCGGCTCTAACCTGGGACTGGCGAGCATATTAGCCAATGGCGGAAAATATAAAGAGGCCTTACCGCCTGTTCAGCGCGCCATTAATTGGTCAAAAGACCCCGGCATGAGAATGTCAGCCCAATCTCTGAGAAAGTATATTAAAGAGCAAAGCGTAAGGTGAAGTTTTTTAATTATTTAAAAGCTGTCTTTTATGTTTAAGCGCTGCGGCCCCATTTGCGGTTAGCCCAGATTATGAGCGCAATAAGCACCGACATCATGCCAAACTCAATAAAAAAATCTGACCATTCAATGACAGGTTCGCCCAGTGTAAAAAAGGCCGTATTGGGCAGGCTTGGATCTTCATAGCCGAGTAGAGCAAAAACAAATATATTATTGGCGATGTGCGCGCCAATCGCGCTTTCAATTCCGCCTTCAAAATAAAGTAGCACACACATAGCCATGCCAAACATAAAGATGCTCGATAGATAAGGCCCCATTTGTCCTGCCGCTTCAGGGTTTCCCATATGTAGCGCGGCAAAGCCTCCACTGGTAATAATGAATACAAGCCAAGGCCACCTTAAGTATTTTATTAAGGCCAGATTTAAATAGCCGCGCGTTAGGAATTCCTCACTGGCGGCTTGAAAGGGGACGAGCAGAAGGGTGATGATAAGAAGCTTAAAATAAACGCCCATATCAGTTTGAAATTTCATCCCCTCATAGTCGCTAGGGAAAAGCTGATAGTCTATGAGTGTTGTGACGCCATAAAAGACAAAAATAACCAGCATCGTGCGCATAAGATAATCCCACCTAAATCTTTGCGCAGATGTCATAAGGGATTGAATGGGCAGTTTGTGCCAAACTTTATAAATCAGCGGGATTGAGATGAAGATCGGCAGAAAGGTCAACAGTAATATGATATACGTGCCTGTCCGCGTCGGGGGAAGAAAAGAGCCTGTGGTCGCGCCTAATATAATTGCGCCTAAAACTGAGAGGACGACAATAAAGACAAAGCCTAATATCCAAGCCCACCATGTCGTGCGCGCCTGCCATGCTGATGCAAAATAGGCCGCGATTGAGGCGGCCTTAGGCTCTGAGGGTTCGTCTTCAGAAAAGATATGTGTGTCTATAGGCGCGGGCTTACTTAGGCGCTAAAACCATCGTCATCATGCGGCCTTCGGTTTTAGGCTCAAATTCGACCTTTGCGATTTCTTCGAAATCTTCTTTGACTTGAGCCAAAAGCGTCATGCCGCGATCCATATGGGCCATTTCACGCCCGCGAAAACGAATAGTGACTTTGACCTTATCGCCGCGGTCAAAGAATTTTTGCATCGCCTTGGTTTTGACCTGATAATCATGCGTATCGATATTTGGACGCATCTTGATTTCTTTCAGCGTAGTGGTGCGCTGGTTCTTACGGTTTGCGGCCTTTTTCTTTTGGTTTTCAAAGCGCAGTTTTCCGTAATCGAGAACTTTACAAACGGGCGTTTCGCCTGGCGCCACTTCCACAAGGTCGAGACCTGCGGAGCGAGCAGCTGCCAGAGCTTCGTCTAGAGAGACAACACCGCGTTTTTCGCCGGTTTCTGTAATGAGGAGGACATTTGGATTCGTGATTTCACGATTGGTGCGCGGACCTTTGGGTTTTTTCGGTGCGGCGGCAAGTGGGCGTCTGGCGATGGTAGGCTCTCCTAATATTGTTTAAGCGAGCACAATATGGACGCGTGGACGGCTTAATTCAAGAGGTCATTGTAAACAGCAAGCGTTTTAGCTTGTAGGTTCTTTTTAGAAAATTGCGTCGAAATACGCGCGCTGGCGGCCACTCCGTCATAGTCGGGCCAGTCCAGAGCTTGTTTTATGCCTTGCGCCAAAGCCTTCGCATCGCTCGGCGTGACCAGAAATCCCGTCTCGCCGTCAATAACAGTCTCCAAGGCCCCGCCATGTGCGGTGGCGACAACAGGTTTTTGCATAGCCTGCGCTTCTGCGGCGACACGGCCAAAGGCTTCCGGGTCTGTTGAGGCCGAGATAACGACATCGGCAGCGGCAAGGGCGGTAGGGACATCGCGGCTATGGCCGGGTTTTATAACGCGTTCCGCCAGTCCCAACCGAGCAGCCAGACCCTCAATTTCCGCCACAAAATCATTGCGGCCTTGCGCGTCACCCATCAAAATTAAGACGCAATTTTTTGGTAGCTGATACAAAGCCTCAACCGCCACAATCGGCCCCTTCCAACGTGTCAGCCGTCCGGGGAGTAAAATAACTTTCTGCTCAGGCGCGACACCCCAACGGTTCCGCTGTCCTAAAATATCTTTATCGCTGATATTAGCAGGATCAAACCGCGCCATGTCTACGCCGCGCGGGATGGCGGTAATGATCTCAGCCGTTGTGCCGTGTGTTTTGATGATGTGAGCTTTGGTGAATTCTGAATTGGCGATAATATGCGTGCCCTTAGCCATGACGGAATTATAATAAGTCTTGAGATATGAGCCGCTATTATAAATGCCGTGATAGGTGGTCAGGAAGGCCGCGCCTTCTAAGCGGGCAGCGTGATAAGCGGGCCAAGCCGGGGCGCGGGAGCGGGCGTGAACGATATCAATTTTATATTGGCGAATAATCGCGCGGAGCAAGCGGATACGGCTAAAGAGCGAAAAGATATTTTTAGACCCGATATCCGCTTTATGCAAAACGCCGCCCATCCTTATGAGGTCATCCTCCATGCGCCCACCTGCACTGATGACATGGGCTTTGTGCCCGTTGGCGACCAAAGCCTCAACCATCTCAAGCGTGGTGCCTTCGACACCTCCGGCATTGAGTTCCGGCACAAGTTGGAGCACATTCATTTGGACACGACTTTCATACGGGATTGCTTAGCATGCATAGTGATATAGAACTCAAGTTTTTATCTGCGCCAGACGGCGAAAAAATTGCCTATAAAATGAGCAAAGGCCCTGCGGGGTATAGCGGCCCGACTTTGATTTGGTGCGGCGGCCTCAAATCTGACATGGAAGGCGGCAAAGCCACACATCTTCATGACTGGGCCATAGAAGAGGTGCGCACATTTATCCGCTTTGATTATTTCGGCCATGGCGTCAGCTCAGGCTGCTTTCGGGACGGCACAATATCGCGCTGGGCAGAGGATGTCATGCGCGTGATAGATGAATTGGCCGAAGGCGATATCATCCTCATTGGCTCGTCAATGGGCGGATGGGCCTCTTTACTGGCGGCGATACGAAAGCCTCAGCGGGTGAAAGGCTTATTGCTGATTGCGCCCGCGCCTGACTTTACCGAAAAGCTGACATATGCGGAATGGAGCGAGGATCAACGCGAAACGCTAAAGCGCGACGGTATTGTCTATGTCCCGTCCGACTATGATGAGCCTTATGAATATAGCCGCGAATTAATGGAGGACGGTCAGCAGAACCAGATTTTAGACGCGCCGATAAAATTTGATGGGCCTGTCCGTATTTTGCAAGGCGCGGCGGACCCTGTTGTGCCGTGGAGCTATTCGCGCCAAATCCTAGACGTTATCACGAGCGATGACGTGGATTATACTCTGGTTAAAAAGGGTGATCACAGCCTCTCTGCGCCGCAAGATTTGGACCGATTAGTGCGGGCGGCCAAAGAGCTTTGCCGAAAGCTCACACCAATGTGACAAGACGTTAAGAGCTGGGACGCTGACTTTACAATAAGTAGCAAAGTCATTATTGGAGATAGTCATGAAAACACCCTTACTCACATCCGCAATTATTTCCGTATTGGCGCTCACCGCCTGTTCTCAGGCTGAAGCGCCTAAAGTTGAAACTGTGGCCAGCAATGCTTCGGACGCTAAGACGATGCCAACCAAAACCAAAGCGGTTTTGGTTTACGCAGATTGGTGCACCAGCTGTAAGGTTCTCGACCCAAAGCTCCAAGAGGTTAAGTCTATGGGCCCCATGCCCGGCCTTGAATATGTCACGCTGGATTATACGGCCAAAGATACGAATGATTTCTATGCGCAAGCTGACGCCGCAGGTGTTGGCGAGGCTGTCAAAACCTATTTGAACGGTACAATCATAACAGGCGTGCTTTTACTGGTTGATGTTGATGACAAACAGGTTGTCGGTAAGGTCACCAAAACTCTTGATACCAAAGACATCGCCAAAGCGATGAAAGAGGCCATAGAGGTCTCTTAGCGAGAATTGCTTTTCGCCGCCGGGCCTTTAGAAAGAGCGGGATGACGTCCCCGCCCGACAATGATCTTTTTACAGCTCCCTATTCGGGATTGAGCGTAAATTCTGCCAAGCGTTTCGTGATAGGCCAATTGCGCGAGGCAGGGTTAGACAGCCCTGATTTAGACGCGCGTCTCTTAGTTATGGCGGCGACTGGTTTTTCACATGCAGATATGATTGCGCGCGGGACAGACTTGCTCTCTACAGAGGCGCTGGAGCTGATGTCGGATTATACCGAGAGACGGCTAGCAGGCGAGCCCGTTGACAACATTCTAGGCTCTCGGGAATTTTACGGACGCAGTTTTAAAATAAATAAAGATGTTCTCTCGCCTCGGCCCGAGACGGAGATGCTCGTTGACGCGGCTTTGGAGATATTAAAAGAAACCCCTGATGCTCGTATCTTAGATTTAGGCACAGGGTCGGGCGCCATTATCATATCCTGTTTGGCCGAGGCTGCGCATGCTGAGGGCGTGGCTGTCGATATGTCTCCAGAGGCCTTAACCATTGCAGAGCAAAACGCCAAAACACATGGCGTTGCGGACAGGCTCACTTTTTTATGCGGCTCTTGGTTTGAGCCCGTAACAGGTGTATTTGATATAATTCTCTCAAACCCGCCTTATATTACGGATGAGGCTATGACCGCTTTAGATATTGAGGTCGCGAAATTCGACCCTGAGCTCGCCCTGCGCGGCGGCGCGGATGGCTTAACGGCTTACCGCGCTATCATTAGCGAGGCCGAGGCCTATTTAAAGCCTGGCGGGAGTCTTTTGCTTGAGATTGGGTATGATCAAGGACAAACGGTATTTAATATCTTGCAAGCTCTACCTTATGAGGACGTCTCCATTCACAGGGATTTGTCCGGTCATGAGCGCATGATTAAAGCTTTGCTAAAATCATAAAAAAGGCTTTGCCTTTTAGGATTGCTTTGCTATGTCTTTCCCGTGAGACATTGGCGGCCACGGGGCCCCCTCACCAAAGCCCAAAATTAGGAAGCCATTGCAAAGATGCTGGCTTGGGGAATTTAAGGAATTCAGCATGAAGCGCCAACGCGGTCGTAATCGCAATAATAATAATAATCGTAACAATAATAACACGAACCCTAATCGGTCCATGGACAGTAATGGTCCGGGAGTAAAGGTTCGCGGCAATGCCGGCACGATATATGAAAAATATACAGCCTTAGCCCGGGATGCTCGAAGTTCAGGTAATCGCGTCAATGCGGAAAACCTGCGTCAACATGCCGAGCATTATCTGCGCGTCATGAATGAAATGGAAGCGGCGCGTGCCAAAGCTCAGGCGGAACGCGAGGCGGCCCGTGCAGCCCGCGGTGAGAGTGATGATAATAATGAAGACGGTGAGGAGCGTAAAAGCCGCCGCCACAATAATAACAATCGCAACCGTAAACCGCGCGAAGATAAAACGGCTGAAAACAAATCTGATAGCGATGCCCTTGAAGTCGTTACGCCTAAGGCTAAAGCGCCCAAAACTGAGAACGACTCTTCTGAAACGACAGCTGAAGAAACGCCCAAACGCCGCCGCAAGGCACCGTCTCGTAAAAGAGAAGAGGCTGAGTCTGAAACTGTGGACGCCGCTGAATAAGACTTTTCCGCGTAAATCAGATATAGACCTAAAAAAAAGGGCCCTTTCGGGCCCTTTGTCATATTAGCTATTGCTTTAAACCTTAGCTCTTTTTGGGACCAGGCTTTCCGCGAAGTGTGCCGTCTTTTTTCAAGAGGCGGCCTTGCGCGTCGCGCGGCGCTTTACTGCCGGGCTTTGGACCGCGCTTCTTAGGCGCAGAGGTGGTTGCCGTCTTTTTAGCCGTGCTGGTAGTTTTATTTTTAGATCCTGCTGGACGACCGCGCTTTTTCGGCGCCGCTGTTATTTTAACCTTTGGCTTTGCGGCGGCTTTCGCAGCGGGCTTCTTTTTAGACCCTGCTGGACGTCCCCGTTTTTTAGGCGCAGCCGTCGGTTCCAGTATTTTTACAGGTGTCGGGTCATGCTTATCTGACGGCACAGACCCTTTCCCCATGACGCTCTCGGTCTTCTCTTTTGCACTCATCTTAGCAGATTGTGCCGTGTTACGAACAGAATCGCCAGCGGTCTTAGACAGCTCGCGCGCGCGGGCTGCGGCAGACTCTGCAGCTTTACGCGCTTCGACGATAGGATCAATATTGGCTGTTTCTGATTTTCCGCCATCGGGAGACAAATTGTTATTAATTCTGAAAATCGCAACCGCTAACTCACAAATCAGGCGAAAGAAAACGATAGCAAGAAGCCAAGACCCAAAGAAGACGATAAAATCGACGACTGAAGCCAGCGGGCCTAATCTAATCGTGCGCAGGGCCGTTGAAAAATAAGTCAGAGAAAAAACAATTATAGACAGCCAGAAAAAGGCAATAACTAATTTTTCCTTCATTAATTTATCAAATGAGAAAAAGAAATTGATGAGATTTTTCATGCGTAAAGCTCCGCTTATTATTTTCTAAGCGTGTAACCAAAAATAATTATAAACGCAAGGTACCGCGCTATTTGGGCGCAGCTGCCGTCATCACGACTGTCGCGGGAACAGCTTTAATTGTTTCCGAAGACTGGCGAAGGGCTTCAATCTCTTTGCGCCGCTTAGCAAAATTGCCCATCTCAGATTTTGCCAAAGGTTTCCCTGCTAGCTGAGACAAACGGCGGGGATTAATTTTTTTACCATGATGGTGCACTTCATAATGTAAATGCGGTCCAGTAGAGCGGCCTGTCGTTCCGACATAGCCTATCACTTGGTCTTGCTTAACATACTTCCCAGCTTTGACGCCGCGGGCGAAGCCTTTTAGATGGGCATAGGCTGTCTTGTAACCATCGGTGTGGCGAATGCGGATATAATTTCCAAAACTACCATAACGATTGGCGCGCTCGACCGTACCAGAGCCGGCTGCGAGGATAGGCGTCCCGCGCGGGGCCGCGAAGTCAACGCCTGCATGCATTTTACGGTAGCCCAAGATGGGATGCTTGCGGCGCCCATAGGATGAAGACAGCCGCGCACCATTAACAGGCGTGGCCCGTAATTTTCGTTTTGCGGTTTTGCCTTTTTCATCATAGAAGTTTTCACGGCCCTTGCTATCAACATAAAGCCAATAATCTGATTTTTTTCCGCGTGGGCTGAAAGAGGTATAAAGCAAATCGCCTGACTTAATGATTTTGCCTTTACGGTCACGCGCAACCTCAAAGAACATTGCAAAATTATCACCAGGTTGAATATCGCGCTGAAAGTCGACGGAATATTCGTAAATATTCGCAAATTGCTGAACCACACGGTCCGGCGCGCCGAGCCGCGTAGCATCAAGGTAAAGTGAGTTGGAAATTTCGGCGGCAACGCCAATGGTTTCATATTTGAATTCAGCGGCAACTTCGCGTGCAATATAATCATCACCCTTTAAATCGACAAAGACGGTTTTTTCGACATTGGGTTTGAAAGTAAGGTTCTCGAGTGTGTCACCGTTAAAATAAAGATTAAATTCATTTCCGACGCGAAGATTGCGGGGTTTGAAAACCGTTGCAAAGGCTTGGGTCACTTTATAGGCTTGCCCGCCCGACAAGCCGTTCTTTTGAAGCATAGGCCCCAGACTGTCTCCGGACTTAACTTTGAGTGTTTTAACGGTGGTTGTTGGTCCGCTCTCTTCCAGCGCCATATCATAACGGGAGAGATCGATTTGCGGCTCGACTATTTCGGCGACTTGCGGAGCAGGCTCAGTTTTGTCTTTTGGTAAAGCAATGGCCGCAATGAGGACTGCAGCGCCCCCAGCTGCGAGAAAGGCAAATCGCTTTTCGCGGTAAATGCGCGTATTATCCATGGAGACGAATGCTTTCAGGCGCACAGCCAAAGCGTCTTTTACAATCTCTTTTGTCCCAACAGCGCCTGGTTCAGCGTCGGGAGATGTTTCATCAGTCATGTTCATCTCAGTGAAAGTGTACGCCTTTAACAGCGCTTGGTCTCTATAATGCCCAATTTATCCCTAATGACGCGTTAACACCGATTAAGTCTGTCGTAAACTTAACAAAATTTATAGTGTATTCACGCTGCGCACTCTATTGATTGGTTTAAATCAGCCAAAAGGATGCGTGTAAATTTAAATGTCAGTTGCTGACACAGCTTTGGAAGAGAAAAAACCGCGTAAGCGCTGGTCAATCTGGCGTTGGCTTTTCTGGATTGTCTTTGGACTTGTTCTACTTGTCCTGATTGTCGCCGCATATCTATGGGTCAATCGCTACGATCTTTTAGAGAAAACCGCCAGAGACTTACTCTCAGAGCAAGGCATTCAAGCTGAAATGTCCATTCAGTCTATCAGCAAAACACAAGCCGTTCTAAAAAACGTCAAGCTGATAGACACAAGTTCAGACGATAAAACCCCTTTTTTCTCGGCCCAAAAAATCACAACAGATTATGCATGGCGTGATGCTTTAGAAGGGCGGGTGGATAAGATCGTCTTTACCCGGCCTAAGGCGCGCATCACTCTGGATAAAACGGGTAAAATTATTGATGGCTGGCTTCCGCCTCAAGGTGAAGGTGGTTCCAGCGGCACGACATTGCCGCCGCAAGGCATTATAATTAAAGATGGGAATTTCACTATTACCAGTCCTTTTGGCAAAGCCGAGACGCAAGTCGACGCGACCTATTTTGCGCCTGACAATTTCAAAGCTTTAATCGACATTGCTCCGACACGCGTCTCTTACGGAGATTGGAACCTCGCGGGCGGCGGGAAAGCTGATATTCGGCTGCAGGGCGAGAACCAAAAACTGGATGTAGATATAAGCCTCTCATCGCTTGAGCATCCTGCTGTGGACGCAAAGGCGCTTCGTATAAAAGGGCAGCTCGTCCCAACCCTTTCGGACACCGCCTTGAAAGTTGAAGGCGATTTGAAGTTTAATTTTGACAGCCTTGTGACGGCTCAGCTTGTGACAGGCGCAGGGTCGATGCGCTGGGACGGGCTTATTACCCATAAAAAAGAAGAGCCGCACCCTCTGGGAATGAGCGGGACATGGAGCGCCGACATCACGGATGCAACTCTGCCAGACCCTGCAAGGCGGCAAGACTTGGCAAAAACGCTCAGCCTGTCAGAGGCACTTTTAAATGCGCCTGTCGCTCAGAACTTTAGCGCTGGCTTAACCCGCGAATTAACGGGGCTTTTGACGCGCAGCAATATTGATGCCGAAGGACGTCTTGAGCTTAATCCGACTGGACTGGCTGTTAGCTTGTCTGGCCCGGCTAATTTGCGCGCGGATAAAACCACTTTGCGATTAGACCCAATAGAGGGGGCGCCTCTCTATAAATTCTCCCGTTCTGATGAGACTTTGAATTTGGTTTTTCACGCAGGCCTAACAGAGCCTGCTGGACTGACTTTCAGGCAAGCGGACATTCTCGCGCCCAGCACAAATGGCTGGCAACTGGACGGCATTAATCGCTTTTCAGCTAATATCAGCACGTCCAAAACTTGGCGTTCCAACGGCCTGTTGGGACAAGGGGCGCGGCTCGCCCCTTTCAAAAGTGATGTGGTCTATAATGGCGGGGAAGGACCGCGCAATATAGTGTTCTCAGGCGGGGTTAATTATGACGGGACGGTTCCGGGCGGTTATGCCACCGGCTTAGTCACTGCGGGCCGCATGAGCATGGACTTGCGCGGAGATAATTTGGATGTGCGCTATGCGCCCAAAGACGCCGCGCCCATTCGCCTCGACAAGCTTGCGACCGATACGGATTGGCGCGGTGAAAATATTTCGGCCACGCTCTTATCTGACACGCCGATTTTCATGCGCCGCGGTAACAGCTCTGAAATGAGCGCGGCTATGGCGGATGTCAGCCTATTGGCTATCGACCGCACAAATACTAAAAATCTCGATATGAGCTTTAAGGGGATGAAGGTTGCTGGTGAATTGTCAGGCGACACACAAAATTGGGATATTCTGGGGCAAAACGCTAAAATTCTCTCAGAGGACATGCCCGGCCCAGGCACGGTCATCACAACGCCCGAAGCGCGAATTCAAGTGCAGCGAGACGGCGAAACGAATCCAATACAGTTTTTCATGGCGGCCCCCAAAGCTGACGTCACAACGCAATTAGTGACGGCAACAGCGATTAGCGTGGAAGCGGCAGGCGCGCCAGATGAATATGTTCTGCGCTATAGCCCCGGCGCAGAGGGCAAAGGCCGCGTTAAATTTGCTGGTGATGCACTCCCGCGCTTGCCTATGACGGGGGCGGTTAATTTTGCGGATGGGGCCTTTGACGGCACGGCCCGCACGACCTTGCCACTCACGGATGATACGCCGATCGATATTTCTTACCGTTTTAAAGACGGCCAAGGCACAGCCGATGTTGATATTCCCGACCTCGTCTTCACACCTAAAGGCTTACAGCCACAATATCTTGTCTCGGCCCTTAAAGGTAAAATCGCCGAAGTGCAGGGCAGGGTGCAAGCCAATATTAAACTCGCTTTCGCGGCAGGCCAGCCTTTGCAATCCTCAGGTACGGCAAAGATTATTGATATGAACTTTGGTACGCTCCCGGGGCCTCTGACGGGTATGAGTACGGAAATGCGTTTTTCCAACATGTTCCCCTTGCAAAGCGAAGGGCGCCAAACCTTGACTATGACACGCTTTGACCCCGGCTTCCCGCTGGAAAATGGCACAATTGAATTTGAAATTATTCCTGATGGCGTAAAAGTATATTCCGCGCGGTGGCCGCTAGGCGATGGTTTCTTTTCGCTAGACCCCTTTGAATGGCTTTACTCCAATAAGGTCAACCGCGTTGTTATGCGTATTGAAAATGTCTCCATCGGGGAGTTTCTCAAAGATGTTGGCGACGGCGCTATCAACGCCACGGGCAATCTGGAAGGCACGCTGCCTATCGTGCTCTCTGGCGTGGATGTTAAGGTCGAAAATGGAGAGCTTTTTGTCAAAGATGGCGGGCGCATCCAATATCAATCCAAGCAGCTCAATTCGATTTCACAGCTGGATGGTACGGATGAGCGCGCCGTGCAAGCCATTCGCAAAGGCAATTATCGCGACGCGGCCTTTGAAGCCTTGAAAGACTTCCAATATGACGAGCTTCGCGTGACCATAGACGGCCCGCTAGACGGCGCGATTGGTGTTAATTTGAAATTTGACGGTAAGAATGGAAAAGTTCTGGGCGGACAGCCTTTCCGCTTTGACATTAACTTGCAGGGTGAGCTCTTAAACATATTACGCAGCTTCAATACCAATGCTCAGATAAAGTCTGAACTCGCAAGGCGGGGCCTCACCAAAGAAGAAGAAATCCCTGATTTAGAGCAATAGCTTTATGGTGTTTACGCGTGCATTTTGCGCTTGCGTCCTCTATATTTTTGGCACTTAGACAGGGTGATTCGTGCCCTATAACTGAAAAGATTTATGCATGGCCGATCCTGCTGAAAATACCCCTGAATATGGCGCTGATAGTATCAAGGTTCTCAAGGGCCTTGATGCGGTGCGTAAACGCCCGGGCATGTATATTGGCGATACGGATGACGGCTCTGGTCTGCACCATATGGTCTATGAAGTTGTCGATAACTCGATTGACGAGTCCCTCGCGGGACATGCTGACCGCGTCGAAGTCACGCTGCATCCTGACGGGTCTTGTTCCGTGCGCGATAATGGCCGCGGCATTCCTGTGGCTATTCACGGAGAAGAAGGCGTCTCTGCCGCTGAGGTGATTATGACCCAGCTCCATGCGGGCGGGAAATTTGACCAAAACTCTTATAAGGTTTCAGGCGGCCTTCACGGCGTGGGCGTGTCGGTGGTGAACGCGCTCTCTGTCTCGCTGCAGCTGACAATTTGGCGGGACAGCAAAGAGCATTATATGGAATTTAGCCATGGCGACACGGTTAGCGCGCTCAAGGTTGTCGGTGAAGCGCCCCAAGATAATCGCCGCGATGGCACGACCAAAGTCCTGACAGGGACGCGGGTGCGTTTTCTGCCGTCTGAAGAGACCTTCACCATGGTCGAATTTGACCGCGAAACATTAGAGCGCCGCTTGCGCGAACTCGCCTTCCTGAACTCAGGCGTGATGATTATTCTCACCGATGAACGCCCCGAAGATGATATCGTCACAGAGCTCTATTACGAAGGCGGTATCACGGCCTTTGTCGAGCATCTTGATGCCAATAAAGAAGGCCTGCTTGACCATCCCATTGCGGTAAAGCGCGAAGTTAACGGCATCACTGTCGAAGCCGCGCTGTGGTGGAATGATGGCTATCACGAAAATGTCCGCTGCTTTACCAATAACATCCCGCAGCGCGATGGCGGGACCCACTTGGCGGGTTTCCGCGGCGCGCTCACCCGCACGGTTAATAAATATGCCGCCGCGATGGGCACAGCGAAAAAAGAAAAGGTGACGATTTCTGGCGATGATGCGCGCGAAGGTCTGACTTGTGTTCTATCGGTTAAAGTGCCTGACCCAAAATTCTCATCACAAACCAAAGATAAGCTTGTCTCGTCCGAAGTTCGCCCTGTTGTCGAGAGCGCCATGAATGAAGCGCTCGGTGAATGGTTTGAAGAACACCCGTCAGAAGCCAAAATGCTGATGACGAAAATCGCTGAAGCCGCCGCCGCCCGCGAAGCGGCGCGGAAAGCCCGCGATTTGACCCGCCGTAAATCAGCGCTCGATATTGCCTCGCTTCCCGGCAAGCTTGCCGATTGCCAAGAGCGCGACCCATCGCTCTCTGAAATATTCATCGTGGAGGGCGACTCTGCGGGGGGCTCTGCCAAGCAGGCGCGCGATCGTCAGAACCAAGCCATATTGCCGCTTAAAGGTAAAATCCTCAATGTCGAACGCGCCCGCTTTGACCGTATGCTGGGCAGCCAAGAAATCGGCACTATGATTACGGCGCTGGGCACAGGGATTGGCCGCGAAGATTTTGACGCGGATAAAGCCCGTTATCATAAGATTGTTATCATGACCGACGCGGATGTTGATGGCGCGCATATTCGCACATTGCTGCTGACATTTTTCTATCGCCAAATGCCGGAGCTGATTGAGCGCGGCTATCTCTATATCGCGCAGCCGCCCCTCTATAAGGTCGAGCGCGGCAAGAGCACGCAATATATCAAAGACCAAGGTGAGCTGGATGATTACCTCATCGAGGCCGGCTCCAAAGACGCCTCACTGACGCTGGATGGCGGGGCGAAAGTTATGGGCGAGGATTTGAAACGTATCGCCAATGAAGCGCTCCAAGCTCAAGGCATTATCAACCGCATGAAGCACCGCGCCCCTGATAGCGCGATTGCGCAGCTCGCCATTGCCGGCGCGCTCGATATTGAGGAAAGCGCAGGCGCGATTGCCAAAGCCGTAGAGCGTTTGGATATGATTGCCGATGAAGGCGAAGATGGCTGGGCAGGCCGTTATGATGATGACGGCGCGCTGGTGCTGGAACGTGATGTGCGAGGCGTGACGGACCGTATTACTCTGCGTCCTGGCTTTCGCGACAGCTCCGATGCCCGCCGCCTTCATAAGCTCGCCCCCGCTTTGGCTGAAACCTATTCAGGCCGCGCCGCCTTCCGCCGAGGCGATGATGACGAGATAGAAGTCAATGGCCCCGCGCAACTCCTCGAGGTTATTTTCGAGGGCGGTAAAAAAGGCTTCAAGATTCAGCGCTATAAAGGCCTAGGCGAAATGAACCCCAATCAGCTCTGGGAAACCACGCTCGACTCAAACGCCCGCAGCCTGCTGCAAGTCAGAGTCGAAGGCGCAGATAGCGCAGATGATTTATTTACAAAACTAATGGGCGATGTTGTCGAGCCGCGTCGGAACTTTATTATAGAGCATGCGCTTGATGCTGAGGTTGACTCATAAGTGAACCTATCAAACGCATTTCTACTTACATTAGTTAGTTGTGTTATTGTAGCCTGTGCAACGACTTGGCCCTCGGACCTCGATTGGAATGCTCCAGCGCCCAACAATGAAAACATACTGGCCTTCGTTGGAGAGAAGGTTTTCGTCCGTTTTGACTCCAGCTTTCCTTCTGAAGAAAGGGTGTCTTCGGACAAAGCCAAAAACAATTCGAGCAAAAATGAAGACGATGAAATTGTTGTCTCGTCTTATAACCCCAGATTTATCTCCCGTTTCTTGCTCAAAGAAAAAATTATAGGGACTCCACTCAAAGAAAACGTAGACTTTGCTATACATCGGCACGTAGGAGTTCCTGAGTTTGAAAATTATCATTATGCCCTTATTGTCTTGGAAAAAGACCTTACAGAAGGGTGGCAAGCCCCCGATGATTCAGTTTTTGAAGTTTACCCAACCGCAAATGGTCAATATGCACTGTGTGGTAACGTTAGCGATGATTATATCGAATTAGAAAACTTAACTGTGCCATTGGAAGATATCCCATTTTCACCACCAGTAATAATAGATTGGCGTAGTAAGCTGTCTCAATCGCCTTCTGATGAATCTTATAATCAATATCTCAGAGACTTTTATTCTGAGCCTTGGTTTGAAGAAAAAGGCGAAAAGGCAAAGTGTCTAAAAGGAATCTACGCGAAAAAGTTAGTTGAGCTATTACTTTCAGATGGGAAGTAAAAGTTTTCTTCATCGTCATTCCGTCACAACGCGCAGCGTTGACGGAACCCATGCCTTGATGTTTCGCCCAGATGCAATTTCCCGATAATCTCGAAATCTAGGCATGGGTACCGCCATCGCTTCGCGATGAGACGGTATGACATGAGAAGAAAACCGTAGGGTGGATTAGAGCTTGCTCGTAATCCACTGTGCCTAGAGGCTCTGCGGCAATGGTGGATTACGTCCGCGTTCCCCAGCGTTTTTAAAACGCAAGGAAACGCAAACTAATGCCACCCTACAGTTAATCCTTAATCGTAGAAGCTAAAACCACCGCAAATATCCACACTCAAAAAAACTCAATCCTCGCTACTCACACCCCATGCTAATCTGCATCCGTTCCCACCACGTGGACAGGCAATCGCGTAGCTTTGTTGGTGGTGGGACGGTGAGGCTGAGCACTCGGAGTTACGACCGGGCTGTGCCGGGCCTCTGTGGAGACGAAGATAAGATGCCCGAGCGGCGTGGTCAGGTAGCGACAGCTATCGTACAGTCCATGACTTCGCGAATACAGGGCCTCCACAGAAAAATCGCCGCCGTGAGAGCGATCTCTCGTAAAACATTTTTATCTTTTTCGGTGTCCGTCGGGGCATCGCTCTCACGGGCCGTCCGTTTTTCGGCTCTCCCGAATATGTTTAGGCTTTCATTTAAAAAAGCCCGCTCAGGTGACAGCGTAGCTCCGCCTAAACTCCCAATAAAAGCTAAATATATAGCTATCCGCGCTTCGAAGATTTTGCGGTCGGCTTGGAAACTGCGTTGGCGAGATGGCTTTTTACCGGAATAGGTTCGCTTGGTGTTTCGTCAGTCTTAAGTTAAGGTACGCAGCTCAAGACCATTATTTCATTGTCAGGCTTCATCTAGCAGAGGCGTGACTTTGCAATATAATGGTTTTGCCGAGAATTGGAGAGTTTTATATGCTTATTTTTCGTACATTTTTTATATTCGTAGCGGTTTTATTTTTTTCACAAAGCCTCAGCGCGCAAAACTCAACTGTCCCGGATTTGCCTGATAGCGAAACAATGCTCCTGACGGTGTTTTTAAAACACATTCAAACAATGAATAATGATGAACGTAAGCTCTTGACGGATAAGACCGGATGGTCGGAGATGTTTCCGCCGGAGGATGTTGAGATTGTCGACCATTACGTCATGATGGGCATTGGCCAAGTCTTGGTCCTAAAACTACCGCCTGAAAAACTCCGCGCTGTAAACGTCGCGATTGAGCGCGGCGCTTGGGGAGCTTATGAGACCGAGTTTTATATCACCTATGATTTGGCAAAAGCCAGAGCTGCGCAAAAGGCGCGTTAGCATTCAAATTAATTAATGGCCGCTTCATTAAACCCGGACCCGCCCAAAGCTAGATATAAAGCTATCCTCGCTTCGATAATCTGGCGGTCGAGTGTAATCGCTGTTTGGTCGGCTTGGAAGCTGCGCTGGCGGAATGTGAGCACATCAATTAAATCAATGTCGCCTTCCTTATATTGGATTTCCGCGAGCGCCAGAGTTTCGCGTGCGGAGTCCGCGCTTTGCTGAACAAAGACCCGGCGTTCCCGCAAAATACTAATTGTATTGAGCGCGCTCTCGACATCAAAATACGCGTCCAGTACCGCTTGACCGTAATCAGCGAGCGCTTGCCGCTGGGTTGCGCTCGCGGCGTCAATACGGGCCTTTGAGAGGCCGCCATCAAACAAAACATCCGCTAATCGCGCGCCTAGGGATAAGGCGACCGAGACGGGATCAAAAATATCGCCAATACTGCCCGAAGCCGTATCAATGCCGCCATTCAGCGTGAGAATTGGCAATGTGTCTGACGTGACGACGCGGGTGGATTGAAAGGCGCTGAGCACGTCATATTCAGCCGATAAGACATCCGGCCGGCGATTGAGCAGGGCCTCCGGCGTGCCGGCCCCAAGGTTTTCCGTGAATGTTGGAAAATCTGGCGCGATGGCTAATTCGCCGCTCGGATAGGCGCCAAGCAATATTTGAAGGGCTTGGATAGCGTCTGTCTTCGCGGATCTGGCGACGACCAAATTGTCTTGCGCTGAGGCAACATCGGATTCGGCTAAAACCACTTCACGCCGAGACGCTGCGCCAAGCTCATAGCGCACATTGACGATACGAAAGGTTTCTTCTTGCGCGCGCAAAGTTTGCTCTGACAAGTCAATTTGAAGATCCGCTTCTATGGCGAGGCTGTAAGAGCGGGCGACGGCGGCAATTAAAGCCTGGCGAGCGCTTTCAAAGGCCGCGCGGGTGCTGGCCAGATCAAAGCCTGAGGCGAGTATGCCAGCGCGGATACCGCCCCATAAATCGGCTTCCCAACTGGCGGATAACCCGCCGGAATAAGTGTCAAAGAAATCACCGCCTTCAAGTACAGTGCCTGCGCTTGGAGAAAAGTCTGCACTCAGGCTCGGGACTAAATTTGAGCGGGACTGCCTGAGCAGGGCCTCTGAACGGGCTATACTCTCCGCGCTTGACCTGAGTGAGGGGTTATTGACGAGAGCTTGAGTAATCAATTCATCCAAACGCGGGTCAATGAGAACGGAGCTCCAATTCTCGGCAATCTGGCCATCCGTTTGCTCGCCGAAAACCCAGCTCGCAGGCGCGTTGATTGCGGCGGCCTCGGTAGAGACTGACTCTTCGCCAGATGGCCCGATGTCAAAATCAAATGTCGAGCAGGCACTTAAGTTTAGCGCCAGCGCGAGTAGGGCCGTAGAGGCTAAGGGTTTAATCATGGCGAAGCGCCTCAATCGGGTTAAGCTGCGCGGCGCGGCGGGCGGGGAAGAATCCAAAAAACAGGCCGATCAAAACCGAGGCGCCAATAGAAACAAGGGCAATAGTCGGCGAAATATTGACAGGAAAGTCTCCAAGCTTTGACGCCAGTTCTGCTGCGCCTACGCCGAGCCCTGATCCAATAATGCCGCCTATCAGGCATAACCCAAGCGCCTCAAAAAGAAACTGCCCTAAAATATCTTGCTTACGCGCGCCAATCGCCATGCGCAGGCCAATCTCGCGCGTGCGTTCTGTGACAGAAACCAGCATAATATTCATCACGCCAACACCGCCCACGATGAGAGACACGGCGGCTGTAAAGGCGAGCAAAATGCCAAAAGTGGCTTGGGTACTGGAGCGCGCGCGAATAAAATCAGCGATATTAAAGACGCGAAAATCATCATCTTTACCAGGCCTGATTTTACGGATAACGCGCAAGCGTTCTTCCAGCTCATCTTGCGCGAGTGCCATGTCATAACCAGGCGTGACGGAAACTGAAATGTCAGAAACATAATTACGGGTCGTCGCGTTACCGCCGAGAATACGGTTTCGCGCTGTCGTGATGGGAACAATAACTACATCGTCGCGGTCACTCCCGAAATTGGATTGGCCTTTCTTGTCGAGCACCCCAATAACTGTCACCGGTACATTATTGACCCGAATTTTTTGCCCCAATGCGCTGGACCCCTCGAATAAAGTATCCGAAATCGTGACGCCAATAACGGCAACGGCTTGGCCGGAACTAACCTCCCGGTCTTCAAAGAGACGTCCTTCCTGTGCGTTCCAAGCTTGAGAGATGAAATAGTCCGTGTTCACACCGTAAATACTTGTCGACCAATTTGTCTCCCCGGCAACAACGGTGCCTGAGCCATTAATGCGGGCTGAGACGGCCAAAGCATAAGGCTCACTGCGAAGGTCTTCCACATCACTATCCGTAAAAGGTGTCCTGCCGCCCGCGCCGCTGGAACGTCCGCCGCGGCGGTCAGCACCGGGCCGCACGGTTAGATTATTGGCCCCGAGCGAGGAAATTTGCGCGTCGACCTGACGGGCGGCGCCTTCACTAATGGCCATCATTGCCATAACGGAGGCAACACCGATCATAATACCGAGCATGGTGAGGAAGCTGCGCATCGGATTTGCGCGCAAAGCTTCGAGAGCAGATTTTAAAGCGACGCCGAATTTCATGTTGTTGCCCTTTCATCCCGCTCTATTTCGCCATCGCGAAAATGGATTCTACGGGTAGCGTATTCTGCGACTTCGTGCTCATGGGTCACGATAATGACGGTAATGCCTTGGTCGGAAAGGCCGGTGAGCAAGTCCATAATATCTTCAGAGGTTTTGGTATCCAGCGCGCCTGTCGGCTCATCTGCGAGCAGAATAGAGGGCGAGCCTGCCAAAGCCCGCGCGATAGCGACGCGCTGTTGCTGTCCGCCGGAGAGCTGCATAGGCCGGTGATCCATACGGTCGCCCAGTCCGACCATTTCAAGGCACTCTGCGGCGCGCGCATCAATGTCTTTCAGCGGATTACGAGAATAGCGCAGCGGCAGCTTTACATTCGTCAAAGCGGAAGAGCGCCCCAAGAGATTAAATTGCTGGAAAATAAATCCGATGGTCTCATTACGCAAATCCGCCAAGTCATTGGATTTAAGCTTGGCGAGGTTTTTCCCATTAATTTCTAAATCACCCGATGTGGGCACATCAAGCGCGCCTATTAAATTCATCAGCGTTGATTTTCCTGACCCTGACGGGCCCATAATCGATGTCATCTCGCCGCGCTGAAACGTCAAATCCACACCCTTAAGCGCATGTACCTTTTGCGTGCCCATGACATAAGTTTTGGTCACCTTGCGGCAGGATATTAAGGGCGGTGATGTGGCGGGGCTTTGCATGGAATGGTTAATTGCCTTGCGCCGATACGCGAATGCGGGTGACAAACTCATCACCTTCCGCCGCGCCGCGCAGGATTTCCGCATAGGATCCGTCTTGCAGCCCAAGCGTGAGCGTTTGTTTCTTAAGCTTATTCTCCGGGGCCGTCTGATAGGCTTCTACCCGGGTGACAGAAGCCCGCTCGGAGATGGCCTCTTGATATTGTTTATACTCTTCAGCTGTGAGGTTTCTTTTCAGAACTTTCTCAGAGGCGGCCTGAATGCGTTGACGCAGCGCGTTGCGGTCAAATTGTGCGCGATCACCTAAGCTTTCACGCGCCGCCTGTATCTCAGCGCGAAGCTCAGTTTGTATCGTGTCTTTTTTGGCCTGATCAATATCGAGCGCATTTAGGGCTTGAAGTCCGCCGCCTCGGCCACCACGCCCGCCGCCTTGCCCGCGCTGACCGCGTCCTTCGGTCGCCGCGTCTTCTACCAATTCAGGGCCGTTAGCAGGGGGACGAAAGCGAACGACGGTCTCGGCGACACGCAGCACATTTTCCCGTTTATCGGCTGTGATTTCGACATTTGCTGTCATACCCGGCAAGAGCTGCCGACGCGGGTTCCGAGCTTCAATGACAACTGTATAAGTCACAACATTTGAAAGTGTTTCAGAAGCAAGCCGTACTTGCTCAACAGTACCGCGGAATGTTTGATCCGGATAAGCGTCGACATTAAATTCAACAGTATCTCCTGCATCTATGCCGCCAATATCGCCTTCAACAACAGCCGCATCAATCCGAATATCTTCAAGGTTCTGAGCGATGGTGAAAAGAATAGGAGCAGAAAAGCTGGCCGCCACCGTTTGTCCGACATCAACGTCCCGCGAAATGACAACGCCGTCAATCGGAGAGCGAATGATGGTGCGCTCAAGGTCCACTTGCGCAGACCTTAAGGTCGCATTGCGTTGTGACAGCGTCGCATCAAAGGTGCGAAGCTGTGCCTTACTGACGTCCAAATTTGCCGATGCGACGGCGAGGGCGCGTTCGTTATCTTCCAGTGTGGAGCGAGCGACAGCGTCTGCCGCAAATAAAGCCTTTTGCCGGGCAACGTCCCGTTCTGCCTGCGCAAGTGTTGCCTCTGCGCTCGCAATATTTGCTTTTTGCACCGCAAGGTTCGCCTGCGCGCTCAACACATTAGCTTGCGCGGATTCGACACTGCTTTCGAAAGTTTGGGGATCAATCCTGGCAATGATGTCGCCGGCTTTAACTTCGGAGTTAAAATCAGCATTCAGCTCAATGATTTGACCAGAGACCTGAGACCCGACCTCAACGGTTGTCAAAGCGCGCACGGCACCGGACGCAGAGACAATACGCGCCACATCACCCGTTTCCACCTTTGCGGTTTCAATCTCAAATGTTCCGACCTCAGCCGAAGAGTCAGGCTTGAGGAAAAAAGCCCATAAGAGCGCCAGCGCGATGAGCACAACAGCTGCGATTAAAATTTTCTTTAACATGGATGACTTTCGAGTGGGGGCAAACAGTTAGTGGCAGAGTATGACTTACACCCTCTAACGCCTGTCATTTAAAATTCCGTCGAAAAAAATACAAGTCTAACCTATATTTAATGCGGTTAATCCAGCGCCGCCTTTCACGTCAGGCCGAGTTTCCTTTTGTCATCACCGTAAATCCCGCTATCAAGGCTTTATGGAACATTACGGCATTCTCTCACTTCTCCCGCCCATTATCGCGATTGGGCTCGCGCTCTGGACACGGCAAGTCTTTCTGGCGTTGCTCATCGGGATCGCGTCTGGGTTCTTCATTCTGGCGGGCGGAAACCCGCTACAAGGCCTCATCGGCACGATGGCGGGTTTCGTCAGTGTGTTTGAGAGCAATTATAATACTGAAATTATTATCTTCACATTACTCATAGGGGCCTTGATTGCCTTGATACAGCGGGCTGGCGGCGTTGAAGGTTTCGTCAATCGCGTCTTGTCATGGCTACAAAAAAAGGCCTCCAAGGCCGATAGCCGAGGGCAGCGTAGGCGGGTTGAGCTTTTGGCGGTTCTGACGGGGATGCTGATTTTCGTGGAGAGCAACATTTCCACTCTTACCGTGGGCACGCTGTATCGCCCCGTGACCGATAAGCTCTCTATTCCGCGTGAAAAACTCGCCTATATCGCAGATAGTACCTGCGCGCCTGCCTGTATTCTTATTCCGCTCAATGCTTGGGGGGCTTATATTATGGGCTTGCTGGCGGAGCAAAATGTAGAAGAGCCAGTCTCAATGTTGGTCAGCGCAGTCGCGTTTAACTTCTATCCCATGCTCGCGATTTTACTACTTGTCATTGTTATCCTGACGGGCCGTGATATTGGCGAAATGAAACGCGCTGAAACCCGTGCCCGCACAGAAGGCAAGGTTTTGCGCGACGGGGCGGTGCCTATGATTGCGGGCGAAATTACAATGATGGAAGCGAAAGAGGGGGCCGTTCCGCGGGCTCGAAATATGCTCATCCCGCTCATCACCCTTGTTGTCCTAATGCCCGTCTTTTTGATTTATACAGGCTGGGACCATGGCGCTGACGTCTCGAATGCCTTCTTTGATATTTGCAATCGCGCCTCAGGGTCAAAATCTGTCCTTTATTCTGTCTGCGGAGCGATCATGGTCTCTGCTGTCATGAATAAAGCGCAAGGCATTATGGGCGTGCGCGAAATGGTCGATGTCATTTTAAAGGGCATGTCAGGCATGCTCCCGCTGGCCCTGCTCATGGTATTTGCTTTTGCCTTGGGAGATTTATGCGGGCAGCTTGGAACAGGCACTTATGTTGCCGAGCAAGCTAAGCCCTTCCTCTCGCCTGCCCTTGTACCAACAGTCATTTTCCTCGTTAGTGCTTTTATCGCTTTTAGCACGGGAACAAGTTGGGGAACCTTTGCGATAATGATAGCGATTGCCGTCCCGCTCGCCCAAGGCATGGACACAAATGTCAGTCTCGCCGTAGCGGCAGCGCTAGGCGGCGGCGTGTTTGGAGACCATTGTAGTCCCACATCTGACACCTCCATCATCACAAGCATGGCCACAGCCAATGACCACATCGACCACGTCAGAACGCAATTACCTTACGCGTTGATAGGCGGCGGGATTACGACTGTGCTTTATTTGATTTTGGGGGTGATGGGTGTTTAGGGCGTTAGTTTTGTCGGGGGCTTTACTAGCGGGTTGTCAGAGTAATACGAAGAGTGAAACTCGTAGTGTCATAGTTTTTGAGAATATACCCTCCATAAAAACAAAAACCATAAGTAGGAGTGATTGCGTTTGGGAAAAGGTAGAACTTTCAATTTTCAATCAAACGACAGAGTTTATTCAATTTGAGTATCATAAATGCCTTCATGAGGGCTCAACGAAATTCGAAGTTAAGAACGGAAATGAGGTTTTTGGCATTGCCGAAGAAGCAGAGCTTCATATTCTTACCGTTTGGAATACCTCTCCTTATGGGGACGAGGAATTTGTGAAATCTCTTATACCCGAGGATGCTCGAGATAAATGCATTCTGGTTCAAGACGAGAATAGTAATTGGAAAATTGGATTAAATGAATTGGATACATCGTTTCAAAATGGTTGGGTTATGTATCCTCCGCTGAATGATAGTATTCCAAAATACTCGGATATAAATGAACTATGCGGTCCTTACGGTTACAACCCCGGCAATGATTGGGTTGTTGGGGTTCAAGATGGAATAGGAGTAGCGTATTCAGAAATGATGGAGCTTATGAGCTTCTATGACCTAAATTCTATTACCTATGAAAGTAGACATTAACCCATGCGCCTATTTATCATTATTTTTGGCTTTCTAGTCTCATCCTGCGCGCAAGCTCAAGACACACAGGATAGCCTTTTTGAAGGTCAATGGGTGAATGACCGCGATTCTGCAGTGATGTTTGAGGTGAATGATGGCTTGCTCTCCGGTCATTATCAAACCGCTTTGGGCCAACCTGATAAGTCAAAGAAGTTTCCGCTCACAGGATTTGTCGAAGGCGATCAAATCACCTTCACCGTAAATTTCAAAGGTTATGGCTCGTTGACCAGTTGGACAGGGCAACTCACGAGGGATGAAAAAGGCGCGTATATTAGGACACTCTGGAACCTGACCCGCGATGTTGAAGATGAACAGGAGGATGATGACCTCTGGCAATCTATTACATCGGGCGCGAGTGATTTTCGGCCTTTGAAGAACTAGTATTTTACGAGAACATAACCTGCTGCCGCGCAGAGTGGCAGGGCGATAAATTCAGCTAAGGACAATGTTGAAAGTGAATATTTAAGGGCTTCAATACTGGCCGTAAAGAAGGCGTGATGCTCAACGTAATGACTTTTAAATCCGCCTATAAATGTCGGTACAGGAATGATGCAGATGCCCGTCAAAAGAGCGGCAATCATTCCGCCCTCAGGCCCTTTTATTTTTGCGGTTATGACGCTCCACCAAAAGGCAGACATAGGGATTAAAGTGAGGAAAATGATGGCGCTTAATTTTATTACGTCTGAGAGCGCATCAGCTTGGTGACCTAAAAGGCGAAAGGCTAAAATGCCGCCATAGAGTGTGCCGAGCCCCGTTAAAGCCGCGACAAACCTAAAGCGTTTAGACATAGTCATGAGCTTAAGTCTTAATCAACCAAGTCATCCCAGAACCGGCGGGCTTTGCTAAAGAAGTTTGCGCTCTCGGGGCTAATCTCATCGCCCGAGACTTCGGCGAGTTCTTCCAACAGCTCACGTTGACGCTTATTCAGCTTTGAGGGTGTTTCCACAGACAGTTCGACATACATATCGCCGCGCTGATTATTGCGCAGCACGCTCATGCCTTTACCGCGAAGGCGCATACGCTTTCCGCTTTGACTGCCTTCGGGTATCTTAATCTTAGACCGCCCGCCATCAATGGTTGGGATTTCAATATCTCCGCCTAAGGCAGCCGTCGTCATAGGGACTGATGCACGGCAGAAGAGGTTCGGGCCTTCGCGCTCAAATAATTCATGAGGTTTGGTTGAGACAAAAATATAGAGATCACCCGCTTGTCCGCGTCCGCGCGGGGCGGCATCGCCTTGGCCTGAAAGACGGATGCGCGTGCCGTCCTCGACGCCTGCAGGGATGGTGACATCCAGCTCTGTCTGCTGGCGTGTCTGGCCTTGGCCGTCACATTGCTTGCACGGGTTGGAAACATATTCACCTTGCCCGCCGCAGGTTGAGCAGGCGCGTTCCATCGTAAAGAAGCCTTGCTGTGTGCGTACGCGTCCTGCGCCGCCGCAAGTGCTGCAGGTTTCAACCGAAGCCCCAGGTTCAGCGCCTAAGCCATCGCAACGATCACAATCGCCTGCAATCGGAACGGTGATGTCAATTTCTTTGCCCTTAAAAGCTTCTTCGAGCGTAATTTCCATTTCATAGCGAAGGTCAGAGCCGCGCTGGGCTTGCTGACGTCGTCCGCCGCCGCCTCCGCCGCCAAACATATCAGCAAAACCGCCGCCCGCTGCGCCGCCGCCGAAAATTTGAGAGAAGATATCGCCAAAGTCTTGGAAGCCTGCGCCGCCGCCGGCTCCGCCTTGTTCAAAGGCGCGGTGTCCCATCCGGTCATAGGCGGCGCGTTTTTGCGCGTCTGATAAAATGCCGTAAGCTTCGTTAAGTTCTTTGAAGCGAGCTTCGGCTTCGGGATCATCAGGATGACGGTCAGGATGGCACTCCATCGCCTTTTTGCGGAAAGCAGATTTCATTGTCTTCTCATCAGCGTTTTTAACGACGCCAAGAATTTCATAATAATCGCGTTTAGACATGAGATGCCTTCTTAAGAATAGTATTTAATTTTGTACGCTCGGCCACGACATAACCATTTGTCTCGCAAAGTTCAATGAGCGGAGAAACAGCGTCTCGCCCTGTTTCTAAAATAAGTAGATTTGGATGCAGTTTGGTGGAGGCATCTTCGAAAAATGTCGTCAGGGCTTTTAAGTCATGGCCTTCAATATCGACCTTCATCGCGTCAATCCGCGTAATACCTAATGTACGGGCAATGCGGGGCAGGGTATCAATTACAACAGTTTCCGTGGCGCTTGTCCGAGCGGAGAGTTTGGCTTCCCCGCGATTGGTTTCGCCCCCGCCTAAATAGCCGGTCCCGGGAGCGTCGGACACCGCCGCGCGGATAATTTGTATGTCTGCGGTGTTGGCTGAGATGTTAGCCTCAAGCCTTGAGCACGTCTCAACACCTGGCTCAATGGCAATGATGCGGGCCTTGCGGTTGGCTTGCTTGGCATAGGCATTTACATAAAGCGAATAGAGCCCGACATTGGCGCCGACATCGAGGAAGACAAAAGGGGTCTCTACTTGCGGCTCGGCTTCCATAGCAGCTTTGAGCGCAAGGCGTTCCGTGGGGTCCCACACCTGAACACCAGCAAAAGCGCGTTTCTCGCACCGATTACCTAAGGGATAAAGGCGGGCCAGAACACCCTCTTCGATTTCTACATCAAAGGGACCTGTTTCGCTGGCTAACGCCTTTTTGCGCGCACGTGAAATTAGAGCGCGGCCAATCCGCGTATCGGGATAGCCCATTGCCTTCATGCGCCACGCTTCTCGCGCAGGCGGGAGGGCATGAGTGCCAAAAGGAGGTGTGATATCGTAAGTCATCAGAGCTTGAACCTAAAAACCCCGAATGCGGATCCCAAACTTATAAAAAGGGAAGGATGCGCATCCGGGGTCGAACCAGAGGACATAAATGTCATCAGGTCTGGGGGAACTTAAGCCTTGTCGTCTTCATCGACGTCTTCAAACTCAGCATCGACGACATCTTCGTCTTCTGCATCAGCCGCTTGAGACGCTGGGCCCGTATCTTCTTCCGCTGCAGCATTTTCATACATCGCTGCGCCCATTTTCATGAGGGCGGCTGAGAGGACTTCGGTTTTATCCGTGATGTCGGCTGTATCGTCAGAGTCTTTAAGCTCTTGAAGCTCTTTCATGGCCGCTTCGATATCGGCTTTCAGCTCTTCTTCGGCTTGGTCGCCATGATCTTTAAGCGATGTTTCAGCTTGGTGAATGGCTGCTTCAGCTTTGTTACGGGCTTCGGCGAGTTCACGGCGAGCTTTATCTTCATCCGCGTTCATTTCCGCGTCTTTGACCATAGCCTCGATATCAGCATCTGACAGACCGCCAGAGGCTTGGATACGAATTTGCTGTTCTTTGCCAGTCGCATTGTCTTTGGCAGACACATTCACGATACCGTTGGCGTCGATGTCAAATGTGACTTCGATTTGCGGCATGCCGCGCGGTGCAGGAGGAATGCCGACCAGATCAAATTGACCGAGCAATTTGTTATCCGCCGCCATTTCGCGCTCACCTTGCGAGACGCGGATGGTCACAGCAGATTGGTTATCTGCCGCCGTTGAATAGACTTGGCTCTTCTTGGTCGGGATTGTTGTGTTTCGATCAATCATGCGCGTGAACACACCGCCTTCAGTTTCGATACCGAGGGAGAGAGGCGTCACGTCAAGCAAGAGAACGTCTTTAACATCACCTTGAAGAACACCGGCTTGAATGGCCGCGCCCATGGCGACAACTTCGTCTGGGTTCACGCCTTTATGAGGCTCTTTACCGAAGAACTTTGTGACAGCTTCTTGGACAGCCGGCATGCGTGTCATACCGCCAACAAGAACAACTTCGTCAATATCGCCAGCTTTCAGGCCTGCATCAGCAAGGGCTTTCTTACAGGGCGCAATAGTGCGTTTGATAAGATCAGCGACAAGTGTTTCGAGCTTGGCGCGAGTGAGCTTCATATTGAAATGCTTAGGGCCTGACGCATCTGCCGTAATAAAGGGCAGATTGACTTCATAAGATGAAGCTGTTGAGAGCTCTTTTTTAGCTTTCTCAGCTTCTTCGCGAAGACGTTGCAGCGCAAGCTTGTCAGATTTCAAATCGATGCCGTTCTCTTTTTTGAACTCAGAATTAAAGTATTCAACAATGTGCATGTCAAAATCTTCACCGCCGAGAAAGGTATCACCGTTCGTGGCTTTAACTTCAAAAACGCCGTCGCCGATTTCAAGGATGGACACGTCAAAGGTACCGCCGCCAAGGTCATAAACAGCAATTGTTTTGCCGTCTTCCTTGTTCATACCATAGGCAAGGGCCGCAGCGGTTGGCTCGTTGATGATGCGCAAGACTTCGAGGCCTGCAATTTTACCCGCGTCTTTTGTGGCTTGGCGCTGGGCATCGTTAAAGTAAGCTGGAACCGTGACAACGGCTTGGGTGACTTCAGACCCGAGGAAGTCTTCGGCTGTTTCTTTCATCTTTGTCAAAATCATCGCAGAAATTTCAGATGGGCTTAGAACCTTGTCGCGGCCCTGAATATAGGCGTCGCCGCCTTTGCCTTTGACAATCTTGTAAGGCACCATTTTAGCGTCTTTTTTGACGGCCGGGTCTGTCATGGCGCGTCCGATGAGGCGCTTGACGGCAAAATATGTATGGTCAGGGTTTGTCACCGCTTGGCGGCGGGCCGTCTGGCCGATGAGCCGTTCGCCGTCATCTGTAAAAGCGACAACTGATGGGGTAGTGCGAACACCTTCTGAATTTTCAATGACCCGAGCCTTATCACCGTCCATAACTGCGACGCATGAGTTTGTGGTTCCGAGGTCAATACCGATTACTTTCGACATTGGTTTCTCCATTTTTGGGCCTTCAAAAAGCGCCCTTAAGGTTTATAAATGCATAGAACAGCCTGATGAAAGACCGTCCGTTGGCTGAGATATGGGAAGCAAATTCAAGGCTTCAAGGGCCAAGCCTTGAAAAGACTCACTTTTTTATGCGGATAAATTTTAGGTTTAAGGCTCGCCTGAGGCCTTAAAATTTAAAACGGCAGAGTTTTGCTGACAGGATGAGATATAGCTCCGCCCTCGCTCAGGAGCTGCCGCGCGCTTTCTTGTAACTCTTGCGAGGGCATCAGGACCTTGATGATATTCATAATGTCATCATCATTGCGTTTGGCCATGGCCTGAACATCTGGCCAAAGCTCAGATTGTAGGCCTTCATCCTTCGCGGCTATGGCAGCGAGGTAGCTATAGACTTTGGCGTAATAATTTTCTTTTTTTGTCAGTGTTTTTGCCGCTGCTGTCATCGCCGCGCTGTCATTATCATGCAGAGCTTTCATAAAAAATGTGTAGAAATATTGCGATGTCGGTTCAGGGTTTCTGTCAAGAGCAGCTTGAGCAAATTGCGTGGCGCGATCCCATTTTCCAGCATGAGCCAAACACAGGCTTAGCCATGTCAGATTATCGGGATTAGCCGGATTTGCCAAGACTGCCATTTCTGCATGCATCAGAGCGCCTTGTATGTCGCCTGTTCGAAGCTTTAGTGCTGATAGCCCTTGCTGCGCCCACGCATTTTCAGGGTCAAGGCGGATGGCGTCTTCCATCATCTTTATGCCGCTTTCTTTATTTATATTTGGGTTGATGGACCGGGCCTGCACAACGGGTTCATGAGAGACCGCGCCGATATAGGTAATCCAGCCAAACCCTGCAAGAAGGGATGAGTTTTCAGGATCGGCTTCCAGAGACGTTTCGAGGCAAGTATAAATTGACTTGTATAATTCAGGTGAGGGCGATTGCATGAGCGTGCCAATAAGACTGTAACACTCAAAGGTACCCAGATCAGCGAGCCTATCCGTATCCTCTGAGATTTTTGTTTGAATAATCTCAAGGCGATCTTTCACGATGACGCCTTCTAGCCCTGCGAAATTTCCGCTGAGTTCTGAGACAATGTCATATAGTGAGTCGTAATAAAGGGACTGACCAGGCGCGCGGCGAATGCGGTTTTCAAAAATCGCTTTAGCCTGCTGAATGTCCATGACTTTGATGTATATATCAATTTCCGGTTCGACCTCTAAAATGACTCCGGTTATCGCATAATCATATTTGGGCGCGCTATCTCGGAGCAGGCTTTCATAACTTTTCTCATAAGCAATAGGACGTATAAGCGTGAACCGCGACAAATCTTCCGTCATTTGCTTTTGAAGGCCGTGCTCTAGAAAATCATAAGACTCGTCATCTGTTTGGTTGGCAAATTTAATAACCGCAATACTGGGATAAGAGGCCGCGAGGTAACTATACTGAGCTAATGGTGTTTCAGCTACCGCAGTGGGTGCGGAACTGAAAGGTATATCAGATTTTGCTGTGAAAACCCAAAATATAATAGCGCAGCCGGCTGCCGTTAACAAAGCGGCAGTCCAAGGAAACCAGTTCTTTTGGTCTTGAGGTGAAGCGCTTTCGATTTCTGCTGGCGCGGATATCTCAGCCTTTGTTTTGGGGTCAGGCGTAGACGGGTAATCAAAATGGGGCCGATACCTACCTTTGGGGATTGAAATGACAACAGTCTTTGGGCTTTGCTGAGCGTAATAATCTTGTAGCATATAACGCAGACGCCGCGCTGTAACGCGCACCACGGAATTTTGCAGCGGATCGAAATCTGCATCTTTTGCAAAAACATCCTGCGCGATGGTCGTGCCGCTCAGCGTGTCGCCGCGACCTTCTAAGGTTTCTGTGACAACATATCTAAGAAAGTCTTGCGCTTTTGGGCTGGCAGCGAATATTTTATGCGCTAGCAAAGACTCCAATGCCGACAAAATCTCTTCGGACTGTAACATGTCTCCCATAAATGCATTCTGCTCCTGCTTGGGATAAGGGCATAATCCTTATGCGCTATACGAAAGAGCGTCAATTTTTTAGCTATTAATACACCTCTGAGGCTTATTCTATGAGTCGATACACCCTAAGATTTAGTGCCTATAGGCTTATACATAATTCAGGCCTATAGAGACGCATTATGCCGCCATCTTCACAAAAAAATTTCCCCGAAGGGTTTCAACATTATCCGCTTTATTTTTCTCTGTCTCAGCAGCAAGATTTAATTGAGGCCGTTAAGCAAGGGGTTGCCGCGGCGCCATTCTTTCAGCCGACTATGCCCCGCACAGGCGCTCCGCTCTCTGTCGTTATGAGCAATTTCGGGCCATTGGGCTGGGTGACGGATAAGGAAAAAGGCTATCGATACGAGGCGGTGCATCCGAAAACAGACAAGCCTTGGCCCGACCTACCTAGTCTTTTAGGAAATTTATGGGACGCGGTTACAGATTTCCCCGCCCGACCCGAAGCCACGCTGATAAATTGGTACAAAGAAGACAAAGCCTCTAAAATGGGGATGCATGTTGATAATGATGAGAACGATCTGCGTGCGCCCGTGGTTTCGGTTTCACTTGGCGATCCTGCTATGTTTCGCATAGGAGGCCCTAAGCGCGGCGGCCCGACACAAGGCATAAAGCTCTTTTCAGGTGACGTGGTCGTGCTCGCAGGAGAGGCGAGGCTTTGTCACCACGGGGTGAGTAAAGTCTTTTACGGTGAAAGCGCCCTTGTTCCAAAGGGTGGACGCATAAACCTGACAATGCGGCGGGTGAATGGAGTAAACAGACCATGACAGTTACATTATATGACGTCCTTGGGATTAGCGGCGTCGTTATTATCCTCGCCGCTTATTTGGCATTGCAGCTTGATAAATTAAGTGTTCAAGATTGGCGATATTCAGCGGCAAACGCTTTTGGAGCTCTGTTAATTCTTATATCCTTGATATTTAGCTTTAACCTTGCCTCATTCATCATCGAAATTGCGTGGCTACTCATCAGTCTTTTTGGGCTTTTTAAGGTGCTTAAGGCGCCCCACTAATTATTTTATCAGCACAGCTGTTTTCAGGAAATCAGCCATGTTCGAGGCCATGACAGTTACGCCGCGTGCGTTTGGGTGTAACTGATCCCAAAGAAGAAGATCCCGATTCCCCGTGACGCCGCGCGTGAGCTCGGCATGGAGCGGGAGGTTATATTGTTTTGCAAGGTCAGGATATATGGCGGCAAAGCGGCCTTCGCGGCTCTGAAGCTTTGCCATACTTTGAGGGACTAATCCGGCAAGCGCGACTTGAATACCGTCGCTCTGCGCCTTGTCGATAATCGCGGTAAGATTGGCCTTGGCAGTCTTAGCATCGCGGCCATAGATATAGTCATTTGCGCCCAAGGCGAGGATAAGAATATCGGGATTGTGCGCCGCGACGCTTTTCTCGTACCGCGCCAAACCGCCCGACGTCGTATCGCCTGAACGCCCTGAATTAATAATGGTCAGATTTGGATAGCTGTCTTGTAATTGCGCGGCGACCTGTTGCGGCAGGGCGTCTTTGCGCGAGAGGCCGAAACCGGCGGTTAGGCTGTCGCCTAAAAATACAATTGTGCGGGTATCAGTCGATACCGTCATTTTTGCATATGTCACAGAATGCGCGGCGGCATAATTGGGTGATTGCGGCACGGTGTTCAAATAACTGGACTCGCCTATACAGGCGCTAAGAGCAAAGGCGGTTATAAATAAAGCAGAGATATTAAAGTGTGTAATTTTCATAATACACTAGTTAGGAAGGCCTTGGCTACGGCTCAAGTGACAGGACTGTCATATAGCAGTTTCGTGATGATGGCATGTGGCTTGACTCTATTGATATAAAATCGTTCAACCCATCCTATCGCTCAATTATACAATTCTTTAAAGGGCTGCGCCGATGTCTCATATCTTTACCCCGCTGACCTTGCCTAACGGTCAGACCATTCCAAACCGGCTGTGTAAGGCGGCGATGGAAGAGAATATGGCGGAAGTCGGCCAAATCCCAGGAGACGCTTTAGTTAATCTTTATCAGCAATGGGCTGATGGCGGTGTTGGCATCATTCTGACGGGTAATGTGATGGTCTCGCCCACGGCGATGACCGGGCCAGGCGGCGTCTATCTGGGCGCAGAGACTTTGGCGCAAGGTGATAATAAGCAGCGTTTTGAGACTTGGGCCAAGGCCGGAAAATCGGGCGGCGCGAAACTTTACATGCAACTCAGTCACCCAGGGCGTCAAATCTATGCCACGCAAGGCACGGAACCTGTCTCGGCCTCGGCCACTAAAGTTACAATGGAAGGGCCTGCCGAGAAAATGTTTGAAACCGCTCGCGCTTTGAGCGGTGATGAAATTCTCGGGATTATTAAACGCTTTGCCGATTCAGCGCATGCCGCAGAGATGTGCGGCTTTGACGGCGTTCAAATTCATGCGGCTCATGGTTATCTGTTAGCGCAATTCCTCTCTCCTCTGACAAACCTGCGTGACGATAAATGGGGCGGGCCTCTTGAAAGCCGCGCAAAATTATTACTCGAAGTTGTGCGGGAAATTCGCGCGCGGGTGGAGCCTGATTTTGGTGTGGCCGTAAAATTGAACTCTGCTGATTTCCAGAAAGGCGGCTATGACGTCGGCGATGCTAAACAAGTCGTGGAGTGGCTAAACGGCGAAAATGTTGATTTCGTTGAAATCTCAGGCGGTAGCTATGAGAGCGCCGCGATGATGGGCATGAGCGATGATGGCCGCGCGCAAAGCACGATTGACCGCGAAATGTATTTTATCGATTTTGCTAAAGATATTGCGAGTTCTGCGCAGATGCCGCTTATGGTAACGGGCGGGGTCACGAAACGCGAAACGGCTGAAGACGCTTTGGCGGACGGAGAGGTCGCGATGATCGGTATTGCGCGGGCGATGGGCTATAATCCCAATATCCCGAATGATTGGAAATCAGGGCAGAACCTTCACGTTGAGCTGCCTGTTGTGAACTGGAAAAACCCGCTCTTTAAAGGTCTTGCGAATATGGCGATGACCAAGATGAACCTTTACCGCATGGGCGATGGACAGCCGCCTAAGGCTAAACCCAGCCCGCTCTTTTCTTCTGTAAAACAACAGATAAAAAATAGCGGCCAGACTAAGCGCTATAAAAAATGGCTGGAGACGCGCGGCACATAAGACGTTGCAAGCCGTTTTCTCGGCGCTATATTATTTTGAAAATAAATAACCTCTTTGGGAGACTGCCATGAAACTTGATTCTTCTCTTTCCGCGATTGTCACAGGCGGGGCGTCTGGCCTTGGCGAAGCAACGGCCCGTGGCCTTGCCGCCAAAGGCGTCAAAGTTGGTATATTCGATATGAATGAAGAGCGCGGCACGATGGTCGCCAAGGAAATCGGAGGAACCTTCTCTAAGGTCAATGTTTCAGATACTGCGAGTGTCGATGCGGGATTAGAGGCGGTCCGCGCATCTATTGGCCAAGAACGTATCATGGTCAATTGCGCCGGGATTGGCGGCGCGGAGAAAACGGTTAAGCGCGATCGTAATACAGGCGAGATTACGGCTCATGATGTCGAGCGCTATATTCGTATCATCAATATTAATCTGATTGGATCCTTCCTCTGCGCGTCTAAATCAGCGGCGGGCATGATGACATTAGAACCGACAGAGCCTGACGGGGAACGCGGCATTATCATTAATACGGCGTCCGTTGCGGCCCAAGACGGACAAATTGGGCAAGTGGCTTACAGCTCGTCCAAAGGCGGTATTTTGGCGATGGCGCTGCCAATGGCGAGGGACTTGGCCCGTGAAGGCATACGCGTGAATACGATTTTGCCAGGTTTCTATGAGACACCTATTTATGGCCAGATGAATGATAATGTAAAAGACGCGCTGCGTGCCCACGTGCAGTTCCCGAACCGCTTTGGCGATCCGTCTGAATATTCACAAGTCGTCGAATTTATGTGTGAACACACTTATATTAACGGCGAATATATCCGAACGGATGCAGGCGCAAGAATGCCCCCGCGCTAGGTAAATCTCGCCCTATTGTGAGGCGCGGTAAAATCTATTTCAGGCCCAACCGGGACAACTCGTGATGGATTTACGGATTCATGACTAGAGTAATAATGATATTTGATTTGGGACATATTTACGGTCCCGGCGATACCTGGCTGTTGATAAAGATCGCGCAGATAGCCTGATAAATGCTGATAGTCAGCTATGCGCCGAATATTGCATTTGAAATGTCCGACATAAACTGGATCAAAGCGCACGAGGGTGGTGAATAACCTCCAATCGGCTTCTGTAATCCTATTGCCCGTCAAATATCGCTGCGAGCTTAGCCGCTCATCCAGCCAATCCAGCGTTTCAAACAATGGCTTCACGGCGTCTTCATAGGCGGATTGGGTTGTTGCAAAGCCCGATTTGTAAACGCCGTTATTTACATCAGTATAAACCCTGTCATTAATTGAATCGATTTCGCTGCGTAACTCTTCTGGATAATAATCACCAGAGGCCGCCCCGATATTATCAAAAGCGGAATTCATCATGCGGATGATTTCAGAAGATTCATTGGACACTATTGTTTGGGTCTTTTTATCCCACAGCACAGGCACCGTCACGCGGCCTGAATATTTTGGGTCTGCGGCTGTATAGACCTGATGCATATAATCTGCGTTGTGAATGGGGTCTTTAATGACCCCTTCGCCAGAGGAGAATGTCCAGCCATTATCGGCCATAAACCAATGGACCACTGAGAGGCTGATCATGTCTTCCAAGCCCTTGAGCTTTCTAAATATCAAGGTTCTGTGCGCCCAAGGACAGGCGAGGGCAACGTAGAGGTGGTAGCGGCTCGCTTCAGCCTTAAAACCGCCATCCCCGCTTGGACCGGCTGAGCCATCAGAGGTCACCCAGTTTCGAAACCCTGAATCTTCGCGGACAAATTTGCCGTCATTGGAGTCCGTATCATACCACTTATCGACCCATTTCCCGTCTTGTAGTAATCCCATGATGTCTCCTTAGGTCTTTTATTTTGCGATTCGAAAGAGAGGGCCGCATAAATTTTAGCGTTTTCTCATTAAAATGATTATGGTTACCAAACGAGCTGAGAAGCTGATGAGTTCCATAATTCGCCTGCATTTCCCCAATCACTTGTATTAACCTCGTTCTGTCCCGCAATGAAACAAAGCTTTATGGCCTCAGATACGCCTAACACGCGATTCCCCTAAAAACCTTACGAATCCTGCTCAAAATCCCTCCCTTTTCACGCGAACGCGCTCGGCGAGACTGGCACGGCTCTTGCTCCCTTAAGAGGCGAGAGACTTATTTAACCCGCCTATAAGGATTAGAGGACACGCTATGACAAATGATATTGATCTTCACGTTGGGAAACGATTGCGCCGCCGCCGCCGTTTGCTGGGACTAACCCAGCAAAGCTTGGCCGAAGAGGTTGGCATACGCTTCCAGCAAATCCAAAAATATGAGTGCGGGGCTAACCGTGTCTCTGCAGCGCGGCTATTTGAACTTTCCGAAGCTTTATCTGTGCCCATCCAATATTTCTATGAAGGCCTGTCAGAAAACGACCCTCTTATGGGCGGCAATCCTAACCCTGAAATAATTGCGCCTGATGTCTTATCTAAGAAGGAAACAATGGATTTGGTCCGCGCTTATTATTCAATGGGCGAAGGTCCGCGTAAGCATTTGCTGGATTTGGCTAAGTCGCTTGAAGCCAATTCAAAACCTACAACAGCGGGTCTGCGTTTAGTCACGCCTTAAATTCAAGTCTTTTATAACTGACCCCAAATATAACTGACAACTAGAGGGCCGCATGATATGCGGCCTTTATGACTGATTATTCCGTAACGGATCTAAACGCTCGCCTGACACATATGGCAGAGTTGGCAAAGGCGGCGCGAGCGATAACCTTGCCGCTCTATGCTGATGATATGGACGTTATCAATAAAGCTGACGGGGATGATTATGACCCTGTCACCAATGCGGATATTGAGGGCGAGCGAACCATGCGCACACTCATCACCGCCGTCTTTCCTCATGATAGTATAGAGGGCGAAGAGCTCCCGGATATAACGGGCCAAAATGATTGGCTTTGGACGCTTGACCCCATTGACGGCACGCGCGGTTTTGTGGCGGGAATTCCTGTCTGGAGCACACTGATAGCTGTAAGTTATAAAGGGCAGCCTGTTCTGGGACTCATAGATGTCGCCGCGCAGGATAAACAATTTTGGGGGGCGCCCGACAAGGCGTGGCTGCTACAAGGCGGCGTAGAAACAGAGCTAAAAACGCGCGATTGCGGCGGAGATATTCGTAACGCTATTCTGGGATGCACCGAACCGCTCGCCATGCTCAAGCCAGATGAACTGTCAGCTTATAACACTATCCGCCGCAAAGCGCGGTTCTCGCGGCTTGGGCTGGACGCATATGGTTACGGCCAAGTTGCGGCAGGGCGGATGGACGTCATTATTGAATCCCTTTTAAAGCCTTGTGATGTGCGCGCTCTGATGCCGGTTATTGAAGGGGCAGGCGGTAAGGTCACAAATTGGGAAGGCGGCTCGGCTGTTGATGGGGGGCGTGTTGTAGCTGTGGGGGATGCAGCTTTATTGCCGGAGATTTACCGCGACCTTCAACAGGCCGCTGACGTTTAAAGCGCGTTGTCGTTAAGAAATTCATCAAAGATTGCAAAAAATTGATCTCGATAAATATCGCGCTCTAAAAATAATTCGTGCAGGGCTCCTGGCACAACCCTAAAAGTAGCGCGAGCTTTAGACGCAAATGCTTCATTAGAGGCTGGGTCAACAATAGGGTCTGCACCTGCGGCGACGATGAGGCAGGGAATGTTCAGCTCGCCGGCATTGCGGTTGACCCATGCCATGGATTTTATCGCTTGGACAATCCAGCCATAAGTTGGCGGCCCAACACGAAGACGGGGTGATGTTTGAAAATAAGCCGCCCAATGACGGTAACGGTCTTTATCAGAGGTCAACTTATTGATGTTAAACGGAACAGGTAGGCCGTTACGCTGTTTCTGAAACGGCAAGTTCCTCGCTTTTAAGCCAAGCGCCGTCATGCCGCGAATGGTCCATTTCATGATAGGTGTATCCAAGTCATACAGACCGAGCATCGGGGCTGAACAGACGACTGCAGACGGGTTGAGCACCCCGCTTAAAACAGATTGCAGCGCGACCGTACCGCCCATGGAGTGACCCATGACGATATGAGGTTTTGGCAAAATTGACCCTAATTCATCGGCTACGAAGGCAAGATCATCGGCATAGTCTTGAAAGCTATCGACATAGCTTTTCATCTTATCTTCTAACAAGCGATCAGACAGACCTTGGCCCCGCGGGTCAACGATAAGAATATTAAAGCCGCGTTTTAAGAAATCTGCAGCCGCTTCAAGATATTTTTCAATAAATTCCGTACGGCCTGGCGAGAAAATAATAGAGCCTCTCGCTTCGTCTGCGGGCGAGGTGGCTAACATAAAACGCAGCCGCAAGTCTCCGCGATTTATAAAATAAGTCCCCATACGCGGCTCAAGCGCTTCGGGGAGGGGGCGTCCGCCAGGCTGAACGATATCAGCTTTATCATATGTGGGGAGTAATCCGGCCATTCAAAAAAAAGGGGGCACAGGCCCCCTCATTGAGCACTGAGGCACATATTACATGTTTGAGAAAATGCTTTGAAGGCCCATGGCAACAGACATGTCACCAGCAACTTTCAATTTCCCAGACATAAAGGCCATCATAGGGTCAAGATTGCCTTCGGCTAAAGCGATGAAATCATCTTTAGATACGGAAATCGTGCAATCTGCATCATTGTCTTCAGTAGTGGCTTCAGTTCCTGATGCGAAGACTTGGCCGTCATCACCAAAGTCGAATTTGACAGATTTATCTGTGCCGCCCGCTTTCACGAGAGCTTCAGTCATCTTCGTTGCGATTTCTGCATTGTCCATGATGTAATCCTTTCAGTATATGCAATTCGTTGCACACTATATGGGGCGCAAGGCCCCAAAGTGCGAGTCCTTTTTTATAGCTCTAGAGCGGCTTTCTAAACTTGAGCGTTGCCCGATCAGATTCGCCGATGTTCTTAAACAATTCAGCGTCAAAACCTTCTGGAATTTTACTTGCATCTTCAGGCACACGTGAGCGCGGAGGAAGTGTCCAAACGCCAAAAGGGTGATCCGCTGTATCGCGAGGGTTAGCGTTGACTTCAGAACTTCCGACAAATTCAAAACCGGCCTGTTTGGCGAGGTCTTTCATATAGCTTTCCTGAACATAGCCTGTGCTGCCTTTAGGGTCTTGCGTTGCAGATTCAGGTAGGCGGTGTTCAACGATACCCAAGATACCACCGGGCTTTAAGGCCGCGTAGAAATCCTTGAAGGCTTTCTCGGCATAGCCGCGGCCCATCCAGTTATGCACGTTACGGAATGACAGGAGGACATCCAGGTCTCCCGTTTCAACAATAGGAGCATCCTCTGATCCAAATTTCCCAATCTCAATAGTTCCAAAGCCGTCTTTACCAACATAAGTATCTATGAATCTTTGATTGCGCGCAGCTACGCGTTCGCTGTCACCCTGATAAAGAACGGCGACATAGACGCCGTCATTTTCAGCCAGATATGGCGCAATGACGGGCGTATACCAACCAGGCCAAACTTCGCCGACCTTTTTACCGGGGCCGACCTCGAAAAACTCTAAGGTTTCTTTGGGGTGTCTGAATTGGTCCCGCGCAGTATTATCGGCACGGCGAGGGTTAGCAATCACCTCTGCCAAAGTGACAGGCGCTTTAACAGCAGCTTCTTTTTTAGGGGCTTCGGTTTTCGCCTCGGTGCTGCCGGAACCGCCGGAGCAGGCGCTGAGCGCGACAAGACTCGCGCCGAGAAGGGCGGTGGTTAGAAATTTAAAAGTCATAGTCAGTTTCTCTCGTTAATTCGGTTGAGGTTATCTAACTTATATACAGCGTAAAGCAATTGCAGTTTTTCCCCTTGAAACAGCAAATCATCTTCCCATCTAGGGCTACGGGACGCCAGAACGGGTCCCTGAACTGAAGAAAGACCGCTCATAATGAGGGTCTAAAACTAACATTGCTAAAAGGATGTTTAACATGAGAACTTATGATTTTTCCCCGCTTTACCGCTCATTTGTCGGTTTTGACCGTATGGCCGGCTTAATTGATGCCGCCAGTCAACAAGCTGCTACGGGTAATGCTTACCCACCCTATAATGTGGCGCAACTCTCTGAAAATGCTTATCGAATCGAGCTAGCCGTTGCCGGATTTGCCGAAGACGAGCTGGAATTGGAAAGCCATGAAAATGTGCTGACCATCAAAGGCGGCAAAGTGCAAAGCGCTGATAATGACGACGCTGAATATCTGCACCGCGGTATAGCTGAGCGTGGTTTTGAACGCCGCTTCCAATTAGCGGACCATGTTGTCGTTGAAGGCGCTGAGCTTAAAAACGGGCTTTTGGTTATCTCACTAAAACGTGAACTGCCAGAAGCGCTTAAACCCCGCAAATTTTCGATTAATGACGGAAAATTAATTCAGGCGAAGCCTAGCGGTAAGGCAAAGGCTGCCTAAATAGAGTCTATGCAAACGGAGTGCCTCTTCCTTCCTCCCCCGATGATTAGGCAAATATCCGGCATATGACGCGGCGCCGTATGGACATCCCCCTCCCAGTCCATGCGGCGTCGTTTTTTATTTCAGCTTATTGTAAATATCGCGTCCTGAGAGCTTTGGGGATTGGCCTTTTGAAAAAGCGGTCTGCACGAGACTTAATATGATTTCATTGTACGGGGCAGTTTGACCTGTCTTTTGGGCCAGCCTGACAATTTCGCCCTGTAGGTAGTCAATTTCAGAGACGCGGCCCATTTCCAAATCATCAAGCATAGAGGATCGCGCCGCGGCGTCGATTTTTACGATTTTGTCCATAATGATTTTATAAATAAAATTGGGCAGGCGCAGTATTTTTATCATCTTGGCCGCATCGGCTTTGCCAAAAGCGGCAGGCTCAATCCCCGCGCTCTTTGTAACAGCAAGGCCTTCCTCGACGGCTAAGGCTAAGGCTCTGCGATAGTCGCGCTGTAGAAGGCCCTCCTTTAATGTACCTCCCGTGAGCGCATTAAAAGCATTGTTCAGATTGACCAATAATTTGCCCCATTGCACAGCCAGAATATCCTCGGAAAGGCTTAAGCCCTGTCCAGCTTTGGCGAATAGGTCTTGAAGCTGTTTCACGCGAGGGTCCTCGATAAATTGCGCGGTCAAATCGCCTTCTGTGCCGCAATGAAATCGCCCCGGGCCTGTGCCTGTGACGTTAAAGGGCACGACTCCGCCCAGTACAGTTTGACGCAGTGTCTCTCGCAAAATTTCGGGATTTCTCACCCCATTTTGGAAACTAATTATGACGGCATCATCTTTGGCATGGGCCGCTATGCTATTGGCTGCTTCAGCTGTATCCTGAGATTTGGTCGTCAGCAGAATAATATCTGCCGCAGAAATATCTTTTGGGTCTAACGAGAACGTAAATTTATCAGGGGAAAGGGCTATCTCCTCCCGCTCAAAATGGGTGAGGGTTAGGCCATTAGCGTCAATATCCGTCTTAAACCGCTCCCGCCCGATAAAGGTCACATGAGCGCCAGCATAGGCAAGCTGCCCGCCCAAATAACAGCCAATAGAGCCAGCTCCGAAAACAGCTATATTTAAAGGTGACGCGCTCATGCTGTTTGCAAAGCTTGTTCTATTTGCCAAACGCGGTCTTTGCCAAAATACATCTCATCACCCAGAAAAAATGTGGGCAGGCCAAAGGCACCGCGATCAACACAGGCTTGTGTGGCGTCCATCAGCGCTTGCTTTACCTCAGGCGTTTGTGTCGCCGCGATCAGAGTAGCTCCGTCGAGACCGGCTTCGTTTAACACTTGAACCAAAATATCGGGCTGGCTGATATCTTTATCGTCCTCCCAGATGGCTTTGAAGACTGCAGGATAGATGTCGTCATGCGTGCCCGCCTCTTGCGCGGCGATGGCGGCCCGCATGGCGAGAAGCGTATTAACTGGAAAGGCCGAGTTAAAGCTAAAATCCACCAGATTATGGTCTTTGATAAAGCGCTCTATTTCCAGCAGCATATATTTTATTTTATGAGGCACATTCCCAAAGGCTTGCCAAGGCGGCTGATTACCAGTGGTTTTAAAGATGCCGCCAATGAGGACAGGGTGCATAACCACGTCAAGGCCTGTGCGTTTGCTGACACCTTGCAAAGCTTTCCATGCGAAATAGGTGTGGGGACTGCCGACGTCGTAATAAAAATCGAGTTTTTGTATCATGTCACGATAAAGCCTTATATTTGTAAGCGTGACAAGGCTAAGTGAGTAATGGATTTAAAATGACAATGAGGATTTCATGAGCGGTTTTAAGGATATTGCGGCATCTATATCCAAAGCGGGTGAAGGCTATCGCGGGACAATAGCTGAAAACTGGCGACAAGGCCGCACGGCTTATGGCGGATTGACGGCAGGACTCTCTCTGGTGGCGGCGCAAAAGCAATTTCCGGATTTGCCGCCTTTTAGAAGCGCGACCATAAACTTCATTGGACCGGTTTCGGGGGATCCGATTTTTTCATCACGCCTTTTACGCCAAGGCAGGAATGTCACCTCGATTGAAACAGAAGGCCGTGTTGAGGATAAGATTATTTCATCTTGCACATTTATCTTCGCAGGCTTGCGCGAGTCCAGCGTTGCCGTGGATTGTGTGGCGCCAAAAGCGCCTGAGCCCGATAAATGCGAACCCTTTACGCCGTCTGGCGCAGAAGCTTTCGTGCCTGCTTTTTTCAACCGTTTTGAGACGAAACTCATTGAAGGCTCGCGGCCCATGAGCGGGGCTGATAAAGGTTATATTCGGACATGGTCTCGTCATGCGGACCCGGCCTCTCGCGAAGGCATTGCAAGTCTGTTGACGCTCGGAGATGTCTTGCCGCCTTCAGCATCCCCGCTTTTTAAACAGATGGGCGCGATAAGTTCGATCAATTGGATTTTTACGGTGCTGACAGATGAGCCTAAAACTGAGGACGGTTGGTGGCATGTAGAAACAGATTTGACAGCGGCGGCGGGCGGATACTCTTCCCAAGTCATGCGCATTTGGAATACAGAGGGGCAATTAGTCGCCGAGGGTATGCAATGTGTAGCGATTTTTATGTAGCTTGCGACTCTGCTATTTGCCCGTCATAAACCCCCGCAAGGAGAAATTTATGTATCTTATATTAGCCGCCGAAGGCAGCCTCTCGGATATGATGGATATGTTGGCAGGAACAGCCGTTCGCGGGCTGAATATCCTGGGCTCGCTTTTTCTTTTTGTGCTTGGGATATTGGCGGCAGCCGTCATCATTCTGTTTATCATCGATATCAGCCAAACCAAGGATACAGTCCGCCGTAATTATCCGGTGATTGGCCGTTTTCGCGGCATGTTCTCCAAATTAGGTGAATTTTTTCGCCAATATTTTTTCGCGATGGACCGCGAGGAAATGCCTTTTAACCGCGCGCAACGTGATTACATAAATGACATTGCCGAAGACGGGAAAGAAGTTGTTCCCTTTGGCTCGACCAAAGTGCTCGCGCCGGGTGAGGCGATTTTTGCTAACGGTATGTTCCCGAAACTCGAAGGTACTCACAGCCCGCATGCGCCCTTTATAATCGGGAAAGACAGTAAGAGTCCTTACGCTCCGACCAGCTTGTTTAATATCTCCGCAATGAGTTACGGCTCATTATCCAAACCGGCGGTTGAGGCTTTGTCTCACGGGGCGCAAATGGCGGGATGCTGGCTCAATACAGGAGAGGGCGGCGTGTCGCCATATCACCTCGAAGGCGAATGTGATATTGTCTATCAACTCGGCACAGGAAAATTTGGTGCCCGCAATGATGACGGAACGCTGAACTCCGAAATGCTTCGTAAAACCTGTGCAGAAAATCCTAATATTAAAATGATGGAAATCAAAATTTCCCAAGGCGCGAAGCCGGGTAAAGGCGGTATTTTGCCGGCGGAGAAAGTTACAGCGGAAATTGCCGAAATTCGCGGCATCAATGAAGGCGAAGCCGCGATCTCGCCTAATCGCCATGTTGACGCCGGAAACCCGGCGGAATTGCTCGACCTTATCCATGCCGTTCGCGAAGCTTCAGGTCTGCCAACAGGCATTAAATTTGTGGTCGGAAACATCACCCCGATACAAGAATTTATCAAAGAAATAAAAGAGCGCGGCGCGGCCTCAGCCCCTGATTTTATCACCGTGGATAGCGGCGATGGCGGGACAGGCGCGGCCCCGCTCCCGCTCATGGATAATATGGGCCTGTCTATTCGTGAGGGACTTCCGCTCATGGATGACTTACTGCGCGAGGAAGGTTTGAGAGACCGTATTGCGCTGATTGCCAGCGGTAAGTTAGTGACACCTGCCGATGCGGCCTGGGCTTTTTGTGTGGGCGCCGATTTCGTCAATGCGGCGCGCGGCTTCATGTTTGCGCTGGGCTGTATTCAAGCGCTTAAATGCGATGAGAACACTTGCCCGACCGGTATCACCACCCATAATAAGCGCCTGCAACGCGGCCTCGACCCTACCAATAAAGCCGTGCGGGTGATGAACTATTGTAAAGCCATTCAAAAAGAAGTCGAAATGATTGCCCATTCCTGCGGCGTCGACCATCCCCACGAACTGACAAGAAATCACGTCATGATCGTTCAAGCCAGCGGACGCTCCAAGCCGTTCTCGCAAACCTGGGATCGCTCACGTTATTTGTAAAGGTAACTCGTAATTTATTCTAGGCGCAGCGAAGCCGTTCAAATTCTTGGGCTAAATCTTCCGCGAGATGGGTGATTTGTGTTGGGGACCCACCTTGGTGAATCTCAAACCGAAGAGATGTAATGGCCGCTTGATAGCGCTTTGCAAGGCGCTGAGTATCCACATTTTCTGGGAGCTCGCCCAAGCTTTTGGCTTTTTGAAATATCTCCGAAAATGTGCCGCATAGCTCTGACATATATGTCTTTGCGCGTTCTGAGATTTCGGTATCCGTAGAGCGCGTATCAATTAACGTCTTTACCAACATACAGGCTTGAGCTTGTTCGTCATCCGACGGCAAATTTGCAAAACTACGCAGTTTATCGGACAGGGCTTGCAAAGGTGACGCAGCCGTTTTTCTCATGGAGGCGAAGCTTTCTTTGTTAGCCTCAAAATACCGCTCTAATGATAAAAGATATAAATTCGATTTACTTGAAAAGGCGGCGTAGATGCTGCCGGGCTTCATATTCAAGGCCGCCTCAAGATCCTTAAGAGACGTTGCGTGATAGCCCTTTTTCCAAAAAAGAGACATGGCTGCGTCAAGCGCGACATCACGATTATATGGCGCTGCACGCGGCATATTTAGACAGTCTCTTTCGATAATTGATTGAGTATATTAGTGTAGTTTTCTGTGCCCTGCGCGCCCGTCACGAGGTGGCGACGATTAAAGACCACGGCGGGTACGCCGCTAATCCCTTGTTGTGTCCAGAACGCTTCTTCCTGCCGCACAGCTTGCGCATAACGTTGATCTTCCAAGACGGCCAAAGCCTCAGCTTTATCAAAACCTGCTTCATCGGCGATGTCAGACAAAACAGCCAGATCAGACAGGTCACGCCCATGGGTGAAATGGGCCGTGAAGAAAGCCATTTTCAGCTCTTGCTTGCGGCCTTGTTCGCCTGCCCAATGTAGTAATTGATGCGTATTAAATGTGTTATGCATACGGCTGTCAGGGGCATAGCGAAACTCAAACCCAAGATCAGTTCCAAGCTGGCTCATATGCTCACGGCTTTTTGCGGATTGCTCTGGGGTAGAGCCGTATTTCTCGGCGACATGTTCGCGGATATTTTGCCCTTCAGGCGGCATGTTCGGATTGAGTTCAAAGGGGTGCCAATGAATATCGTGAGGCGTCTTTGTGGTTTCAAGGGCGCGAAGTAATTGGCGGTAACCAATGATGCACCAAGGGCACATGACATCAGATATAATATCTATGCGTAGCGTTTCTGACATACTTCCCCCCTAATAATGTTCATAACAATCTGCATGATTTCGTGGTTTATCAATGCCTGCTTTGTGATGCCATAGATAATTTAGTAACGCGTTATCACATTTGAGTGTATGCTCAACTTAGCTCTTGAGCGAACACTCAAGAATGCCTATTTAGTCTTTGAAGAAAATAAATTCTATCAAGAGAGAAAGCATTATGACTGATTTTACGTTGCACACAGAAGAGACAGCCCCTGAAGGCAGCAAAGCTTTACTTGCCGATTCACAAGCAGGTTTTGGCATGGTCCCAGGATTGCACGCTGTTATGGCCGAGTCCCCGGGTTTACTTGAAGGTTATAAAACTGTTCATAAGCTCTTTATGGAAACCAGTTTTGATAACGATGAAAAGACTGTTATTTGGCAAGCTATTAACGTTGAAAATTCTTGTCATTATTGCGTACCGGCCCATACGGGTATCGCAAAAAGCATGGGTGTGGATGACGCTATCACAGACGCCCTCCGTGATAAAACACCTTTGCCAAATGCGCGGTTGGAAGCTCTTCGTGATTTTACTTTAAGTGTTGCGCGGGATCGCGGTGATGTTGATGAAGCCAAAGTACAAGCCTTTCTAGACGCAGGCTTTACAAAGCAAAATATTCTCGAAGTCATTCTTGGCTACTCGCAAAAAGTCATGTCCAATTACACAAACCATCTAGCAAATACCCCTGTCGATAAACCCTTTCAGAAATTTGCTTGGAATGAAGCTACCTAGACGCCCCACAATCTCTACGTAGCTTCGAGGCGGCGCGCAGCGCCCCGCACGCCGCCTCACCCTTCAATATTATTAATTCCGAAATAAAAAAAGGAGCCTTTCGGCTCCCTCATCATTTAATTTTATTTATCGGGCCTAACCTTCATCACTCTCTAATGTCGCCATGGCCGCTTCGGTCATGTCAAAATTGTGGAAGACAGTGTTGACGTCATCGACATCGTCAAGCGCGTCGGTCAAGCGCACAACTGCTGCCGCTTGTTCGGGATTATCAATATCATTTTGACCTTTCCAAACAAGATTGACGGATTTGGCTTCGCCGAAGACTTTCTCAAGCTCAGCCGCAACTGCGCCTAAATCTTCTCGCGCTGTCCAAATCGTGTGGACGGGCTCATACTCATCCCATTGATCATCAGCCGCATCATCAGATTCGCAATCATCTGCGCCCGCTTCAATGGCGGCTTCCATCATGCCGTCCTCATCCGTAACTTCTAGTGGATATTCAATCTTGCCAACTTGGTCGAACATAAAGGCGACAGAGCCTGTCTCGCCTAAGGCTCCGCCATTTTTAGAAAAGGCTGTTCGCACAGCCATGGCCGCGCGGTTTTTATTATCTGTACTGGCTTCGACGATGAAACCAATGCCGCCAGGGCCAAAGCCTTCATAACGTATTTCTTCAAAATCATCTCCGTCGCCGCCCGCGCCTTTATCTACTGCACGCTGGATATTATCCTTGGGCATGGACTGGCCCTTGGCGTTGTTAATCGCGAGGCGCAGACGTGGGTTCATATCCGGATCAGGACCGCCTATTTTTGACGCAATCGCGATATCTTTTGCGAGTTTTGAAAAAAGCTTAGAGCGGGCCTTATCCTGACGACCTTTGCGGTGTTGGATATTGGCCCATTTGGAATGGCCTGCCATGAGGAATGTCCTTAGGTTTATTTGATTTTGACCGCGTTCTAAGGGATGGGGCGCGGCGGGGCAAGTGGCGGATTTAGGATAGGACCTCATCCACCCATTGCGGGACAAGCGTCCCAGCAGGGCCAAGGCGGGTTTCATCGAAAAAGTTAGAGCCTTGGGAGCGTTCCAAGTTCAGCTCTAATGTGGCCTTGCCCATAGAGCGCGCCAATTGCACAAACCCTGCGGCGGGATAAACGGCGCCGCTCGTCCCGATGGAGACAAAGAGATCGCACGCCGCCAAACGCTCTTCAATAACATGCATGGCGTAAGGCATTTCTCCGAACCATACGATGTCAGGACGGGATGTGCCTGTGACGTAACATTTTCGGCAGGACAGGTTTGGCGAGGCGTCCTCTAAATGCTCCCAGCGATGCTCACAGGTTCCGCAGAGCATAGAGGTCAAAATACCGTGCATGTGAATAACTTCTTTTGCGCCGCCGCGTTCGTGTAGATCATCGACATTTTGGGTGACGAGGGTGAGCTGTCCACCTTGTTCCATTAACCCTGCCTCAAGCTTAGCTAAAGCATAATGCGCAGGATTTGGCTTGACCGTTTTCAGAGCTGCACGGCGTAAATTGTAAAAGCGGTGCACAAGCTCAGGGTCTTTGGCGAATCCTTCTGGCGTAGCCACATCCTCGACGCGGTGGTTCTCCCACAGCCCGCCTGCTGCGCGAAAGGTATCAATCCCGCTTTCGGCGGATACACCTGCGCCGGTCAGGATAACTATCTTTTGGCTTTTCATAAATTTGAGCCTAGAAGAAGTTCATGATTGTGCCAAAAGTTTTATTTGTGTGTTTGGGAAATATTTGCCGTTCTCCTACGGCTGAGGCTGTGTTCACTACGAGAGCTAAGCAAGCTGGGCTCGACGTGCATGTCGAGAGCGCAGGCACGAGCGGTTGGCATATAGGCGAGCCGCCTGACCCGCGCAGTATTGCGGCAGGCGAAGCGCGCGGTTATAGCTTTCAGGGGCAAGCCTCCCGCAAAGTTATCCGCGCTGATTTTGGCAATTTTGATTATATACTCGCCATGGATGACAAGAACGTTGAGGCCCTTAAAGAGACAAGTCCTGAGAATTACTGGCAGCGTATTCAGCTGTTTCTGGACTATGCCCCCAGCAATACGGTGCGCGAAGTGCCCGACCCTTATTATGGTAGCGGCGATGGGTTCACCCGCGTGCTGGATTTAATCGAGCAGGCCAGTGACGGTTTGATTGCGGTTTTGTCTAAATGACGCCGCATTCAAACTTAAAGACCCAGCAATGGTTTTCTTTACTCATTTGGGTGGCGTGTTTTGTTCTACCTGGCGCAGCAATTTTTGCTGTCTCGGGAAAATATTATGGCCCCGTTTGGAGCTTATCTATGTCGATCATTTTTTTACCTCACTTTTACTGGGCCTATAAAACTATCAAATTATCTGAATCTACAGGAGAGCCTTCCAAGTGGACTCTATTATTCAAGTTTTTGTTTGTTCTTGGAATGATTAGTCTTTGCGTGATGCTTTTTAGACTGCCTCTTCCTCTGCAGCTCGAATCAGAGCATCTAGAGACGGCGCTAACTTTGGGGTTCGTTCTGTTTTTTAGTTCAATTGTTTTCTTCTCTATAGCAGCGCGGTCTTTGGTCGGTGTAGAGAGAGACCTCTTCAATACATCTCCGAATGCATTCTTGGCTTTCGTAATATTTTTCTACTTACCAATCGGAATCTTCTTTTTAGTGCCACGTCTTCAAAAAATTTATGATGCCTCTCCTAACGGATTTGATTAGCGTGTCCTATTGCGGCACTTAGTCGATGGACAGGACTAATAATTCCCGCTAATCGGGCGGCAGATTAACAGCTAAGGTTTCGGCTATGACTAAAGGTTTAATCACCGTTTTTGGCGGCTCGGGCTTCCTCGGAAAATATGTTATCCGCGAGCTTGTGAAAGAGGGTTGGCGTGTGCGCGTGCCTGTTCGTCGTCCCCATACGGCGCAAGAGCTAAAAGTTATTGGCAATGTCGGGCAAGTGCAATTGGTTCAAGCTAATCTGCGATTTGAAAAATCAGTTGAGCGGGCCGTGGCCGGGTCAGATGCGGTGATTAACCTTGTAGCGCTGCTCTTTGAAGAGGGTAAGCAAAGCTTTGAGAGCTTACATGTGCGCGGGGCAGAGACACTTGCTAAAGCTGCTGCGGCGCAGGGAATTGCCAATTTCGTCCAAGTCTCAGCTATCGGAGCCGATGCCCAGAGTGACAGCGATTATGCCCGCACCAAAGCCGAAGGCGAAGATGCTGTTCGCGCCGCTGTGCCGACAGCAGACATCATGCGTCCATCGATCATTTTCGGGGCAGAAGATCAGTTCTTTAACCGCTTTGCCTCTATGACGCAATTTGCGCCGGCTCTGCCTTTGCTGGGCGGGGGCGATACAAAATTTCAGCCTGTCTATGTCGGTGATGTTGCGCAAGCTATTGCCAAGGTTGCCACGCAAGGCACGTCGGGCAAAACATATGAGCTCGGCGGACCGCGGACATATTCCTTTAAAGAGCTGATGCAATTCATGCTCAAAACCATTGACCGCAAACGCTTTCTCGCGCCTGTGCCTTGGTTTGCTGCCAATATGATGGGCTTTGCCGGGGAAATTTCGGGCATGGCGCCCTTTGTTAAACCGTTCCTGACACGCGATCAGGTAAAAAACCTAAAAGTCGATAATGTCGTGTCCGATGAAGCGCTAAGTTTTACAGATTTAGGCATTAGCCTCGAAACGATCGAAGCGATTGTGCCAACTTATTTAGGGCGCTACCGTAAATATGGGCAATTCCACGAAAAACGTGTCTGATGTCTCTTTAAAGCCTTGGGTCTATCTGATTACAGGCGGGACGGGCGCTGGCAAAACCACCTATGCGCTAAAGCTTGCCAAAGAGACGGGCGCTATTCGTTTTTCTATTGATGATTGGATGACCACGCTCTTCTGGATGGACAGTCCCGACCCGATTAGTTTTGACTGGGCGATGGCGCGTATTAATCGCGCCGAGGCGCAAATATGGGAGACCGCTCAGCAGATATTGGCGCAAGGCCTTCCTGTCATTCTGGATTTGGGTTTCACCAAAGCGGCGCATCGACAAAAATTTTATGATTTAGCGCGGACTGCCAAGACGGAGGCCGTGTTACATTGGGTTGATATTTCGCCCGAAGAGCGCTGGCGCAGAGTGCAAGCTCGTAATAGCGAAAAAGGCGAAACCTTTGCCATGGACGTCCCGCGCGAGATGTTTGATTTCATGGAAAATGAATGGGAGCCGCCTAAGGATGAGCCGCACCTGAAAATCTCACAGTAATGGGATTTGCAAGCCCTGCTCTTCTGTCTTAAACAAGCCGCTTATTAAGTGGGAGACATGAACATGAAACTTAGGACATTATTTTTAGCCGGCGTCGCCCTAACATTTGCCGCCTGCGGTAATAATGGCGCAGACGCTAATAAATCAGCCTCTGAGGCCGCTTTAAAAGCCTCTACACAAGCTGAAACGCAAATGATGCCTAAGGTCGATAGCGCAAAGCTGTCAACAATCTTAGCTGCGCAGTCTGATGACATGAAGGCGCGTTATGATGCGCGCCATCCGCAAGAAACAATAGAGTTTTTTGGAATTACGCCAGGTATGACAGTTGCAGAAGCGCTCCCGGGCGGAGGATGGTATTCCAAAATCCTTATCCCTTATCTCGGGGATGAAGGTCAGTTAATTGGCGTAGATTATTCTATCAAGATGTGGCCGGAATTTGGCGGCTTCGCGAACGCTGAATTTATCGAAAATAGAAAAACATGGGCGTCTGAGTGGGTTGAAGATGCGCAAGACTGGCGCGGGGGGTCTGATGGCGAAATCTCAGCCTTTACATTTGGAGACCGTAATCCTGATATGGACGGTAAGGTTGATGCCGTTCTCTTTGTGCGAGCGCTACATAATATGGCGCGTTTCGAAGATGAAGGCGGCTATCTAAGTGAGGCTCTGGCAGACACTTATGCGATGCTTAAACCTGGCGGTTTAGTTGGCGTTGTCCAACATCAAGGCCCTGAAACTAATGACGATGAATGGGCTCAGGGGGATAACGGCTATTTGAAAAAATCAGATGTGATCGCGAAATTCAAAGCGGCTGGTTTTGAGCTTGTCAAAGAGTCTGCGGTTAACGAAAACCCTAAAGATGTTCCGACAAATGAAGAGGTCGTTTGGCGCCTGCCCCAATCTCTGCGTGGGAGCCGTGATAATCCTGAGCTGAAAGCCAAGATGGAAGCCATTGGAGAGTCCAATCGCATGACGCTGCTCTTTAAGAAGGTCTAAAGCTCTTTATTTCTTGAGGAGTGTCTCAACGGCTTCGATGTGAGCATTCAAAGCAGGATCTTCGGCACGCAGAGCGTCGATGCGCTTTACCGCGTGCATAACGGTTGTGTGGTCACGTCCGCCAAAACGCCGCCCAATATCGGGTAGAGAGCGTTTCGTTAGCCTTTTAGACAGATACATGGCGACTTGACGGGGACGCGCTATGACGCGCGCGCGGCGTTTAGAACTCATATCCGTCAGGGTTATGCGGAACTCTTCACAGACGGCCTTTTGTATGCGGTCAACCGTTAGACGTTGTCCAGTGGTATAGCGCGAATCCGATAAGGTCTCCTGCACCGTCTCAAGGGTAATAGGTGTGCCCAGAAATTCACTTTGAGCGACGATTTGATTAAAGGCACCTTCGAGGTCGCGCGGCGTGGCATTCATACGAGCGGCTAGATGATCTCGCGCATTTTGCGGGATAGCGAGCGTATCATTTCCGCTGGCGCGGCGGCGCGCAATCAAGCGGTCTAATATACGCAAGCGAAGTTCATAATCCGCAGAGCCAATTTTACAGACCAAGCCAGAGGAGAGGTAAGATTTCAGGCGATCAGAGGCTTTGTCAATCTTATCGGGATGCCGATCTGCGGCGATGAGGATTTGACGTCCTTGGTCGACGAGTGAGACCAGCGTATGGAGCAGTTCTTCCTGACTACCTGGCTTATCCGCGATAAAATGTGCGTCATCAATAATCAGCAGGTCAACATCACGCAAAGAGGATTTGAACGCTTCTATCGCGTCGCGTCCATTGCCGCCACGTACAGAGCTGACAAAGGCGCTGACAAAGGCTTCGGAAGAGATTAGCTTAACGCGGTGATTAGCATCAGTCTGTTTTACAGCATGCTCAATCGCATAGAGCAGGTGCGTTTTCCCCATGCCGTTCGTGCCGTGAATGACGATAGGGTTATATTGTGCGGCGCGGCAGCTCGCAATTTGGCGGGCAACGGCAAACGCCAGCTCATTTGACGCGCCAACAACAAAATTATCAAAGGTGAAGCGGTCGCGCGGGCTTTCCCCGCCTTTCTTTCTTTCTGCAACGTTAGTGTCAAAAGCTAAGGCTGGGCTTTGCGAAGCGTTTTTAGCCGATTTTATGCGCTGTTTTGAGCATTGCGGGGCGAGCGTTGGAGCTTTACCTGCGGCGGCGGAAAACATGACATCACGGGCCGGGTCGACCATATCGTGCTTCTTCCAAAGGCGGCGCACCGTATCGGCATATTGGGCCTCAATTTTATTCGCAATAAAGCGAGTTGGCGCGCTAAGTGTTACAATACGGTCTGTCGCCGAACTGACGCGCAAACGCGCCGTCCAAGAGCGGTGAATATTGGCCCCTAAGGCATAAGCTAGATCATTTCGGACTTTGGCCCATGTGTTATGCGCGCTCTGCAAAGGTGGCTCTCCAGTGTAAAGATCAGGGGCAGGGCGGTCTGTTTTTGTAAGTGTCTTGGGAGACACGTCAGATACACTATGATTATTCCCCGGCATTATTAAAACTCCACATGCTCTCAGCAAGCTCACCAAGGTAAGCTATTGTTATATAATAATAATTTATGGATTGAAGTATGTGAGGACCCCCGCAATACTTCGTTTTCCCATGACCGACAGACGCCCCATCAGCCCTGCCTTGGGCCTATATAAACCGACTCTTTTCGCGTCCGTCAACAGCAATGAATCGCAAAATCGATATCATTTACAGTTGACAGAAAAAAACCTAATATTCGCAAAGAACTAGCACTGAAAAAAATTTAGACTTTGTTAACTTTTTTTCGCGGAGCCGCGCTCTGGAAGGCTGCGGCTAGCTCGGCAAGCCCAAGAATCGCAACCGTCTGGCGAAGCTATGAAGGGATGAAACTTTTGCGTCTTAAATTACCGCCACCGAATGTCGGGCCGCGACGAACGACCATTCTATCAGCCACAAAAAAAGCCGCGTTAAGCGGCTTAATTTGAAATATCAAGTAAGCGGCTTAGCCGATAGCTTTGACGCGCTTTGACAGGCGTGAAATTTTACGAGCTGCCGTATTTTTGTGAAAGACACCTTTAGAGACGGCGCGCATCATTGCTGGCTCTGCGGCTTTAAGAGCTTCTGCAGCTGCGGCCTTGTCACCTTTTGTGATCGCATCTTCAACGCGGCGAAGATTTGACTTCACCATTGTGCGGCGATTGCGATTAACGTCTGTTTTGCGCGCCTGCGAACGGACGGCTTTTTTGGCTGATGCAGTATTTGCCATGTATTCCTCGGTTTTTGCTGCCCATATGGCAGAGTAGAATTTCAAGCGCCGCCTATAGACGCGCTAGGTAAGCGCGTCAACAGGGATATGGCAGCTTTATTTGTTCTTAAAATGCGGCTTACGCTTTTCAGTAAAGGCCGCCATGCCCTCTTTCTGATCCTGCGTGGTGAACATGCTTTGGAAAAGCCGGCGTTCAAAACGGATACCTTGCGCGAGGGTCGTCTCAAATGATGTATTGATAGTCTCTTTGGTCATCATGGCAATAGGCTGACTTTGTGAGGCTATTTTAGCCGCCGCTTCTTGTGTGGTTTCCATAAGACTATCCAGCGGCACAACCCGAGAGACTAGGTTGGAACTGAGGGCTTCTTGCGCGTCCATCATGCGTCCCGTCAGGCACATATCCATCGCTTTAGATTTACCGACCGCGCGAACAAGGCGCTGGGTGCCGCCAATGCCGGGCATCACGCCCAGATTAATCTCAGGCTGACCAAACTTGGCGTTATCGGCGGCAATGATAAAGTCGCACATCATCGCGATTTCGCAGCCTCCGCCCAGCGCATAGCCTGCGACGGCAGCAATGATGGGTTTGCGGAACCGTTCAATGGCGCAGTGATTGGCTTCAAACATGTCGTTTTTATAAATTTCGAGATACTCATTATCGGCCATCTCTTTAATATCTGCGCCAGCGGCAAAAGCTTTTTCAGAGCCTGTCAGGATAACGCAGCCAATAGCGTCGTCTTTTTCCAACTTGGCCAGCGCTTTCGCGACTTCAGCCATCATATCGCTGCGCAAAGCGTTTAGCGCCTTAGGACGGTCCAGTTTAATCGTCGCCACAGCGCCGTCTGTCGTCAGTTCAATCATGTCATAGCCCATTGCCATCTCCTTGGTAGGGACACCATTCATTATTTCAGATGCGGCGTTTACACCTCGCCAAGTCTACGCGCAACAGTCTTATCGCTGACATGCTTTACAATAAAACGAGCTTCGACCGCTTTGTACTATGCGCAATATTGGCGCTTCACACCCTCCGCAGGTCTCGCCCTCGCGACCATAGACGTCGAAACTGTGTTGGAAATAGCCGAGGTCGCCATCCGTATTGGCAAAGTCTTTCAGGCTTGATCCGCCTGCCTCTATGGCTTGAGCGATAACGTCTTTGATATGGCCGACAAGGGTTTCTGTTTCCGCAACAGTTAAGCGGCCTGCGGCGCGTTTGGGCGATATGCCTGCGCGGTAAAGCGCTTCGCAGACATATATATTGCCCAGCCCTGCGATAATGCGCTGGTCGAGTAATGCGGCTTTAATTTTGCTCTTCTTGCCTCTGAGTTTAGCGCGCAGGTCAGGCGCGTTAAAACCATTTCCCATAGGCTCAGGGCCTAGGTCATCGAGGCGATAAGGCTGGCCCTCGCCAATCAACTCCATAAACCCAAAACGGCGCGGGTCGTTAAAGGTCACGCGAGCGCCACTGCTCATTTCGAAAATGACATGGTCATGTTTGGGGTTTGTGTTGTGTTCATAGACGAACCCCGCTGTTGGGTCCGCATCAATCGTAAAACGCCCGCTCATCCCCAAATGCATAAAGAGCCGCTCGCCAGAGGATAGCTCGGCTTGGAGGAATTTCGCGCGGCGGGTCAGGCGGGTGAGGGTTTTGCCTTGGACGCGGTCAATAAAACCGTCGGCGAATGGAAAACGCAAATCGGGGCGATTAAGCTGAACGCGGTCAAAGGCGAAGCCTTCCATGACGGGGGTGAGCCCCCGCCTGACGGTTTCGACTTCGGGGAGCTCCGGCACTTACGCTTTCGCGGGGCCTGTACTCACGGCAACCATAGCGGCGCGTAATGTCCGCTCGCCTAAGGTAAAGCCAGTTTGCATCACGGTGGCGACATTGCCTTTGTCTTCATCAGACGGAATTTGAGCAACGGCTTGGTGCACATTCGGGTCAAATTTAGAGCCCACGCCCGGCACAGCGCGCACGCCGTGACGTGAAAGCGTCAAGATGAGGTCTTTTTCGGTCAGCTCAATGCCTTCCATCAAATTTTTAGCATTCTGCCCCATATCTTCTTTGGCCTTACCGTCCAGATTGAGGAGCGCGCGTGAGAGATTGTCATGCACGGAGAGCATATCTACGGCAAAACGCTCAATGCCGTAAGTCTTGGCCGCCGCGACTTCACGCTCTGCGCGTTTCTTGACATTATCCGCATCGGCCATAGCGCGCAGAGCTTTATCTTTCAGCGCGGCAAGTTCGGCTTCTAGCTCTTCGATACGCTTGGCATCGCTATCCTCGTCGGCTTCGCTGGCTTCGGCAGCGGCTTCGCGTTGCGCCATGCCGTCCATTTCCATATCAATGGCGCGTTGCAAGGCATCCAGATCTTCCTCAGAGGGAAGGCCGTCCTCGCCAAGGTCCATATGCTTCATATCGATGTCTTTATTTTTCTTACCGGCCATAGTGTTCACCTTTGGTCTCTATCGTTTGCAGTCTATTTCTTTTTGGCGAGCATTCGCCCGACCAGTTGCGCGGTGTAATCCACCATCGGAATAACCCGCGCGTAGTTTATGCGTGTGGGACCAATCACACCGACGGCCCCGATAATATTTTGCTGCGTATCACGATAAGGCGCGACCACAACGCTGCTGCCTGACAAAGAGAATAGCGGGTTCTCTGTGCCGATAAAAATCTTCACGCCATCTGCTGTTTCGGCTCTGTCGAGCAAGGCGATGAGCTCTTCCTTGCGTTCCAAATCTTCAAACAAAAGTCGTATGCGCTCCAAATCGGTCTGCGCTTCCAAATTGTCAAGGAGTTGCGCACGTCCGCGCACAATTAATGACCGCTGAGCTGTGTTTTTCTGGTCCCCAGACCAATTGGCAAGGCCCTGCGTGATAAGATTAGCCGCCGCCGCATCGATTTGGGCTTGCCCAGCTTCTATTTCCGCTAAAATATCTGCGCGGGCCTCATCCAGCCGCCGTCCTTTCAGGCGTGCAGAGAGAAAGTTACCCGCCCGTTCCAATGAGGCGGGCAGCAGGCCATCAGGACGCGGCATGAGACGGTTTTCAACATGACCATCGGCATAGACAATTACAACAAGGGCTTGCCCGTCATCCAGATTGACAAATTCAACATGTTTAAGCGGGCCTGCAGTTTTGGACGGCGCAGAGGGGGTCAAAACCAATCCTGCGCCGCCCGCGAGGCCTGCGAGTAATCCTGACGCTTGTTCCAACATCATATCAGGCGCTTGCCCGGCGGCTGCGAGGCGGGCTTCTAGTGATTGTTGCTCACGCTTGGACAAATCTCCGACTTCGAGCAAACCGTCAACAAAAAGACGAAGCCCCGCTTGGGTTGGAATGCGGCCTGCACTTACATGAGGGGAGGCGAGCAGGCCATAGCGTGTAAGGTCGGCCATAGTATTTCGAATAGTCGCAGGCGATATCTTACGCCCGCCCGAAAGCGCTAATGTCCGAGACCCGACAGGCTGCCCTGATGTCAAATAGCCTTCAACAATATCGCGAAAGATATCCCGCGCACGGGCATTCAAATCGGTCAGTGAAAGTGTCTGCGGCAAGAAACTCATAGCAGCCGATATTTGGGGGACAGGAGCGCAAGGCGCAAGAGGTGATTTAAAGGATTGGGAACATCCTGAGGGCTTTTGCGTAATTACTATAAGTAATATTTACGGAGTTTATAATGGCAAAATATAGCGCAGGCACCAAAGTCGAATGGGATTGGGGCAATGGCACTGGAACGGGTAAGATTGAAACTGTCTATACGGAAAAGGTTACGCGCAAAATTAAAGGCACTGAAGTTACGCGAGACGCGGATGACGACAGTCCTGCTTATTATATCAAGCAAGATGATGGCGACGCGGTTTTAAAATCTCATTCTGAGGTTAGCAAAGCGTCCTAAGGGATATAGATTTCCCTAGCTATAGCGTCAGCCCTCCGCTACTCACGCGCTATAATAAAAAGGAAATCCTATGCGTCCCGAAAACCGTTCCCGCGAAAGCCTTCGCCCTGTTACATTTGAAGCGGGCGTGTCCCGCTATGCGGAAGGGTCTTGCTTGGTTAAATTTGGCGAAACTCATGTGCTGTGTACAGCCTCAGTCGATGAGAATGTGCCGCGCTGGATGAAGGGTAAAGGTAAGGGTTGGGTCACGGCGGAATATGGAATGCTACCCCGCGCGACCCATACGCGAAATTCCCGCGAAGCCGCGCGTGGTAAGCAAGGCGGACGCACCGTAGAGATTCAGCGCCTGATTGGCCGCTCACTCCGCGCGGTTGTCGATCTCGAAAAACTCGGCGAACGCCAGGTCATTATTGATTGCGATGTCATGCAAGCTGATGGCGGCACCCGTACGGCCTCTATTACAGGGGCGTGGGTCGCGCTGTCTCAGGCTTGCGAAGGTTTGGTGAAACAAGGCCTCATCAAGGAAAACCCAATTACAGATAAAATGGCGGCGGTCAGCTGCGGAATCGTGGACGGGGAATGTCGTCTTGATTTGGAATATGTCGAAGACAGTGCCGCGCAAGCGGACGCCAATTTTGTTCTCACGGAAAATGGCGGCGTGATTGAAGTGCAGGCGAGCGCCGAAGAGACGCCTTTCACCGCTGATGAAATGGCAGAGCTTATGCGCCTTGCTGGTGTTGGCATTGAGCAGCTTTGCACGCTTCAAGCGCAAGCCCTTAAGTAATGAGACGCGCCGCGCTGAAACTTGTTTTTGGCGCGGTATTATTATGCGGGCTTTCAGCCTGTAACGCAGCGGAAGTCATTCAGAGCTGTGATGTTGAATTTATCATTCTCGGCACCGCCCAAGATGCAGGCGCGCCTCAAATCGGAAATAATGATGACCCTGCTTGGCGCAATACTTCGCTAAAAGGTTATGCGACATCAGCAGCTTTGGTCGATTACAAAACGGGTGCGCGTTATCTTTTCGAGGCCACACCGGATATACGCGAACAGCTTTATAGACTTGATGAAATTGCGCCGTCTAAGACTGAGGCGCCGCTAGGACTTTCTGGGATATTCCTCACTCATGCGCATATAGGTCACTATGCAGGGCTTATATTTGTGGGCCATGAATCGGCGGGAACGAAGGGCCTGAATGTTCATACCATGCCGCGCATGGGGGATTATTTGCGCAGTAACGGGCCATGGTCGCAACTCGTTGATTTTGAGAATATTAAATTGCAGCCTTTAGCGGATGAAGACAAGACCTATTTGGAGAGAGGCCTAAGCGTAACCCCCTATCAAGTCCCGCATCGTGATGAATTTTCTGAAACGGTAGGCTTTGAAATTTCGGGTGGGAACAAGTCTGTTCTTTTCCTCCCTGATATCGATAGCTGGGATGAATGGGAAAAATATGGCCAGACGATTGAAACGCGACTAGCGGCGGTGGATTACGCTTTTCTGGATGCGACATTTTATGATGATAATGAATTGCCGGGGCGTGATATGTCCGCCATCCCGCATCCACGGCTAAAAGGGTCAATGGACCGTTTTGATAAACTCCCGAAAGCGGAGCGCGAAAAAGTCAGGTTTATTCATTTCAACCATACTAATCCCGCACGGTTTAAAGATTCAGATATATCAAAAGAGATTACGCGCCGCGGATATAAACTCGCTAAATCAGGCGAGCGCTATTGTTTGGATTAGGGCGTTACTCCGCGGCCGCCTTCACGTCGTTTTGGTCCTCATCTGGCTCATAGACAAGGATATCTGCAGGCTGGCAGTCCAGCTCTCGGCAGAGGGCGTCCAGCGTTGAAAAGCGTACAGCGCGGGCTTTGCCTGTTTTTAAAATAGACAGATTAGCCAGCGTTATGCCCACGCGCTGCGCCAGCTCTGTCAAAGACATACGGCGGTCCAGAAGGACGCGGTCGAGATTTACACGAATAGCCATTAAATTGTTAGCTCCGCATCGCGGCGAAGTTCCGCCCCATGCCGAAAGACTTCTGCTAAGGCTGCTATAACGAACACAACAAACCAAGTGCCAGGACGCAGATCCAGCGTCACTTCACCTGAAATAGAGAGGTTCATGACAACAATTCTAAGAATTTCAGACAAGGCAATCACTATCCACATTAAGCGTAGGCGAGAAATGTTCTCTGTCACAAAAGGATCGCCATCTAACAGCGTTTTAACAATCTTGCGCAGTATGGTCAAAACAAAGAACCACATCGCGCCGATAAACGCGCTGCCAAAACAAGTAAGCGCCGAAACATGCGCTGCGGTACTATGGCCTGAGGTGGCAAGTTTATCCATTAAGTCGGCGCTTATGGGGTTATCAGTTGCCAAGGTGATACCAACGAGGACTAACAGTAAAACGGCCAAAGCCACAAAAACCATACCGACCAAAATCAGTATATTCAGGCTTTTCGCAATGGGCGTACCCGTATTGTCATTCACAGCGTTCATTGCGCCTTTCCCAGATTGAACTTATTGATAAACAATAATTGTTATATTGCAAGCTTGGAAAACACCGCTTAGAAACCGCCTATGAAAAACATCACAAAAATTGTTGTCGCCTCTCATAATGAAGGCAAAGTTCGCGAGATTAGAGACTTGCTGAAGCCCTTTGGAATCGAGACTGTCAGCGCTGGGGAATTAGGTTTGCCAGAACCTGAGGAAACGGAAAAGACATTTGCGGGAAATGCGCAATTAAAAGCGTTCGCCGCTGCGGATGCGTCCGGACTGCCAGCGTTATCTGATGATAGTGGCTTGGCTGTGGACGCACTCAATGGCGACCCCGGAATTTACGCGGCGCGCTGGGCGGAGAAACCATCTTGTGAGGGTGGCGGCCGTGATTTTGATATGGCGATGTGGCATGTGAATGACCTGATAGGTGACAATCCTAATCGCAAAGCGCGCTTTATTTGTGCGCTGTGTCTCGCTTATCCGGGAGGTGACGCCCACACCTATGAGGGCACAGTCGAGGGCGAAATTATCTGGCCGCCGCGCGGGGATAAAGGGTTTGGCTATGACCCAATTTTTCGCGCCATAGGCGACACAAAATCATTTGCCGAAATTGACCCTGCGGAAAAGCATGCCAAGAGCCACCGCGCGGATGCTTTCGTAAAGTTTTTAAAAGACCAGTTTCCTGATGGGAGATAATCATCTTGATCCTTTGGCGGTCTATATTCATTGGCCCTATTGCGCCCGCATCTGCCCCTATTGTGATTTCAATGTTTATAAACAGAAGGACGATGCGGGTCTAACTCCGTCCATTTTATCTGACTTAGAAGGTTGGCGAGCATGGAGCGGACCGCGAGAGGTCAGCTCTATTCATTTTGGCGGGGGGACGCCGTCACTCATGAGCGCCGAAGATATTTCAAAGGCGATTTCCCAAATTAAAAACCTCTGGGGTTTAAAAGAGAATTGTGAAATAGCAATCGAAGCCAACCCACATGATGCGGATGAGGATAAGTGGAGAGCTTATCGGGTAGCAGGAATCAACCGTCTCTCACTCGGCGTGCAAAGTTTTCATGACCCTGCGCTTAAATTACTAGGCCGCGACCATGATGCCGCCCAAGCGAAAGCCGCTTTGAGACTAGCCGTTGATATTTTTCCGTCTGTATCACTCGACATTATATTTGGATGGACGGGACAGACGGAAGACTTACTACAAACGGATTTGGATATCGCCCTAGGGAGCGGCGCACAACATATCTCAACCTATCAACTCACAATTGAAGAGGGCACGGCTTTTGCCAAAGCAGAAGCGCGAGGCGATGTTAAGGCGGTAGATAGCGATAAGAGCGCCGACTTTTATGACCTCGTGAGAGAACGTTTAATGGCTAAAGGCTTTGAACATTATGAAGTCTCAAACTTTGCAAAGCCCGGACATCGCTCCAAACATAACCTCGCCTATTGGCAGGGACGCGACTATGTCGGTGTCGGCCCTGGAGCCCATGGACGACTGACAGTGGAGGGCACACGCTATGCCACTGTCGCCGCCATGCGACCCAATGATTATAAGGAACGTGTAAAGTCTACAGGTTTGGGCATTACTGAAAAGGAGGCCTTGTCTCCAACAGCTTGGGCCGAAGAATATTTGCTCATGGGCCTGCGTATCGAAGAGGGTATTTCGCTCTCACGATTTGAAAATATTTCAGGTCACGCTTTGCCGCAAGATATTATAAATCAATTATCCCAAGACGGCTCTCTTTTACACCAAGGCGATAGATTAAAGGCGACCTCTGAGGGCCGCCTTGTATTAAATGCTGTAACTGAAAAACTGTTAGTTTCTTAAGACGGCCCCAGAACCGTTTTCGGCGCAGGGTCGATAATGACGAAACGTCCGTTCTTTATTTGATAGACCGCCAAGCCGCGATCAGGTGTTCCGTCGGGGTTAAAGCGGACCAATCCATCGACGCCGTAAAAGCCGCTTGGGTCTTCAGCGCGAGCGCGTCGACCACGGGGGTCTCCATCCGCAACATAAGCGCCGACGGCCACAGCGTCATAGGCGAGGGAGGCTAGGCGAGAGGCGTCATCTCCATAGCTGCGATCATAATTATCAAGGAAGGGGCGTTTAGCGTCTTGGTCGGCAGCAGCGAAGATACCGCCATTCAGGGCGGGCTCACGCACGGTTTCATCATTTTTCCAAAGGCCCGTGCCTAGGAACTGTACCTTAGCGGGGTCAACATCATAATAGGGGAAAAGCGGCGCGAGAGACCGCAGGGCCGTTCCGCCTTCGGGCAATAATATGGCTTCATAAGACATGGGGGTTCTTCCACCGTTTGCCTTAGACGCAATTTCTCCCTGGCGATGGAACTCAGCCAAGCGTTTGGCAGGTTCTTGCATGACGGAAATATCATTACCGTCATAAATTTCAGACGCCGTGACCTCGCCTCTATTGGCGCGGACAGCACCGTCAAACTCATCTTTGACGCGGCGGCCATATTCGCTTTGAGGGCCAATATAAGCATAGCGTGTGGCCCCGGTAGAGGCGGCGTAATCGACGATACGTTTCACTTCGGCCTCAGGCGGGAAAGAGAGCAGGTAGGTTCCGTTCCCGGCGACAGTTTGATCTGTTGAGAAAGCAATAAGCGGTGTTCCGCTGCGGCTCGCTTCGCGGGCGCTGGCTTTGACAGAGCCAGCCAGAATAGGGCCTAAGATAACATCCGCGCCCGATTTAATAGCAGAGCGTGTGGCGCTGCGAGAGCCGTCAGCTGTGCCTTGCGTGTCCAGTGCCATCAAAAGGACATCGGCATCTTCCCGATTAAAGACAGCCAGTTCAGCGGCCTTTAGCATTGAATCGGCTTCTTCGCGGAGTCGCGATGACTTGGCAGAGAAGGGGAGGAGTATAGCCATACGCTTGATATCGCGGCCTGCCATATGAGGCGGCGTTAGACCGCCGCGATTATTATAGTAATTCCCCGCTTCATAGCTGGGCTGCTCTGGTTGGGCAGTCTCAGGCTCTTTGACCTCAGTTTCTTTTTCTTCTTCTTTTTGCCCGCTATTATCTGTTGGATCAGGGGTCAATACGGGGTTTGTCGGCGGACGCTGCACGACAGGTCCGCGCGTTTGAGTCTGGCCTTGCGGAACGGGCACAGTGGTGCACGCACTCATTAGGAGCGCCGCTAAAGAGAGGCTTGCAATTCCGAGATGGCCAAAGCCGTATAATTTCGCCATAACAGCTCTTTCAATTCTAACTGGCCACACTGTGACTCATTCCGACTCTATAAGCGACACAAATCCTTCGCAACACTTAACAGGTGAAGAATTACAGTCCAATTCTGTTAAAAATGTGACGTTAGAGTCGGGGCTCTATGTGGTTGCCACGCCTATTGGTAATCTACGCGACATCACTTTGCGGGCGCTAGATACGCTCCGCGCCGCAGATATGATACTCGCGGAAGATACGCGCCAAACACATAAATTGCTGAGCGCCTATGATATTAAAACACCTCTAAGTCCTTATCATGATCATAATGCGGCAAAACGTGTACCCGGCGTGATAAAGGATTTGCAAGCAGGAAAAGTTGTTGCGCTGGTGTCTGATGCCGGAACGCCTCTTGTCTCTGACCCTGGGTTTAATCTCGTACGCGCTGCGGTGAAAGCCGGGATAGATGTTTTCCCTCTTCCCGGCCCGTCGGCGGTCTTGGCGGGGCTTGTGAAATCTGGCCTCCCATCTGACCGTTTCATGTTTGCGGGGTTTTTACCTCCCAAATCAGGCGCACGTAAAACCTCTCTTGAAGCCCTCACCAATGTCAAAGCGACCTTAATCTTTTTTGAAACAGGCCCCCGCATTGCGGCATGCCTGACAGATATGCATAGCGTTTTCGGTGAGCGGGATGTTGTGCTTACGCGGGAGCTGACGAAACACTATGAGGAAGCGCGGCATGGAGACTTTGAGACTCTTATGAAGTCTGTAAAAGCTGATAAGCCCAGAGGAGAACTTGTTGTGCTTGTGGGCCCACCCTCCACAAGTGAGCGTTGGGGTGAAGAAGACGTTATCTCTGCGCTTAACACCCAAATTCCTGAACTCGGGGTTAAGCGGGCCAGCGCAGAAATTTCTGCGCAATGTGGCTGGCCTAAGCGCGATGTTTATCAATTGGCCCTCAAGCTGAAATGAAGACCTCTAAAACTAAGACGCAAAAGCAATCCTATGAAAAAGCGGGCCGCCGCGCTGAGAATTTGGCTTGTCTTTACTTGCGTCTCAAAGGTTATCGTATTGCCGCGCGGCGTTTTAAGGTCAGGGAAGGTGAGGTGGATATTATTGCCCGCCGCGGCAAGGTCATTGCCATGGTCGAAGTCAAACAAAGAGCGACGGACCGTGCGGCAGAGCTGAGCGTATCTTTTGAAAACCAGTCCCGCCTCGTGGCCGCCGCTGAAATTTACATCAACCGCCAAAGAGACCTAGTCGATAAAGATTTTGAGCTACGTTTTGATTATCTATATATTATAGGGCGTTGGAAAATCCGTCATATTCCCAGCGCCTTTCAAGGTTATTAAAAGCCCGTAAAGAATAGTTTTGGTAACTTTTAGTTCACCACTCGCAGGTAAAGCTATGGGCATTATGAAAAGCTTAACCATACTTTCCGCCGCTGTTCTTTCACTATCCCTGTCGGCTTGCACCACCGTGACGACCGCAGGCGTCAGTAAAGGCGATGAACGCAATTTCGCACGTTCTGTTAATGATGTCAGCGCTGAGCGTGCAATTAAGGCCCGCCTGAAGCGCGCCTATGGGTTTGAGTTTAAACACGTAAATGTCGATGTGCGCGAAGGTATTGTGCTTTTGGCCGGAAATGTACCGCGCCAAGAAGACCGTATCGAAGCGGAGCGCATCGCCTGGTCTGCGCCGCGTATAGCTCAAGTCGGAAATGAGCTTCGCATTGAAAGCAATGAGGGTTTCGTTCGCGGTACCAAAGATAAGCTTTTAACGACGTCAGTTAAAACCCGCCTGACAGCCGATAAATATGTTAAAGCTCGCAATCTGAATGTAGAGACACATAACGGCGTTGTTTATCTTTTAGGCGTGGCCCGTAATCAAGCTGAGCTAGAACGCGCAGCAGAAATAGCCAGTACGACTAAGGGGGCGCGAGAAGTGATTTCTTATGTCACCGTCGCGGGAATTGACTCTTCTATCAGCCGGCTAAGCCAATCTGCAAATGCTGGAAGTCCCGTTCAATACGCGCCGGCACAAGCGCAGCCGCAATATGCAGCGCCTCAGCAGCGCGAGCTTCCTGGGTTTTTAACAACGACTCCTACGCCTTCTGCACCAGGAATCCCTTTATCACAGCCTATGCCTCACAATTCTCAAATTCAGGGCGCGCCATCGCAAATTTCTGATATGGGTGAGCGTCTCAATAAGGAATTTCCGACTGAAGAAGAGCTAGGGAAATACCGAACTGGAGCGGCTGGCGAGGCTGTTTCGGTTATAGAGAGCGAACCCTATTATATCGACCCTGATACAGGCAAAGAAATTCCTGTTGTCTTCATTGATGGTGAGTTTGTACCAAAACTCATCAGATAAAGTAGGTCTCTAAATTAACTCTGCTTGAATATCTTTTGTCCAACCAACTGTAATTGACGCGCCTTGTCTATCTATGACGGGGCGTTTTATTAATGTGGGGTGTTCAGACATCAACGCGATAGCTTTATCGCTATTCATATCGGCCTTTTCAACATCATCTAAACCGCGCCATGTCGTCGAGCGCGTGTTTAACAATTTTTCCCAGCCCACGGCCTTAGCGATACGGCTTAGATCTTTGGCCGGCACGCCATCTGCGCGCACATCGATTAACGTCAGATCATGCCCTACGGCTGTCATGGCTTTGATAGCCTTTCGGCATGTGTCGCAGGTTTTAAGGTGATAGACAGTCAGGTGCATCAGAGGTGGCTTTCGATAAAATCAGCCGCAGCTTTATAAACGTCTGCGCGGGGGGTATCATTGTGGATCTCATGCTCACAATTCTCATAAGCTTTAAAACTACAATCAGGAGCTTGAGCGGCAAAGGCTTCACTGGCGGAAAAGTCCGTAAGTTGGTCTTCGCGGGAATGCACGATTAGAAGAGGCTTTTGCCAATTTGCGGCATTGTCCATAATCCACTCCCCGCCTTCGACCATCCCAATGGCGAGGCCAACACCCAATTTACCATGGTTTAGCGGATCGGAGATGTAGGCTTCTTGTTCAGCAGGGAGGCGAGAGATTTTGCTGCCGTCGATTTTATTTCCCAATGTCATTTTAGGCGCAATTTTGCCCAGTGTTTTTACAATGAACCTTTGTGGTTTCGAGATGGGTTGGGCCGATTGTATGAATGGAGCTGAGGCAACCACGCAGCGCATATCAGACCCCGCGTCTTTGAGTTGATGATTGAGCACTAACCCTCCGCCCATTGAATGTCCGTATAGGCATTGGGGCATGTCGGGAAAGGTCTCTTTGCTTTGTGCGAGTAAAGCGTCGACATCACGCAGCATCAAACCATAATCGGGACAAAAGCCCCGCGGCCCGTCCGAGCGTCCGTGCCCCCGCAAATCCAACGCTATAACAGAAATATTTCGGCTGTTTAAATAGGCCGCCATATCCGAATAACGCCCGCTATGCTCTCCAAAGCCGTGGACGAGGTTCATGACAGCCTTAGGCGTTTCGGCGGCCCAAATATGTCCGCGCAGGATTGTGCCATCAGCCGAGTTTTTTGTTTCAAAATCGCTCATGATTTATATCTTACCGCTGTGCCATATGCCAACAATTCCGCGCCGCCGATTTTGTTGGGGCGTTGTCCCACGGCAGAAAATTCAATGCGCGTATTATATATGGCATCGGCCCCTAGTTCTCGGGCTTTGCGCTGCATTCTGATAAGGGCCTCGCGCCTTGCCCGCTCCATCATGCGCTCATAGCCTGATAAGCGTCCCCCGAAAAACATGATGAAACCCGCTATAAAAACTTTGAAATAATCAACGGCGATGACAACATTTCCCGAAACCATAACGCCGCCTTTTTCAATATTCTCAGGTAGCGTTTTTATATTGAAGATTTTGATATCAGAGAACTCTTCTTCTGCTTTCTCTATCCGCGCAAAATGATTGCGCTCATTCATGCCGCCGAAAATAACTCCGACGAGGAGCAGAACAATAACTGTCAGTAGCCCAACCATTATTCAACAACCACAGCTGTGCCATAAGCATAAAGCTCGGATGCGCCTGCCGTGATGGAGCTTGTCGAGAAGCGCACATTAACAACGGCATTGGCGCCTTTCTCAATGGCTTCGCCCATCATGCGTTGAGTAGCTTCTTCGCGCGCATCCGTCAGCAGCTCTGTGTAACCGCGCAATTCCCCGCCGACGATATTTTTAAGCCCTGCCATAATATCGCGTCCGACGTGCTTGGCGCGAACGGTATTGCCTTGAACAATACCCAAATGTTTAATGATATTGCGCCCTGGCACTGTTTCTAGGTTTGTTACAATGATATCCGTCATAAATGTCTCCCTTTTCCCAAACATAGATGTGATTAGGTCCTCCGTGCAAGGGCCTTGCGAAAGACTGAGCGCTGCGGCAAAAGCCCCCTGACACGGAGACAAGAATGACATTACGCGTAGCCTTCCAAATGGACCCGATGGAGACGGTCGATATTGATGCCGATACGACTTTTGCTTTGGCTGAGGTCGCCGCTGAGCGGGGCTATGAGCTTTTTGAATATGCGCCTGAGCATTTGGCCTATAATGAGGGTGTCGTGCAGGCACGCGCCCGTTCGATGACAATACAGCGCGAGCGAGGCAATCATGTTCATTTCGGCCCGCGGCAAGTTCTGGATTTGGCCAAAGATGTTGATGTCGTCTGGATGCGCCAAGACCCGCCCTTTGATATGACTTATATTACGGCGGCCCATTTATTGGAGCGCTTGAAAGGCGACACGCTGGTGGTCAATGATCCTGAATGGGTGCGCTCCTGCCCTGAGAAAATTCTGCCGCTGGATTATCCGCATCTTATGCCCGAAACGCTTATCACGCGGGACCGTCAAGCCATTGATGATTTTCGCGAGACACATGGTAATATTATATTAAAGCCACTTTTCGGAAATGGCGGCGCAGGGGTCTTCCTCGTCAAAGAGGGTGATAGTAATTACTCTTCCTTGATGGAAATGTTTATGGAAAGCTCCCGCGAACCTGTCATTGCGCAGGCCTTTCTCAAAGATGTTTCTAAGGGTGATAAGCGTATTATCATCATTGATGGCGAGGCGGTGGGCGCTATTAACCGCGTCCCGTTAAAAGGGGAAACACGGTCTAACATGCATGTAGGCGGCACCCCTGTGCCAACAGAGCTAACCGAAACTGACATGATTATCTGCGACGCTATTGGCCCAATGCTCAAAAAGCGCGGCCAGATATTGGTTGGGATTGATGTCATTGGCGATAAGATGACAGAAATAAATATTACCAGCCCCACAGGCGTGCAGGAGCTTAAACGCTTTAGCGGCGTCGATGCGGCGGCGCTGTCATGGGATGCGATTGAGCGTAAATTGGGATAATCCGCTCTTTCCCTACACCCCATTCCTGTTTAAACCCCGCTTCATGTCTAAGAAGAAAAACAAACCCTTTCGTCCAAAAGCGCGGCGTCCGCGCGGATTTGAAGATAAGCCAGCTGAGCTGTTGAGGGCTGAACGTCGCCTGATTGACGCGGCTTTTGCTGTCTATGATATGCACGGGTTTGAACCGCTTCAAACACCTGCCTTTGAATATGCTGATGCGCTTGGGAAGTTTCTACCCGACGAAGACCGCCCTAATGTTGGCGTCTTTGCGCTCCAAGATGATGATGAGCAATGGCTCTCGCTCCGCTATGATTTGACAGCACCTCTGGCACGCTTTGTGGCTGAGAATTATGACGCGCTGGCTAAGCCTTATCGCCGCTATCAGGCAGGTTCGGTTTACCGCAATGAAAAGCCTGGTCCCGGGCGCTTTCGCGAATTTGTCCAATGCGACGCGGATAGTGTCGGCGCGGCGGGGCCTGCGGCGGATGCGGAAATGATTATGCTGGCGGCGGACGTTATGCGCTCGGCGGGCCTGAAAGACGGGCAATATGCTGTGCGCGTGAATAACCGTAAATTGCTGGACGGAATTCTAGAAAGCTCAGGTGTTGCGAATACTGATGAAGGCGCTGTTCAGCGGCTGCAAGTTCTGCGCGCGATTGATAAGCTAGACCGTCTTGGGGCTGAGGGGGTCGAAGCTTTGTTAGGTGAGGGCCGCGAAGATGAGAGCGGCGATTACACCAAAGGCGCGGGACTGGATGCCGCTGGTGTAAAGGCTGTGCTTGGATTTACGACGGCCTCTGATGATGATCGCGGCAAAACAATACAAGCCCTTGAGAAATTAGTTGGCACCTCCGAGCGCGGCATGGGCGGGGTTAAAGAACTGGCCACAATAGATTCCATATTAACGGCAACGGGATTTGGTCCTGACCGCGTGAGCTATGATACATCCATTGTGCGCGGACTTGGCTACTATACAGGCCCCGTTTTTGAAGCCGAACTCCTCGCAGATATCCGAGATAAAAAAGGCCGCCCTGTGCGTATTGGTTCTATTGGTGGCGGCGGGCGTTATGATGATTTGGTCTCGCGCTTTCGCGGCCAAGCCGTTCCCGCAACAGGCTTTAGTTTTGGCGTCTCGCGGTTCTTAACCGCGCTTGAGCGTATGAACGCGCTTGAGCAATCGGTGAAGCCGCCCGTCATTATTTGTGCTTTCGACCGGGCTTTGATGGGTCAATATTTTAAAATGGCAGAAGAGCTTCGCGCCTCTGGCATCCGCGCAGAGGTCTTCATAGGCTCGGGCAATGTGACTAAGCAAATGAAATATGCGGACCGCCGCAATGCGCAAATCGCTGTGCTGATGGGCGAAGATGAATTGGCCAAAGGTGAGGTCACACTAAAAGATCTTTATCTCGGCGCAGAGATGGCCAAAGCGATACAATCCAACGAAGAGTGGAAAGAATCGCGCCCTGCTCAAGAAACCGTTAGCCGCGACACTCTTGTTACTGCGGTTAAAGCGATGCTGTCTTAAATATTACAAATCTATTCTGTCCAAGAAAAAACGGGCTGGTACCGTTCATACCAACCCGTTTTTCAGGGAACATGCTGTATCTGGGCTGGGGGGTAAGAGTCAGCCGTCCCCGCTGGAAAAAATTTGTGAGGGTTTATGCCAAATATCCCAGTCATTAACTATAATGCGAGTCAACCTAACGGGAGTCATACAGTTTGGTTACAAAACTGTAAGTAAAGACAAGGAGTCCGAAAAAGGGCGGCAAGCCCAAGGGCCGCCGCCAGTTCGAAGGGGAATCCAATGAATTGGATAAGTCTCTTATATACGATGGATTATGACTGCAGGATGAAGCTTTGCTAACAATTCTGTTATGATTGCGGAGTAGGGCGTTACAATTCTGTTATCTTTGCGAGCCGTGCCCAAAAGAAAACCCCGCCCCAGAAATATCTGAGAGCGGGGTAAGTTTAAAAGAGAGACAACTCATCAAAAAGAGAGAATGATAAGTTAGTGTCTGTTTAGTGATGACTGCCTGAATGCCTCCTGAACGAGTTTTACTTGACGCTCAGCGCGGCTCAGGCAAGATATGCGCTATGGCCAAGCTTGATCTCAGACTTATACCCGTCACCCCGTTTCAGCAAAATTGCAGCCTCTTATGGGATACTGAATCCATGGAGGGCGTGTTGGTAGATCCAGGCGGAGAGGCTGAAAAGCTAATGGGCGCCGCCAAAGAGCTTGGGGTGACTCTAAAAGAGATATGGCTCACTCATGGACATCTGGATCATGCCGGCGGGGCGGAAGATATCCGCGCTAAGCTTGGCGTGCCTGTTATCGGCCCGCATAAAGACGATCAGTTTTGGATGGATACGATTGAGCAGGCATGGTCGCAATATGGTCATGCCGGGATGGGTAAAAACGTTGTCCCTGACAGATATTTAAAGGATGGCGAGACATTGACATTGGGCGGAGTCGAATTTGGGGTTGTCCACACGCCCGGTCATACGCCTGGTCATGTTGTCATTTATAATCAGGATATGAAAATTGCATTTGTCGGCGATGTGCTTTTCCGAGGTTCCGTCGGCCGGACAGACTTTCCTAAAAGCAATCCACAAGACCTCATAGACTCTATCCGCAATAAGCTTTGGCCCTTGGGCGGGGATATGCGATTTGTGCCGGGTCATGGCCCGATGAGTACCTTCGGCGCAGAGCGGGCAGACAACCCATTTGTCGGTGACCGCGTTATTGGCACTGTTGGCGGTAACAGTTCCGGTGTCATGTAAGCAATTTCGGCTTTTCAAACCTGGTCAAATCATATTAGAAGCGCCTCATATCGGAGGACCTCATGGCTGAACTACTAACGCTCGAAGCATTATTTACTTTATTTATGCTGATATTGCTGCAAGCCGTGTTGGGCTTTGACAATCTGCTCTATATCGCGATTGAAAGTAATAAGGTTGGCGATCCTAAAGATGCTCAGAAAGTGCGCAAATATGGCATAGCTATTGCGGTCATTTTGCGAATTGTGCTTCTGTTCTTGATTGTCAATCTCTTCGCGCTTTTAGCTGAGCCGCTTTTTGGCATTCATTTTGGAAAATTCTTAGAAGGTGAATTTACGGCGCAGGCTTTAATTACACTCGTTGGGGGCGGTTTCATTATTTATACCGCTATCAAAGAAATAAATCACCTGTTGCAAGTAGACCATATTGAGCATTCTGAAGGTGGCGGCACGCGTACAGTGATGGGCGCGATTGCCCTCATTGTAGCCATGAACCTAGTATTTTCTGTCGACTCCATCTTGTCAGCGATGGCGATTGCCAGTGTGGATGCGTCCAATATTGTGAATAATGCAGGCGCTATACTCGGTCAGTTTGCTGGGTCTGTTGTTGATTGTAAGGCGGATCTTATCGCTAATCCTGTCGCGGGAGCCATTGGCTGTGAACCTACGAAAACTTATCAGGTGCCTTTAATGGTGATAGCGATTTTGGTCTCGGGTCTGGGTATGATTTTATTGGCCGACCGAGTGACGGAATTTCTGAAAAAGAACCGTATGTATCAAGTTTTAGGATTGTTTATTCTCTTCCTTGTGGGTGTATTGCTCGTTACTGAGGGCGCGCATTTAGCGCATTTGAAAATATTCGGCTTCGCGATTGACGCGATGAGCAAGTCAAGCTTCTACCTTGTTGTGGGCGTCTTGGTTGTCACGGACATCTTGTCCAACCGCTATCAGAAACGCCTTTGGGCCCAGAAGGAAGCGGAAATACGCGGCACGTCAGAAACAGCCGGACGTGAAGCGGTAGATGCGTTCAAAGGTAAAAAGTCTTCGCATTAGAAGCCGCGTAAATCTTGAAAGCCAGCTGCAATCTGGCTGGCTTTTTTGATAAAGTGTAAAGTCAGGCAGGTTTTAGTTTTCGGCTTCTAAGCGGAAGACATCGCCTAAGATGGTGACAATATAAAGATTGTTTTGTGCGTCTAGGCCAAAGCTGGAAATCCGGCTTAGGTCTCCCGCATCAGGGCTGAGCGTGTCAGTCAAAACGTCGAAATTTCCGCCTGATATGGTTGTCCCGTTTTGCATATCGCGGACAGGCACAGCCCACACATTGTTGGAGATAAAGTCTGCAAAGATATATTGATCTTGCAACGCCTCCACAGGGCCAGTGTAGACATACCCGCCTGTGATAGAACGCCCCTCGCGCGGGCCTGTGCCATGTAAGTATTCGATCACAGGCGGCGTTAAAGTGGCCGCGGTCGACCCATTGAAATCCAGCGTGGCTTCTTTGACTCGCCAGCCAAAATTCAGGCTAGAATCATCCATCGGCAGGCGAGAAACTTCTTCCGCAGCGTTCTGTCCAACATCTGCGATTAAGAGATCACCTGTCAGAGGGTCAAAACTGCTACGATAGGGATTGCGCAGACCTAACGCGAAAATCTCTGGCTGGCCGTCTGCGGCATCAGTATATGTATTGCCAGACGGGATAGCGTAGTCTTTTTCGTCATCGCCTGGGAAGCTGTCTTGACTGACATCAATTCGCAGAACTTTGCCTAAAAGAGATTGCGGATTCTGCGCGAAATTATCAGGGTCCCCGCTGCCCCCGCCATCGCCAGTGGGAATGACGAGAAAGCCATTATCATCAAAGCCGATCCATCCAGCATTATGGTTTCTGAGTGGTTGATCAAAGGTCATGATGATGTCTTTTGACAGCGGGTCCGCCAAATCATTGCGCCCGGATTGCAAGCTATATTTACGAATTTCAGTCCGAAAATCGTCCGTTGCCGTGACATTCACATAAAACTCTCCGGATATTTCAAAGTCCGGCGCAAACGCCAATCCTAACAGCCCGCCTTCACCAGTGGCGTCGATATCATCATTTATATCGAGAAAATCGACAGAGTCTATCACGCCTGTTTCGGGATCTAATATCCGAATGAGTCCCGCTTTTTGCAACACAAGAACGCGGTCTTGCACGCCGGGCAGGGGCGTTAAAAAAAGCGGTTGCGTGAGGTCTGTTCCGACGCGTTTTAATGTGGCGGCCTGCGAAACATCTGTCACCGTGAGGCTTATCGCGAGCATATCTGTTCCGCCTTGGCCGTCACTGACTGAAAGCGTGAACTCGTAGATATTATCAAAATCCAGATCCAAAGGGCGTTCAAAATTTGGTGCCGCCGCAAAGCTGAGCTCGCCTGTGGCAGAGTTGATTAAGAACAGCGCCGCATCACCGCCAGCAACGATAGTATAGGAGAGCGTGTCGTCATCCGAGTCAGACGCAGCCGCCGTATAGACAACACCGCCCTCATTCTCTGCTGTTGTCGCCATCGCCGATGAGGTGAAGCTTGGCGCAGCGTTCGCAGGCGGGGGAGGGGGAGGAGGGGCGGAATTATCACTGCCGCCGCAAGCGGTCAAAGCGACACAAAAGAGAGAGGCTGTGGTGAGGAAAAAGCGCATCATTTACTAGATTACATGCAATTGTGGCAAAAAATTGCAGATCTTACTAATCTCGCAGCAATTCATTGACGCCCGTCTTGGAGCGGGTCTTAGCATCAACCGTTTTCACGATAACAGCGCAAGCCAAGCTATGCGAGCTGTCTTTACTTGGGAGCGTTCCTGGAACAACGACTGAATAAGCAGGGACTTCGCCGAAGCTGATATCACCTGTGGCGCGATTAAAGATTTTTGTCGATTGGCTGATGAAGACGCCCATAGCGAGGACCGCGCCTTCGCGGACAATCACGCCCTCGACAACCTCAGAGCGCGCGCCGATGAAACAATTATCTTCAATGATTGTGGGGTTGGCTTGCAGCGGCTCTAGGACGCCGCCTATCCCGACACCGCCGGAGAGGTGAACATTTTTACCAATCTGCGCGCAAGACCCGACTGTGGCCCAAGTATCGACCATGGTGCCTTCGCCGACATTCGCGCCAATATTGACATAGCTAGGCATGAGCACAGCATTTGGCGCGATGTAAGAGCCGCGGCGTACAGTGGCTGGCGGGACAACGCGGAAGGCGGCCTTTTGGAAATCCGCTTCAGTCCAACCTTCAAACTTGCTGGGCACTTTATCATAAAAGTGACCGGCGCCATTTCCTACAGTGGCAGGGCCGCCCGTCATGAGGGCATTAGGATGAATACGAAAGCCCAAGAGCACGGCTTTTTTAAGCCATTGATGTACGGTCCAATCGCCATTTCCTGATTTAGACGCGACACGCAGCTCGCCTGAATCAAGCGCCATAATCGCCGCTTCAATAGCGTCGCGGGTTTCGCCTTTGGTCTCAGGGCTGAGGGCCCCGCGGTCATCCCAAGCGGCGTTAATGAGGGTCTCAAGTTGAGCGGTCATGTGTCTGTCCTTTAATAAGCTCGCGCAACATAGGGGCGCGGCGGGTCAGGTCAATTAGGAATTTTGGCGTTTTAACTTTTCAAGCGTCACATGAAGCGATTCTAAAAATTTTGAGCGGTCTTTATGGGTAAAAGGGGGCGGGCCGCCAATATTTGGCATGTCAGCCCCGGCGCGCAAATCAGCCATAATCGCGCGCGTGGCAATGGCGCCGCCAATCGAGTCTTTTGTAAACGCTTTGCCATTGGGGGCAAGAACGGAGGCGTCTTGTTTCAGGCACCTTTCGGCTAATAAAATATCAGAGGTGATAATGACTGAGGCGGCATTCGCCCGCTCTGCAATATAGTCATCAGCCGCGTCGAAACTGTCCGGCACCACGATAAAGCTTATCAATGGCTCCTTTGGCACGCGCAAATATGAATTACTGACCACCGTTACAGGGACATTGTGCCGGCGCGCCACTTTATAGCATTCTTCGCGGACAGGACAGGCGTCGGCATCTATGTATAGGGTCAGGCTCATGCGCCTCTCTAGCCATAATTTAAATCGCTGTTAAGTTAACAAAATGCATTATTAATCTCACATAAATGTGCTCGCAGTGACTGTAAGACTTAATTGACATTTCAACGACTATAACGTCACATTCATGCAGATTTTACGCGGAGGCCTTCATTGTGGCTTTGAAAACATTCCTTACGGGCACAGCGCTCGCGCTCTCAGCATTTGCTCTGGTCGCTTGCGGTGGTGGAGGCGGCAGTAGTAGCGGTGGCACGCCTGTTGCTGTTGTTCCGCCCGCCCCGCCGCCTCCGCCACCACCACCACCTCCGCCGCCTCCTGCGTCGGGTGATGTAACTGTGTCAGGTAAGCTTACCTTCGACTCCGTGCCGTTTAATACGTCAACAAATGGATTGAATTATAACGCTATTACACAGGAGCCCGCACGTGGCATTACCATTGAAGCTGTAAACAGTGCCGGGACAATTCTGGCTACTGATGTAACCGACGCCGTGGGAGATTATAGTTTCGAAATAGCATCGAATACAAGCATACGCGTAAGAGCTAAGGCTGAGATGCAACAAAGTTCAGGCGCAGTATGGGACGTACAGGTTGTCGATAACACAAGTTCTGATGCGCTTTATACGATTACAGGAAGTCTTGAAAGTGTGGGAACAGTAGATTCCACTCGTAACCTCAATGCAAGCTCGGGTTGGGGCGGAAGCAGCTATACCGGGACACGGGCGGCGGCGCCGTTTGCTATTTTAAATCCAATCTACGATGCTCTGCAACAATTCGCGGCTATAGATCCAGATGTGGTTTTCCCGCCGGCTGATTTCAATTGGAGCGTCAACAATCGATCTTCAACAAGCTTTGATATAGCAAGAGGTGAGATTGGGACATCTTCCTATATTGGTAACGGAGAGCTATTAATTCTTGGTGATCAGAATAACGATACGGATGAATATGATACCCACGTGATTGTCCATGAATGGGGTCACTATTTTGAAGATCAACTATCGCGCTCAGATTCTATCGGCGGCTCGCATAGTTCTGGACAAAGATTAGATCCCCGCGTGGCTATGGGAGAAGGATTTGGGAATGCCTTGTCGGGTATGACCACAGGTGACCCTTTCTATCGAGATAGTTTAGGGGCTCAGCAAAGCCGCGGGTTTTCTATTAATGTTGAGGCCAACAACCCAGCAGGTTGGTTTGATGAAGGCACAGTTCAGTCCGTGCTCTATGATATTTTTGATGCGGCTAATGATGGGGATGATACGCTCAATCTAGGTTTAAGCGCGATCTATAATACACTCACAAGTGATGCTTACAGGTCACAGCCGCTCTTTACCTCTATATTCGCTTTCTTGGCGGAACTGAGAACACAAGAACCTAACAGTGTCGCGGATATTAATAGCTTCGCGGCAGACCGTGGTATCAACTCAACAGAGGCTGATGGCGCAGGCGAAACAAATAATGGAGGTGTTTCATCGGCCATTCCCGTTTATAACGAAGTCATTGTTAATGGGCCAGCGGTGGTGATTACTTCTAATAATAATGAAGGGGAGTTTAATAATCTCGATAACCGCGCCTTTCTAAGATTTACCGCAACAGCTGGGTCACATACACTTCAGATGACACGCATCTCGGGCGCACAGTCAAGAGATCCGGATTTCGCTATTTTCAGAAATGGCACTTTCGTCAATAGAGCAGAAAGTGGTGTTGTGAATACTGAAACTATAACGTTAAATCTATCGGCGGGCGAGCATGTTATTGACGCTTATGATTTTCTTAATCTCGGACAAGCGACCAACGGCTCCCCCGGTGACGCCACTTATAATTTCACAATCACGCGCTAATTCAGGAGACTATCATGACACTCTCTAAATTTATTTCGGCAAGCGCCATAGCGCTGTCTCTTTCGCTCAGCGTAGCGTGCACGGCCAACAGCGCAGACACTTCAGGAGAAAAGACGACATACGCCAACACTTATTTAAAGCCGGGGGCCTCTGTTAATTATTCCTATAACTTGAAATCACAATTATCGCCGGGAGAGACAACGACATTCCAATTGACTTTGAAGGAATACTACAAGGCGGGAGACCTCATTGTAAATCTAGATGCAGAGGGCAATATTGATCTCTTTGCAGGTTCAAGACAGGCCAGTTTCGATATGGCCGATAGCGATGAGCACGTAATTGATATTTCTTTCACGCCGACAGCAAATGGCCGAAATTACATAAATGTGCAGGCTCTGGCCGTCGATAAGTCAGGATTATCACAGCCGCGTGTATTTTCAATACCTGTTCAAGTTGGTCCATTCGTAGCGCAAAAACCAAATCCGAATATGAAGACGATGAAAGACGGTAGCAACATAATCGAAATGGAAGCTCAAGAAGAGATTAAATAAATCTATTCCTGTGTCATGACGGGAAAGACGAAAGTCATGACACGTTTTTATTTGCATTACTAAAACCCACTGCCCTACCGTGATGTTAAGCGGAGGGTAATATGAAAAAAACCGAAAAGATAGAAGTGCGTCTATCCCATGAGGAGAAGACATCACTAACGAATTTGGCTGAGCAGGAAGGGCGCAGCGTTAGCGATCTCGTGCGCGGCCTCATTGAACGCTATATGGCGATAAACACGACGCGGCTTCCCCATAAAACACCCTGGGTTAAATTTGGGGCAATTGCAGTAGTGGGGTTTTTGGCAGGACATCTGGCAACGTATTTAATTGCGAAGTCGCATAGCCATGCGCCCATTTACGACATGAGGGTCGATGTTGGTGGTGACGGTATTAGTTTTCCACTCTTAGTCAAAGGCGGACAAGCCCCTGAATTTATAATTCCTGCGAAAAGCGGTGATATCCTCATTAGGCCCAATATCGAGGAAATGCCTGATAATCTCGCGAGCGTAAGGGTTGCTTTATGTAGGCAATCAGGAACAAGTTGCGATCCTATCGCGGCGCCTAAGCTTCAATTTAATCCCAACCGACAAAGCGCTATTTCCTTTGAAGAGGATAGTGGGCAGGAAATTTATATTTATCTAAATAAAACGCTTGAGCCTCGTAAATAATCTACTCAGCCGCCGCTTGCGTTAGCGGAATCTCCAAACGTGACAGCATCTCTTTCGGAATGACTTGCCAAAACTTTCCGCGTTCCAGCTCCCACTCGGCTAAAAGCTTTCTTGAAAACTCGGATCCCGTTTGGGCGGCATGTTTGCGGATGAGGTCTTTGCACTCTTCTTCATAATGCTCGGCGTCAAAGCGTTGCCAGACAATGCTATCCGGGTTGACGCCTCTTTCAAACGTATCGTCCTCATCATAAATATAGGCCATGCCGCCGGTCATGCCTGCGCCGAAATTATCGCCCACGGGGCCTAAAATCACGGCCGTGCCGCCTGTCATATATTCACAGCCATTCGTGCCGCAGCCCTCAATGACGGTCACCGCGCCTGAATTACGTACGGCAAAACGCTCGCCCGCGCGGCCTGCCGCCATCAATGCGCCTTTGGTCGCGCCGTAAAGACAGGTGTTGCCTATAATCGCGCTCTCATGATGCTCAATCGGGGTGCGCCCTTGCGGGGAGACGATAATTTCTGCGCCTGATAAGCCTTTACCGACATAATCATTCGCGTCGCCGTCAACAATAAGGCGAAGGCCTTTCATGCCAAAGGCCCCAAGGGATTGTCCTGCAGACCCGCGCAGACGTACAGTGAGCTGTCCATCAGGCAGGCCGCCTGCGCCAAAGCTTTGATAGATATGCGAACTTGTTCTTGTACCAACAGCGCGGTGGGTATTTTCTACAGCATAGGTCAGATAAGTCTTCTCGCCGCGCTCAAATAATTGCCCGGCATCGGCAATGATATTTGTATCCAGCGTATCAGGGACTTCCGTGCGGACTTTGCGGGTATCTTTAATTCTCGAATTATCAACACGGGCAAGAATGGGGTTGAGGTCAAGGTCGTCGAGATTTTCAGCTCCGCGTGAGACCTGCGCGAGTAAATCTGTTCGTCCGATAATCTCGTCCAATGTCTCAACGCCAAGCTCGGCCAGAATTTCGCGAACATCCTCAGCAATAAATGTCATGAGGTTGATAACTTTTTCTGGCGTGCCCGTGAACTTCTCGCGCAAGCGCGGGTCTTGGACACAGACGCCAACAGGGCAGGTATTGGAATGGCATTGCCGCACCATGATGCAGCCCATCGCCACAAGGCTCAGTGTGCCAATGCCATATTCTTCTGCGCCGAGCATAGCGGCGATAACAATGTCGCGTCCCGTCTTAAGGCCGCCATCTGTGCGCAATGTCACAGAATTACGAAGATTATTTAATTTCAAAACTTGATGGGCTTCAGACAGGCCCAGCTCCCAAGGGATACCCGCATATTTAAGCGAGGTATTGGGCGAGGCGCCTGTTCCGCCATTATGGCCAGCTATTAGAATCGTATCTGCTTTAGCTTTGGCAACGCCTGCCGCAATTGTACCAACACCAGATGAGGCGACAAGTTTAACGGCCACGCGGGCTGTCGGATTAATTTGTTTTAAATCGTAAATTAATTGCGCTAAATCTTCGATCGAATAAATATCATGATGCGGCGGCGGCGAAATTAATGTTACGCCAGGCGTCGCATTTCTAAATTTTGCAATCATTTCCGTGACTTTAAATCCGGGCAGCTGTCCGCCTTCACCGGGCTTAGCCCCTTGAGCGACTTTAATTTCAATCTCGCGGCATTGGTTGAGATATTCAGCGTTGACGCCAAAACGGCCTGACGCAATTTGTTTGACCGCAGAGTTGGGGTTATCTCCATTTGGCAGCGGCACATAACGTGCGCGATCTTCGCCGCCTTCGCCTGAGACGGATTTCGCGCCGATACGGTTCATGGCAATATTTAAGGTGCCGTGCGCTTCGGGAGATAGGGCGCCAAGGGACATGCCGGGCGTACAAAAACGGCGGCGTATTTCATTGACGGATTGAACGCGGCGCAGCGGCAAGGGCTTTCCTGTGGGGCGAATATCCAGAAGGTCTCTTATCTGAATAGGCTTTTCACTATTCACGACATCGGCGTATTTTTTATAAAGTTCATAATCCTCTGACCCGACAGCTTCTTGAAGCATGTGGATCATCTCGGCTTGGTAAGCATGACGCTCACCTTTTGCGCGAACGCGGTAAAGCCCGCCCACAGGCAGGCGAACGACAGACGGCTCATAGGCGCGCTCATGGGCCTCAATGGCTTTGGCCTCCAGACCTGCGAGTCCGATGCCTGAAATACGCGAGGTCATGCCTGGGAAGTTTTCTCCCACAAGTGCGCGGGACAGACCTAAGGCTTCGAAATTATTCCCGCCGCGATAGGACGAAATTACTGAGATACCCATTTTTGAGATGATCTTCAAAAGCCCGCCTTCAATAGCTTTCTTATATTGCGCGGTCGCTTCATCAGCTGACATCTCGAGCAATCCGCGGTTCACGCGGTCCATAAGACTGTCTTGCGCCATATATGCGTTTACAGCGGTAGCGCCTGCGCCGATGAGCACCGCAAAATAATGCGTATCTAAACATTCTGCTGACCGCACGATGATAGAGCATGATGAGCGCAGTCCGTGATTAACCAAATGCGTTTGAACCGCCCCCGTGCAAAGGATGATTGGCGCGGCCACATTATCTTCATCGGTATATTCATCCGTAAGGATAATGTTCTCGACGCCGCGGCGCACGGCCTCTTCAGCTTCGGCTTTGACCCGTTGTAACGTCGCCTTTAGCGCAGCCCCGGAATCGCTGGAGACATCAGAGACAGCAAAGGTACAATCAATAATAAGCGATTTCTTGGGGCCGACCATTTTCTTGAATTTGGTCAACATGCCTGTCGTCATGACGGGGCTTTCCAAGATCAGCATTTCAGTCGTCTGGGAGCTGTCTTCGGCCAAAATATTACGTAAGTTCTTAAACCGCGTTTTTAATCCCATGACGCGGGTTTCGCGCAGAGGATCTATAGGCGGATTTGTGACTTGGCTGAAGTTTTGACGAAAATAATGCGAGAGCGGGCGGTAAATATCTGAGAGTACAGCCAATGGCGTATCATCGCCCATAGAGCCAACGGTCTCTTTTCCAGTTTCTGCCATAGGCCCGAGAATAAGCTCGAGGTCTTCAAGCGTTTGACCACAAGACATTTGCCGCCGCGCGAGGCTCTCGCCGCTCAAGAAAGGCGTAGGCTCTGAGCCTGATAGTTTTTCGTCAAGTTTGACAACTTTTTTAAGCCATTTTTTATAAGGACGTTTCTCCGCGAGCTCATTCAGAATAGCTGTGGAGTCGTAAAACTTACCCTCTTCCAAGTCGACAGCAATCATACGGCCCGGCTGTAATGCGCCTTTTTGAACAATGGTTCTTTCTTCCATTGGGCACATGCCGGTTTCGGACCCGACGGCTAAAATGCCTTCATTAGAGATAGAATAACGCAAAGGCCGCAAACCATTGCGGTCAAGTCCGGCCATAACCCAGCGCCCATCATAAGCGGCGAGGGCAGCAGGGCCATCCCACGGCTCCATCACGCCATTGCAATATTCATACAGCGCGCGCCAGCTTTCGGGCATAGATTCGCCGCGTTTGGAATAGGCTTCAGGAATGAGCAGCGTCTTCGCCATAGGGGCTGTGCGGCCTGCGCGAACTAAAAGTTCAAAAACAGAATCCAATGCAGCGGAGTCCGAGCTGCCTTTTTGAATGACAGGTTTTACATCATGAGCACGGTCGCCAAAAGCTGCTGAGGCCATTTTGATTTCATGGCTTTTCATATGATTGCTATTAGCCTTAAGCGTATTTATTTCGCCGTTATGGGCCAGCATACGGAAAGGCTGTGCGAGCCACCATTGCGGGAATGTATTGGTTGAATAGCGCTGGTGATAAATCGCGGCGCGGGAAATAAAGCGCTCATCTTTCAGGTCAGTAAAGAAATTATCAATGTCTTCCGCGAGGAACATGCCCTTATAAATAATTGTCTGCACAGAGAGCGAGCAGGCATAAAAACTCGGGATAGCGGCGTCTATGGCGCGCTTCTCAATCCGGCGGCGAATGATATAAAGCTCGCGTTCAAGCTTGTTACCTTTGCGCCCTTGCGGATCACGGAACATAACCTGCTCAATGGCTGGTCGCGTGGCTTTGGCCTTCTCGCCAATAACGTCAATATCAATCGGAACCTGACGCCAGCCATAAATATAAAACCCTTCTTTCAGAAGCTCGGTTTCAACAATCGTTCGCGCCGCTTCTTGGAATTTAAAATCTGTGCGCGGCAGGAAGAACATACCGACGGCAATTTTAGCTGCAGTCGGTTTATGGCCTGTGTCCTCAACTTGAGCGCGGAAAAAACCTTGCGGAATATCAAGACGGATACCTGCGCCGTCACCCGTTTTCCCATCAGCATCAACTGCGCCGCGATGCCAAACATTCTTAAGCGCTTGAAGTGACATTTCGACAACGTCACGGCGCGGCGTGCCGTCAATAGAGGCCACAAGACCAACGCCGCAATTGGCGTGCTCGTCTTCAGGATTATAGGCATGGGCCGCGATAAGAGCGTCGCGGTCTGCTACGTATTTTTTAAGCCAATCAGACATTTATCAAACTTTCAAAATGGGTCAGTGTTTCTTCGCGGCTCATCCGCACAGCTTCGCCAGTAAAGTTAAAGGCGGGTGGAATGTTATCCGCGAAATAATGCTTATCGATGGCGGCAATAGAGACTGCTTCATCTAAACTGCCGATGGACACAACTTGCGGGCCTGAGCCATCGCGCATTCGCCAGAACATGTCACTTCCGCAGGCAGAACAGCTACCGCGCTCGCCCCACTCTGAGGAGGTAAACCATTTTATGGGGCCGCTAATGTCTAAAGCTTCAAAATCAACACCGACAAATGCGGTTCCTGTGAAGCGCTGGCAATCATCACAATGGCAGGCATGGGCCGCGGAAGCCTCGCCCGATGTTTTATAAGTCGTGTCTCCGCACATACAGCGGCCTGTCATCTGTGTCATTGCGCTCACCTATTCCGCCGCAACTTTGGCGTCGGCGGCCATTTGCGCTTTGAGATATTTATGCATATGCGCGGCGGCGTCGCGGCCTTCGCGAATGGCCCAAACCACAAGACTGGCTCCGCGCACAATATCACCGGCGGCATAGACCCCGGGTAGGTTGGTTTCAAAAGTCAGCGGGTTCACGCGAAGTGTGCCCCAACGCGTGACAGTAATTTCGTTGGAAAGCGTTTTCATGTTTTCAGGACTAAATCCAAGAGCTTTAATGACGAGGTCAGCTTTGACATCAAAATCCGCGTCTTTAATCGCTTCTACGCTTTCACGGCCTGAAGAATCTTTTTTGCCGAGACGCATTTTATCGGCGCGAACCGATGAAACCATGCCGCCATCATCATGGATGGCTTTTGGCGCAGCAAGCCATTCAAAGGTTACGCCTTCTTCTTGCGCATTTGCCGTTTCGCGGCGAGAGCCTGGCATGTTTTTATGATCGCGGCGATAGAGACAGGTCACAGATTTTGCGCCTTGCCTGACAGCCGTCCGCACGCAATCCATCGCCGTATCGCCGCCGCCAATAACGACAACATTTTTGCCTTCAGCCGTCTCGGCAGGAATTTTATCGCCGAGGCCGCGCTTATTAGAATTGATAAGGTAAGGCAGAGCGGGCGTAACGCCATTGGCCCCTGCGCCGGGGCAATCCAGATCACGGGCCTTGTAAACACCTGTCGCAATCAGAACGGCTTGATGCTTTTCACGTAGCTTATCAAAGGTAATATCCGCGCCAACATCGCAATTTAAGACAAATTCAATCCCGCCCTCTTCAAGACGTTTAGTCCGTCGCTGTACAATCTCTTTGTCCAGCTTGAAATTGGGAATGCCATATATCAATAGGCCGCCTGCACGGTCATGGCGGTCATAAACGGTAACCTGCCACCCCAGCTCGCGGAGTTGCTCTGCAGCAGCAAGGCCGGCAGGACCTGCGCCAATAATGCCGACAGAGAGCGGACGTTCTTTACGCGGTTTAATCGGGGCGACCCAGCCTTCTTTCCAAGCCGTGTCCGTGAGGTATCGCTCAACAGAGCCAATGGTAACAGTGCCGTGGCCTGATTGCTCAATGACGCAAGACCCTTCGCAGAGGCGGTCCTGTGGACAAATACGGCCACAAATTTCCGGCATATTATTCGTTGCGGCAGAGACATGATAAGCTTCTTCAATACGGCCTTCGGCGGTTAGTTTCAGCCAGTCGGGAATATTATTGTCTAGCGGGCAATGGTTTTGGCAAAAGGGCACACCGCATTGCGAACATCGAGAGGCCTGTTCCTCGGCTTTTACGTCAATATAATCACCGTAAATTTCCAGAAAATCGTCTTTGCGCACAGCAGAATCGCGCTTTGCGGGCATATCCCGTTCGGTCTCCACGAATTGCAGCATTTTGGCAGATGGTTTCTTTGCCATAATCTTTTCCAATGATTGATAATATCGAGCTTAATTTTGCGCCTTATAGACTTCGTCTTATATATATGTGAGTCTGAAACACAAGATGCGACAATTTGTCAAAAAAGGATAAAGTGAGTAAAATCGCGGATAAGGGAGTCTTTGTCTATCTTATTGTTTATTCTTAGTTTTTTTTGGAGTTATGCGGCTATTTTATCGGAATGGAAGAACCAAGCGTTATAAGTGCACCTTACTTATTTTTACCCTTATGGGGAGCAAGTACTATCACGCACCATAATTCTCACCCTTTAGGTCATCTGGCCTGTGTAGCGTAAAGGTGCGTTAACTAAACAAGCCTAGACCCATTCTATGTCATGGCTCCACCTTGCAATTCTGGCTATTATCCAAGGCCTCACTGAATTCTTACCGATTTCCAGTTCGGCGCATCTGATTCTGACGCCTCAGCTTTTGGGTTGGGACGCCGATCAAGGCCCCCTCATAGATGTGATGGCGCATTTTGGTTCGCTCTTTGCGGTGATGGCTTATTTTCGCAAAGACGTTGCCGGAATCATAAGCGGATTTTTTGATCTGCTCAGCCGTAAGCTGAACCGTAATTCTGCCCTCGCGCTTAACCTTATTATCGCAACGCCCCCGGCCATGGTGCTGGCCTTTCTCTTAAATCAGTTTGGTTATGATATTCTCCTGCGTTCTCCATTGTTGATTGCCTTTACGACGATTATTTTTGGTATCCTCCTTTGGGTCTCGGATATTAAAGGCCGCGAGGAGAAAACCACTGATGACTTAACGTGGAAAGGCGCCACTATTATGGGCTTTGCCCAAGCCTTAGCGCTTATCCCCGGCACGTCACGTTCAGGGATAACCATGACCACAGCGCGTTTCATGAATATGACACGAGAGGAAAGTGCGCGCTTTTCCATGTTGATGAGCCTCCCGATTATAGGAGCGGGCGGGTCATATGCGCTGCTCGAATTGATGATAAAGCCAAGCGGCACGGCAGGGTTATCTGATGGGTTGATTGTGGCAGTGCTCTCATTCCTCGCGGCTTATGCCTGTATTGCGCTGTTTATGAAGTGGGTGTCTAAAATCGGTTTCTTCCCTTTCATGGTGTATCGTCTTCTCTTAGGCGCGGGTTTGCTTCTATGGATATTTTTAGGCGCTTGAGCGTAGGTTAGGATTATTTAATGCGCCAAACTGCACAGTTCACTGGACGCAATATACTCGGTCTTTTAAGGGCTTTGACATGATGTCCCGCCTCATCTTTTCCGTGATCGCAAGCGCTTTATTTACGTTCAATGCTTTTGCCAATGTCTCTACTCAGGCGCGTGAGCCGGGTGTTGATATTGCTGAGCTAGATAAACGTGCCAGTCAGCTCATGCATCAACTCGAAATGGTGGGTATGTCCATCGCCGTTGTCGAGGACGGCAAAATGACATGGGCCAAAGGTTACGGCGAAACCCTGCGCGATTCAAATATGCTCGTGACGCCCGATACTGTTTTTCGCTGGGCTTCCGTCTCCAAAGGTGTGGCCGCCGCGACCGTTTTATCCCTTGAAGACGATGGCCTCGTTTCATTAGCTGACCCAGCGAAATTATATGCGGATTCTTTGGAGCTTCCGGCCTCCGAGAAATCTATCTCCATTGAAGAGCTCCTCTCTCACCGCGTCGGGATTGTGCGCAATGCTTATGATACGCGCATTGAAGGCGGGAAGGCGGCCAAGGACATTCGCCGCTCACTCAAAGAGCTGAAATATTTATGTGAGCCGGGCACCTGTCATACTTATCAAAATGCCGCTTATGATGCCTCCTCTGAAATCGTCGAAAACGTGACGGGCATGCCTTATAAAGCGGTTGTCCAAGACCGCATCTTTGGCCCGCTCGGCATGACGACGGCCAGCACCACGCTGAAGGGATTGCAAAGATCTAAATCCTGGGCGCGTCCTCATGGTCGCCACGGCAGCCGTATTAACCGCGTCAAAGAAACCTATTACCGCGTACCTGCAGCGGCCGGTGTGAACAGCTCCGTTAAAGACCTCGCTAAATGGATGACGGCGCAAATGCCGGCTGAGGAGAAAATCCCCGCGGCGCAGCTGACCAAGATGCAAACCTCCTATGTGAACACGCCGCGTGAACAGCGCTATATGCGCCGTAAATTTGGCGCACTTGAAAATGCCCATTACGGTCTGGGCTGGCGAACTTACACATATGCAGGACACAAAGTCATTGGCCATCGCGGCGGCGTTCAAGGTTACCGCGCACTTGTTTTGTTTGATCCTGAAAAACGCTCCGGCATCGCCATGATGTGGAACAGTCCCCATAGCCGCCCAATAGGGCTACAGCTCGAATTTATGGATCAGCTTTACGGCCTTCCGAAACGCGATTGGCTAAGGCTCAATAAGAAGAGCTAGTTCCTTTATTTTATCCTCTGTGATAGGCCTAAGCTATTCAGGAGGGTCTTATGCGTTACATCCAAGGTTTTATCGTTCCTGTGCCTAAGGCGAAAAAAGAAGCCTATATTAAACTCGCGGCAGCCTCGGGCCCGATTTTCCAAGAATATGGCGCAGTTCGTATTGTCGAAAGCTGGAGTGAAAACACACCCGACGGCAAAGTCACTGATTTCAAAAAGGCCGTCAAAGCAGAGTCAGACGAAGCCGTTGTTTTCTCCTGGATTGAATGGCCTGACAAAGCGACATGTGATGCCGCCACTAAAAAGATGGAAAGCGATCCGAGATGGGCGGCGATGGGCGATATGCCTTTCGATGGCAAGCGCATGAAATATGCCGGCTTTGATTCGATATTTGAATCCTCATAAAAAAACCCGCTTCAGTGAGCGGGTTTTGAAATTTTAACATTTGGTATCAAGAAAGTCATCTTCGCAAACCTGCTTCGCAGGTAAACCGCTCAGCGGTTACGAAGATGGAGTTAATACCCCGCCTTCTCCAATTCCGCCTCAAATTCAGGAAGCGCTTTAAACAAATCCGCGACCAAGCCGTAATCGGCGACTTGGAAAATTGGCGCGTCTTCGTCTTTATTGATAGCGGCGATGACTTTACTGTCTTTCATGCCTGCTAAATGCTGGATAGCGCCGGAGATGCCGACCGCGATGTAAAGCGCAGGGGCAACGGCTTTACCCGTCTGGCCGACTTGCCAATCATTCGGGACATAGCCCGCATCCACAGCGGCGCGAGAGGCGCCCATAGCCGCGCCGAGCTTATCAGCAATACCTTCAATGAGTTTGAAGTTCTCGCCTGAGCCCATGCCGCGTCCGCCGGAGATAACAACCTTAGCGGCGGTCAATTCAGGACGGTCAGATTTGGTAAGTTCTTCGCTTACATATTCAGATTTGAAAGGCCCAGCCGGATCGCCGATAGCTTCAACAGAGGCAGAGCCGCCATCTCCAGCCGCAGCAAAGGCGGTGGTCCGAACGGTGACAACTTTCTTGGCATCGCTCGATTTCACAGTCGCCATAGCATTACCGGCATAGATCGGGCGCACAAATGTATCCGCGCCTTCAACGCCTGTGACGGAGCTGATTTGCTGCACGTCAAGCTTTGCGGCAACGCGCGGCATATAGTTTTTATGCGTCGTCGTGTCGGGCGCGACAACAGCATCATAACCGTCCATTAGCGGGACAATAACCGCTTGCATGGATTCGGCGAGTTGACGCTCAAGCGTGGCATGGTCACATGTCAAAACTTTGCGCACGCCCGCAACTTTCGCAGCCTCGGCAGCGACATCTTTGACGCCTTTACCGGCCACAAGCAGATCGACATCTTTGCCCATCTTCGCAGCGGCGGTGACGGTTTTATGCGTCGCGTCTTTAAGGGATTTATTATCGTGTTCAGCAATAACAAGAATAGCCATTATATCACTCCTGCTTCATTTTTAAGTTTATCAACAAGCTGCGCGGCATCTTCGACTTTGATACCGGCTTTACGTGCTTCTGGCTCTGTGACTTTCACAGTCTTGAGGCGCGGCTTTGTGTCTACGCCGTAATCAGCAGGTGTCTTGGCATCAATCGGCTTTTTCTTGGCCTTCATGATATTAGGCAGAGAGGCATAGCGCGGCTCGTTAAGACGTAAGTCTGTGGTCACAATGGCGGGCATTGTCAGCTTAACCGTCTGTAAGCCGCCATCGACTTCTTTGACGACGGTCATGTCAGAACCCGCAAGTTTCATAGAATTAGCCGCAGAGCCAATCGGCCAATCAAGGAGCGCGGCGAGCATACCGCCCGTTGCGCCGTAATCATTATCAATCGCTTGCTTGCCGAGGATAACCAGCTCCGGCTTTTCTTCGTCGCAAATCGCTTTGAGGATTTTCGCAATAGCCAGCGGCTCAAGGTCTTCATCCGTTTCCACATGAATGCCGCGGTCCATACCCATGGCTAGTCCTGTGCGGATTGTTTCTTGCGCCTTGGACGGGCCGATAGAGACGACAACAGTTTCTGACGCTGTTCCGGCTTCTTGCATCTTAACGGCCTGCTCGACGGAAATTTCGTCAAACGGGTTCATGGACATTTTCACATTGGCCAGGTCAACGCCGGAATTATCCGATTTTACGCGGGCCTTTACATTGTAATCAAGCACGCGCTTGACGGGAACAAGGACTTTCATATGGGTCTCCAAATTTGGGGAAGTGTCTAACTCTCTCTATAGGTGATATCCATATGCGATAGATGGCAAGAGAAAACAAGTCGCGCTATCGTGATTAATATGCACTTTGTTGCATATGGCTATATGCGCCATCATGACCTGCGCAGGGGATAACGCTCACGCAAGAGGGCTTTTGCGCGTTATTCAGAACGTCAATGCACATTTGGCAGGGTTAGTCCGGAGAAAGCGGCGCGCCGCATAGCGCGATAATCTGCGCCGCCGCTTTGTCGGTAATCAGGCTTAGAAAGCGCGGACAGAAGCGAACATGAACCTTTACGGGCAGAATATGAGAGAGGCGCAGAGCGTAATATCTAGCGCGGCGAGAGCTCATGCCGCGAATCAAATATTGGCGGATAAAGTGAACCGAATAGCGGCTGACGGGCATAATACCCCGCGCCTGCCGTGCGCCCAATCGGCGATCGTGCCGCAGCTCTTGTATTTTGTGTTTCTTTACAGCAGGCTTTGAAGCGGCAGAGTCTAGGCTCACAGCTTTTGCTGCCATGGCTTTCGCAGCGGCAGCTTTTCTGCGCCGCGCCATTTGATAAGGCGTATAAATATCACGCAATTGAGTAGAGCCTAAAAGCCCCTGCGCCAAAAAGGTGCGGCGAGGCTTTATGCTCAAGGCACAAAGCTGCGAAATCCAAAGCCAAATCCGAAGCGCCAAATCAGCGCCCCAAAATTCATGGTTTGAAAATTCCGGCATAGCGCCGCTGACATCTCCAACTTGGGAGGATGACGGGCTTATGTCTAACGCAGCGTTCATTTAAACAACATAACCCCAAACGGAGGACCATGAATTGAATTGTGTGTTTTTCAGGTAAGGCGTTGGAAATGTTGGGGTTTTGGTTTTGGGGAGTGAGGATAGACCGTAAAGTACCGTACCTTATTCCCGTTATTACAAGACTTGTTCTTGTAATCCATCCTCATTGCGGGCGTTATCACAGTGGCTCAAACATGCTCCATCTAAGCCGCTAAGTTGAGAGGCTGTTTGCGCCTAATAAAGGTCGCCGTCAAAAAATCCCTCAAGTTTTGCGCTTATAGTATCTCTTCATATTGCTAATACCGCTGTCCTGATATCGTTTAAGCAGCGCGGTAAAACCTACAGTGCGGGCTGGAAGAAGTGTATAAACCCAAAAAGCCCAATCACGAGAGACATGGCCAAGGATAAGTAGCATTTTGGAATGCCGTTTGACGTACGCGGGCAGACGGGTTCGTCCGAAACAACTTCCCCAATCGTCCCTGCCGCAGCAAAGCCGAACACCGGGGTGAGCCCCGCCCAAAACAGCGGTGCGCTACCGAGGACAACCGAGATGACGATAGCGGCATAGGCCGCGAGAACGACATGGCAAATTGGGATAGGCCCAATCGCCGGGCATGTTTCGCGGCCTGTTGCGTGCCGCCAGCTAATATTGGCGACGGCCAGTGTGCCGAGCGACGCCGCTCCGATGATTAGCCACCCTGTAATGCTCAACGCAATGTGCTCTTCAAATCGAGCATGCCGCCCTCAAAAGGTCCATCAAAGCTCTCAACGCTGCCGCCAACGCGTTGGACTTCCACACGCACCGCTTTGTTCTCGGCGAGCCCGAAGATGAGGATCGGTGAGCACTCGGATGACATTCCCTCGCCGTGAACGAGCCATTTCGACTGCGTCTTTCCCGTGTCGTCCGTCACCATGACTTTCGCGCCGGAAAAAGCGACCGTGTTGGGCAGACGAACCTTAAGCGAGGTTCCGCGACCGGGCTTGGACAGGAAGGCGACGGACCGTCCGGCGAGATTGACGTGGACGATGTCGGGGCGACCATTGCCGTTGAAATCCGCCACCAAGGGGGCGATCGAGAACCGCCGATTGACGACGCCGGCTTCCTTGCCGACAGCTGCAAACTCGCCGTTTTCCGTCTGGATCAGCAGGCGACAGGGAAGGCGTAACGCGGGCACCTTGTGAGGCGGCAGGTTCACGAAGTTTTCTGAAACGACGAGGTCTTCACGCCCATTCAGGTTGAAATCCGCGAACACGGCGCCCCAACCGAATTCGTAATCGGCGAGCTTCGTCGCTACTGCCTCATCTGTGAACTTGAAGTCACCCTGGTTTTTGAACAGCAGCCATTTCCAATTTGATTCCTGATCATCGCGCAAATCCCCGCGGATCATGAAATTGGGCGGCGTCGAGCCAACATTCGAGAAGAAGAAATCGACTTTACCGTCGCCGTCATAATCGCCGACGGCAATTCCCATCGGGTAGGCATAGGTCTCGCTGTTCGGGTTCTTGACCGGCTCGAATTGACCGTCGCCGAGATTGCGCCACGTCCGAACGTGGCCCGTATCGTGCGCCACGATAAGGTCATGGCGTCCGCTGTCGTCGACGTCGATAAAGACGGCCACGAATGTGTTGTGCGTCAGTTCAAGACCGGAAGACTTTGTGGCGTTGGTAAAGGTGTTGTCACCATTGTTGAGAAAGAGCTGGCTCGTCCCGCCGTATCCCGGCTTGTTGAATATGCTCTGCCCCTCAACCAGATCGCTGCGGATATAGCCTGAGACGAACATGTCGAAGTGGCCGTTACCGTTGAGATCCGCGACCGTCACGCCGAGCGGGATTGTGTCGTCAGGCATTGCGGCGTCGAGCTTCTCTCCGACAAAGCGACCGCCCTGATTTTTATAAAGCCAGATGCCATCAGTGCGAAGCAAGATGAGGTCATCGAGCCCATTGCCATCTGTATCGAGGACGTTTGCCCCCATCGTGGCCACACCGTCGGCCTTGTCGATGCCGTGAGCCTCTACGGCGACGAACGCGGTGCCGTTGAAGCGGAAAAGGCCGTCTTGTTGTGAGCGCCCGCCGCCAAGAAATACGCATTCTCGTCCGTCACCCTCAATGTCGATGACCGCACCCGCCATGAAGGGCAGCGTTGTCTTGTTGTCGTGTTGATGTTCGAACGGGATTTCCGACCGCTCAAATGTGGGCAGCCAAGTATCGCCCAGCTTGACCTTATAGGGATCGCTTGCATCATATTTGGAACGGATCGCCACCGCTCCGGCCATCGCGGCAACCAACGCGGCAACACCGCCCAATATTTGGATAATCATGATGCGCTCCTTAAAAGCAGTCTTGCCAGAGTATCGGCAGGGGTGAAGAGCACGACTAAGGTCGACAGCCCGTAGAGTATGAAAAACGAAACATTCAGCGCGATCGGCATGAGATATTTCCCGATAGAGGGGACCAACTTCCAGAGCGCGAAGCTCGCCAAGATCAGCAGGGCCGGGTTCGCGGCCATCATCCATAAGGGATAGGGCGTTGCCGGATGGCAGATTTGCCAGACGAAAATCACTGATGCCAGTAACACGCCAATTCGGACGAAGTTGATCAGCGTCTCGTAGCGCATTTCATAGAGCGCGAGCGTTGCTTTATCATCTGCACGATGACCGGACACGATAGCATGTAGAGTAGCGCGCGAGCCCATCCAGATGGCGGCAACAATGAAGCTGTAAATCAATATGGCGGCGAGTAGGACTGACCCTACAAGCCCGGCTCCCATGGTCATTAAGAACAGATGTAGGATACCGGCAACATATAATGGCACAGATAGCGTGCTGATGAAATGACCCGCATTGGCGCGCGTCCGAGATATCGAAGACATGTATTGCGGGCCGTCAGCATATCGGTTCCTGGCGTCGTAATGCAGAAGAAATTCGCCCGTGCCAACTAGCATCGCAGCCGCTGTGCCCGCGAACCCAGTGGCGATTAGGACGGCTTTTAATTGTGGGCCATCAACTGCAAACAGATCAAGGCTCATCGCCGTTCGATTTTATAACATCTAGTCAACTATTTACTCCCTACAGCGCCACAGCTTCGGTCGGTACGGCTTCGTTCGAAGATCGCTGACACGATTGTGGCTCTCTGCGAAGGCCAGCCCGTAACCACTCGCTTGAATACTTTATTCAAAACGGTTCTTTCGTATCAACGTTACACTGGCGAGTTAGTTCCAAACACACGCATCAAATTCGATTATGAAGGCTCATTGTGGGGAAAGCTCATCGCACCGCAACGACCCTTTAAGTCTTGAGCTTATCGTGATCGCTAATGTCCAGTAAGCCCCGTGAGCAGAAATAAATGAGCGTTTTATTTTAGGGCGCGGTTTAAGCTACGCGTCCAAAGCCAGTCGTTGAAACATCAGTACCGCCATAACTTCCGCTGCACCTACCCCCGATCTGCCGCCATCACTAATTTCCGGTAATCCTTTAGATCGCCGTCATATCTTTTCGCCCGGCCGTTATTGACGAGCCATAATCTGTCGGCTGTGGCTTCGGCGAGATAGACGTCATGGGTGATGAGCAGGACCGCGCCGGGGAAATCGTTGAGCGCATAGATGAGGGCTTCGCGGCTGTCGATGTCCAAATGGGAGGTTGGCTCGTCAAGGATGAGCACATGCGGTTTTTCTATCGACATGAGGCCGAGCAGCAGACGCACTTTTTCGCCGCCTGATAGTTTTTCGACATTGGTGCCGACCTTCTCATAGGCAAATCCCATGGCGGCGGCTGTGGCGCGGGTTTTGGATTCGGGCGTGTCTTTGGGCAGGGCGCGGGCGATGTGGTTGAGCACGGTTTCGCCTTCGGTCAGCTCATCAAGTTGGTCTTGGGAGAAATAGCCGATGCGAATGGCCTTGGGCGCTTTGCGCGTACCAGACATAAGCGGCAAGCGCTCCGCGATGGATTTGACGAGGGTTGTCTTGCCTTGGCCGTTGGCGCCGATAATCGCGATACGGTCATCAGGGTCCAGGCGCAGCGTGACGTCTTTGAGGATAACCGCGTCATCGCCATAGCCCAGATTGGCTTTCTCAATTTCCAGCATAGGCGGGGCGAGCTTTTCTTTTGGCCCAGGGAAGCTGAACGGCGTGGTGCGCTCGGCAATCGGAATGGAAATGTCTTGCATCTTTTCGAGCATCTTGACGCGCGATTGGGCTTGGCGGGCTTTTGAGGCTTTGGCTTTGAAGCGATCAACGAAGGCTTGCAGATGGGCGCGGTCAGCATCTTGCTTGGCTTTTTGCGACTCTAATTGTGCGTTCTTAATTGCCTGCATCTTCATCCAGTCATCATAACCGCCCGAAGTGACGGTCAGCTTTTGGTGCTCCAGCGCCAATGTGTGCGTAACGCTGCGGTTGAGCATTTCGCGGTCATGAGAGACCATAATAACGGTATGCGGATATTTCTTAAGATAGCCTTCGAGCCAGACCGCGCCTTCAAGGTCGAGATAGTTGGTCGGCTCGTCCAGCAGCAGCACATCAGGTTCAGAGACAAGCACGCCTGCGATGGCCGCGCGCATCCGCCAGCCGCCGGAAAACTCTTTTGTCGCGCGGTAAAAGTCCTCATCTGAAAAGCCGAGCCCGTTTAGCACTTTGGCGGCGCGGGTATCGGCGTTCCAGGCGTCAATATCTATCAGGCGCGCGTGAATGTCGCCGAGCTTATCCGGATCTGTTTCAGTTTCGGACGCTTTCATAAGAGCGTCGCGCTCTGTGTCCGCCGCCAGGACGACATCCATAATCGTGTCATCTGTGGCCGCCACCTCTTGCGCGACCCAGCCGAGCTTTGCGCCTTTATTCATGCGGATGGAGTCATCGCCGCTCGGCTCAGATATTTCCTCGCGAATGAGCCTTAGAAGCGTAGATTTGCCCGTGCCGTTGCGCCCGATCAGCCCAACTTTCCAGCCCGCCGCGATTTGCGCAGACGCGCCTTGAAAGAGCGGGCGGCCCTGAATGCGGTAATCCAAATTTGAAATCGTCAACATGGGCGGGGCTTTAACCCCGTAGCGTTTGATTGCAAGTGCCAATAGCGCCTTGAAGGCTTGAGAATCAGTAATGATTAAAAAAGGGAACCAATTGGCGATGAGAGTCGTAGTAAGAGCAACACTTACTAAAGGGTAACATAATGCGTAAACAACTTCTCACTCTGCCAGTCTTGGCACTGACACTCGCCGCTTGCGGGTCTGGCACCTCAACATCTGACACGTCGACATCCGACAGCGCCACGAAACCTGCCGCGACTCAAGCAGCAACGGTAAAGTCTGATCCTAAGCTCTGCACGGATATGGGACCTCAGACACCTCGTGATATTTCAACCGTGTCTGGTAAGAACCTGATGGAATTTGCGATGGCCCCAAGTTACACAGAGATGAACCTTTGCAATATCCACACACATACTAATGCCGAGCATAAAGGCCCTGGCTTTAGTGTTTTCGTCAATAATTCTGAGAGCGGCGGTTATGCCTGTAACGATGCCAAGGATTTGACAGCTGAAGAGCTGCGTGACCCGATGGACGGTAAAGGCGCCTATAAAGGCGTAAAGCCGGGCGATACGATTGAAGTTCACTGGGTGCACACATCCTGTGACGTTGAGCCGGGCGAAGGCCTTGGCTCATGCCTGACAGACACCTGTACAGACCCGCTCTTGCGCGTAGAAGCTCAGGTTTTCTTGGTCGTGAATGACCCTGAAAATGCTCTGGATTTCACGACAATGGATTACAAAGGTAAATCTGCCGCCGGGTTCCAACAAGCGGGCACAATCCCGTCCAACACGGGCACGCCGGTTGTCTTCCGCGGCTCAACAACAGGGCCAAGCTATGATCAGTCAACCTGTTCACCGATGAAAGTCACATGGAGCGTGCGTCCTAATTGTGCGCGCGTGGATATCAGCTCGCTGCATAAATGGGCTGCTGAGGGTAATGTCTTTAAAGAGACAAAATCCCATGGCGTTCGCCAACTCGTCACAGCGCCAGAGCTACTCTCGCCCATCACGCAATAGAGCTGGTTCTCGCTAATTTAGCCATATATCAGGCTCCGTTTTTCTAAGCGGGGCCTTTTTTATTAAGGTGTATTGTTCTAAGCGGTCCTTTTTTAATGAGGAATATTGAATGACAACCAGCATTAAGATGTGTTTGTTCTCAGGGCTTGTCTTTTTGGGCGCCATAGCCATGGCCTCAGAAGCTTCAGCGCAAAATACAGGCGGGGTTTTCGGTCCAGAGGTGACTGAAGGCCATAAATCCATCCAATATCGCGGGGCGATTAATCCTGACAATGCAATAGATCAGTTTGGATTTGCGCAGCGCCTGCATTATCAACAAGCGATTAATGGCGATTTTATGTGGCGGATTATCGGGCAAACCCGAAAGACTGAGTCCTCCGATCTTGATTTTGACTTCCTCCAAGCCGAGCTATTTTGGGAGCTTAGCGATGATGAGGATAAGCATAAAACAGGGCTGCGCTTTGATGCACGGCTGACGGATGGCGACCGCGCTGAGCAGTTGGGGTTAAATTGGATAAACCATTTTAACTTTGACAATGGATGGCACGCCCGCGCTTTAGTGCTGACTAATGTACAAATCGGCGACACCGCTGCGGATGGTATTAATGTACAAACGCGGGGACGTGTGGGCAAAAAGCTGGAAAGCGGCCCGATACTGGGTGTGGAGCTTTACAGCAATTATGGCCAAACTTCTAATATTAGCCGTTTTTCCGACCAGAGCCACACGATAGGGCCATTCATTGAAACGCCTATCGCCGAAAAACTATCGCTTTTTGCTGGGCCTCTATTTGGCCTTACTAGCGCCTCACCTGACGTGGAAGCACGTCTGTGGCTAACGCGTGGATTTTAAGCATAACAGGCTTGCATTCGGGCGGTGCTTTGTCTAAACGCCCCCATCCCTACGATTGGGACGCAGCGCGATAGGCTAAAGGCATGCCTATCCGCTCAAAAGGCAGCAACTTCGTCAGGTCTGATGAAGCGGCATAATTAGGAGACCGAAATGCCAAAAATGAAGACCAAGTCAGGCGCTAAAAAGCGTTTCAAACTGACGGCCAGCGGTAAGGTGAAAGCCGGACAAGCAGGCAAACGCCACGGTATGATCAAGCGTACCAATGACCAAATTCGTAAATTGCGCGGCACAACTGTGTTGTCCGAGCATAATGCGCGCGTCATTCGTAAAAAATATCTGCCTAACGGCCTGAAGAAGAAATAGGAGCGAGCAAATGGCACGTGTAAAACGCGGCGTTACTAAGCACGCCCGACATAAAAAAATTACTGATGCAGCCAAGGGTTACCGCGGCCGCCGTAAAAACACCTTCCGTATTGCGAACCAAGCTGTCGAGAAGGCTGGTCAATATGCTTATATTGGTCGTAAACTGAAAAAGCGCCAATTCCGCGCGCTTTGGATCCAGCGTATCAATGCAGCTGTGCGTGAGCACGGCATGACATATGGCCGCTTCATGGACGGCATCAACAAAGCTGGTATCCAGCTCGACCGCAAAGTCCTTGCTGATATGGCCGGTAATGAGCCCGAGGCGTTTAAGCTAATCGTCGAAGCTGCTAAAAAGCACGCGTCTGCACCGCATACGGTTAAAGCTTAAAACCAAGCTTGAAAATAAAGATTAGAAAAGGCTCCGCAGTGCGGGGCCTTTTTACATTGCGGAACTCTCTTTACATTGCGGAACTCTCTTAGCTCTTACGTGTTGTTTAAGGGCAATCACAGGAGAGACTCATGTCAGCAGATACATATGCCATTTCAAAAATCGTCGGAACATCCAAAAAATCCATAGAGGACGCAATCGAAAGTGGATTAGCCACCGCGAGTGAAAGCTTGCGCGGCCTTAACTGGTTCGAAGTCATTTCTACGCGCGGATATATCGAAGAGGGCAAGGTTGCCTATTATCAAGTGACCATCGAATTTGGCTTTAAATATAAGCGCTAAACGCCGTTTTTTAGACTCCCTCGGAACCTTAAGGGAAGCGGGGCGTAATTTTACCAACAAGGAGAGAATTATGTCATCATTTGCACTTTATTTTACCGGTGTTTTAATTGTTGTCGCAGGCTTGGTTTATGCCGCAATAACATTAGGCCTGCCGCAGGTGTGGATTGGGATAGGCGCAGTGATCATCATCGGCTTTGGCCTGATGGGCGCAACGCGTAAAACACGCCTAAAAGACGAAACACCCACCTCTGAATAAGCGCGAAGCTACGTAATTATAGAATAAGAAAAGGCTCCGCATTGCGGGGTCTTTTTTACATTGTGAAACTCTCATAGCTTCCATGCATTTTTTGAGATCATTTCCACGCGGGGATATATCGAAGAGGGCAAGGTTGCTTATTATCAAGTGACCATCGAATTTGAGTTTAAATATAAGCGTTAAGGTGTGTCTAGCGTCTTGGCATCTTCAGCAATGATATCTTCTAGCGTGTTGACGAAACTATTAAGCTCATAGCTTCGGGCGACAAAGGGTAGGCCGCGCCGCACGATATATAGGGCTTGGGCATAATCTTCTTGCGCGGCGTATAGATTTGCCAGTGGCAGAGCCGTGATTGGACTGCGCTGAACCACTTGTGTCGTTTCAATGCGCTTTATGGCGTTTGAGACTTCAGGGGCGGGGTTATCCATATCCTCCAAACTTGTCAGCGCCATTTTCACTAGCAGATCCGCATCATCAGGATAACGGACGAGTAATGGCCGCAAAATTTGACGTATACTTGAGCCATTGGCGTAATTTCCATTTGCAAATTCCTGATAATGAATATGCGCTTGGAGCAATTTTCCATTGGGCGCATTGGGGTCGAGCGCTAAGGCCTTATCAATTTGTTCACGAGATTTCACCGCCCATCCTAGCATAAATTGCTGCGCGGCGTCGGATACCAGAAGCGAGTCTTTCAAGGTCGGGTCGGCCTCAAGTTGGGCCTTTAAAGTTTTCATTGTCTCGTTGATGGACGCATTACTCGATGTCAGGGAGAGTAAACGATATTGCGCAGCGGCAGCTTCATTATCTGAAAGATTTTTTGTTGTTATGGAGGCTGAAATGCGTCCGGCTTTCGGGCTATAGGTTGCCACGGACATATCGCTGGACGTCGCATAACTTTGCAATATTGTTAAAAAGTCTTCTGTCGTGCGTCCAAACTCTTCGACCGCAATACGCTCGATATCATCCATTTTAGCTTTTTGTTCAGTCAGATAATCGCTTATTTTTTTGTCATAAGCCTTCATTCTGGTGTCGGCATTTCCGCCGTTTAAACTTATGCTGCGTTCCGCGATGCGGTTAAGTATTTCCATGCCGCCGGGTTGGTTTTGCATATAGTGGACTAAAGCCCAATTTTGAGCATAGAAGAAAAGCGTGTCATCCGGCCGCCTTTGCCACCCTTTCGCAGGGAGTTTAACGGGCCCTGTTCTCCAAGCGTTTTCAATTTTCGAAAATGAGGAAAACTGGGCTTTTAACGGATACCATCCCTCTATCGGATACGTCAGGATAAGTTGTTGTGTGTCCAGTGGAGCGCCGATGCGATATTGCCCGTCAGGCAGCTCTTCATAGGCAGCAAAATATTCAGCTAAGCCTTCTTCAAGCCATCGCGGCGTAACCTGTCGTCTGTGATGAGCGTTAAAATGATGGACATATTCGTGCCGCAAGCTGTGCCGTAAATCTGTGGGACTTTCTGAAACGGTATTGCCATTAATTATTGCGCGGGGCCCGGCAATAGTCGGTTGGTAAATCGCGACAAAGCCTTCATCCAGTCCTAAGACTTTAAAAATCTCAGGATCAGAGACGATATACATATCGACGCGCTGATCAGTGGCCGATGTTGGGATATTGTGAATTTCAAAAAGCGCGGAACGGAAACGCTCTAATTCGGAGACCATATCTATAGCGTCAGCCGCATTTATCTCGCCTGACAGCGTGAAATTGTCAGATTGAACTTGTATGGCTGTTTGGGCCTGTGCAGGCTGCGCGAAGGAAAGACACAATGCGAGAAGTGTCATTAGAAAAATACGTAACATAAGCCTTTGATACACGACATATTTAATGAGGCAAGATGTAGGGTTTTTCTCTATTTGACATAAGCTCTGCTCCCCCCTATACGCCCACGAAATCCGCGCAGTTTCAACCTGCGCTCTGACCTGTGCGACACTCTTTATGAGACGATGCAGGCGGGGTCCTCCAGTCGACGTTATCGTTCACTGGGGCATGTAGTGCTATGCGGGTCTTCGAAACCATAAGGGTTTCGGAAATGATAAAGGAAGACAATGTTCGAGGCACTCGGCGATAGATTAGGCGGTGTATTTGACAACCTTACGGGGCGCGGCGCGCTGTCCGAAAAGGATGTTAATGCCGCCATGCGCGAAATTCGCGTCGCCTTGCTTGAGGCTGATGTCGCCCTGCCTGTCGTCAAAGAGTTTGTCGAGAAAATCAAAGTCGAAGCGGTTGGCGAAAAGGTCATCAAATCGGTTAAGCCCGGTCAGCAAATTGTTAAAATCGTCCATGACGCCTTGGTGCAAATGCTGGGCGGGACATTGTCCGAAGACGAAGCTGATATTGAAGCCGCCGCGGTTAGCTCACAGCTAAATCTCGCGGGCAAGCCGCCTGTCGCTATTCTTATGGCGGGTCTACAAGGCTCAGGTAAAACCACCTCCACCGGTAAAATTGGTAAATTTCTAAAAGAGCGTGGTAAGCGTAAAGTTCTGCTGGCGTCTTTGGATACAAACCGTCCCGCCGCGATGGAGCAGCTGGGTATTTTGGCCGAGCAAACGGGCGTTGGGTTCCTCCCCATTGTTAAAGGCCAATCAGCGCTGCAAATCGCCAAACGCGCGATGGATGAAGGCGCGAAGGGCGGCTATGATGTTGTCTTCCTCGATACGGCGGGCCGCACCACCATCAATGATGAATTGATGGATGAAGTCGCCGCAATCGCGGACGCAACCAAGCCTATTGAAACGCTTCTCGTCGCCGATGCGCTGACGGGTCAAGACGCGGTTGAAACGGCGCGGCGTTTCCATGAGCGTTTGCCGCTGACAGGGCTTGTCCTGACGCGGATTGATGGCGATGGACGCGGCGGCGCGGCGCTGTCTATGCGGGCTGTTACAGGCCTACCGATAAAATTCCTTGGCACAGGCGAGAAGCTCGACGGGCTAGAAGCTTTTGACGCCGAGCGTTTGGCGGGGCGTATTCTGGGTCAAGGCGATATTGTCTCGCTTGTTGAAAAAGCCTCTCAGGTTATCGACGAAAAAGACGCCGAGAAAATGGCCAAGAAGATGGAGAAGGGGACGTTCGATTTGGACGACCTTGGAAAACAGCTTGGCCAAATGCAAAAAATGGGCGGCATGGGCGGCCTGATGAAAATGATGCCCGGCATGGGCAAAATGAAAAAGCAGCTCGATGCGGCGGGCGGCGTTGATGATAATTTGCTTAAACAGCAACAGGCCATCATCCTGTCTATGACGCCGCAAGAGCGCAAGAAGCCTGACCTACTAAAAGCGTCTCGTAAAAAACGCATCGCGGCAGGGTCAGGCATGAGCGTGCAGGAAGTAAATAAGCTTCTGAAAATGCACCGCCAAATGTCGGATATGATGAAGAAGATGGGCAAGGGCGGCATGGCCGGCCTGATGCAGCAAATGGGCGGTATGCCTGGCATGCCAAAAATGCCCGGCGGGATGATGCCTGGTAAAGGCGGTATGCCCAACCCTGCGGATATGGATCCGGCGCAGCTTGAAGAATTGAAAAAACAAATGGGCAAGATGCCAAAAGGTTTACCCGGTCTTGGCGGCGGCCTCCCCGGACTTGGCGGCGGCAAACCCCGTCTGCCCGGTATTGGCGGATTGCCTTTTGGGAAAAAGAAATAATCGAATTTAACTGAATGCTTTTTTAAAGGAAAAACTCATGGCACTCAAAATAAGACTGGCCCGTCACGGCGCCAAAAAACGTCCCTATTACCGCGTTGTCGTCGCCGATAGCCGCGCACCACGCGATGGCCGTTTCATTGACATCGTCGGTAAATATAACCCGATGCTGCCAAAGGACGCGGAAGAGCGCGTAACATTGGACGTTGAAAAATGTAAAGAATGGCTCGGTAAGGGCGCGCGCCCAACGGACCGCGTTGCGCGTTTCCTGCACGCAGCTGGCCTTTGGGAATGGAAAGCCGGCAATAACCCTGAAAAAGGTAAGCCAGGCGCGAAAGCCGCTCAGCTTGTTATCGATAAAGCTGAAAAAGCCGAAGCGCGTAAGGTCGCTGAAGCTGAAGCTAAGGAAGCGGCGAAAGAAGCAGAAAAGGCGGCCAAAGAAGCCGCTAAAGAAGCTGAAGCCGCTGAAAAAGCTGCCGCTGAGGAAGCTAAAAACGCACCGGCTGAAGAGGCACCTGCTGCCGAAGACGCTCCAGCCGCTGAGGAAGCCCCAGCTGCTGAAGAGGCCCCTGCAGAAGAACCAAAATCTGAAGGCTAGGCTTTCTTTAAAGTTTGAAATAAATAACCGAGGGGTTCACGCCCTTCGGTTTTTTTATGCGGCTAGGTTTTTTTATGCCACTGATATCGATCCTGTCTTCGTTAACTTTCCATTAACCATAAAATTATACTTTTTGTTAATAAGACTTTTTGCAACACTGGCGCGACTGAGAGAGACTATAGAAATTCAAAGCACATGACATCTAAATCAATGTCTAACTCGCTGTTGAAAACTCAGGTTGATAAAAACTAGGATGAGCAGATATGGCTTCGAAGACATCTCAAAAGGCAGTCACCTCGGTTGTGAGCGAAACAAAACAGCGTCGTCAGCTATCGCATGGTCTGAGGCGCGAGAAAAATTTCAGAACAAATAAGAAGCGGGTCATATATTCATTCGACGAATTCGTTATGTGTGACGACTTTAAGGCCAGTATCGAATTATTAAATCACCAAGTTGCGAAGTTGGACGAGCTCGTTGCAAAACAGGCCAGAGAAAACGATAGACTTTTAGCTCGGGCCAGTGCCTTGCATAATGAATATACGAGGGATGAACAGCAATCGCTTTTCAGCATCTATGGCTGAATATATATGCGCTGTAAAAGCTTTCGGGCACTCGCGTGCCGCTGGTCTATAATCGCAAATGTTATGAGCGGCTATGACAAGCACTGCAAAAATAAACGCACCTTAACCCTTTTCGAATGTAATATTCGGATTGAGTTCAGGCAAAATTGCTAGTTTAGAAAAGTAAGCTGAAGCGTAGATTTGCCTTATGGTATGTTGTGGGTTCGCTTCGGCTTACGAGCGCTTGATTAATTTTATGCGTCAAAGCTTGTGAACCGCTACTGGCAACCTTCGCAATTTAAATTCTTGCTTTCTCAACATCTCTTTTGACCCAAAATTTGAGTGAGAAAAACGTGGTTAAAAAAGTGTTAATAAATCTTAACACTTTTAGGTTCATTCATTCATCTGAGCTTCATGGACTAGACTATATTCGGGTAGCCTGAATAAGTGACTTTGTGGGAGTTAAACTTATGAACATATTGGTGCTAGGATAATGGCGGCCGTCAATCAGGATACGATGACGCCCCAACACATGAGGGCGGCGCGTGCGCTTTTAGGCTGGTCGGTCCGCGAAATGGCCAAGCAAGTCCACGTTGCAGAGGCGACAATCAAACGGTGTGAAACTGGACAATCCGTGCAGCAAATTAGCCGTATGACTATTTTTGATGCCTTTAAGGAACATGGTGTTTGGATGGTTGACGGAGATAGTCTTGGCGTAGGCCTTCGAAATACTAGCGTCGGCCAAAATATCGCTCATTAGTATCACACTGCGTTTTTAAGACACCGCGCGGAGAGAGACAGACATTTTCTGTCTGAGCTCGATGCCGTCAAATTCCTGAAGCGTTTCGAAATAGTCACGCATAATTTCTGCGCGTTTACTGATCTTGTAAATCACAGCGAGAAATTCACTTTTTTCAGACTCGCTCATTGACCGAAACAACATGTTTTCAACATTCGCAAAACCTGTTTTCACGCGCTGATTATAAAGAGACACTAACTTTCTGCCTTTGTTTGTAAGCTTTAGAACCGAACTGCGCGTATCACTCTTATTGTTTTCTCGTTTAACAATTTTCGCGTCAACCAGCTTCGCCGCAGCCCGGGTAACGGTGGCCGGATCATATCTTAAATTGGCGGCAATTTGGGCAAGCGTGCAGGGTTCATGCTGATCTTGAATATATGACAAGACACGAATCTCGCGAAGCTTGAGATCGCGAAACTCACTGATTGTCGGTATAACATGTGTCTTGATAATGTGAGCGTAATCATCCGAAATTCCCTCGGATAAGGAGAGGAAAGTCAAATCCGCATTTTGGGTTGGAATGGCCTTTGATGTCGGCCTTGTGTCATCAGTGAAATTAGTTTTTTCTGCCTTAAACATAACAAAGCTCCTTGAGTCCGCCACACACCTCAAGGTCCACACTTAAAGGTATCAGCTTCAAAATTTTTTGAAGCCTCTAAAGATTTTATAGGGGTGTAAACCTTAAGAAATTATGATGCCGCGGCCAGAAAGAGCGGGATGTCTTCCTTAGACTTTGTGTCCATCGCTTTACGCAATAATGCCGCATTGTCCCGCATGATTCGCGAACGCTTATTCACTTTATAAACTGTGGTAAGAAATTCCGCTTGTTCGTCTAAGCTTAAAGACTTTTCCATCATGCCTTCCAGGGTCGTAAAAACGGTTCTTACGCGGGTGTCATAAAGAGACAGTAACGCCCTGCCGGTGTCTGTGAGTGTGAAGGTTACGATGCGCGTATCTTTTTGGGCTCTTTCCCGCAAAACCATATCGGCCTTTACCAGGCGGGACATGGCCCGCGTGACAGTCGCCGGGTCATATCTGACCAAATCGGCAATGTGGCTTGGACTTAAAGGGACATCATGTAATTCCATACAGGTGATAATGCGAATTTCCCGCATCTTAAGCCCATGCGTCTCGCCTATATGAGGCATAACACATGTCTTGATAATATGATCATAATTATCCGAAATTTTATCGGATAAGGATTGTAAGATTGTATCCGTATAGTCGGAATGTTTGACCTTTGAGGCCGGTTCCGCACCGTCAATAGAATCAAGTGATTTTGCTTCGTCCACTACAAAGCTCCAAGAGATATCCACACTTACCTCTAGGTCCACACTTTAAGGTATGCACTCCAGATATATTCGAAGTGCATAGAGAGTATATAGGGACGCAGCCTTTAAGAAATTATGAAATTATAGAGCAATTTCAGCAGTTTAGATTTTGGGTAAATTAGCCGCAAATTCACGCATGATTTCTGCGCGCTTGCTGACTTTGTAAATCGTCGTAAGATAGTCAGTCTTCTCTTCTGTGCTAAACGATTTTGACATCATTTCTTCCAGTGACGAGAACACAATTTTTATGCGCGCATTGTAGCGCGCAACTAAAGCCTCGCCGCTTTCTGTGAGCGAGAGAACGATACTGCGCGTATCTTTTTGATTGTCTTCACGCCTGACCATATCTGCCTCAGCCAGACGTTTCGCGGCGCGGGTCACGGTCGCCGGGTCATATCTTATCATGGCGGCAATATGGGCTGGCGTCAGCGCGTAATCATAAGACGCAATACAGGCCATGACGCGAAGTTCCCGCGCTTTAAGCCCATGCGTTTCGCCGATGTGAGGCATAACGCATGTTTTAACAACATGGCTATAATCTTCAGAAATTCTTTCGGACAAAGCTTGGAAGGTTGTGTCGGCATATTCGACAGGATCGACCTTTAACTTAGGTCTGATATCTTTAATAAGGTTTGGTTTAATAGCGCTCGACATAACAGACTTCCATGAGACAATCATTCACCTAAGCGTCTATACTTTCGAGGTGCATACTTCAATAGTAGTTGAAGTTTCAATTATATTTATACTCTTTGTATCTTAAAGAACAATAAAATCTACAGTCGCGCCAGCTGCTACGGGTTTATGCCTAGAGAAACAAAAGCGAGCGGAGGAAATAGGCGCTCCCTGCTACGACCGCGACGCCGCTCAGCATAAAAATCGCCATCCACATCATGCGGCTCAAAAGCGGCTTTGGCGGCTCATGCGCGTCAGGCGGCGGCGTAGGGGAGAGCCAAGACTTAGCCATGATAGCCATCCCCTTCCTTAACCTTGCCCCAGAAGAGTTTGTGGACATAGGCCGTGTAGAGCAAAATAGTTGGCAGCATCACAACCGCGCCCACCAATAAAAACGCCAAGGCATTATCCCGCGCGGCGGCGTCCCAAATATCGACCTGAAAAGGCACAAGATAAGGAAAGAGGCTGACGGCTAGTCCTGCAAAGCCCGTTGCGAAAATGCCGACACTGAGCAGATAAGGCCGCCAATCATAGCGAGGTTTGGTTTTAAGGTCACGCCAGAGCCAAAACATAAGCGCTCCGCTGATTAGCGGGATAGGCAGAAGGAAGACCGCTTTCGACATATCAATAGCGCTCATGCTGATACCCCAATGCTGAGTTACTTTGGGATCAATTGACAGTGTTGCCAGACTGACCATGGCCATGCCTATGACAACCCCTATCAGAGACCGGCGTCCCCATTTTCGCGCAAAGTCCTGTAAATCACCTTCGGTTTTAAGAATAAGCCAGCCGACGCCGAGAAGGACATAGCCGACCACGAGTGACAGCCCGACAAGGATTGAAAATGGCGTAAACCAATCAAAGGCAGACCCAGCGAAATCACGTCCTTCAACAGTCATACCTTGGATATAGCCGCCTAAAATAATGCCTTGGGAAAAAGCTGCGACGAGCGAGCCATAAGCAAAAGCGCCGTTCCAAAACCGGCGTGTGGGTTCCCGCACAGCCTTATGACGAAATTCAAAGGCGACGCCGCGAAAGATAAGCGCGGCCAGCATCACTAATATGGGCAAGTAAAAGGCGGGCATGATGATAGCATAGGCGAGGGGGAAGGCCGCAAAGAGCCCGCCGCCGCCGAGAACAAGCCATGTCTCATTCCCATCCCAAAAGGGCTCGATCGTGGCGGTCATCATATTGCGCTCCGTATCGGACCGCGCAAAAGCGGTCAGGATACCAATGCCCAAATCAAAACCGTCCAGACAGACATAAAGCATGACCGCTACCGCAATCAGGCCCGACCAAATAAGGGGAAGATCTAAGGCGTCCATTATTCGCTCCTATCCTTCACCGGTTTATTCTCAGGTTCAGCCATATCCGTGACCGCGCCCAGAGGTGAACCAGGTGCGCGGCGACCATCTTTCACAGGCGCTGCCGGTTTATCGTTAAAGCCGCTCGTCGCGATGCGCATCATATAGATAACGCCAGCGGTAAAGATAATCGCGTAAACAATGATAAAGACCAGAAGCGATGTCGCCACTTGCCCAGTCGTCACAGGCGACAAGCTGTCCGCCGTACGCAGGTGTCCATAGACCGTAAAGGGTTGCCGCCCAACTTCGGCGACGATCCAGCCTGTAATCACGGCAATAAACCCAAGGGACCCCGCGGGGACAGCCAGCCAATGAAACAAGCCTGGCTTATCCAGTGTTTTGCGCCGCCACTTTACAGCCCCCCATATGGCTAACACCAAAATACCTAATCCCGCTCCGACCATAATGCGAAACGCCCAAAAGACGATAAAGACTGGGGGATGCTCTCCTTCAAAATCATTTAGGCCCTTAATGACTTCCTCATCAGGAAGGCCCATCACTTTATTGCCCAATCCAGGAATAGCGACTTCAAATTTATTGGTACGGGTTGTCTCATCAGGAATGGCAAAGAGGATGGTGTCTTGATGTGATTTAGTTTCCCACCAACCTTCCATCGCGGCGATTTTGGCAGGTTGATGATGATGGGCCACTTCGCCTGACCAATGCCCGGCCACGATTTGCATGGGCATCAAGACCAATAATGTCCCAATCGCCATACGCATCTGCAGCCGCGTCGGTTTTTGGTCATGTTTGCGCAAAGTCTGCCACGCGCCAGCTGCCAAGATGACAGCCGCTGTCGTGATAAAGGCGGCGAGCATCATATGCACATAGCGCGACGGGAAGCTGGGGTTAAAGATAACCTCCATCCAATCCGTGGCGTAAAAGCGTCCATTCTCATCAACGGCGAAACCTTGTGGCGTTTGCATCCAGCTATTGGCGGATAAAATCCAAAAGGCCGAGACAGAGGTGCCTGCGGCGACAATACAAGTGGAGGCAAAATGCAAACCTTTGCCCACGCGTTTCCAGCCAAAGAGCATGACGCCCAAAAATGTGGCTTCGAGGAAGAAGGCGGTAAGAACTTCGTAGCCCAATAAAGGCCCTAAGACATCGCCCGTCATATCGGCAAATTTCGCCCAATTGGTGCCAAATTGGTAACTCATCACCACGCCCGACACGACGCCCATGGCAAAGGCGAGGGCGAAGATTTTGACCCAATGCAGATAGAGGCGTTTATAGACCTCTTTGCCAGTTTTCAGCCACATGCCCTCACAGACGGCAAGGAAAGCGGCCAGACCAATAGTGAAAGCAGGGAAGAGAATATGGAAAGCAATTACGAAGGCAAATTGCAAACGCGAGAGTAATAAAGCGTCAAAATCCAAGTCAGTCTCCAATGGGTCTTAGCGGGATTTAACGCCCGAGGTTTCTTTACTCTAACAGGCGTGAGACCATCCTGTAAATTTACATAAGTGCCGCAGATGAACTTTCGCAAAGCGCCGCCTGTTTAGGACGCGCTTTCTAATCTTCGCGCTTAACTGTTCAGCATAGAAGAGCCCCACTTGGAGATACCCATGAGCACCCAAATACTAGACACAAAAACATTCACCCCCGTTAAAAACACAATCCTGGCCGTGCGCCGCACGCGCCGCGCTTATCTCGGCCTGCATGTTGCCGCATTTGAGCAAGCGCAAATCGGATTTACCAAAGCCCGCGAATTAACAGATGGTCTTTTCGAAGACCTCATCACGAAAGGCGAAATTTTGGAAGCCAAAGCGGGCGCGGCTTTTAAAGGCACTCAAGTTAAAGTCCTCGAAGGTTATAGCGAAACCACTGAAACGGTCCGCGATATGCTGCCGTCATCTGCCAGCCGCGTTGAAGAGCTTGAAGCTGAAGTTGCTGAGCTCAATAAGGTGTTGAAAAAATTGGCCAAGCCTGCTGCTAAAAAGAAGGCCGTCAAGAAAGCTACCGTTAAGACAACAGCGGCCAAAGCCCCTGTAGCCAAGAAAACGAAGCCTGCCAAAACGGCCGCGTCAACTGACGCCGCCGCCGCTGATAAATATATCTCTTACGTCGAAGATGTTCGCGGTTATGACAAAGACGCGGACGCTGCGATTGTCAAAAAAATCGTAGATCATTGCGGTATCGCGCTGCAAAGCCGTGACGGTCTTTATGTGGCTTGTTCAGATGAAACAGAGCGCCACACTGTTCGCGATAGCTGGCTTGTCAAAAAGCTGGGCCTGACGGGCGAGACGGCTGAGCTTGATGCCAAAGTCATGACGGTTTGCGAAACTATGCAAAAAGACCGCATGAAATCTCGCGTGACATTCTATTACCTGCTTGCGAAAAACGAAGCGAAATTGGCCACGCTTTAAACTAAGCCGCCGATGCGAATATAAAAGCCGGGTCAGAAATGGCCCGGCTTTTTGCATTTCCCGGCTTTTTGCATTTAAAGTGAGAGCTTGTGGACCAGCCAATAGAGCCTTTGCCGCCACCGGAAAATACGCATTAAAATACTGAAGAGTAACAGTCCTGCGATGCCTCCGGCAATTTTTCCGTAATTGCGAGGCGGGGGCGGTACATTCAGCTCTATGGCTTGCGCTAATGGTACGCGGGCGGTGTCTCGGCCTGCAGCGACGGCGCGTTCCAGATATGCCTGAGCCTGCGCGTAATCTTTCTTGACGCGGCGCTTGCCAGATAACAACGCTTTACCGCGCCCTTCCAAGCATTCAGGTTTATTGGCAAAGGGATGGCCTTCGGGAAATTCGGCGGCGCCGCTACGGCAATACCAGTCCAGATAATCTTTGGCTTGTTTTTGGGCCTGAGCAAACCCTTGCCCTTGACTGATGTCTCGCGGCGCGGCGGCGCGGATAAACCAAGGCAGGCCCTTTTTATAATTATGGTGGTTCTTGCGATCAAAAGCCAAAATGCGGCCCATTCCCAATTCTGGCTTTGCCAAACCGAGCTCGGCGCCTTTTTCATAGAGTTTATAGGCCGTGTCATAATCTTCACGTATATGATAAAGATAGCCTTGGCGGTGAACGACATGCGCTTTCGCCAATTTTTCCGCGTAAACTAGGTCTTCATTATCTGCCGCTAAAGCCCCGCCCGCGCCGCAAAGCGTTAGTAAAATAGCGATATGACCCCAGCATCTCATAGAGCCTATTATAAAGATAAGCCCTTAAAATTGCGCTAAGCCTAAAACAAAGCGCCTTTTACACCGTCGAGAATAAATTGCGCGGCAAGGGTTGCTAGCAGCACGCCGAGCACGCGGGTGAGAACATCCGTCACGCTTTTACCCATTAGCTTCATGAGCGGGCCTGCGACGAGGAAGGTCAGTAGCGTCAAAATTAATGTGAGCGTCAAAGCGGCTAAAACGGAAATTTGGCCTGCCAAAGTATCCGTCTTGCCCATCAGAATTAAGAGTGACGCCATCGTGCCGGGCCCGGCAATCATCGGAATGCCCATCGGAAAGACCGAAATATCTTCAGGACTGGAAGCTTCCTCTAAAGCGACTTCGGCGCGGTCTTCGCGTGTCTCTGTGCGTTTTTCAAAGACCATGTTCAGGCCAATCATAAAGAGCATGATCCCGCCGGCTATGCGAAGCGCGTCTAAGCTTATTCCTAATTTGGAAAAGACAAATTCCCCGACATAGGCAAAGCCGAATAGGATGATGGAGGCCACAAAGACGGACTTATAGGCCATCGTTCTTTGGTGCTTGCGCGTCGTGCCATTCGTCAATGTTGCAAAAATCGGCGCGCAACCCGGCGGGTCGATAATCACAAAAAGCACGGCAAAGGCCGACAAGAATATCTCAAGTTCAAACATGGGCGGGGCCATAAGCCTTTCGGCTGTAAAGGGCAAGTCCCCTGTTTGCGCCGCGCGCCTTCCCTTCGTTTTTAGCTCTAGCCCCTTGCAAAAGGGCCGCGTCATTCCAATATTGACAATATGATATCAAAATGATATCAATTTATAATATTAGAGAAGGAGAGAGATATGAGTGAGATTAGAGAGAATGAAGTAAAATCAGTAAGCGGGATTCCGTTTTTGATGTTTTTATTAGTGTTGATTGTTGTCGGGGCAGCCATTGTCGTTGGAGGCCAAGGCCTTTCCAAATTAGGCCGGGTCGCGATACCATTTCTTGGAATACCTTTAGTGTTATTAGGATTTTCAGGCCTTTATAAGGTGGAGCCTAATCAATCTGCCGTTTTAAGCTTGTTCGGGAAATATGTCGGCACGGTGCGCACGCCGGGCCTGCGTTTTAACAATCCGTTTTTCACGAAAAAGAAAATCAGCCTGCGGGTGCGTAACTTTGAATCTGGAAAATTGAAGGTCAATGAACTGGATGGCTCGCCGATTGAAATTGCCGCTATTGTGGTGTGGGAAGTCAACGACTCCGCCGAAGCCGTGTTCAATGTCGATGATTATGAGAGTTTTGTGCAGATACAGTCCGAAGCCGCAATTCGCGCCATGGCGACAAGCTATCCTTATGATCAGCACGGCCCTGAAGAAATTAGTCTTCGCTCGCACCCAGCTGAAATCTCTGAGCGCTTGCGTCAAGAAATTCAGGACCGCTTATCAAAAGCGGGTATCCACGTGATTGAAAGCCGTATTTCGCATCTGGCCTATTCGCCTGAAATTGCGGGCGCGATGTTACAGCGTCAGCAAGCCGGCGCGATTATTGCCGCGCGTAAGAAAATCGTCGAAGGCGCGGTGGGTATGGTCGAAGACGCGCTGGAAGCTTTACAGGCCAAAGACATTGTTGAGTTGGATGATGAGCGCAAAGCGCAAATGGTGTCTAACTTGCTCGTCGTGCTCTGTTCAGACAAAGCCACACAACCCGTCGTGAACACAGGATCGCTTTACTAGAGCGATTCCAAGATGGCGGCGAAAAAAGCATATCCCCTGCGCATCAATGCTGATGTGCTCAAAGCAATGCAGCGCTGGTCGGATGATGAGCTGCGCTCTGTCAACGCGCAGATCGAATATGTTCTGCGCGATGCTTTGCGAAAATCAGGGCGGCTTAAAGAAACAAAGTCCAAGGCGGTGAAAACTAAGCCTCAAGATAAGACATAAGAGGAGAGCAATATGAAAGACAGAAAGTGGCAGTATAAAGTCGAAACTATCAAACAAAGTATGTGGAGCTACAAACCCAAAAAGGTAGATGGTCAGATTTCGGAAAGACTTAACCGAATGGGTATGGAAGGCTGGGAATTGGTCGCCATCAAACCTCATGGCTATTATACGCAGATGTATTTAAAGCGCCCGTTTTAAGAGCGTCTTTCCAAAGGTGTTAATATCTGCCATCATCTTTCCATGCGCAAGATGGTTATTATTTATGGCCTGTTTCTAGCCGTCGCAGGCTTTGTTCTGACATGGTTGGATTACCGTTTTTGGATGCGTGATATAGGACTTGAGGTTTACGGCTTGGTCGTGGCGGTCATATTTGCGGGGCTTGGAATTTGGGTAGAGCGTCAACGCAAACCGGAAACCCCTCTTGTGTCTTCCGGCCCTAATCTTAAAGCTATCAAAGCGCTGGGTTTAACACGCCGCGAAATCCAAATGCTCGGCATCTTAGCAACGGGTAAAAGCAATAAGGAAATAGCCCGTGATTTGGGCCTCTCGCCCAACACCATTAAAACACATCTTGCCAATCTCTATGAAAAGCTCGGCGTGAGAAACAGAACGCAAGCCGTGACTGAAGCTGCGAAACTCTCTTTAAATGCCTCAGAATATGGGTGAGATCGTCGAATTCACCCATCCGGGCGAGTGACTCTGGCCATCGCTTCATCATAATCAGGGTGAATTCAATATAAGGGGAATAGACATGGAGACATCATCGCAGCGCTCAAGCTTTTGGACGATAGCCATTATCTATGGCGGGCTGGCCGGGTTTTTAATTATCTCAATGATGATTGCAGGCTTTACCTTTATGGGGCTAGAAAGTAGCGCGGGATCACAAACGGTAGGTTTCCTACTCATGTTTCTTATTCTGTCGCTTCTGTTTATTGGAATGAAGCGCTTTCGCGACCGTGAGCAAGGCGGCGTCATTAAATTTTCAAAGGCGTTAGTTCTGGGTCTTGCAATGTCATTCTTTGCAGGGGTGGCTTATGTCATTATTTGGGAAATTTATCTCGCCGTGACGGACCATCAATTTATCGGGGTTTATACAGACCATCTTATTGAGCTTAAAAAAGCTAAAGGTGTGTCCGGTGAAGCGTTATCTCAATTCATGGATAAGATGACTAAAATGAAGAGCGATTATTCGCGGCCCTTTTATCGTATCCCTGTGACCTTCACAGAAATATTCCCCATGGGTTTTATTGTAACTCTAATATGTGCCTTGATTTTGCATAAGCCAAAATTTTGGGCCCGTTCAATATAAAGGAGGTTGCTATGCAACTCGGAAATTTTTCAATTAGCCTTGCCGTTAAAGATGTTAAAGTTAGCAAAGCGTTTTATGAGAAACTTGGCTTTCAACCTTTCGGAGGCGATATCACTCAGAACTGGGTTATTTTAAAAAATGGCATCACAGTCATTGGATTGTTCCAAGGCATGTTTGAAAAAAATATGCTGACTTTTAATCCGGGTTGGGATGAAAATGCGCAAAGCTTGGACAGCTATACGGATATACGTGACTTACAGGCTGAGCTAAAAAAAGACGGTATTGCCTTTATGACAGAAGCCGACTCAGCCAGCAGCGGCCCCGCATCATTTGTTATTCAAGACCCGGATGGGAATCCGATCCTTGTTGATCAACATGTGTAGTTACTAATCCGGGACAGATTTACCGCGAACCAATCGCCAGAGGCGGCGCGTATTCCTTTTAAAAAAATGATAAGGCGATGCGCCTAGTTTCATCATGCGCCGCATCCGCCGCCAGCGCCGCCTTGCGACGGGCTCATATTCAGGCGTCAGGTAATCAAAGAAAACCTGGCTGACATTCTCCCAGCTATAATTTTGCGCGTGAGCGGCGGCGTCTTTGCGCTTTAAATCCAGACAGGCGAGGCAGGCGGCTTGTAAGTCATCCTCTACAATGCCGGCTCGGCTGCCGGGGATAATGTCAACAGGCCCGGTCACAGGATAAGCGGCAACAGGCGTGCCCGTCGCCATGGCTTCTATAATGACAAGTCCGAATGTATCGGTTTTGGACGGGAAGACGAACACATCTGCATCAGCAAAATGGCGGGCGAGCTCAAGGTCGAACTTTGCGCCCAGATAATGAGCATCAGGATATTTCTTTTTCAGCTGCTCTAATTGCGGGCCGTCCCCGACAATGACTTTAGAGCCGGGAAGGTCGAGCTTGAGGAAGGCTTCGATGTTCTTCTCAACGGCAATGCGCCCAACATTGACGAAAATCGGACGGGGTAAATCTTTATAGACGTCCTCAGGGGCGAAGCGTTTATTAGGGTGAAATTGAACCGTATCCACGCCGCGCGCCCAAGGGGCCAAATTGGTAAAGCCCTGCTCATCCAAAAAATCGACCATGGAGGGCGTCGTGACCATGGTGCGCCCGCCGCTATTATGAAAACTGCGCACAAATTTATAAGGCAAGCTGAGCGGGACAAAGGGAAAGCGCGCCTTTATATATTCAGGAAATTTGGTGTGATAGCTGGTGGTGAACGGCATACCCCATTTGAGGCAGAGCGCGCGCGACGCCTGTCCCAGCGGGCCTTCTGTTGCGATGTGGATGGCTTCGGGGGCAAAGCTTACAATCCGCCGCGCAACATCGGATTTGGCAAATGGGGCCAAACGAATATCGGGATAGGTCGGGAGCGGCATTGTCCAATAGCCATCTGACGGCGCAATGACCTCCACAACATGTCCTTTTTCGCGCAGCGCGCCAATGGTCATGGCCAGTGTGCGCACTACACCGTTCATCTGAGGCGTCCAAGCATCTGTGACAACGAGAATTTTCATAGGATAAGAATAATTACGCTGACATTATATGCAAACATCTTGTTGAGAAATTTAAGGCCGCGAATCTTATCCGTTTTGCGGTGTATTTACGCCTCACGCCTACTGAAGCGAGCGTTTTAGTGTGGGACCTCATAATAATACTTCGATTTGACAGGGGCTTGACCGTGGTCATTTCGGAACCGTCATAAAAAATTCACAGAAATCTCAACAATTTAAGCCCTCGTTAATAAAAAATTTCCTTTTTTGATACACTAGGTATTGACGGATGGAGGCAAATCAACACTATATGTAGTAACGAAACGTACCGGGGGGTATTCCGGGGTTTTCCATTCAGACCAATTTCCATGTGATGCCTTGGCTAGGCATAGCAAGGAAATTTTGACGTTAAATTTTAAGGCGGAGCGATTCAAATCGTCCGCAAACTGGGAGAAAAAGGGAAGTAATATGTCAGAAAATTCAATGAACGCATTTGTGGCACCGTCTGTAGAAACAGAGTTGGAAGCCATTGAGCAGCAAACAGTCACGATTCGGGCAAAAGCCCCTGCGAAACCGGCGATTGTTAAAGAGCAGCGCATCGAAGCGGTCAAGCAAGTCCGTGAACGTGACGAGCTTCTGACAGATTTCGGCAAGAAGACCCTTGTCGACCGCTATCTTCTACCTGAAGAGTCCTATCAAGATATGTTTGCCCGCGTGTCTGTCGCCTATGCCGATGACACGGCCCACGCTCAGCGTCTTTATGATTACATGTCGCAGCTTTGGTTTATGCCCGCGACACCCGTTCTCTCAAATGGCGGCGCGGATCGCGGTCTTCCAATTTCTTGTTTCCTGAACGCTGTGGATGACAGCCTTGATTCAATCGTTGGGGCTTGGACAGAAAATGTTTGGCTTGCCTCTAATGGCGGCGGCATCGGGACATATTGGGGCAATGTGCGCTCAATCGGCGAAAAAATTGGCTGCGCGGGTAAGACATCTGGCATTATTCCTTTCATCCGCGTGATGGACAGCTTGACCCTTGCTATTTCGCAAGGCTCGCTGCGCCGCGGCTCTGCTGCTGTCTATCTGGACATCCACCATCCGGAAATTGAAGAGTTTCTTGAAATCCGTAAGCCGTCCGGTGACTTTAACCGCAAATCGCTTAACCTACACCACGGCCTAAACATTACGGATGCCTTTATGGAAGCGGTTAAGGACGGGACAGATTTTGCCCTGAAAAGCCCGCATACTGGCGAAACAATTAAAGAAATTTCGGCCCGTAAGCTTTGGCAGAAAATTCTCGAAATGCGCCTTCAAACAGGTGAGCCTTATATGGTTTTCTCTGACACAGTGAATGACGCGCTCGCCAAGCATCAGCGTGACCAAGGTCTGCGCGTTCAGCAATCAAATCTTTGCGCTGAAATCATGCTGCCAACAGGCCGCGATAAATATGGCAAGCAGCGCACGGCCGTTTGCTGCCTCTCATCTGTCAATGCTGAAAAATATGACGAGTGGAAGAATGAAGAAGGCTTCATCGAAGACATTATGCGTTTCCTTGATAATGTCCTGCAGGATTTCATCGATAATGCACCTGAGTCTATGGCAGACGCTAAATATTCCGCCGCGCGGGAGCGTTCCGTAGGTCTCGGCCTGATGGGTTTTCACTCAATGTTGCAAAGCAAAAGCATTCCGTTTGAAAGCGCGATGGCTAAAGCTTATAATAACCGTCTGTTCCGCCATATTCGCCGCGGCGCAGATGCGGCTTCGGTGAAACTTGCTAACGAACGCGGGGCGTGCCCTGATGCGGCTGAAGCGGGCGTGAAAGCACGTTTCTCTCATAAAATGGCAGTCGCGCCGACGGCGTCTATCTCCATCATTTGCGGCGGAACCTCTGCAGGTATCGAGCCTATTCCGGCTAATATCTATACGCATAAAACATTGTCGGGATCTTTCACCGTCAAGAACCGCTTGCTCGAGGATCTGCTAGAGACAAAGGGTCTGAATACAGATGAAGTCTGGGGCTCTATTTTGGAAAATGAAGGCTCTGTTCAATTCATGGACGAGCTGGACGATCACGAAAAAGCGACATTTCGCACAGCCTTTGAAATCGATCAGCGCTGGGTGATTGAACATGCCGCTGACCGCGCGCCCTATATCTGTCAGGCGCAAAGCCTGAACATTTTCCTTCCGGGTGATGTTGATAAATGGGATCTTCACATGCTGCATTGGCAAGCTTGGGAAAAAGGCGTGAAATCGCTTTACTATTGCCGCTCCAAATCCGTTCAACGCGCCGCTTTCGCAGGGTCTGAAGACAAGGCAGAAATGACAGAAATGGAAAAAGCCATGGCCAAAGCCGCGCCCACGAATTATGCAGAGTGTCTGTCCTGTCAGTAGCCGGAAGTTTGTATAAACGTAAAGTATAGCCCCCTAATACTCTTTAGTATCAGGGGGTTATTTTATTTTTAAAGCCGTAAACTTAGAACCTAGTTGCATTTTAAACTTGAAGTAAATTCTTTGATATGGTTACTCTTATTAACAAATTGGAGGAATGCTGTGGAGCTGCGAAAGAAACGATTTTACGCATTTCTTTTACTGGGGTTTCTTGGTTCTTCAAATATAGCATATTCTCAAACTACTGGTTTTATTCCACCAACTCCAGATGAGTTTAATAGCTTTGCTCTTACTAATACACATTTTGGCAAGATTAATGGGCCTCCTCCGAAGCAAGATAGCATAGCGCAGTTTTTTCCAAATCCTGGAGAACAAGGGACACAATATTCTTGTATGGGCTTCGCATTCGCTCATGCAATGATAACTTCACTAGAAGCCCAGAAAACTCGACGGTTGCCTGAACCTTACAGCGCGGCATATCTTTATAACTCGACAAAAGAGGAAGAGCCTCAGGGACAATGTAATTATGGTGTAAAGCCTTCCGTAATTATTAATATGTTAACTTCCTATGGCGTGCCACGAGCTAGCGCATTCCCATTTGATCCCAAGCGATGTGATAAAATCAATATAAGTAATATTATTCAAACATTTCCGAGAAGAAAGCTCAAAGATGTTGAACGCATAAACGGTCCGGGCTCAGGCAAAGACATAGTTACTAGAGTTAGAGATGCTATTGCCTCGTCAAAGCAGCCAGTGGTAATTGGTATGCCCACAGGGCCGAATTTTGCAAATTACCGTTCTGGAATTTATCCATCAAACTTCCAAACTAAAGATTTAAAACAGATTTTGAATGAAGTAATTCCTAACGATGCGTTCCACTCCATGGTTATTATTGGGTATGACGACACTCGCGGTTTTAAAGTTATAAATTCGCATGGATTAGATTGGGGAGATTTGGGCTTTGGGTGGATAGATGATGAAGTTGTAGAGCGTAAAAATGTCTGGCTTTGGACCGCGAAACTTGGAGATTTAGTAGAGTCTACTGGTGTAACACCAAGCGTTTCAGTGGCGACGTCGCCTGAGGAAAAAGAATATGGGGCCGCAGCAGAATCTACTGACGACCCTGAATCCGTTTTTGGCGCTCCCGCCATTTCATATCCAGCCGCGGGTTATGGTGAAAAATACGCGTTCGGAGAAAAATTAGCTAGCTCTTTAAGGGGTACAGTTGGTCATAATGCAGCTGGTCAGACGCCCAAAGGAATAGATTATTATCCAGTCTCTTTATGGCTTCAGTTGGCGGAAAAAGATATGAAAAAACTAAAAAGAGTGGAGTACCATTGGAATGCTCCCAGTTACAAAAGCCCTAAAGTACCTAAAGGAAAATCTGAAACCTCCTACTTAATTGAATACTTTGGTTATGGGGCAGTAAGCCAGGCAAGCATACGAGTTTGGTTGGTAGATGGAACTGAATATGAAATATTCTACCCATTTCGGAGTATCTGGAATTATGGCTCATTAAATTATAATGATCTGAAACCCAACTCGACAATCATAAAAGTTGACCCCAAAGCATTATCGCCTTGTTCAGTAGGATCAAGTCGGGTCGGCAGAGGGCCATGTATTGCTCAGTAAAAGTAAATTATCTAGAAAGGACCACAAATCATGAAAAAACAAATTATGGCTTTAATGTCAGGAGTAGTTATTTCATTAGGTTTTTCGCCCGCAATCGCTTCTCCTCCCCCCTCACTGGACCCCGATAGCCAAGGAGCTGAATATGAAATTTCAGAAGAGATATCTAACTATGTCATTCGAAATGGTTTCAGAACACGTGTTGCTACAAAAAAATTAATCAGAGATCACTTACGTCGGACAAAAGAAGATGATGAGCCAACATTCGGCGCACCTCCTATCAAAAGGGCAACAGCAGTTAATGGAACTGTAGAAATTCCTGTCTTGCCCTTTCTATTTTCAGATAGCGCCAAGGCTCCTTTCTCCAGTTCGGTATTAGAAACACATTTATATGGAAATGCGCCGGGCGACAGATCCATTACCACTCATTACAATGATATGTCTCGTGGATTACTAAATTTGACTGGTGAAGTGCGACCATGGGTGCGCTCCAAATATAATCGTAAAGAAACTAACTCAGATTTGGGTCAAACTTTGACTGAAATTTTGACCGAAAACGATAAAAAGGTCAATTTTGCACAATTCGACAATGATGGGCCAGACGGTAAACCCAATTCAGGGGATGATGATGGGATTGTTGACTTTATTGCTTTTGTTCAGCCAAATATAGGAAATGAATGCGGCAAAAGTTCAGGTGATATTCACTCGCATAAGTATAATCTCAAATATTACAAAGAGGGTGTTTTTGAGACTAATGATAAGAGCAAACTGAAGGACAGTGATGGTATCCATAGAAATATACGCATTGCAGAATATTTAATCAATCCAGCCCTTAGTTGTGATAAAAAAAGCATTATCGAAATCGGAGTATTTACCCACGAATATGGGCATGCCTTCGCTTTACCGGACTTGTATAATACAAATAACCCTCGGGTTTCTTCTGGTATATCAAATTGGGGATTGATGGGGGCTGGAAGTTGGGGCGGGGATTACGTCTCTCCAGATAGACCAACTCATATGCTAGCTTGGTCAAAAGAATACCTTGGGTGGGTTCAACCTTTAGAGATTTCCAATGATGTATCAAATGTAAAATTAAGGCCCGTTACAACCGGTGATGTAATAAGAATTAATTATTCAGATGTTCATGATCCGGGAGATCAGAAGTACCTTCTTTTAACATACAGGACAAAAGATGGTTTCGATGACAGTCTGCCAGCCTCAGGCTTACTGATGACAGAAATTCATGATGTAGTAATTGCAGCTGGTATGATGACAAATCAAGTAAACTCTATTGCAAACCTTCACGGCATAAATGTTATACCCGCAAATGGAGTGCTTGATTTACATAGACCTTCAACTGTTGCGCACCGAGATCACCTATTCACGCCTTCAGTTCATGGAAATGAGTTGCCTGAATCAGCTGCTCAAAGGCTTGGCGTAGTACTTTGTAATATACGCGAAGAAGATAGCGCTCTGCTACTAGACATCTTTTTTGATGAGACTAGCTGCCCTTCTACTGATGGAGAGCCAATATTTGGGAGTCCGGGTGCAAGTGAAACAACATCAGATACTTTCAGCACGATAATTTCATCTTTGCTAAAGGAGGCTTCAGAATAAAATCGGAACTAGGCTCAGGATTACTTGCTCTTCCTAAGTGACTATCGCGCTTCGCTTGCCTACTTGGGAATGCTGCTCCGACAAGTCGAAGCAGCATTCCGGAGTCCAGAATTTCGTAAGCTTATTGTGGTCGAAACAAGCATATTTGGCCCTATGTTTACCCTTTCAACCTAAATTTCACTGTAAAAATCGGCTAAGCTCTTGATGTTATTTGAGAAAGACAGAAGTTTACGATTCAAAACTTCTCACAATGAATATAAAGTGCTCTAAAACGGCATATTTTCATGAGATGTCATAAAAAATACAACATAATCTTGATAGAGCGCCCCGAAAGGGGCGTTTTTGTGTGTTTTTGTGACATGCATCACGGAATAACTTTTTATGTTAAGCTTATGTTAATCAGCGTTAAATTATATTTAACTAAATAATGTCGCTTAACTGCGACAATAATGCTGGAAATATGGTACAGTCTTTGCTACGTAAGGTGGATTAGGGCTGTGATAGATGGAGTTTAAGCCAAAGTGGGACTAAGGTCGCTACATAAAACACGCGTCAAGCGCACTAAAAAAGGTGGCTTAGCTGCCCTTTTAGCGCTGTCCGCTACTTGTTTGGCTGTGTCATCTCCCTCTTTCGCGCAAGATAAAAGCAGTGCGGATACGCCGTTAAAAATCATTGCGCCGACAGATGGCCTGACGTTAAATCTTGGTGTTGAAAATTCTAGATTTAACAATGGCGGCCTTGAAATGCCGGCGGAAAGCATCGGATCATCGCTCTTTAACCTCGATATATCTGATACAGGCTGCCTAACGGGCGGCGAAGGGTGCTTGTCGCGCGAAGAAACGCTGGACTTTGGATATGCCAAGGCTTTTTCCAGCCGTAGCAATACGGGCCTAGATTTGACATTAACGCCCCGTGCGGCCTTACGCTTTAATGATGAAAGCTCATCGGCTGTTGTTGGCGCTGTTGTCGAAATCGGCGAAGACCTTCGCAAAGGTGGTAATTTTGACAATAATACATGGTATTTCTTTGCTGGTGCCGATGCAGAAGCTCTGACTTATGCGCCTAATTCTGTTGGCCGCCTCACAAGCGGGCAGTTCCACTTGCAGGACCGTATCATTGTTGGCGACGCCCAAGCGGGTCTTGGCTACCGGATTGGCGACGCAGATGTGTCGCTGTCTTATCTGCGCCGTGAAGCCACGGCTGAGGATTTCAGCTTTACAGAAGATGCTGCGGCTTTGTCCTTTACGTGGAAGCGTTAGGCTACTCTCTGCCTATTTAGTCCCGTCCATAATTTGTGCGGCCCTAGGCTAAATTTCTCTCACTATATCAATAACTTGCAATGTCAGCTCTAGCCCATATTATAATGAGGTTGGAGGGAGAATGAACTTTTTTGATGAAATGCTAAGGCAAGATGGGGAGCCGCGGGATAGCTATGCCCAATATTTCAAATGGTTTCACGATCAAGACCCTAAAACTCTAAAACGTAAAATGGTAGAGGCCGAGGCTGTGTTTCGCCGCACCGGCATTACCTTTAATGTTTACGGGAAAAAAGATGCGGCCGAGCGCCTCATTCCCTTCGACATTGTCCCGCGCATCATCGCTGCGCAGGAATGGCAAACTCTGTCCAGAGGTATCGAGCAGCGCGTTAAAGCCATTAACGCCTTTATCTATGATATTTACCATAAGCAGGACATTTTAAAGGCGGGTATCGTTCCAACCGAGCTCATTTCAAATAATGAAGCGTTCCTACCGCAAATGATCGGCGTTGAGCCGCCCGGAAAAGTCTATACCCATATTGTCGGGGTTGACCTTGTCCGTACGGGCCCAGATGAGTTTTTTGTGCTCGAAGATAATGCGCGCACACCTTCGGGTGTTTCCTATATGCTGGAAAACCGAGAGACGATGCTGCAAATGTTTCCGGAGCTTTTCACCGAAAATAAAGTTCAGCGCGTCAGTAATTATCCTAATCTGTTGCGTCAGTCCTTAGAAGCTTCTGCGCCCGCTGCATGTGAGGGCTCGCCAACGGTTGCGGTGCTCACGCCGGGCATTCATAATTCTGCCTATTTTGAACATGCTTTTTTGGCGGACCAAATGGGCGCTGAATTAGTTGAAGGTCATGACATCCGTATTGAAAATGGCCGCGTATGTATGCGCACGACCCAAGGCTATTCCCCGATTGATGTGCTTTATCGCCGTGTGGATGATGACTATCTTGACCCCTTAAATTTTAGGCCTGAATCTATGCTGGGCGTGCCAGGTATTATGGATGTTTACCGCGCAGGCGGCGTGACGATTACCAATGCGCCAGGGACGGGTATTGCGGATGATAAGGCGATTTATTCTTACATGCCCGACATCGTAAAGTTTTATACAGGCGAGACAGCTCAGCTCAAAAATGTTCTGACATGGCGCTGTTCAGAAGCGGATTCATTAAAATATGTGCTTGAGCATTTAGATGAGTTGGTTGTCAAAGAAGTCCACGGCTCAGGAGGATATGGCATGTTAGTGGGCCCAGCCGCCAGCAAGGTTGAAATATCCCGCTTCAGAAAAAAACTAAAAGCAAACCCCAGTAATTATATTGCGCAGCCAACTTTGGCACTGTCCACGACACCGATTTTAAGCAAATCTGGCCTAGCGCCGCGCCATGTTGATTTACGCCCCTTTGTATTGGTTAGCCCCAACAGCATCGACATTACGCCAGGCGGCTTGACGCGTGTCGCAATGACCAAAGGCTCTTTGGTTGTGAATTCCAGCCAAGGCGGCGGCACCAAAGATACTTGGGTCTTGAGGGCTTAGCGTATGTTAGGAAAAACAGCCGGCGCTCTCTTTTGGATGTTTCGATATATGGAACGCTGTGAAAACACGGCGCGGCTTGTCGAGGCTGGGTTTTACATTGCGCTCACGCGCTCTCAATCCGCTGACGATGAATGGGCCTCGATTATTCAATCTTCGGGAAACGCTAAGCAATATGACGCGCTGCATGAGCATTATAATGGCCCTGAGGTTATTAATTTTCTATTGCGGGAAAAGAGTAACCCCTCCAGCGTCTTATCCATGATAGAACTTGCGCGCTCTAATGCGCGTATGGCTCGCACGGCCTTGACGCGTGAGGTCTGGGAAGCCGTCAATGAAGCATGGCTTGATATTTGTGCTAGTTTGAAAGCCGACATTACACCTAAGACTCTGCCAGGCATTATTGGATTAATTCGGCGCCGAAGCGCTCTGGTTCAAGGCGCGCTGCATGGAACGATGTTGCGCAATGACATTTATGACTTTGCCCGTCTCGGAACTTACACCGAACGCGCCGAAAGCACAGCCCGCATATTAGATGTAAAATATTATGTCTTGCTGCCCTCCGTCTCTGTCGTTGGCGGGCCTATGGATAATGTGCAATGGGAAACCATTTTACGCTGTGTCTCGGCAGAGCGATCTTATCGTTGGGTGACCAAAGGAGCTGTCACCCCGCGAGGCATAGCAGACTTTCTTATTTTAGACCGCACCATGCCGCGCTCTTTAGCCACGTGTGAATGGGAAACGGCGCAACACCTTTTCCATCTGAGCAATGTTTATGGCTCTAACCTGCCGAGCCAAAAAATGGCTGCTGATATTTTAGGGGAGCTATCGTCTCAAAGTATAGATGCCGTTTTCGATTATGGCCTGCATGAATTTATTGGTGAGTTTCTAGTTAAGAATCAAATGCTCGCGGCGCAAATCGAAGCCGATTATAGATTCACGAATTAGCCATGCAGCTTCATATTACGCATCTAACAACTTACCGTTTTGAAACGCCGCCCAGCTATGGATTGCAGCAAATCAGGCTCTCGCCCAAAGACTCCAGCGGGCAGAATGTTCAGGATTGGTCTTTATCTTTTGAGGGCGCAAGCTTGCAGACTGAGTTTACGGATCATCATAACAATAAGACCCATCTCATTCGCATAGATGAAGGCGTGCAGGAAATGACGGTCAAAAGTGAAGGCACCGTAACTGTAGATGATAAAAACGGCATTGTCGGCAAGCATGGCGGTTTTGCGCCGCTTTGGTATTTTTTGCGTCAAACCCCGCTCACCCATCCCGGCGCTGAGATAAATAAATTAGCGAGCTCTTTTTCTGCGGGGCAGGGAACAGAGCTCGAGCGCCTGCATGGCCTCTCGCACAATATTGGCGCGCTAGTCAGTTATCAAACCGGCCAGACAACGGCCATCAGCACGGCGGAGCAAGCCATAGGCTCAGGGGCCGGTGTGTGTCAGGATCATGCCCATATTTTTATATCAATCGCCCGCCAAGCCGGATTACCTGCAAGATATGTCAGCGGTTATCTGATGATGAATGACCGCGTTGATCAAGATGCCACCCATGCTTGGGCTGAAGTTTATCTTGAGAATTTGGGGTGGACAGGCTTTGACGTCTCTAATCAAATTTCCCCTGACGCCCGTTATGTGCGCGTAGCAACAGGGCTTGATTATTCGTCTGCCGCGCCTATTTCAGGCCTTACACAAGGCGGAAGCGGGGAGTCGATAAAAGTCGATATTCACGTCCAGCAACAATAGATTCAGGTTTAATAAAAGTCTGGCTTCCGTGTCCGATATACCGACAATAATGAAGAGCTGAAATAAAGTCGCTCTAAGCTAAAAGCCTTCCGCTTCAGGTAGGAATATTTCGCGTTTGCCGCCTGACATGGCTTCGCCGATCATGCCTTCAGTTTCCATGCGCTCTATTAAATCCGCGGCGCGGTTATAGCCGATAGAGAGCTTGCGCTGAATATAGCTGGTCGAGGCTTTGCGGTCGCGGGCGACAATGGCCACAGCTTGATCAAAGAGGGAATTACCTTCGCTGCCGCCGCCTGCCAGAGTGGGGTCGCTTGGCCCTTCTTCGCGTTCCGTTGTGATGTCTTCCAGATAGCTCGGCGCGCCTTGGGCTTTGACGAAATTCGCAATTTGCTCAACTTCTCCGTCCGAGACGAACGGCCCGTGAAGGCGGCGCGGACGCCCTGTGCCCATAAAGAGCATGTCGCCATTGCCGAGAAGCTGCTCAGCCCCTTGTTCGCCAAGAATAGTACGGCTGTCGATTTTAGAGCCGACACGGAAAGAAATACGCGTTGGGAAGTTGGCTTTAATCGTGCCCGTAATCACATCAACGGACGGGCGTTGGGTTGCCATAATCATATGAATACCGGCGGCCCGCGCCATTTGCGCGAGGCGCTGGACAGAGCCTTCGATATCTTTTTTGGCGACCATCATCAGGTCAGCCATTTCGTCAATGATAACGACAATAAATGGCATAGGCTCGAAGTTTAATTCTTCCGTTTCATATTCAGGCTCACCGCTTTCTTTATTATATCCCGTCATCACGGTGCGGGTCATAACCTCGCCGCTGGCTTTAGCTTCAGCGACTTTTTCATTATAGCCCGCCATATTCCGCACGCCCATTTTTGACATTTTGCGGTAGCGGTCTTCCATCTCGCGAACGGTCCACTTTAAGGCGACCACAGCTTTTTTCGGCTCTGTTACGACAGGGGCGAGCAAATGCGGCGCGCCGTCATAGACAGAGAGCTCAAGCATTTTAGGGTCAATCATGATGAACTTACATTGCTCAGGGGTGAGCGTGTACATCAGCGAGAGTATCATCGCGTTGACGCCAACGGACTTACCTGAACCCGTTGTACCCGCAATGAGCAAGTGAGGCATTTTAGACAGGTCGGTAATGAAAGGCGCGCCGCCAATATCTTCGCCGAGAATAAGCGGAAGCGCCATTTCCGTATTTTTGAATAATTCAGAATTAAGCATATCGCGCAGCCAGACCGTTTCGCGGCGGCGATTGGGCATTTCTACGCCCATAGCATTGCGGCCCGGCACAACGGCAATACGCGCAGATTGCGCGGACATATTTCGCGCAATATCATCTGAGAGATTAATTACGCGCTGGCTTTTGACGCCGGGGGCCGGTTCAAATTCAAAGAGCGTGACAACAGGGCCGGGACGTACTGCGCCCATTTCGCCTTCAATACCATAATCGGCCATGACCTTATGCAGATTGTTAGACGCACGTTGTAGAGCGCCTTCATCGGTGACGGCAGAGCGGGGCGGCGGAACCTTCAAAAGATCAAGGCCGGGCAGGACAAAGTCGGAGCCTTCGGGAAAATTAAATTGCGGTTTCTTAGGCGCGGCTTTGCGCTTTTTCTTGGCCGGAGCTTTAGCTGCAGGCTTTGCCGCCGCTTTTGGTTTGCGTAGGCGCTTGGGCTTAGGCTTAGCAGCAGGAGCTTGAGGCGTATCCGGAAGCGTACGGTAAAGATTATCAATCGAATCTGACGCGCCCATCGGCTCAACATAGTTTTTCTTAAACAGTTTCGTGACAAAGATAGCCATCTTATCAATGCCAATGCGAATATAGGCCCAGACCAATCCGGCGGCGTCCCATATATCAATCAAATCTTTGGCGACGATATTGAGAAAACGTCCCAAGCAAAACCCTGCGGCAATGAAAGTTATGAAAGCAACAACTAGGCCAGACAAGGGGAGGTTAAAATGATCCAGAGTGCCTTTGGCGTTTAGATAAATACTATCGCCAATCCAGCCGCCAAGCCCGCTACCCATCGGCCAGCTTTGCGGGATAGGAAATGCCGAGAGTGTCGCCGTGCCGAATATAACGGCGCCAAACCAGATTAGCGCTCTACGGACGGTGTCAGCTCTTGTATCTTTTTTGCGCGGACGAAAAATACCGCGCACCCCTGCGTAAAGCGTGAGCACTGCGGCGAGGATGGTTCCCCAGCCAAAGACTTGTAACAGCACATTAGACAGCTTGGCTCCTGGGCGGCCCATTAAGTTTTGGACGCTGCCGATGCCCGCCGTATCACCCGTTGAATCAAACGGGTTATAAGAGAGCACAGATATCAAAACAAATGCGCCAATCGCGCAAAGAAGCAGCGCAATAATTGCCCGCTTAAAGGCGCCGCCCGCAGACATATTTAAATCTTCCATCAGCTGATGGGCATATCCGGCGTCATAATCAGTGGCAGTAGCGCTGGGCGGCATGGGCAAATTCCTGTCAAAACCCTAAAAAATAATCCTAATATAATGTGAAGGCGGGGCGTAAAGATGAGGTTAAGACACAGATGATTTCTCTGATAATTTCCCTGATAATTTCTCTGATAAATTTGTGCAAAACGCCCCATGGTCAAAACCGTATGCGGCAGATAAAAGCGGGTCATGAAAATGGATTTTGATATCATCATTATCGGGGCAGGTCTGGTAGGCTTAACCACGGCTTTGGCTTGCGCACATAAAGGGGCGTCAATCTGCCTGCTCGATGCCGCTGACCCTGCAAAGGCGGATGATGGCCGCGCCTCCGCAGTCGCCGCCAGTAGCTATGCCATGTTTGAACATTTGGGCATTGCGGCGCGGCTAGAGGGCCATGTTCAGCCCATTACAGATATGTTGATTGCAGATGGGGCTGTTGGCGATGTTTCGCCCCTAACGCTTCATTTTGATAGCGCGGATTTGGGCGGCCCAACGGGATATATGGTTGAGAATAATCAGCTCAAGCCTGCTCTGCTGACCGCTGTTAGGGATAATGAAAATACAACTCTACAGGCCCCTGTGCATATTTCAAACACAGACCGAGACGCTAAAGGCGTGACGGTCACATTGAAAGACAAGACCGTTTTAACGGCCTCGTTGCTTGTGGCGGCAGATGGACGTAATTCTAGCCTTCGCCGAGAGGCGGGAATTGATGTGCAGCGTTTTGGCTATGATCAAAAGGCGGTTGTGACGACGTTTAAGCATGAGCTCCCGCATGACGGGGTAGCCCACCAAATCTTTTTCGCAGGCGGCCCTTTGGCGCTATTGCCATTGACGGGGCAGCGCTGTTCCATTGTGTGGTCAGATAAGGCGCGGGCGATTGAGGCGGCGATGGCGTTGGACGAGATGGCATTTACGGCTGAACTGTCACGGCGCATTGGCGGATCTCTGGGGGAGATAAGTCTATGCGCCCCTCGCCAAGCCTTTCCGCTAAGCCTGCAGATGGCAGATTGTTACACAGATCAGAGGCTCGTTTTAGTCGGGGATGCGGCTCACGCCATTCATCCCATAGCGGGGCAGGGATTGAATATGGGACTGCGCGATGCGGCGGCCTTAGCGGATGTGGTCGCGGAGAGCCGCTTTGTTGGGCTTGACCTTGGCGGCGCGGCTATTGGTGATTATGAGGCGTGGCGCAATTTTGATAATAAAATGTTGGGCATGACAACGGATATGCTCAACCGCTTATTTTCCAATAATATCGCGCCCCTGCGTCATGCCCGCCGTTTAGGGTTAGCGGCAGTGAACCGCTTTAAGCCTGCGCAGACATTTTTTATGAAAGAGGCGGCCGGTGAGGCGGGTCATCTGCCAAGCTTGTTACGGCGTTAACTGCTGACGTTGCGAGGGCTGTATTCAATCGCCTCAACGTGGAATGTCAGACAACGGCTGTAAAAGTTTCTGGGTAACCGCACGGGCTTTCCCTTAACCTCGGCTTTAATCGTCTTGGTCAAGCAGCGTCCGGTCAATTTGAAATCCTGCCATCCCGAGACATCTTTATAAGCGCCGTTCTTCCACGCTCTAAGTTTTTCGGCAATTTCAGGATTGCTCGCCATCAGCAATTTTTGCTTTGCATGACGATTGAAAAAAGGCGCGGGGCACTGCCCTGAGCCTGCATATTTTTGCGAGAATTTCTTCGCTGATTTTTCGTCAAAATAATGAAGCGTGATTAGAGCGCCCGCATCTTTTATGCCGCGCTGGGATTGCGTCATCGTGGCGATGCCGTGTATGACGCTTTTCTCTGCTGAGAGCTGATACTCAAAATAGCGCTTATTATCAGACACCGTGAAACTTTGCGTCTCTGGATCGACGGAAATGACTTCAGAACTGTTCTTTGCAAAGGGGTTATCCTGCGTTGCCGCATAAGCCAGCAGCACAAAACCGCCTATTCCCATGATAATATGCCCCATATTCATGGGCTCTTTTTATCAAAAAGGGGTTCAAATTTAGGTAATGAGTAGCGTTAACAATACCTTACCCTGCGGCGCTTTAAACACAAAAAATATAGGCGAAATTCTACTGAAAAAAGTACTGTATTAGGGGGTTGTATCTTGTTCAGATAGGGTTCATGTAGCGCCGCATAATAAGCCCCTACGAGTTAAGAATAACTTGAGTTTGAGCTCTGGGGGCTCGATTTCGGTACCGGACATTGCGCCCCGTTTCGGTATCGTCGGTCCGTCACTTTCGAGTGACGGACCACTTTTATTTTGGGCATAGCATCTTCGTATCTGCATCATCTTGTGCTCGAAATAGGCTATTGCCTAATTTCTGCGCAAGCTAATACAGCTACGAAGCGCTATGCCCAAAATAAGGGTTATGATTCTGAAACTACGCCTTCGCGGACTTCGAACATCTGTGCGCGGCCTTTAAAGGCTTCGAAGAGTGAGGCGTCGGTGCCTGTCATAAAAACCTGTGTGCCTAACGCGATTAGCTCTTCTATGAGGGCGGCGCGGCGGTCAATATCCAGATGGGCCGCGACTTCATCAAGCAGAAGTATCGGCGCTTTATCGGCTTGGGCGCGGGCATGGGCGAGGGTGAGGCCTATCAATAGCGCTTTTTGCTCCCCCGTTGAACAATCCTCAGCGGGCATGTTTTTCTCGGCATGGCGCACCCGTAAGTCGGATTTATGCACGCCCTTTAATGTTCGCCCCGCGCGTTGGTCGAGCGGGCGCTCGGAGGCGAGGGAGCTTTTGATAAAGGCCTCAACATCTTCAAAAGGTAAGCCGCTTTGGAATTGTTCTTCTGCTTCTCCCTCCAGCGCGACGACGGCTTTAGGAAAAATGTCATCAGCTTTGGCGGCGGCGCGGCTTTCTATTTCTTCGATAAGCCGCGTGACAGTGATGGCGCGGGCTTGAGCGACATGGGCGCCTTGCGTGGCCATGTCGGCTTCTAGCGCGTCATACCATCCGCGATCCGTAATGCCGTCAGAGAGCAAGCGGTTACGTTCCGAGCGGGCCTTTTCATAACGCAGGCTCGCCATGCCGTGGGAGGGGGCATGAACTAAGGAGAAACGATCCATAAATTTGCGGCGGTCCGAAGCGGGCCCTGTGAAAAGCCTATCTTGGGCGGGGGTGAGCCACATCAACGTCAAGAGTTGGGCGAGCTGCGGGCCTGTCGCATTCTTTCCATCTAGCCTTACAATGCGCCGCTTAGGATATTCAGGCACTTGCCCGACAGACACGCGCGTGTCGCCAATGCTGGCATTAATTCCCCAAGCCGCCGCGACCTTATCTCCCTCGCGCCGTGCAAGGTCATCCATCTTGGCACGGCGTAATCCGCGTCCAGGGGAGAGAAATGAGACGGCTTCTAAAAGGTTGGTCTTGCCTGCGCCATTCGGCCCAAACAGCACAACGGGCGCGCCAGTCAGCGCAATATCAAGCGAGGGGTAAGAGCGAAAATCCGTAAGACGAAGAGAACCAATATGGGCCACAGCGTGCCCGCGGCTTAGACGCGAAGCGGCATCAGCACAAAGAGTGCGCCGGGGTCTTCTGCGTCTTTTACCAAAGCAGGCGAGGCGGGACTGTCGAGGAAAAACGTTGCGTCACGGCCTTCAATCTGGCCAGCCACATCGAGCAAGTATTTCGCGTTAAAGCCAATTTCCAGCGGGTCGGCGCTGTAATCCACCATTAATTCCTCATGGGCGTTTCCGCTCTCAGGATTATTGACGGTCAGGGCCAGATTATCCTGAGTTAGAGAGATTTTAATTGAGCGCGACTTTTCAGCGGAAATCGTCGCCACGCGGTCTACCGCATCCGCAAAGACTTTATTATCAATCGTCAGCTCTTTCTCATTTCCTTTAGGAATAACGCGCTCATAATCTGGGAAGGTGCCGTCAATGAGTTTGGACGTCAGAACTGCAGAGCCGTAATGGAAACGAATTTTCGCTTCTGAGACAGAGAGCGATACATCGGCGTCACCGCCATCAATGAGGCGGCGAATTTCGGCCACGGTCTTGCGAGGTATAATCACGCCTGGCAAACCTTCAGCGCCTGGCGGGATGTCCATCTCGGCGAGTGCCAAGCGGTGACCATCTGTGGCAACAGCCCGCAACGCTCCGTCATGAGCATGGACATAAATCCCGTTTAAGTAATAGCGCGTTTCTTCCGTCGAAATCGCAAAGCGTGTTTTATCAATCAAGCGGCGTAGCTCGGCGGCTTTGAGAACAAAATTATGGGTAAAGCCGTCCGCTGTCATCTTCGGAAAGTCACCTGATGGCAAAAGCGGGAGGGTGAAGTGCGACCGTCCTGCATCAATATCCAAGCGGTCATCCGCATTTATCTGGAGCGAGACCTGCGCCCCGTCAGGGAGCTTACGCGCAATATCGTAAAGCGTATGGGCGGGGGCGGTAATCTGCCCTGGCGCGCCGATATCGGCTGCGGTGTCTTCAGAGATTTCAATATCTAAATCCGTCGCGACAAGCGTAACTTTGCCGTCCTCAGCACTCATCAACACATTGGATAAAATAGGGATCGTATTGCGGCGTTCCACAACATTTTGGACATGTCCCAGCGCCTTTAAAAGTGCGGCGCGCTCAATAGAAAGTCTCATCTTCTCAGCCTGACTAAAATCTGTTGAAAAAGGCCTTGCGCGAGGCAAGACCAGTTAGAGCCCGTAACATAACGTAAAAGGCGTAAATGCCAAGGGCAATTCGCGCGGTTGAGGCTGGGGATAAGTTTATGCTGCCCGGCGCAGAATATGTGTTCACGTTTAGTTGATTTAAGTTTAAGGACTTAAGTCTTTTGATGGGTTATCTCTTTGCTCTAGTGAATTTTGAGGATGATAAGGTTTTATGTATAAGCAATCTGTATTTGCACTTTCAGCTCTCATCCTAGCGGCGTGTTCGGCGCCTGAAGCCGTCAATGTTTCAGGCTCATCGACAGTGCTGCCGGCTGTCTCGCTTGCTGCGGATCAATTTGTGGCTGAGACGGGCACGACAGTTGTTGTCAATGCAGGCGGCTCAGGCAGCGGTTTTAACCAACTGGCCGAAGGGCAAACGGATATTGGCATGATGTCGCGCGATATCACCGATAGTGAGCTAGAAAGATTTAAAACGATTGATTTTAAAAGAATAGCCATTGGACGCGACGCCGTTGTGCCGACGATTTCATCTGAAATATATGAGGCAGGCGTAAAGGCACTAACGCTCGCGCAAATCGCAGATATCTATTCAGGGCGTGTAGATAATTGGGCAGAATTTGGCGGCCCTGACCGCGCGATTTTCGCGGTCGATAAAGAGGCTAGCCGAGGCACGCGGCAGATATTTATGGGCGTGGTGATGGGAAACCCTAAAGCCAAAACACCAGGAACTGATTTAGTCACAGGCTCAAATAATGAAGAGCAAACGGCGTTAACGCAAAGCGATTCTGGTATTGGTATGCTGTCTTTCGCGTGGCTGAATGAGGATGTCAAAGGGCTTTCAATTATTCTGGATAACGGACAAGTTGTTGAGCCCTCACTTGAAAATATTCAAAATGGAAGCTTTCCATTTGTGCGAGATTTATTGGTTATCACCCGCGGCGATATTAAACCGCCTGCTCAGAAATTTGTAGATTATCTATTAGGCCCCGAAGGACAAAAGGCCGTTGAAGAATCCGGCTATATTAAGGTATCTGAGTGAGCGCAACTTCTGCATTAAAAGCGAAGGCCTTATTAAAAGCAAAGCCAGCTTCAAAGCGCCGCGACGCGACTAAAGCTTATTGCCAAGGCAGTGCTGTTTTATCCATTGTCATTGTCAGCGTTATACTCCTGACACTTTTAATTCAAAGTCTTCCGGTTTTAATGTCAGGCGATAATGGCCTGATCGGGACGCAGTGGAATCCTGATGAAGGTCAGTTTGGCATTATTGCGCCTTTATTCGGCTCTGTCTTTGTTATGATTATTGCGACGGTAATAGCCTTCCCCATAGGCTTGTTGACCGCAATTTATATTTCCGAAACACGCTCCTCGAAATTACGGCGATTAATTAAATCTATTCTCGAGCTTTTGGCGGGTATTCCGTCCATTGTTTATGGATTAATTGGTGTCGCTTACCTCAATATTTGGGTTGCGGATTTATTTGATTTGCAGTCAGGCCGAATTATTTTAACGGCAGGTATTTTATTAGGCATTATGATTTTACCGACATTTCTAACGCTGACTGAAGACGCTTTATCAGCTGTGCCGCAGCGCTATCGAGAGAACGCAAAATCATTAGGGATGTACCGCCACGAAGTGTTTAAAGATATTATTTTCCCGCAAGCCAAAGTCGGCATAGCGGGGGCGGGGCTTTTAGCATTAGGCCGCGCGCTCGGTGAAACCATGGCGGTTATGCTGGTGATTGGTTCGCTGGACCGCTTGCCCTCTCCGCTCTTTAATCCTTTATCTTCGGGGCAAACAATTACGTCTAAGCTTGGCCGCGAGGTGGGAGAGAGCGCTTTTGGTTCGGTGCATTTCAGCGCCTTAGTGTTTATGAGCTTTATATTAGTATCTATTACTATCGCGCTGACGATTTTATCGCATTATTTTCTGACCCGAAAGCCCTCTGATGTTTAAAATTAAAAACAGACGGCATTTTTATGAGCAAAGTTTCGCCTTTGCGTCGCGGCTGTCATTAATTATTTGCGCGGGCGTTTTACTCTTCCTTCTCGGCTCTATTTTTATTCAAGGGATAAGCGCGCTGAGCCTAGAATTTTTATTCACGCCTTCCAGCTCTTTCGGTAAATCGGGCGGTATTTTTTATCAGCTCTTTGGCAGTCTGCTGATGGTGTTAGTTGCGGCTTTATTAGTTCTTCCGCTCGCCTTAGGGACAGCTCTTTTTCGCAATTCTTATAATAAAAATTCAGCTATCGCCCATATTATGGATCAAAGCCTTTATGCGCTTAATGCCATCCCTTCCGTCACTTACGGCATATTCGGGCTTATCTTTTTTGTGAACCTGCTCAATACAGGGATTAGCTGGTTTGTGGGCTCTATTATATTAGCCATTATGATGCTGCCTACGGTGACGCTGTCCACCTATCAAGCCATGGCGGCTATTCCTAAAATATATCACGAGAATGCCGCCGCCCTTGGCCTGACGCGGACAGAAATTGTGCGCCGCGTAACGCTGCCGCAAAGTTTCCACGGCGTTGTTACGGGGCTTTTAATTGGTCTCTCTCGCGCCATTGGCGAGACCGCGCCCATCATGTTTATTGCGACCGCCTTTTCTGGCGTCAGTGTTCCTCAAAGCTTGGTCGAGCCCGTCTCGACCCTGCCCACCCATATCCTTGAACTGGCGCAGCAATCCACAGACCCGCAAGCGCTGCAAAATGCCTGGGGCGCGAGTTTGACTCTTGTGCTCTTAGCCGCCACATTTAGTGGGCTGGCCTTATTCCTGCGTAGCCGCCTTAACAGTGAAGGTCATCAATAATGTCCGATATGCATGGCAAACCCCAATTAGCCTTGGTTGAGAATAGTGCGAGCGCGGAGGCGGCGGCGCAAGCCTCTGCTGTGCAGATTAGAAACTTCTCCGCCTATTACGGCAAAAACTGTATCATTTCCGATGTCAGCCTCGACCTGCCCGAAAAGGGCGTCACCTGTCTGCTCGGCCCGTCAGGCACAGGAAAGTCCACGCTGCTGCGCTGGATTAACCGCATTAATGAAGAAACCGAAAATGCCTCATTTTCTGGCAATATAAATGTCTTGGGCTTGGACGTGCTGGAGGGCTATCCCGATGTTACGGAACTTCGCCGCCGCACAGGCATGGTCTTTCAGCAGCCTTGCGTTTTTCCCTGCTCGATTTACGACAATATGCTGATGGGGCTGCGCAACCGCAAACTCTCCAAATCAGAGGCGCGCGCCATTATCGAGCAGAGCCTTAAATCCGCTGCCATATGGGATGAAATCGCGCACCGCCTCGAAGACCCTGCAACCTCGCTCTCGCTTGGGCAACAGCAGCGCCTCTGCATCGCGCGAGCCCTTGTCTTAAAGCCGAGCATCTTATTACTGGATGAGCCCACAGCCTCTATCGACCCTGTCTCCTCCCGCGCTATCGAAGACCTTGTCATCTCGCTGGGCGAAGATATCGCCGTTGTGATGGTCACGCATAATATCGCGCAGACAAAGCGCATTTCCGACCATGTCATTTTCCTTTGCGACGGCAAAATTGTCGAGCAGGGCACGCGAAAGCACATGTTCTCTATGCGCAGCTGCGAAAAAACACGCACCTATATTACCGAGGAATTTTGCGATTGTTAGCTGCCCCCTCTGCGCCGCTGAACACCATTTCATCACAGAAAATAGATTTGCACGTTACCAAATGGAGTGAAAGAAAAGCGTAAAGGAGTTTCTCATGAAATTATTATCCGCATTTTCTTTTCTAGCTTTTACATTGGCGGCCTGTTCAAATCCGACGGCGAATGCCCAAGATGCTGCGCCTGCGACCGACGTAGCTGCGCCCGCTAATCAGTTAGTCGTCGCGGAGTTATTTACCTCGCAAGGCTGTTCCTCTTGTCCGCCGGCAGAGAAGTTTTTCTCAGAGCTGGCAGAACAAGATAACGTTATGACGATTGAATGGCATGTCGATTATTGGGATCAACTTGTCCATGGCGGATCGCGCTGGAAAGACCCTTATTCCAAGAAAGATTTCACGGATCGCCAAAGATCTTATAATCGCTCTCTGCGCGGCCAAAGCGGCGTCTACACACCCCAAGCCGTGGTCAATGGTCATTTCGAAGGCGTGGGCAGCCGCAGAGGGGTCGTCACAGACCTCATTGAGAGCGCGCCCGCCATCACAGTGCCCGTCAGCATCGAGAATAATAACGTCACGGTCGGCGCGAGTTCCAAGGCGGCAGATATTTTATTCGTGCGCCTGCTCAAAGAGCAAGCCACCAATGTCAAAGGCGGCGAAAATAAAGGCGCCAAGCTCTCGGGCCGCAATATTGCCTTGGACGCCAAAGTCATCGGAAAGACAGGCTCCGGCGAAGTCACCGTCAGCTTACCCGCGCTAAAAGACGGCGAAACCTGCGCCATCCTCGTCCAGCCCCAAAAAGGCGATGTCGGCCCGGTATTAGGCGCGGCGAAGTGTGCTTAGTGGCTAACTAGGAACAACCGCAGCAGGTGATAATCGCCAAGTGAGCGCTAGTCGCTCCCCCCTCCGACCCGCATGCGCGGCCCACCTCCCCCGTGAACAGGGGAGGAGAAGGGTGCTAAACTGTAAATGAAGAGAGCCCTCTTCCCCCGCATGCGGGGGAAGTACCGCGAAGCGGGGATGGGGGGAGCGTAACCCGCCATGCTTTGCGAGGAAAAACCCAACGGATTAACTACCTCATCTCACGCAAATCATCGCCGCGTTCTCTTCTTTCAGCTATCATTCCCGCGCTTTATCCAGAACATCTCCGCCAGCGTTTTGAAAAAACACAGGAGCGGTGACTCGTAAGCCTCCGACTCATCATTCCCGTAATCTCCCCACATCATTCCCACACTCTCCCCACATCATTCCCGCGAAGGCGGGAACCCAGCAGCGGACCACCCCATCAAGAGAGAACCTATAAGAGCCCCTCCCAATGACCATTAGCCATTAAAGGCCAGACGCCGAAAGACTGGGTCCTCCACTGGGTCCCCGCCTACGCGGGGATGATGGGGGAGGGGGTGGGGTTTTTATTTTATCAGTAATGGTGGAGTTTTTTTGGGTAATTGTGAGGAGTAAGGATCTTCGAGATCTTAAAACAGCCATTACTTTTGATTCTTGCTGAATATTAAATAATCAATCATTAACCTTAGGTGATCTGTGGTAAACAACTTTAAGTGATGATAGAAATACAATTAGTACGATAAGAATCGAAAGAGCGATTGAAATGTATGATTTTTCCAACTTATCTCCGCTAGACTTTGAACATTTGATTGCGGACTTGATGAGCGCAGAAATGAGTTTGCGTTTTAAGTATTATAAGGCTGGCGCCGATGGAGGGATAGACACTCAAGCTTTCGATGGTTCCAGACGTATTGTTCTGCAAGCTAAGAGATATATTGAAAGTAATTTTACAAAACTAAAGAGTAAGTGCAAGATTGAGGCGGCTCTGTGGGAAAAACGCTCATCAGTACCAGATGAATTCTGGCTTGCGACGACAGTACCGCTTCTGCCTTCGCAGGCTGAGGAACTTGCTGAACTCTTTCCTCTTATGCCAATTGATTCATCGCGAGTGCTTGGATTGGGTGATATAGAAGGTCTTTTGCGCTCCCACCCCGAAGTGGGCAGAGGTCACGTAAAGCTTTGGCTTGGAAACACAGGGACACTTGAGAGAATTATCCATTCTGGAGTCATGGAGAACTCTGATTTTGAACGAAAAGAGATTGAAGATACTGCCAAAACTTATGTCAGCCATAAAGGCTTCGATATCGGGCTTAAAACATTAATAGACCATGGTAGTCTAGTTATATCCGGACCGCCTGGCATTGGCAAAACGACGATGGCTCACATGCTAGCTCTGGATCACATGCGAGGTGGTTGGGAAGTGGTTTTCGTTCACGAAGATTTCGAAGCTGGAGATGCTGTGAAAGCAGGTGCAAAACGGCTCATTTTCTTCGACGATTTTCTAGGTCAAATTACACTTACGCCAGATAGTATACGACATTCGGACCATCGTATTAACTCTTTAATCAGACGTGCCGCTAAGGACCCGGACCTCAGGTTTATGATGACATCGCGGGACTATATTTTAGAAGATGCACACCATCAGAGTGAACGGCTCAGCGAAGATATATTTGTGGGCCGCAAATATGTATTGCGTTTAAATGCGTACTCTAAGCTACAAAAAGCTCACATTTTGTATAATCACTTATATGCTTCTGGATTACCACAGCCCATACTTGAGAGGGTCGTTTCGACAGGAGTTTATAAACAAGTTGTGGACCATCCAAATTTTACGCCACGCCTAATAGAGACTATGACCACGCGATATAAATCGCAGCCTGGTCCAGAAATTTACATTGCCGAATTTCTTGACTTACTAGACAATCCAGAACGGCAATGGTCAATACCTTATGATGAACACTTTAAACCTTCGGACCAACTATTATTAATATCGTATAGTTTATACATGAGTCAGCGTAGAAGTTTTCCGACGAGAGAACTTTTGTTAGAAAACTTTCTTGACCTACGCAATCGCCTCGGTTTTGCAATAGCACTGCCTGAGGCGAGAAAAGAATTTCGAAAAGCGTTACGTCGAATGGATGGTGGTTTGATTCAAATTTCTGACGGGAGAATACGGTCAACTAATCCTGGAGCAACAGAGTTCCTTCAAGGGCGTCTTGAAACAGATGGCCATTTAATCGTATATTTGGCGGATACCAATACGGAAAGAGAGATTGAGGCAGCGATGTGGTCACTTCAATCACGAAAGAGAACGTCACCAGAGAAAGAAACCTTAAACGCAATCCTTAAGGCAATAGAGCGTGTTTCGCAAAACGCCTTATCGCCAGATTTGGCAGTAGTTGTCGCTTGGGTAGACCGTCTATTGGCTGACGATAGCATATCACAACATCGGTCAATGCCACTGATACGTCGACTTACTAATGCAACAGATGATGATTGGCCAATGGAGCCAATGGAGACTTTATTGAAGTGGCTTACAGATTACAAAAAAAAGTTTTCTTTGCCAGTCGGTTTCAGAGCCCAATTTGTATCTTGGCTAGAAGTGGAAGCATTAAGAATAGAGCCTTATATTAAAGAGGGTGAAATTGAACTGGATGAGGCTGAAGCATTCTTGAATAATGTGGTTTGCAGTGAATTTTCTTCGCCCAGTCTTTTCAAACTTGGAGCGGGACTTACAGAAAGCGCCATCGACAAAGCTACTTCAAATTACACTATAGAATCCGACGAAGATGCAAGTGTGATTATTCAGACAATCACTGATTTAGGTGCAGAATACGACCTAGATGTATACTCGGCTATTCGAGATATAGAGGACACAGCTAACCAAAAGTGGGCTCGTGATGATTGGTGGGAGCAACGTGCCATGGAAGAGCGCCGTGAAGAAAAATTTTTGGGTTCAGGGGGTATCAAGACTATGGTTGGGGAAAGCTCAGTTGAAGCAAGTGAAGAACAAATTATCGACGATATGTTCGGGAGCCTAAACGGTAGTGCGTCCTAATTTACATTTTATGCTTACTGCTTAGGCATGGATAGTTGAATAATCTATGGCTTGCTAAGGGCATATTATCTACAGCCATTGACCCCACCCCGCCAACAGCCTAAATCCCGCGCTTAACCTCACTACGGACACTCCCATGCCTAATGACCTTTATATGAGCGCGAAAGCTTGGCCTTTTGAACAGGCGCGGCAGATTTTGAAACGGCTTGATATTGAGAAAAAGCGCGGCATTGAGCGCGGTGAGGCTCCTGTTGTGTTTGAGACGGGGTATGGCCCGTCGGGCTTGCCGCATATTGGTACCTTTGGTGAGGTGGTGCGCACGACTATGGTGCGCAATGCTTTTATCGCGCTGACCGAAGGGAAAGTCCCGACCAAGCTGATTTGTGTCTCGGATGATATGGACGGGATGCGCAAAGTGCCGCCGACTGTGCCTAATCCTGAAAGCCTTGAGGAATATCTGCAAAAGCCGCTCACCGATGTGCCTGATCCCTTTGGCACGCACGCAAGTTACGGCGCGCATATGAATGCAAGGCTGCGGGCCTTTTTGGATGGGTTTGGGTTTGAGTATGAGTTCCTCTCCGCCACCGAGCTTTACCGCACGGGCCGCTATGATAAATTCTTGCTGAAGGCGCTGGAAAAATTTGATGATATTATGGCCGTGATGCTCCCCACATTGGGTGAGGAACGCCGCGCGACCTATTCGCCCTTTTTGCCAATCTCGCCTTCATCAGGCCGCGTGCTTTATGTGCCGATGACATCCGTCGACGCCGAGGCCGGGACGATTACATTTGATGATGAAGACGGCTCCGAGGTCACACTGCCTGTCACGGGCGGTCATGTGAAGCTGCAATGGAAGCCGGACTTTGGCATGCGCTGGGCGGCGCTGGGTGTGGACTTTGAAATGTTCGGTAAAGACCATCAGGATAATGCGCCGATTTATTCGCGCATTTGTAAGATTTTGGGCGGGCAACAGCCTGTGCAATATGTCTATGAATTATTTCTCGACGAAAAAGGCGAGAAGATTTCCAAGTCTAAAGGCAATGGCATCTCGGTTGAGGATTGGCTGAAATATGCGCCTGCCGAAAGTCTCTCGCTTTATAATTTCGCCAAGCCCCGCGCGGCGAAGAAATTATATTTCGATGTCATCCCGAAAAATGTCGATGAGTATTTTCAGCATCTGGACGGGTGGAAACGTCAGGACGAAAAGGCGCGGCTGTCTAACCCCGTTTGGCATATTCATAATGGCAATCCGCCGAGCTTTGTTCCGCCTGTCTCTTTCGCGCTTTTGCTCAATCTGGTGAGCGCGGCAAATGCGTCGGATAAAGATATTCTCTGGGGCTTTATTCAGCGCTATGCGCCTGACGCCAACCCGAGCGATAATCCTGCGCTGGATGATTTGGCCAGCTATGCCGTGCGTTATTATCAGGACTTCGTAAAACCTAATAAAGATTACCGCGCCCCGACGGATCAGGAACGCGCAGCGCTGGAGGATTTAACGGCGCGTTTAAGGGCTGTACCAGAGGCAGAAAAAGCTGACGGCGAAGCGTTGCAAACGCTGATTTTCTCAGTCGGGAAAGACCATGAATTTGAGAACCTGCGCAATTGGTTCAAAGCGATTTACGAAGTCTGCCTGGGCCAAAGCCAAGGTCCGCGCTTCGGGTCTTTTGTGGCCATTTACGGCCCCGATGAAACCGCGCAATTAATTGAAGATGCGCTGGCTGGGAAGATGGGTTAGATTTTATTGTTTCGTCATTCCGTCCTAGTGTTTGCTCGCAAACACTAGCGGAACCCATACCTAATCATCGCGACTTGATATAATTTACTGATAGGCGCCATATTTAGGCATGGGTCCCGTCAACGCTTTGCGTTGTGTCGGGATGACAAAGTTCGATGATGTGTTTTTAATTTTGATGATGCGCTAATTGTGGTATCTTTGGGCATGTTAAAGTCCGTCCTCATTCTATTTGCCTTGCTCTTTGCCGCGCCCGCTTGGGCCCAAACAGCGTCTGACCTGCGAGACCTCTTGACTGCCGGGGACTTTGATGAGGCGCGCATGATGGGCGAAGCTTTAGGCACAGCTGAGGGTTACGCTCTGGCGGCTGAAGGTCTGGCCTCGCAAATATTCTTGGGCGAGGTGGGGAAGCTTCACAGTAATTCCAAAGTGGCGCTGAAATTAGCCGAAAAAGCTCTGGAGCTTGACCCAAGCCTTTATGAGGCGAAACTTCAATATGCGCTCGCCGATGGATTTGTCACCCGCACAACAAGCGACATCACCTCTTGGCGCAAAGGCCTGCCGCCCAAAACCCTCGCGCGGATACAGGCTTTCCGGGCCGATTACCCCCAAGACCCGCGCGGCTTGGCGCTGGAAGGGGCATGGCACCTGGCTATTATTCGTAAGCTTGGCGAGAAAAAAGGTGAAAAGTGGTATGGTGCCTCTTTGGAGAAAGCCGAGACCCTTTACGGCGAGGCGCGCAGGCTCGCCCCAAATGATGTGCTGATAGATACGAATTACGCGATGGGTTATTTAGCGCTGGGCGGGGATGTTTACGGCCCGAAAGTCAAACCCATCTTGGAGACAATCGCCGCGCAACCCGTCAACGAATATGTTTACGCCCAAGTCCAAATCAAAGCAGGAAAAGTGCTCGCAGCTTTCGGCGATGATAAAAAAGTTGAGAAGATGGCCAAACGGTTTCTGGATGGCAAGCCGCTTGAGTAACTTAAATATTTAAATTCCCCTCATCCTGAGGAGTTTTTCATTCCGCAGGAATGAATGACGTCTCGAAGGACTGTCGCAACAAAACACCTATCCGCCGACCCTTCGAGTCCCGAGGCTACGCCTCGCCTCAGGGTGAGGAGACCGCCCCCTACTGTGACACCCAAACAATCCGGGCCATCCATTGCACATCTTTCTTGGACAATATCCGATCATCATATTCGGGGTTTAGCGATATCAGTTCTATCTTATGCGTCGTCTGTTTATAGAGCTCTTTGGCCATGACTTCGCCGTCTATGGTTTTAACAACGACGCGGTCGCCTTTGCGCACGGACTCGTTGGGCGCAACTAAGATGCGGTCACCTGCGCGCAGGACGGGGGCCATGGAGTCGCCTGCGATTTGTAGGGCATAGACGCCGCCGCTTTGCAGGCCTGGGACCCGCACATCATCCCAGCCGCCGCCTTTGGGGAATCCTGAATCGTCAAAGAAGCCTTCATCTCCCGCTTGCGCTAAACCGATGACGGGAATGGCGGGGCCGTTATTGGGCGCATTATCGGCAAAGCGGGCAAAGTCTTCAAAGCTCATCCCGACAACGCCGAGGACTTTGGATAGGCTTTCGGTGGAGGGCCAGCGGTCTTTGGAGCCTGAGCTGCGTTTGGATTTATTAAAGGTCGTCGGGTCTAGGCCCGCTTGTTTCGCCAAGCCAGAGGGCGAGGTCGATAGATGCACGGCCAAGCGGTCAAGGGCGGCCCAGATATCTCGATGCGAAAACATATTGGCATATGTTTAGGTAAATATTCCTAATAGGTCAAATAAAAAAACCCGCCCGATATTACGCGGACGGGTATTTATTATAGTGATTTGGCGAGAGCTAATTATAGGCGCTTTCACCGTGAAGGCTCGTATCCAAGCCTACATATTCCTGCTCTTCGGTGACGCGCAGACCGAGCGTAACTTTTAGGACCACGAGGATAACCGCGCTGGCAATAGCTGACCATGCGACGACCGCCGCTGTGCCTGTGAGCTGAACCATGAAGTCACCATCGCCCGTTCCGCCAAGCGCTGTGCTGGAGAGGAAGGGAAGGATCAAAATACCGAGAATACCGCCGACACCGTGAACCGCAAACACATCAAGGCTGTCGTCGATTTTCAGCTTCACGCGAATAAGGTGAACCGCCGCGTAGCAGAGCAAGCCGCCAGCCAAACCAATCAGCAAAGCGCCTCCGGGGCCAAGCACGCCTGCCGCAGGTGTGACTGTCGCTAGACCCGCAATTGTACCCGTTGCCGCGCCGACCAATGTCGGTTTCTTATTTGTGATGGCTTCGATAGCCACCCAGACGAGGGTCGCGACAGAGGCGGAAATATGGGTGACGAGCAGAGCCATGCCTGCGCCGCCATCAGCGGCCAGTTGTGAGCCGCCGTTAAAGCCGAACCAGCCGACCCAGAGCATAGACGCGCCAATCATAACGATGGCCGGACGGTGAGGGACTGCGAGCTCATTGGGAAAGCCTTTGCGCTTACCGAGCATGAAGACATAGACCAAGGCCGAGATACCCGCCGTGGCGTGAACGACAAGGCCGCCTGCGAAATCGATAAGGCCTTTTTCCGCCAGCCAGCCGCCGCCCCAAACCCAGTGGGTTACAGGTGCATAGACGACGAGCAACCATAAAGCTGTGAAAATCATGACGGGCAGAAACTTTACGCGCTCAACAAAGGCGCCAACGATAAGGGCCGGGGTGATAACGGCAAAGGTCATTTGGAAGGCGAGGAAAACAGATTCGGGTATTGTTCCGCTAACAGCATCTCGTCCAAGATTTTTAAGAAACAGATTTTCCAATCCGCCCCACCATCCATTGGCGGATCCAAAGGCAATGGAGTAACCCGCCACGACCCAAATGATAGAGGCGAGAGCGGCTATTACGTAAACTTTCATCAGAACGGAGAGATAATTTTTCGCCCGCACCAATCCGCCGTAAAACAGCGCTAATCCCGGCAAGGACATAAAGAGCACTAAGGCGGTGGCGGTTAATATCCAAGCTGTGTCGCCTGAATTGACAGCTGCGTCTTGCGCAAAGGCTGTGGTGGATGCGGCCATAGCCGCCGTTAAGCCGATAAGGGCTTTGGATAATCTATTCATAGCGTTTCCCCGCTTAATTTTGTCATCTTATTATGTCTGACGCGCTAGAGCATCTCTCATAGCGGCGGGAGTCGCGCGGGCAGGTGTCTTGGGGAAGAAAAGCACGCGCCCAAATATTAAACGAAAAAACCCCGGCTCTGCACATATGCTGTGCAAGGCCAGGGTCTATCACCGTGCTCAATTAATGAGCACGAGGGGAAAATTTGTGCAAATTATGCGTTCACAAATTCAGGATATGAGGCGATGCCGACTTCATGGCTATCCAATCCGTCATATTCAACTTCTTCGCTGACCCGGATGCCTATGCTAACTTTCAGCGCATACCATACAATAGCTGAGGCCGCGCAGACAAAGACGCCTGTTGCGAGAACACCGATGAGCTGTGTCATGAAACTGATAGACTCGTCATTATTTGTGAAGGCTACGGCAAGCGTGCCAAAGATACCGGCCACTAAGTGAACCGGTATAGCGCCGACAACATCATCAATTTTAAGCTTGTCGAGTAGCGGAACAGTCAAACATGCAAGAAGCGAACCGAGCCCGCCAACTAACAAGGCAACAGGTACGCTAGGCGTCAGTGGTTCAGCTGTGATAGCGACGAGGCCTGCCAGTGCGCCGTTGAGCGCCATTGTCAAATCAATCTTCTTATAACGAAGCTGCGTGTAGATAACCGCGATGATAACACCGGCAACAGCCGCCATGTTCGTGTTTACGAAAATCTTAGAAATAGAATCCGCATCTGAGATTGTGCCCATGGCGAGTTGTGACGCGCCGTTAAAGCCAAACCACCCAAGCCACAGAATAAAGACACCAAGTGTTGCGAGCGGCATGTTCGATCCTGGAATAGGATTGACCTTACCGTCAACATATTTGCCTTTACGGGCGCCTAAGATTATGGCGCCCATGAGAGCGGCCCAACCGCCTGTTGAGTGAACGAGTGTTGATCCGGCAAAGTCAGAGAACCCTCTGTCATCAAGCCAGCCATATCCCCATTCCCATGAGCCAACCACTGGATAGATGAAGCCAGTTAGAACGACTACAAAAATAATAAAGGGCCAAAATTTAATGCGCTCGGCAACTGTACCAGAGACGATAGAGGCTGTTGTCGCGCAGAAGACCATTTGGAAAAACCAATCAGAGTAAGACGAGTACCCTGTGCCTACGTCCTCAGCTACAAATTCATATCCAAATGCAAATGTACCGAAGATATTATTATCCGCAGCTCCTACATACATTAGGTTATAGCCGATGACCCAAAACATGAGGCCCGCGACTGAATAAAGACTGATATTTTTAAGGCACTGCATGGACACGTTTTTCGTGCGCACGAGGCCCGCTTCGAGCATGGCGAAACCTGCCGCCATCCACATAACTAAGAAGCCGCCAATTAAAAATAGCAGCGTATTAAAGATAAAGGCGTCATTTGCCGCCAAGCTATCAAGCGTGGGTGCATCTTGCCCCCAAGCCATCATTGGGAGCGCGCTCAAAACCGCCGCCCCGCCTATTATTTTTGCGATTTTACGCATAGGATATCCCTTCCATAAATTACTTGTGGTTTGGCTTTGAAGGGGCGCGTTCCGACTCGCGAGTCGTTCGAAGGGGCAAAGGGGTAAACGATTGCTTAAGGTTATTTTATGTGCGCGAATAATTCGAATCTGCTTTAATGTTGTGCAGAGCTAATCCAGCGGCAGAAAGAGACTAAAATGCGTGATCCGATAATTTACAAAGTTCTCCGCCAATCAGAGTGGGAGACACTAAGCCGTGACGGTCAATTTGAGGGCAGCGCACATGATCAACGCGACGGCTTTATACATATGTCCATAGCGGCCCAATTGCAGGGTACGCTCGATAAGCATTATACGCAGGGCGATATTCTGGTGCTGGCCGCTGTAAGATATAAAGATGTCGCGGAGACCGTAAAATGGGAAGTCTCGCGCGGCGGAGCCGAGTTCCCGCATATATATGGTGTGTTGCCTTTAGAAGCGGTAGAGCAACACTGGGACTTGTCACCAGACCCGAAAGGGCGATATGCGGTGAGTGAACTCATTACGGATTAAACATGTCACTTTTTTATAAAATGGGTACGGCGGCGATGCGGATGCTCCCAGCTGAACGCGCCCATAATACAACCATCAAAGCGCTAAAGGCGGGACTTGGCCCTGTTGCGAATAAGACGGCTTCGCCGGAACTGATTACGCAGGTTGGCGGGCTGACCCTGCCTAACCCTGTGGGCCTTGCAGCGGGCTTTGATAAGAACTGCCAAGTGCCCGATGCGATGCTCGCCGCAGGTTTTGGTTTTGTTGAATGCGGAACGGTCACGCCGCGCCCTCAAGTGGGCAATCCGAAACCGCGCCTCTTTCGCCTGACGGAAGACAAAGCGGTAATTAACCGCATGGGCTTTAATAATGGCGGACTGGATGAGTTTAAAACGCGCCTTGAAAAGCGCCACGGCAAGTCTGGGATTGTCGGGGCTAATTTGGGCGCAAATAAAGACAGCGATGACCGCGTCGAAGATTATGTCAAAGGCTTGAAAGCGCTGTGGGGCATGAGCGATTATTTCACGATTAATATCAGCTCGCCAAACACGCCGGGTCTGCGCGATTTGCAAAATGAAAATGCAATGGATGAGCTCTTGGGCCGTATCGCCGAGGCGCGGGCTGAGCTGACAGGTAGCACACCGAGCTATCCGGTTTTCTTAAAGGTCGCGCCGGATGTCGATATGTCCGAGATTGAACGGATAGTTGAGCAAGCCCGCATGTATGGCATGAACGCTATCATTGTTTCCAACACAACAATCGCGCGGCCTGATAGCCTGCAAAGCGCGCATCGCGGCGAGACAGGCGGGCTCTCAGGCGCCCCGCTTTTCGAAACATCAACAGCAGTCCTGAGAGAGTTTTCCGCCGCCGCCCAAGGGAAAATAGACTTAATCGGCGTGGGCGGTATTAGCAACGGGCAGCAGGCTTACGCCAAAATCCGTGCTGGGGCCAAAGCCGTGCAGCTTTATTCCGCGCTCGTCTTTAAAGGGCCGGGGTTGGTGACGGACATTAATCGGGATTTGAAAGCGCGCTTAAAGGCGGACGGGTTTAACAATATTTCCGAAGCTGTGGGGCAGGGATAGCTGAAGGAAGTGGAAGAAGTGTTTTTTGAAATAAGTGAAACAAAAACTCTATTAAAATCTCTACTTCCCATGGGTAATGACGAGTATCGTTTTTTGTCTGACAGAGAAGACAATAGTGCTACCATTTCTATATTTAGGTTTGGAGAGTTTAAGAAAAAAACGCTTAAAATTACTCTTTTCCGCGCTACTAATGTCGATCAAATTTTTAACGCATGGACAATTTTTGTTAAGAAAATTGATAAAAAAAAGCAATTTGAGTCTATTGAAAAGACGGAAACAACACTTTGGTTTTACGTGAACGATTACAACGGAGAACGACTACCATTCTCCGAAATCGAAGAGTTTTTAGAAGCAGGTAATTTTAACAAAATTGACTATAGCAAAGCAAGACTTGCATATAGGATTGCGACTCTGCGTTATCAGATGGGCCTACGAGTGGCTGAAAGCCTAAATCTCTTTCGTCATAAAGACTGAGTGTTCGCACTGTTTGTAATCACCAAAGGGGCCGCAGTCTTCGAAACCGAAGCGCTTGTAAAGTTTAACGGCTGGTTTGAAATATAGGCCGGGATGAGTCTCTAATGAGAGTCTTTTATAACCCCGCTCTTTGGCGAGTTTAATAATATGATAGAGCAAGGCTGCGCTAACGCCGCGGCGGCGAAAGTGGCGGTCTGTGTGGGTGGATTTAATTTCGCCATGTGTTGCGTCGAGCTCTTTTAAAGCGCCGCAGCCGGTCAGAGTTTCGCCTTCCCAGACAGAAAAGAAGGTCACGTCATCGGCCTGCAATCCTTCTATGTCGAGCACTTGATTGGTGTTCGCATCTTTATTGGCGAAAACCTCATCCAGATGTATCTTGACCAAAGCCCGCACATCGGGATGAGTCAAATTATCAATTTTAATGTCCATCGGAGAGATCCATCTTTTTCCGAATATTAGGAAAGTAAAAAGCCAGTGTTACGGCTCGCGCTATATAATACATTAAAAACGCAATCCAGATTCCATCTTTTCCTAGTCTTGGAGTCAAAACATAATGAGCGGCAATATAAATTGCAACAGCTGCAATGGCGGCATTACGCATTTGTACTGTATTGGTTGTGCCAATGAAAATACCGTCAAGCTGCCAAGCGGTAAACCCAGCAATGGGCGCAAGCGCGCAATAGGGCAGATAGCGCAGCGCGCTCTCTATCACGGCGGGGTCTTTGGTCAGCAGCGCAATAAAGTGTGGTCCGCCGAAATATATGGTGGCGGCAATCAGAAACGCAAAAATAACAGAGAACTCTGTGGTTAGCCTTATGGCTTTGTCAAAGCGTTTACGGTTCTTCGCGCCGTAAGCTGCCCCCGTCACGGCTTCGGCGGTATGGGCGAAAGCATCTAGTACTAGCGCGACCATGGTAATGAACTGCATCAAGATATGATAGCCCGCCAAAAAGATAACGCCTTGCGCGGCGGCGGCATTACCGAAAAAGCTAAAACCAATAGTGAGACACATTGTGCGAATAAAAATATTGCTGTTGGTGATACCGAGTTTTTTCAAAGCCTCTGGATTGAGCAAAGCCTTTTTCGATAGCGCTTCGGGTTTAAATCCGCCGCGAGCTTTGATGGCGGTATAAGCCAGCCATAAGCCAGCCGCCAGACCGCACCATTCGGCTATGGCAGAGGCAATGCCAACGCCCCAAAGGCCCCAACCAAAGTGAATCACAAAAAGAGGCGAGAGCAGGATATTTACAACGTTTAAAACAATCTGCATTTTCAGCGCCAGACCAGAACGGCCAATGCCGACAAACCAGCCCATCAGGGCGATAGAGGCGAGTGTCGCGGGCAGACCCCATAGCCTTGCGCCAATATAGATAGCGGCAGAACTTTCGACTTCGGGTGTTCCTGTGAAAATTTGAAAAGCGCCTGCGAGGAGCGGGAGTTGCGTTAAAAAAATCAACAGCCCGATGGTTAGGCCCAGCGGAACGGCTCTGATGAGATGCGCTTGCACGCCGCCTTCATCCCGCGCCCCGTCACTTTGCGCGGCCAGCCCTGCCGTACTCATACGCAAGAATCCAAATCCCCAATAAGCGATGCCATAAATGACTGCGCCCAGCCCGATACCTGCCAGAGCGGTTGTCGAGCTATAACGGCCTATAACAAATGTATCGACGAGGCCGACAATGGGCGCGGCAGCATTGGCCAGCATAATGGGCCAGCTTTGGGTGAACACATTCCTTCGAGTAAGAGCTATGCCCCCAGCAGAGCTCATTAGTCCGTCTTCGACAGGAGATAATGGCCTTGCATGGCCGCGATGGGTTTGTCGTAATCGTCTTGCCAAGCTTGCACCCGCACATTGGCCACGCGGCTACCCTGTTTGAATATTACAGCGCGGGCATAAGTATCTTTGGGGTGACCCTTACGCAGATAATCTACATTAATTCCGATGGGTTTCGGCAAGGGGCGTTCGGCGTCTTGATCAATCAGCAATTGGATAATCGCTGCCATTTCCATCAGCCCGCTAATCGCGCCGCCATGAAGTGCGGGCAAGGTTGGGTTGCCGATATTGGTCTCTATAAAAGGCATAACCAGTGTGAACTCTTCGTTGATGAGAAGAGGTTTTAATCCTAAAGTTTCAGCATATGGAATGCGGGAGAGCTCTTTTGATATTCTATCGTCCCTTACCATGCCTTGGCATCCTTCGGGCGAAGACCTGTGGCCATGAATGTGGCTTGGGCCATTGCGACCGGGTCATCCTCATCGCCGTCATGGGCAATGGCGCGCAGGAAAGCGACATGCTTAGTGGTCTTATAACAATGGGCTTGGGCAATGATGGTCTCGCCCGGTTTGGCCGCGCGCATATAATCTATGGAGAGGTTAAGCGTCGCGCAGGCGCTGGGTTCATCAAATCCAGCAATCGCGGCTAGACCGCAGGCTTGGTCGAGCAATGTCGTTACGGCTCCTCCATGTAGAACCTTGGTATCAGGATCGCCAATGAGGTCAGGGTTATAAGGCAGGCTCATCGTGGCGCGGCCTTTATCAACCGCGACGAATTTAATGCCGAGCTTTTTACCGTGCGGCGTATGCTCCGCCAGTGTTGGCCCCAGCTCCCATAATTTTTGTATAAAATCATTACTTGCCATGAGGCTATCCTTAGAGACTCTCGTAGAGGGCGTCTATGAGGCGTCTTGGCCGCATATCCCCTATAAGCGTATTCTCTTGGCGGTTCATGACATAAGCGCCGTGAAGTCCTGTGACTGGGTCAGCAAAGACACAAGACCCGCCCCAACCGCTATGGCCCACAGTTTCAGCGTTAGGCCCGTAAAAATAATTAGGGGCGTTGCGCATTACGCCCGCCGCAAAATCTACATCGAATGGCACAACAAGATTGGGGCCTGAGATGCGAGACTGGCGCAGGAACCCAACAATGTCTTCTGAAAGATATTTTGTCTGCTCAACATTTCCGTCCACAGCCATTTGCATCAGCCTTGCGAGGCCTTTGGCTGTGGCTTGGCAATTACTGCCTGCAAATTCTGCTTGGCGCCATTCGCTGACAGGGCGGCCCCCAGGCGAAGAGCTTTTATTCATAAAGGCGGCTTTCGTCGCGGCGTTCATCTCGCCCAAATCCGCCATAGCTTTCGGCTTTATCATGGTTGAGCAGCGGTGATGTTCCTCTTCGGGCAGGCCAATCCATACATCAATATCATTTGGCGCGCAGAGATCCTCGCGCAAGATGCGGCCAAGGCTGCGCATATCTTTATCGGCCCGCCTTGCAATCTCGCCTGCCAAAAATCCAAAGGTGACGGGATGATAGCCGCTGGCGGAGCCCGGCGGGAAGATCGGTTCTTGCGCGGCAAGCTCAGTGCAGGTCTTATCCCAATCATACCAATCTTCAGGGCTCCAGTCGGGATTAGTGATGCCTGACAATCCAGCTTGATGCGACATGACTTGCGCGACGGACATCTCGCCTTTGCCATGGGCGGCAAATTCGGGCCAAAGGGTTGAGACAAGTTGATTATAGCCCAAACGGTCTAGATCAGCGAGGTGGGCAATCACTAAGGCCGCCACCGCTTTCCCTGAAGAAAAAACCGAAAACAGCGTGTCATCCTTGACGGGTTCAGTCTTTTTACGGTCCGACCAGCCGCCTTTTAAATCAATTAAAAGCTCGCCATCCCGATAGACACAAAATTGCGCGCCATGCTCTAAATCATTGTCGAAATTAGCTTTAAAAGCCTCGGCAACAGGCTCCAGCCCTGAAGCTGTAAAAATATCAAAAGGCGTATCGGTCATAAGATTTCAATCGGTAAAGGTTTGGCAATAAGAAGCGCGTCTTGCTCGCGAATAAGGGGCAGTTCTCCGGCGTCGGACTCAATCGCGGCTGTCAGCACCGCAAATATACTGGCCACGGATTTAGCCAGAGCATCGCGGCGCAAATCCCCTAGCAAAAGATGAGCTAAAAATGTTGCCGCCAAACTGTCGCCGCCGCCATGGGGCACAGAGTCAAATTTGTCATGATAAACAAAATAACGCGCCGGGCCGTCTGTGAACACTGCGCCAATGCTAGTTTTGTGCGGTACAGAGGTGACAAGGGCGGCTATGTTCAGGCTCGCGGCGCTACCTATTATGCTTTCTAGGGTGAGGGCAGGCGTGTCCGTTATATAAGAGAGCTCCCAGGCATTAGGCGTTATCACATCGGCCAGAGGCAAAAGCTTTGCGATGATGGCTTTCGCGCGGCTCTCGGGAATATAGAGTTCGCCATGATCTCCCATAACGGGGTCCACTAGGGCAATAGCTTCAGGATTGGCGGCTTTAACATCGGCAATAATCTCGGCTGCGACATTAATATGGGCATCATCTGCCAGATATCCTGTCATGACAGCATCAATGGGCATGTTCTGCTTCTTAATCGCCGCCCACATATCGCGCAGATGCTCAGCAGATAGGGACTGACCGCCCGGCGCGCCCCATCCGGGGTGCCGTCCTAATACGGTTGTCGGGATAACAATGGTCTCAATACCTAAGCGGCGCAGGCAAAAGGCGCTAGCCGTCGCGCCAACACGGCTGGCGGCGACATAGGATGATATTACCAAAGCGGTTTTCATAAGGGTTATGTGACGATATAAGCCACTCAAATCAATCGGAGTTTCATATGTCTTTGAAAATTTACCACAATCCTCGCTGTTCTAAGTCCAGACAGACCCTGAAACTCATTGAGGATGCCGGAGAGACGGTGGAGACAGTTCTATATCTAGACGAGCCGTTATCTGAGGCCGACATAGGCGCGCTTTTGGCAAAATTGGGCTTTAAAGAGGCGCGGCAGATGATGCGCAGGGGCGAAGCTATATATAAAGAGTTGAATTTAAAGGATGAAAGCGACGAAAAAGCGCTCATTCGGGCCATGGCTAAGCATCCTAAGCTGATTGAACGCCCGATTGTGGTTAAAGGAAACCGCGCAATTATGGGCCGTCCGCCCGAAAATGTGCAAATTTTCCTCTAAATCCTAAAAAAATACGCCAAGTAAACGCCTTGTTAAGCAAACCACGTCATTCCTCTCATTAACCATAGTTTTCCTGTGTCTTTCAGGATGGCTTATTCGGAGGAACGAGATGCGCTTAGCTGTGTGCACTTTATCGGCGGTTTTACTATCGGGCTGTTCTTGGCTTGGCGGTGCTGGCAATGTCTTTAATGGCGGTGGTCAAGGCCACAATGCCAACTCGTCTCAATATCAATATGGCGCTGGTCAAGCTGCACGTGGTCAACATCAATATCGGGCGCAGGGTAATCCGTGTCAGGTTTATTCGCCGCAAGCCCCTATTCCGCAAGGCTGTCATCCGTCTCAAGTCACGCTCGGCACAGCCGGCGGCTTCCCGCAGCAGCCTAATTTTGGCGGTGGTCAATATACTAGCCAAGGATATGGGTCTCATGCAGGCGTTGCCCATCAGCAAGCCGCGAGTTATAATCCGCGTAAGAATAAGCTGCGTAAGCCACGTTTCCGCGGATCTTTATCTTTAGGCGTTGAAAAAAGCGTTTCAGGGAGCCTTTTAAGCTTCAGTGACGTGGGAGATTTAGATCCTGCAGCCGGTTATAATCCTCAGAATTTTAATCAGGTTTTTGTCAATGGCACGCCTGCAGACGGACAAGTCACAACAACGACTTACACGGCAAACAGCCAGACGCGCGATGAATTTGGCGCTCCAGCTGGTGCGACGCAAGCAGATATCTTTGCGCCCAATAGTTTTGATGCCTTAAACGCACCGGACATTTCTTTTGACGATGTTTATTCAACGCCCGCGAGAATTGCTGGCGGTGCCGAATATATATTGTCGCCAAAAACAACTTTATTCGCAAATGCGGGCTACTCTTATGCAGAAGGTAAGAGCACATCGACTGCAGCCTCAATCATTGCAACGCCTTATGAATTTACGTCCGTTCAAAATTTTGATGCGGCCGGCGTGGCAGACGGTGCCCCTATTGAGACAATTGTAGCTGGCAATAGCACACAAATTGCGAATTTTGGCTATGATTTTACGGATATGAAGCGCATTGATCTCGAAGCTGGGGCAAGACGTTATTTTGATCCGATTGTGAAGTCACAAGGCTATAAAACACTTACACCATTTGTCGGAGCTTCAGTCGGAGCCTCACGTTATAACTCAGTGTCGTATGACGTTGTTCAAACACAATCAGCCTATATTGATTCATTTCCAGCGTCGACAGGCGACGGGACCTTTGAAATTTCAGGTCCCGCCACACGCGTTGATCTTTATGACAGTCAATGGGTTGCCTCAGGTCAGCTAAATGCTGGCATGGAGTGGCAAGTTACACCTAAAACAGCTTTTGCATTTGAAACAGGCGTCCGTATCGAAGGCGCTCGCGATTATAGCAACGGTGTAAAGGGTGACACGAATGTAGCAATTCCCGTTACAATAAGAGGAAGTTACAATTTTTAGCTAAATAACTGGAAAACTTAAGGTTTTGTTTCCGATTTAGAAACTAAATTTTAAACATACAGTGTTTTAAACAAAGACAGTTAGTCTTTAACGAAGAAAAGGGAGGCCGATATGCGGCTCGCAGTTTGCGCTTTATCAGCGGTTTTATTGTCAGGATGTTCTTGGCTCGGTGGGGGCGGTCACGGCTCTTCAAGTGGTGCGTATGGAGTAAATTGTGCTCCAACGGGAACAGGTTATTACGGCGGCGGTCAATCCGGCGCATGTGGCCCAGCAGGTGGATATGGCGTAGCCAATGGTTACGGCGCAGGCGCAGGATACGGCCAAGCAGGTTTCGGCCAAGGTGCTGGATACGGTGCTGGGGCTGGTTACGGCCAAGGTGCTGGATATGGTGCAGGTGCTGGTTACGGCGCTCAAGGCTATGGCGGACAAGGTTTTGGAGCTCAGGGCTTTGGCGGACAAGGTTTCGGCGGACAAGCTGTAGGCGCAGGTCTTGCGGCTAATGGTGTCGGCGCAAATGGCTACACATTACAAGGTTATCAGGGTGCATATGGCGCGAACCCTGCGGTAACAACACTCGGCGCAGGTGCAGGATACGGCTCAGCTGTATACGGACAAAATGTTGTCGGAACACAATATAATAACGGACAATATGTTCAAGGCGCTGGTGTTCAAACAGTTCAAGGCGCTCCTTATTATGTGCCGCAGCCTTACCCGGCTTATTACGGCGTTCCGCAACTTCGCGGCGTAGGCGCAGCTCTACCTTTCGGTTTTGAGGCCGTCGGCGGAACAGAATTTGATATTGGCGGAGATATCTTTGACGGTAAAAAAGGCGGCCCAAGTGTAGGCGGCGGCGGCAGAGCCGGTGACATTGACAACATCAGCTATGATGATGCTTTTGGTACGACCTATTCAATCGGCGGACTCTTCTCATATGATGTTGGTCCCAATACAACCGTATTAGGCGGCGGTAATTATGCGACTGCTGACGGCAACCGCGTCAGCACAGGCAGCTTTGAATCCGGTAGTTTTGATCCTACCACGGGAGATTTCACGTCAACCGGGCCTGAGCGTACGCTCACAGGAGAGTTCGACGACTTGAATACTTACACGATTGAAGGTGGCGTCCGTCAATATGTCGGCGGCAATCAAGTCGTACGTCCTTATGTCACTGGATTAGGCGGATTTACTTACAATGAAAGCGTTGATTTGACTCAAACACATGATGATGATGGCACTCTCTTTAATGAGCAAGAGTTTATCCAATCAGGGTGGCGTCCAACAGCTGCAGGTCTTGTCGGCGCAGAAGTCGCTGTCGGGAACAGAGCCGCAATTGGTATCGAGTCCGGCATTCGCTGGCGCGATAACCTGAAAACAAACGCAGGCGGTGCAGATGATCGCTGGACAATTCCTGTTAATCTTCGCGGCCGGATTGCTTTCTAATTAAGCCGAAATTAACCAAGAATACAAAAGCCCGGGTCATTGGCCCGGGCTTTTTGCTATTTCTTTAAGACTTTCCCTTAAAGGCCTATTTAACAAAATCGAGTTGGCCTTGTCTTTGCAACGTAGTGTTTCAAATCTGAAGTTCGCGGCAATTGTGCCAATTCGAAACAACAGGGAATGGAACTATGCGTATTTTATTAGCTGGTGCAGCAGCAATTGCACTTTCAGGATGTTCTTGGTTAGGTCTGGGCGGCAACCACGATTACAAAAATTATGGCTATAATGGCCAAACAGGCAATTACGGCTATCAAGCTGACAGAGTCGCGCCAAAGGCGTGTCATAGCGGTCAGTGTTTAAGCCGTTGGAACCTTGAAGGCGCTATCGGACCGTCATTCGCAGTCGGCGGCACAGCCATAAGCGGCGAACAAATCAACGCTTCACAAGGTACAGCTATTCGCAATATCGATAGTGATGATGTTTTCGATACAGGATGGCGCGGTGAGTTGGGCGGCTCTTATGCGCTAAGCCCGAACCGTAAAATCACGGCAAACGGTTTTTATGAGCACGCCAATGGCGGAGATGTTGTAGATTGGGGCACACTAAACGGTGCCTCTCTTCAGGGCGGCTTGTCAGATTATGATGCATATGGTGCTGAAGTTGGCCTTCGTCAATATTTCGCTCCGCGCCGTGCTCCGCTTGTGAAATCAATTCGTCCGTATATCGAAGGTAAACTCGGCGCAGCCTATCTTGAGGACATTAATTTAAATAATGTCACAACAACGGCTGGCGGCGTGGTAACGAATGTTCCTGATCTACCATTTTATGAAAGTGGTTGGGTTCCAACAGCTGCAGGTATGATTGGTATTGAAACACCTATCGCTAGATATACAACAATCGGTCTTGAGACAGGTCTGCGTTATACGGGCACGCCTAAAACCGACACATCTGCTCTTAGTCCGGGCACGCCATTAGCGGGCACGAATAATGGCGGCGCACGTTATTCTATTCCGGTTATGCTGCGCGGTCGTTATCGCTTCTAAGCAAATTTTACATAGAGTCATCGTTCGGGTTTAGGCCTGAATGAGTGGGGGCCTAACCCTGGCAGGAAACTGTCAGGGTTTTGTCGTTTCAGAAGGCAAATTAAAGACCATTAGTTTTCTGCAGGGCGTGATTGCTCTTCAAAAATCCAGCGGTCAATATTGGTTTCCAGCAGGCCAAGCGGCATGCCGCCTTCGAGCAATATGGCATCATGGAATCTACGAATATTAAATTTATCTCCGAGCTGTGTTTCAGCCCGTTTGCGCAGTTCCAATATTTTCAGCTCGCCAATTTTATAGGCCAAAGCTTGTCCAGGCCAGCTGATGTAACGCTCGACTTCGGTTTTGATATTATGCGGGGCGAGGGCAGAGTTTTCAAAGAAACATTTTTCGGCTTGTTCGCGCGTCCAGCCTTTCCAATGCATACCGGTATCAACGACCAAACGGCAGGCCCGCCACATTTCATAGGTCAGCTGCCCAAATTTTTCATAAGGCGTTTTATAAAGCCCCATCTCTCCAGCAAGCTTTTCTGCATAAAGCCCCCAGCCTTCGCCGAAAGCATTGGGGTAAAGACTTTGGCGGAAGGCGGAAACATTTTTAAGTTCTTGGCCTAATGCAATTTGGTGATGATGGCCGGGAACGCCTTCATGCGCTGTCAGGGCCGGGAGGTTATAAAGCGGGCGCTGTTTCAAGTCATAAGTATTGACGACATAATTTCCAGCGCGGTGCTGTTCAGGGTTACCGCCCCAATAGCGGCCCGTCGTGTAATTGGGCGCAATCTCGGCCGGCACAGGAATGACACCATAAGATAAGCGCGGTAAGGTTTCGAAAAACTCAGGCATTTTGCCGTCGAGCTGCTTCGCCATCCAAGCGGCTTCTTTTAAAAGCTCATCTTCAGAGTTTGCATAAAATTGCGGGTCGGTGCGTAGGAAGTTTAGAAAATCAGCAAAGCTGCCTTTAAATTCAACCTCTTTGATGATGGCATCCATTTCGCCGCGAATACGCGCGACTTCATCAAGGCCGACTTGGTGAACTTCATCGGGCGTAAGATCGAGGGTCGTAAAATAACGCACAAGCGCCTGGTAATAATTGCGCCCCTCTTCAGTTGTGCCAATGCCGACAACAGGCCGCGCCTTAGGCAGATACTCGTCTTCTAAAAATTCGGCCAAGTCACGATAAGCCGGCATAACCGCATTTGTGATTGCAGCTTGTCCCAGTGAGGCCAAGCGGGCTTGCTCATCGCTTGATATAGTGTCGGGATAGACCGTGAAGGGTTTGTAGAAACTGTGTTCTGTGGCCTCTCCTTGTCCAAGGTTTACAACCATCTCAACGATGCCGGGCATAATCTCCGCCGAAGCCGTCATATCGGTTTCAATACCGCGCCGCATATTAGCTTTATGCTGTCCGAAATAGCGCGGAATTTCCGTTAGCCGCGCCGCATAGGCTTCATAATCATCAGGGCTGGCAAATGTGGTCTGCCGCGAAATATAGCTCATCTCATTAAAAAACCCGCTATCATTGGTAAAGGGAATGCGGGCTTGATCAAAAGGTGCTAGGCGTTGACGCTGTTCTAACACAAAACCGAGCAAATTATAATTTAGGCGCTTTTCTTGTGACATCGGCCGCACAGACAGCGCGGCATGGCGCTTAATAAAGTCTGATGTAATGCGCCTGTAATTTTCAGCCCCTTCAGGACTGACATCAGGTAATTTTCTTAAGGCCGCCCGGTCACCCTCCTGCCCAGCCGAGATAGGGTTTCCGGCAATTTCCATTTGCTCAAAATCAGCAATTAACGTCTCAAGACTGTCATCAATGCGGCATTCGCGTATGCCGTCGACAATAATCACAGTGCCGCCTTGGCAAAAGTCAGCGGACATGACTGCAGGCTGAGCCGTGGATTCGGGCACGGTTTGGGCCATAGCTGTCAACGGTAAGGCTGCTGACATAGCCAGAATAGTAAGGCGAGAGATGACTGTCATAAGTGACCCTTAAATGCGCAATAGATTTGTTTTAGTCCCCTAAGAAGCGAACAACAAGCCTTATCGCTAGGTAACAACAGGTAACAAAGAGTTCATGAAAGGGGCAACGCTCTCTTAGGATTTCTGAGGTATGGATACTCTATGATTAAGCGGGCTACCATTCTTTTGATATCAGCAACGGGGCTTTATGGCTGCGGCTCTACGCCTTTGCCCCCAAGCGCGCCGACCTCAAACGCATCCTTTCCGGCGTCTCCGATTTCGGCTCCGAAGATAACGCCTATTCCGCGAGGGGGTTTGTCTTTGCCTGATCGGGTGGCTTTTTCACAAAAGGATCCGCGATGGTCTTCAGAAAGATTGGGAAACTCCTCAGACACGATGGGCACAGATGGCTGCCTAGTTACAGCGACCTCTATGGCCTTGGCCAATCTTGGTTTTGTGACCAACCCATCTGATTTAAATGCAAGGCTGACGCAGACCGATAGTTTCACGCCGCGCGGCTGGCTGATTTGGGACGGTATCCGTAAAGTTACAGCGGGTGAGGCTGAGGCGGTTTATCATACAGAGGCGTCTGAAGGCATTATCAATAGCTGTATGAGACAAGGCCAATATCCTTTAGTGCAGTTCTATCTGAAAAGCGGGCGATCACATTGGGCGATGATTACGAAACGCGACGGGCGCGGCTATCATATGCGCGACCCGCTCAGGCCTTCAAAAAGCGCGTTAATTTTCCCGCGCAGCAGCGACTCTTTTAAGGCTGTGCGGTGTGTGGGGCTAAAGGCTTAAATTGAAAACCCTCTTTTCCTGTGCTTATATCTAAATCATGCGCCTCATTGGAAACATTCTTTGGATTATTTTTGGCGGGTGGTTGACGGCTTTATTATGGCTCTTGGCGGCCCTCTTAATGGCTATCTCTATTATAGGTCTTCCATGGGCGCGGTCTTGCGTCATGATTGCGCGGTTTTCATTTCTACCTTTTGGCTATCGTTTGGTAAACCGAGAGGCTCTAACAGGACGAGGAGATATTGGGACAGGGAGTCTGGGCCTGCTGGGGAATATTATTTGGGTCATATTTGCAGGATGGTATCTGGCCTTATCACATCTCATTCTTGGTGCTCTTTGGTGCGTGACCATCATAGGTATTCCGTTTGGAGTTGCACATTTTCGCCTCATGAAGGCAAGCTTTATGCCGATAGGTAAGTCTGTTATTTCAGCAAAGCAGTCACGGGCGTAAATAAAGTTCTTGATTTGTTCTCACTCTCTATGATAGTGCCCTATTGCGGAGGGTATTATGGTTGCACGCATTTATACAGTTGCATTTGAGGGCGCAGAAGCCCGCCGCGTCGATGTGCAGGTGCAAGTCACCTCTTCAGGTAAAAACATTTTCAATATTGTGGGTCTGGCCGATAAGGCTGTGGCTGAATCGCGCGAACGTGTCAGGGCCGCCTTTGCCTCTCTTGGGATAAGTCTGCCCGGCAAACGTATTATCATTAATCTGGCTCCTGCGGATTTGCCCAAAGAAGGCGCGCATTATGACCTGCCCATTGCGCTGGGGTTAATGGCTGCGATTGGCGTCATCCCCGTCGATGCGATTGAGAGCTTTGCCGCCATTGGAGAGCTGTCTTTGGACGGGACAATTTCGCCGGTTCCTGGCGCTTTACCCGCCGCGGTTTTAGCTAATGCCGAAGGCGTGGGGCTTATCTGTCCAGAGGCCAATGGCGCCGAGGCCGCTTGGGCGGGGGATTTGCCGCTTTTGGCCCCGCAAAATCTCATTCAGCTGATGAACCATTTTAAAGGCACGCAAATTCTGGCGCGGCCAGAGCCAGGACATATGCTCGAAGAAAAGAGCTCAATTGATCTACGGGATGTGCGGGGTCAGGAGACAGCTAAACGCGCTCTAGAAGTTGCTGCCGCAGGCGGGCATAATCTTCTAATGGTGGGCCCGCCTGGCTCGGGTAAATCCATGCTCGCCGCGCGAATGGCCGGATTGCTTCCGCCCCTGACAGCTAAAGAGCTTTTGGACGTCTCTATGGTGCATTCCGTTGCGGGCTTATTAGAGCGTGGTCAGCTTTCACGCACACGTCCGTTTAGATCTCCTCATCACTCAGCCTCGATGGCCGCAATGGTTGGCGGGGGCGTGAAAGCTAAGCCGGGAGAGGCGTCTTTGGCGCATCGCGGGGTTTTATTTTTGGACGAACTTCCTGAATTTACGCCGCAGGTTTTGGACAGCTTGCGCCAACCTCTAGAAACAGGCGAAATTGCGGTTGCGCGCGTTAATGCGCATGTGACTTATCCCGCGCGCTTCCAGCTTATTGGCGCTATGAATCCCTGCCGCTGCGGCACGGGCGGAGCCGATGGTATTGCGTGTCGGCGCGGGGAGCGCTGCGCGGCGGATTATCAAGCCCGCGTGTCAGGCCCCTTTATGGATAGGCTGGATATTCAAATTGACGTACCTGCCGTCACGCCAGCTGATTTGGCCCTGCCGCCCAGCAAAGAAGGCACGGCTGAGGTAGCTGCCCGCGTGGCACGGGCGCGAACATTGCAGCTTGAGCGTAATGGCGGACGTACTAATGCTGAACTGTCCCAAGACATGCTCGATCATGTCGCCGCGCCTGATAAAGACGGCCAAAAGCTGCTGATACAGGCGGCGGAAACTCTTGGCTTAACGGCGCGGGGCTATCACCGCGTCTTAAAAGTAGCTCGCACATTGGCTGATTTGGCAGGTTCTGAAAATATTCACCGCTTGCATATTGCTGAAAGCTTGTCGCATCGTCGTGCCCGAAAGGGGCTCATAACGTCCAAAAGGCCCGTTATTTCAAGCCGGCAACGTCAATATTAGTCCCAAATCATGCTTAATTGATAAAACCTTTACGCGAAGTTTAATCAAAATAAATCGTAGAAAATGTGCATTTCTCTCGTTTTGGTAAGACTATTTTTAGATTAAGTGTTCACAAATGACATGAAATCAACCCAACTTACTGGGATATGAGGGGATTTATATGTCACCCGACGACATTTTTGCGGCTCAAATGTGGCCGTGGCCTGAACCGGCCCTAAAACGCGACACCATGGGACGCGTATTGTTTGTCAATGCAGCCTTTTTGCAGATGTATGGCGGCCAAGTTGAAGATTGGCGCGGAAACATCGTCACAGGGTGGCCCGCCCCGCAGCCTCCTGGCATGCCTTATCGTTTTGAAACGCGTTTGCCGACTGAAGAGGGTGAGCAAGTCTATGACTGGATGGAATTAACAATGGCTGACGGTAATGCCTTCGCCATGGCGCGTAATGTGACCTATTTATTCCAAACACCTGACCCTGATCCGGGTAATATGCAACACCCAGCAGAGGTTGAGCAAGCTGTAGCGGCGAATGCGCCGCAAACAGCGGCTGCCATGCACACCCCAAACTTGGAAGAGAGCTTGCCAGTTTTCGCAGAGCAGCCGCCTGTCCATGAGGTCACCCAACAAGATACAGCGCCTGAATATACGCCTGCAGATAGTTATGCGGCTGAAAGTCATCAATTGGCAGAAAATATGTCGGCTGATATTGCGGCTGACCCTGTCTTTGATGCGTCTTCCTATGATAATTTAGCAGATACCAGTGTTGCTGAAACCGCGCCTATTGCGCCAGCAGCAGAGCCTGTAGCTGTAAATAATGCACCTGAAGAGCGCGATTTTGAGCGCCGTGCATTGCCGATAGAAAACCAAGATGCTGTTCTAGGCAATAATTGGCGCGATGCTGTTATTGCCAAAGCTGTCGGCGCGAAAGCGCTGAAAGCAGAAGAGCCTCAGCCAGAAACTCCTGCGCCCGAAGGCAATGAGGAGACAGGCAGCGGCAGCGATACTGTTCGGATTTTACTGGCCGAAGATAATGCCATCAACGCCTTATTAACGCGCACATTGCTCGAAGCTGAAGGCCATAGTGTCGATACTGTCGAAGACGGCGCTTTAGCGGTTGAAGCTATGAAATCAGCTAAATATGATTTGATTTTCATGGATATGCGTATGCCGAATATGGACGGGCTTGAAGCCACACGCAAAATTCGCGCGATGGATAATGTATCCAAAGGTTTGCCGATTATCGCACTGACCGCCAATGCCTTTGATGATGACCGTAATGCCTGTTTTGACAGCGGCATGAACGACTTCATGACAAAGCCCGTTTCCGCAGAAGAGCTCTCGGAAATGGTGCGCACATGGACAAAAAACAAGGCTGAGCGCGACGCCGCTTAGGCTCCGCTAAGGTTAAGTCTGAGTTTGGCCATTTTTGGCCACTCTTATCCATTCAATTAAGGCAAGAATACTCGCAACTCCGCCCAGAACGGCGCAGAGGATAAAGGCTTTTGCAAAGCCTTCTTCTTCGATTATAGCGCCAATAGTCGGGCGGCCTAGAACACCGAGCAACATCACTAACGAGACGAGTAAGGCATATTGTACGGCGGCGTATTCTTTATTAACAATTGATGAGAGGTAAGCGATGGAAGCTGCGCTGGCGAGACCAACAGCTATGTTCTCGGCGAAAATAACGGTTGTTAATCGCGCCATTCTAACATCAAGATTGAAGAATCCAAAGAGATGGTCAAGCTGCAAAAAGCCTAGTGCCGCATCAGTAAAGCTAGCATCTAAAGCTAAATCAGCGAAAAGTAGATTGGTAGCCGCGGCAAGAACGGCCCCGACGAAAAAAACTGGCATACGTCCGAAACGCAGCATCGCCAATCCGCCTAATGCAATACCCACAATCGTTGCGATGACGCCCATAAATTTTGATGCAAAACCAACTTCTGTCAGCGTATGCCCAAGAGCTCCGTAATTTTCGCCAAGATAAAATGGATAAGCAAAGCCGCCCCAGATTAAATCTGTGAAGCGGTATGAAAGCACGACGGCTAGAACCAGAATAGCCGCCCATTTCAAGCGCCCGATGAGTTCCATCATGGGCTCAAGGATTGCCTCGTAGAGTATCTTGAAAAGCGGAGGTAGATGACTTGCAGCGTCTACTTTAACATGGGATTGCCGGTTATCGAGCCAGTTTAATACGGCTGAAACCACGCCCAGCCAAATGACGGTCACGCCAATCACCCATGGACCCTGATAGCGAATAAAACTTCTGGCGCTATAATTTTCAGGGTCTGTAAGTGCGCCGTGCATAAAGTTAGCAATCATGTAAAAGCCAATGCCCCAGCCTAAAATAATTAAGAGAATACCGACCAATCTTTGACGGCTTGACAGGTGTTTACCTTGGCGCAAAGTATTTTTTGATGAATCAAGATGTTGCTGAGTTGTTAGGCTCGGCCTGGCTATAACGACCCCGATTATTGTAAGGCCCATCAGCGCCGTGCCGCTGAAGAACGTCAATTTCCAGCCAATATGATCGGCAACTATCAGGGCTACAAAACCACCCATAAGGGAAGCAATTCGGTATCCAAATTGTTCAACAGTTGACAGAATATCTAAATGGGTATCATCCCGTGCAACCTCAATCCGCCACGCAGCCAAGACAATATCGAAACTCGCCGAAAGCACGGCAATAATGACAGATATCAAACCAATGCGGCCAAGGTTATTTGGCGGATTTGAAAATGAAAGTGCCAGCAGTCCAAGCGTTATCAGAAATAACAATACGAACATTAAAAAACGACGGGGACCTGTCTTAAGTCCAAAAGGTGTGCGCCGACTTTGTAGGGCAGCGGCCCACATAAATTTAAAGGCGTAAGCCAGAAAAGCCCAAGACAATAAGCCGATGGCTACAGGCTTTACATCAGCCGTTGTGAGCCAAGCGTTGAGGGTTCCGCCAACGGCGACGTAAGGCAGACCTGACGCCAACCCTAATATCAACATCGCTAAAACTTGGCGATCCGTGACAGCGGCTTTGAGCGCCTGACGGGTTGAAATTTTTTCGGGTGTTTTGACTGACATGGAAACCTTTGCTTTGCCGCACCTTACGAAGAGGCTTATAAAATGCAAGCAAAGTCGGGCGATTCAAGCCTTGCATCACAGAGCGTTATTCGCCAATTTGCGCCCGTTATGAACGCCCCCGTTAATACCGATAAAAGAGCCCATAAGTTGACGCCTATGATGGCGCAGTTTTTGGGTATTAAGGCCGAGGCGGGGCCGGATGTTTTGCTGTTTTATCGCATGGGTGATTTTTATGAGCTATTCTTTGACGATGCCGTAAAAGCCGCCGAGGCGCTAGATATCGCGCTGACAAAACGCGGCAAGCATAATGGCGAGGATATCGCCATGTGCGGCGTGCCTGTTCATTCATCTGAGACCTATTTGCAGCGGCTGATTAAAAAAGGCTTTCGGGTCGCTGTCTGTGAGCAAACGGAAAGTCCGGCAGAGGCGAAAAAGCGCGGCTATAAATCAGTCGTCAATCGCGCTATTGTCCGTGTCGTCACGCCTGGCACCTTAACCGAAGATACGCTTTTGGACGCTCGCGGGCGTAACCTTATTCTCGCATTATCTAAGACGTTGGCGGGAGATTTTGCTCTGGCGTGGGCGGATATTTCTGACGGCTTATTTTATGTCTGCGACGTGCCGCCTGCCAGATTGCCAAGTGAATTATCTGCGCTTAGCCCTCGCGAAATTGTGCTGCCTGAAAGCCTTTATCAAACGCCTGACTTTATGGCGGAGCTGCCCTTATCCGGCACGGCACTTACACCGCAGCCTTCGACAAAATTTGATATACGTTCAGGGGAGCGCCGCCTGAAAGAGCGTTTTGACGTTAAAAGTCTCGACGGATTTGGTGATTTTTCCAAAGCTGAAATATCCGCCGCTGGGGCGCTGCTGGATTATCTGGAACTGACCCAAGCGGGTAATCCCGTTCAGCTCTCGCCGCCGCAGCGACGTGTCGCGAGCGGCTATATGGCGATTGATCCAGCGACGCGCCTAAGCCTTGAAATTGACCGCACACAAAAAGGTAAAAAGTCAGGCTCGCTTTTATCTGTAATTGATAAGACTGTGACAGGGCCGGGGGCGCGGCTTTTAGGCGACAGGCTAGCGCGGCCTTTGGTCGATGTCAGCGAAATTAATCAGCGCCTTGAAGCAGTAAGTTTTTTTGAAGCTCAGACCGATACGCGCCGTCAATTGCGAGCCCTGCTGAAAGAGACGGGGGACATGGCCCGCGCCATAAGCCGTATCGCTTTGGGACGCGGCGGCCCGCGCGATGTTCTCACACTAGGACGGGGCCTGAAACAGGGTGAGCAGCTGGGCGCTTTATTTGCGCGCTCACCGGATATGGATGTGCCGCCCAATACGTCTCGCGCTTTAGCGCAATTAAGCCTCTCGGATAAAGGCGAGCTGGCTAAATTTGCCTCTGATATCGCCAAGGCGTTCCAACCCGATGTGCCGATGATGGCGCGCGATGGCGGCTTCATTGCGGCTGGCTGGCGGCCTGAATTGGATGAGCTTAAAAAGCTGCGCGATGACAGCCGCCGTATTGTGGCGGGGCTTCAAGCCGATTATGCCAAGGCCGCAGAAGTCCCCACGCTTAAAATCAAACATAATAATGTTCTAGGTTACTTCGTCGAAGTCACGCCCAAATATGCGGATGTGATGCTGAACAAGGGCGCGGAGAGCCAATTCATTCACCGCCAAACATTAGGCAGTTGCGTGCGCTTTACGACGACCGAACTCGCAGAACTAGACTCCAAAATATCAGGGGCAGGCGATAAGGCTCTTGCGCTTGAGCTTGAAATCTTCTCGGAATTTGTCACCCGCGCCGCAAGCTTTGCGGAACTCATCCGCGCGGCTGCTCACGCTTTGGCACAATTAGATGTTCAGACGGCTCTCGCCGAATGGGCGGTGGATCATAACGCCGTGCGGCCCGTTGTGGATGAGAGTTTGGCTTTTGAGATAAAAGGGGGACGTCACCCTGTTGTCGAAGCGGCGCTGAAAAAAGCGGGCGAGGCGGGTTTTACGGCTAATGATTGCGCTCTCGATGCGGGCCTTTCAACAGCGCCGCGCCTAACGCTGATAACCGGGCCGAACATGGCGGGTAAATCGACCTATCTTCGGCAAAATGCGCTTATGTTTATTCTGGCCCAAGCGGGTAGTTTCGTGCCTGCCGCCTCTGCGCATATTGGCGTGGCCGATAGTCTTTTCTCGCGGGTCGGGGCGTCGGATGATTTATCCCAAGGACGCTCAACCTTTATGATTGAGATGATTGAAACGGCGGCGATTTTAAACCAAGCGACCGAACGCACATTTGTTATCTTAGATGAAATCGGACGCGGGACCGCCACCTTTGACGGATTGTCTATCGCTTGGGCTGCGGCAGAGCATTTACATGCGGTCAATAAATCCCGCGCGCTTTTTGCGACGCATTATCATGAGCTGACAGATTTGATTGAGAATTTGGAGGGGGCGAGTAATGCCAGCCTTCGCGCCAAAGAATGGGACGGCGATCTTGTGTTTTTGCATGACGTTCGCCCCGGCGCAGCTGATAAATCTTATGGTGTTCAAGTTGCGAAATTGGCAGGCCTGCCGCCAGCAGCGGTTGCGCGGGCGCGTGAGGTTTTAAATAAATTAGAAGCCGATCATGACGGGCAAAAAGACAGTCTTGGCGCGCTCCCGCTTTTCACAGCGGCCCCTGCGCCTCAAACTGTGAAGCCGTCAGAGATTGAATTAGCCATCAAAGGGCTGAACGCCGATGATCTTTCGCCCCGCGCAGCGCTCGACTTAATTTACGATTTAAAAGCAAAGCTGAACTAGATGGCCCGCAAAGCAACCCGCAAAGTAAAAAGTAAAGCTAAGAGCAAAGCAAAGAGTAGAGCGAAAACTGTCGTCATACCCGCGCGGATAAATGCCCCTGACAGCGGCGTTGATATGGCGCAATTAAAAGCGCAATTAACCGCCGCGTCCAAGGGCTATAAGGATATGCGCTCAGAGGTGATGGCGCTTTTAAAGTCCACATTAGATACTGCGAAAAAATTGGCTCAAACGCGGTTTGAGGCCGGTCGTCTTGGCGGGCTGGAGACCGCGCGCCTTATCGCCTCCATTCATGATGATATTATTATGGCGCTTTTTGATTTTACGATAACCCATATTGCGCAGGCCACAAACCCGACTAAAGCAGAACGCATGTCGCTCTGCGCGGTGGGCGGATATGGACGCGGGGAAATGGCCCCTGAGTCCGATGTCGATTTGCTCTTTCTTATCGCCGACAAGAAAGGCTCGCCGCACACAGAACGAGTCACCGAATATATGCTCTACATGCTCTGGGATTTGGGCATAAAAGTTGGCCATGCCGTGCGCACCGTTGAACAATCTATTAAGCTGGCCAAAGAAGATCAAACCATCCTGACGGCTTTGCTGGATTTACGATATCTATGCGGGGATGAAGATCTGGCAACAGACCTCTATACCAAATTCCGCAAGGATATCACCAAGGGTAAAGGCCGCGCTTATATTGCGTCCAAACTTGCTGAGCGCGATGTCCGGCATGAGCGCGAAGGTAATTCGCGTTATGTGATTGAGCCCAATGTCAAAGAAGGCAAAGGCGGCCTGCGGGATCTCCACGCGCTTTATTGGATTGCAAGGTTTCTGGATAAGGACGGCAAAATCAATGATGCGCAGCACCCGCAGAGCTATGTTGAAATGGGCTTGTTTAATGAAAGGGCCGCAACGCGCTTTGTTCACGCGGCTGACTTTTTGTGGCGCACACGTATTTGGCTGCATTACGCATCTGGCCGTCCAAATGAGAGCTTGAGTTTTGATAAGCAAACAATTCTGGCGCGAAAGATGGGCTATGCTTCAGGGCCTGTAGAAGTCGCCGTTGAAAAATTCATGCGCGAATATTTTACCAATGCCAAAGAGGTCGGCGCTTTGACGCGTATTGCTTGCGCGAAACTTGAAGCTGAAAAAGCTATTCGCATACCCAAAGGCTTAAATAAGTTCCTTCCCAATTCGCGGCGTAATATTAAGAACACAGATTTTATCCTCGACCATGGGCGCCTGATGTTTTCAGACCCGCTTAAAATCAAAGAGAAGCCCTCAATGATTATTCAGCTCTTTGAAACGGCGGGGCGAAGAAATCTGGATATTCATCCTGACGCTTTCAGCGCTATCGATTATCGGCGAAATTTGATGGATAATGATTTTCGGCGCAGTCCTGAGAACTCGGCCATTTTCCAGAAAATCCTTTTAGGGGCGAGAGCGCCTTATGCGACGTTGAAAGCGATGAATGAGGCTGGCGTGCTCGGGCGTTACTTAATCGAATTTGGCGGTATCGTCGCGCGCACGCAATTTAACATGCACCATGCTTACACAGTTGATGAGCATACTCTGCGCCTTGTCGATAATTTTCATAATATTCTCTCGGGACTCATGGAAAAAGAACATCCGATCTCGACAAAGATTGTCAGTGAATTTACCGAAGAGCAGAAGCTTATTTTATATCTGACCTGCTTGCTTCACGATACGGGGAAGGGTCATGGCGACCAATGTATCGAAGGCGCGCAATTAGGCCGCCGGGCCTGCCGCCGATTGGGCGTAAATCAAAACGTGACGGATACGGTGGCCTGGCTTATTCGCCGTCACCTAGATATGAGCGAAACGGCTCAGCGCCGCGATATTTCTGACCCCGAGACCATAGCCGAATTTGCTGAACTTGTGGGCTCTCAAGACCGTTTGGATATGCTGACGGTTTTAACCACGGTTGATATTCGCGCTGTCGGGCCCGGTATTTGGAATGATTGGAAAGGGGCCTTGCTGCGCAATCTCTATCATTCTACTGAGGCCTATCTGGAAGGCCATGCAGAATTAGCGCCTGTCTCCCGCGCGGCGGCGGCCCAAGAACAGCTTCGCGAAAAACTCTCCCCTGAAATGGCCGAACGGATTACGCCGATTACCTCTGACCTCGCGACGAATTATTGGCTCAATTTTGATATGGCGGACCTTATACGTCATGCCCGTTTCTTTGATCAAAGCTTGGAAGCAGGACACGACACAGCGGTTCAAACGCGCCGTGACCGCACCCGCGATATTACTGAGCTTTGGGTGATGACGCGTGACCGGGTTCAATTATTTGCCGATATTACCCATGCAATTTCTGCCAGCGGGGCGTCCATTATTGGCGCGCGGTTGCATACGGGCGAAAATGGCCGCGTCATGAATGTCTTTTATTTGCAAAATCCAGACGGCCATGCCTTTGGACGGCAAAGCGACCACGCGCTGGAAACCTTGCGCCGCCGCGCGCGTAAAGCTGTTGAAGGCGAGATGGAAGGCATAACAATTCCTGCGCCGATTAAATCCCGCCGCGCGGGCGCTATTCCCGTTAAGCCCAAAGTCAAATATCTCGACTCGGCGTCTGGCGATACCATTATTATCGAAATGGAAGGGCGCGATAAGCCGGGCTTATTGCACGAATTGGCTAAAACCCTGCGGCATGAAAACTTGGATGTGCTCTCAGCCCATATTGAAGTTGTCGGGACCACAGCGATTGATACCTTTTATGTGCGCTGCCGTGATAATGACGAAGGATTGCCTGAAAAGCGCCGCAAAGCTCTGCGCAAAGTCCTACTCGATGTTCTTGAAACCAAAAAACCAGAGAAAAAAGCGGCGTAGGACCTCATGCGGCTCTTAAAATCAACCGCGATTATAGGTTCGCTGACATTGGTCAGCCGCCTCTTAGGACTCGTGCGCGATGTTTTAATTGCGCGGTTCCTCGGTGCGGGGCTGGTTTCGGATGCGTTCTTTACTGCCTTTAAACTGCCCAATGTTTTTCGCCGCATGTTTGCAGAAGGCGCGTTTAATGCCGCCTTCGTTCCGCTTTATGCCCGCCGTATAGAGGAAGAAGGCGAGGCTGCCGCTGATGAATTTGCCAAAGAGGCTATGGCGGCCTTATTCGTTATGGTGGCCGGAATTGTTATTTTATTTGAGCTGACCATGCCGTGGTCGCTCTCTATCATTGGTTACGGTCTGGATAAGGCCGTGGACCCAGAGATGGGCATTAGCCCGTATTATCTCGCCGTGGTCTATGCCCAAATCACCATGCCCTATTTGATATTTATGTCGATGACGGCTTTGTTCTCGGGCATTTTAAATACGCGCAATCATTTCGCTTTAGCGGCTGCCGTTCCGATTGTGCTCAATATCTTTATGATTACGGCGCTCTTCACTGCAGGTCTGGCCGAGTGGGGACAGCGCTATATTGGCTATATTTTGTCGGCGGCCATCACAGTGTCAGGCTTTGTGCAAATGGCCTTAGTGATTTGGGGCTGCAAAAAAGCGGGCGTGAAAGTCGGTTTTAAGCGCCCGCGCCTAACGCCCGGTGTGAAGCGGCTGGTAATTTTAGGTGTGCCAGGATTGCTCTCGGCAGGCATTACGCAGATTAATTTACTGGTTAGCCATTCTATTGCGACGATGCAAAAAGGCGCGGCGTCGTGGTTGACCTATGCGGATAGGCTTTATCAGCTCCCGCTCGGCATGATTGGGATTGCGATGGGCGTTGCGCTCTTGCCCGCCTTGTCACGCCGCCTTCGCGCAAACGATCAAACAGGCGCGCGTACAACGCTAAACCGCGCGATTGAGATAGCCGCCTTCCTGACATTGCCCGCCGCTTTTGCACTCGCAGTTATTCCGCAATTTCTTATCGGCGGTCTGTTTGAACGCGGAGCCTTCACCGCTGAGACAACTGAACAAGTCGCACTGGCCCTGCGCATGTTTGCTTATGGCCTTCCCGCCTTTGTTATGCTCAAAATTCTGACGCCCGCTTTTTTTGCGCGCGAGGACACAAAAACACCTATGATATTTGCTGGGTTGTCAGCCTTTATAAACGTAACCTTGGGTGTCTATCTGTTTTTCACAATAGGGTTTTATGGTTTGGCTTTAGCCACATCTGTAGCGGCTTGGGTCAATGTCGTTTGTCTGGCGTGGTTGCTACTCAAAGATGAGAGTTTCACGCCTGATACGCGGTTGCTGTCACGTATTCCGCGGATTGTTTTAGCCAGCGCGGCGATGGCCGTCGCCCTTATCGCGATTGCAACGCCCGCCGCAAAATATCTGACCGGCAATTTTGCAAAGGACTTTATTGTTCTGGGCGCGGTTTGCGGGATTGGCTTTGTCATCTATGCCGCAGCGGCCGCCCTCTTGCGGGCCTTTGATATGAGTGATATTCGCGACGCCCTGAAACGGAGTTAGGCCTGCGCGCCTAAAAACAACATGAGCGAACAAGAGTATAACGGCCCCAAACGCGTCTTTTCCGGTATCCAGCCTTCGGGCGATATGCATTTGGGAAATTACCTTGGTGCCATAAAAAAATTCGTTGATCTGCAAGAGGATAATGAGTGCCTCTATTGCATCGTCGATTTGCACGCCATCACAGTGTGGCAGGATCCAAAATTATTGCCCGAGCAAACGCGCCATATTGCGGCGGCCTATCTGGCCTCTGGTGTCGACCCGTCTAAAGCCATTGTTTATAATCAATCTGCCGTCCGCGCGCATACAGAGCTGGCCTGGTATTTCAACTGTGTGGCCCGCGTAGGATGGCTCAACCGCATGACGCAGTTCAAAGATAAGGCCGGTAAAAACTCCGAGAAAATGTCGGTTGGACTTTATGATTATCCTGTGCTGCAAGCGGCTGATATCTTGGCCTTTAAAGCGACCCATGTGCCCGTCGGCGAAGACCAAAAACAGCATTTGGAACTCTCGCGTGATATTGCGGCTAAGTTTAATCATGATTTCAGCGTGCCGAATTTCTTTCCGCAGCCTGAGCCGATGATTAAAGGGCCAGGCGCGCGGATAATGTCTTTGCGCGACGGCACAGCGAAAATGTCCAAATCTGATCCGTCTGATAATTCTCGGATTAACCTGACAGATGATGCCGATAAGATTTCTAAGAAAATCCGCAAAGCGAAGACAGATGCAGGCGTTATTCCTGAAACGGTTAAAGAGCTGGAAGACCGTCCCGAAGTCGCCAATCTTGTCGGTATCTATGCGGCGCTGTCGGGCATGACGGATGAGCAGGTTCTCGGCCAATATGCGGGCCAAGGCTTTGGCGTCTTTAAACCCGCTCTTGCAGATTTAACGGTCGAGAAAATGAGCCCGATTACGGATTTGATGAATAGATATCTTGCTGACCCTGAAGAGCTCAATCGTATCTTGGCGAAAGCGGCGGATAAGGCGGCCGAAATTGCAGATCCGATTGTTGCCGATGTACGCAAAATAATTGGTTTCTGCGGAGCTTAATATGAAAAAATTTCTGATAGCTTTGGCGGCGATATCTCTAGCAGCTTGTTCTGGCGAGGTGAACCATAGCGAGGGCGATGTGTCCCATGCGGGCCATCAAATGGACGAAGGCATGGTGATTTCTTCTGCGCGTGTTCTGCCGCCCTTTCCAGGCCGCGATACGGCGGCGGGCTATATGTCGATTACCAATCACAGCAAGACGGACGATAAATTAGTCTCTGTGACAAGCCCAATTAGCGGCGCTGTCGAAATTCATAGTCACATGGAAGATAATGGCGTGATGAAAATGCGCCAAGTGGACGGGATTGAGATTAAAGCGGGCGAAACCGTCGAGCTTAAACCCGGCAGCTTTCATCTCATGATGTTCAAAGCTAATCTGCCTGAAGGCCAAGAGGACGTGTCGGTGACGCTAAATTATGAAAAAGCGCCATCGGTGACGATGATTGTTCCTGTTGACGGGCGCGGCGCTGAAAAAGCTGGCTCAGCTCATGAAGATCATGGATCTGGTACTAAAGACAATTAATTAAAGCGGATGGTTTTCCCTGCCGCCTTCAATTTTTCTATCCGCGCTTGCTCTTTGCGAAAATTCTCATAGCGCTCATCAATAGTTGGATGGGTTTTTGAGGTGGTTTGATATTCTGCATGGGGATGAGAGCTCTCGCGCCAATAGCTGATAGCGCGATCAATATCATATCCGGCGTTGCTCATGAGCACGAGTGCCATGCGGTCGGCTTTCAATTCCAAAGCTTTCTCTTTTCGCTGATGTCCTTTAATTGCATGAGACATTTCATGAGCAATTATCAGCGCTAGATTGACATCATCAGGCACGGTTTTCATCAGCTCTGAGGTGATGATAATTTGCTCCCCATCCGTATGGCCATTGATTTTCTGATTGAAGAAAACATTGGCAGGATAATCGCAAATTGTTTCGGGGCCGACTTTGATGTCCATGCGTTTATCGCCCCGCATAACTTTCAGCTCAGTGCTATCCTGCTTAAAGGCATTTTGCGTAGCAACTTTAAAAAACCGCTGAACCGTAAAGCCGCCCGGCATATAAGCGCCGTTAATTCCTATTATTTTATCTCCGACTCTTAGTCCCGCATTGTCCGCCGGAGAGTCTTTACGGATTGTGCGTACGGAAAGGCGGTCTGTCGCCCCCATCAGCACTTCAGCAAAAGGCTGCAGGCTTGGTTGATAATCCGAAATTGTGTGGACGGTCATACCAATGTCGCGCCGTGTGCGGGGACAGAGCCGCGCATTGGCTTTAAAGAGCGGCGCAGCGACCTCTTGCAGGCGTTCATTATAGCTTTGATGCTCTTCCAAGATTTGGGCAAAGGCGCGTTCGTTTTCGGTGCGCGGAATATAATCTGCCGCCCAGGCATCTGCTGTCCAGGCTGGCACTGATACGGACAGCGCGGCTAAACAAAGAAGGGCGCGTCTCAAGATTTCTTCTCCGCGGCTTTGAAATTCGGAATGAGCGGCAGCCCCGCCGCTTGCTTGGCTTTTATTTCTTCGCGCGTGGCGGCAAGGGAAAGATAACGGTTAGGGAATCGAGGATGGGTTTTATCGCGCGCGACATATTTCGGACTATTGAGCGCTAATCTGCGCCAAAATTCTTCGACATCGTCAGGATTATAACCTGCCCGCACCATATAATACATGCCAACGTAATCGGCTTCGGTCTCAAAGGGCCGCGTATAGCGTGTCCCGCCTAGCGATACGACAAAGTTAGTAATAATTTTCCGAATATGACCCATCGTATTATGGGCCAATTCATGGCCGACAATTTGGGCCAATTCATCATCATCTTCGACAAAATTCATCATCCCGGACGTCATTGTGATGTGCCGGCCATCGGCATAGGCGTTAATGGTAGAGCTTATAGAAAGGCGCACCTTATATCCGCAGACCGTTTCGGACTTTAAGTTAATAGCCATATCTTTGCCGCCGCGTCTGATTTGAATCGGCTCGCCCGCCTTAAGCTGGCTTTGAAAGGCCTTGCTCGTGGGTGTGGTGACTTTGCCCTCGGAGGATAAGAACTGATCTCCGATTTTTATGCCAGCTGCCTCTGCTGCGGAGCCATTGATGATCAGGCGTACAGTCGGCTCCACGCCCGCATTAAGTTCGCGTTTAGCCGCAGGATGCAGCGATTTAGGATAATTTTTCAGGCTATGCATAACCACGCCAACACTCTGGCGCGTTTTCGGGCATAGCTCCGTATTGGCTTTCAGGACAGGCAGCGCGACCTGCATAAGGCGTTGTTGCAAACGATCTAAATTTTCAAATGCCAGAACTTCTTGGCGGGTTTGTTCCGCTGATAATTGCGGCGCCGTGATATCAGGCAGCTGCGTCGAGACGCTGGCACATCCGCCCAAGATTAAAGCTACGGGTAAAATTCTCATATCACATGATGCAAATGATGATGCGGCGCGTCAATGGACCTCTTGCACATAGAGCTGCGAAAGCCCATATGAACGCAGTAATAGGAGACAGCTATGTTTATCCAAACGGAAGATACCCCAAACCCCGCCACGCTAAAGTTTTTGCCGGGCAAAGATGTCACGGGTGAAGGTCAGCCACCCGTCGAAATCGCGCGCGGCGGTGATGTTTCTGGCGCGCCTCTGGCTGAAATGCTCTTTATGATACCCGATGTGACGCGCGTCTTTTTTGGCGCGGATTATATTTCTGTGACCAAAGGCGATGACGCGCAGTGGAAACATCTGAAACCTGCTGTTCTCGGCGCGATTATGGATTTCTATGTCGCGGGCGGTCAGCCATTGGTCGACCAACTGCAATCAGGTGATGTCGAAGAGCGCGTCTATGAAGGCGAAACGCTGGAAATTGTTGAGCAAATTAAAGAGCTGATTGAGCTGCGCGTGCGGCCTGCTGTGGCGCAAGATGGCGGCGATATCGTCTTTAAGCATTTTGATGATGAAGACGGCTCGGTCTATCTGGAAATGCGCGGCGCCTGTGCGGGCTGTCCCAGTTCCACCATGACGCTGAAGTCTGGGATTGAAAATCTGCTGAAACACTATGTCCCCGAAGTGACCCGCGTTGAACAAGCGGTCTAACGCTTGCTGATACTCGGACTGGATACGACAGGGGCCTATTGCTCCGTCGCGCTGTGTGATGAAGCGCGGGTGCTGGGCTATAAATCTGAAAATATTGGACGCGGCCATGCCGAACGCCTCGCGCCTATGGTGCAGGAGGTTTTGGAGCAGGCGGGACTCACCGCCAAAGACATTGATAAAATTGCGGTCTGTACGGGCCCGGGGAGTTTTACGGGGCTGCGCGTGGCACTCGCTTTTGCGAAAGGCTTTGCCTTGCCAAGGAAGTTGCCCGTTGTGGGGTTGTCGTCTTTAGCGATGTGGGCCGTGCAAGCTGACCCTGAGGGACAAAAGAACGTCATTGCCGTCGCGGATGTCAGGCGAGGGGAGTTATGTTGGAGCGCCGTCTTTAAAGGCCAAGTCGCCGAAGGGGTCGTCACGCAAAAGGCCGAGGCTGCGCGAGAGATTTTCAAGACTCTCAATCCAGACATGATTATTGAAGACGAGATTGTTGATGCCCGCAGGCTGGCTTGGCTTGGCGCGGAACTCTCGCCGAAGGAGTACCCCGCCGTGCCGCTTTATTCGCGCGGGCCCGATGCGAAATTGCCGGGCGGTATTGATCCCAAATGATACGCGCATTGAATGCCACAGACGCGGCCCGCATGGCAGAGATACATGCACAGTCCTTTTTTAAAGGTTGGGATGATGCAGATATGTCGGCGCATATTCAAAAAGATATGTGCTTTGGCTTTGGCCGTCCGCTTGATGGGTTCATCATTCTTAGCTCCGCCGCGGACCAAGCTGAAATCCTGACCATTGCCGTTGACGCTAAGCAGCGCCGCAAAGGTATTGCGCGCGCCTTGCTGGAGATTGCCGAGACGGAACTTGTTGAGAATGGCGTGGATACGCTCTTCCTCGAAGTTTCCGAGGATAATGACGCGGCAATCACATTTTACAAACATGCAGGGTTTGAGCCCGTTGGTCGCCGCCCCGCCTATTACAAACGGGAGGGGGGGCGCGTTGCCGCGATTACTTATCGCAAACGTCTTGCCGCCAATGTCCGACTCGGCTAGGCTCGGCCTATGCCAAATTGGATTGATAGAAAATGCGCCGAACGCGGCTTGAGAATGACAGACCAGCGTAAGGTGATTGCCAAAGTCTTATCTGACGCCAATGATCATCCTGACGCGGAAGAGCTTTATGCCCGCGCCTCAGCGATTGACCCAAAAATCTCCCTCGCCACAGTCTACCGCACGGTGCGTTTGTTTTCAGAAGCGGGCATTATCGAAACCCATGACTTCCGCGATGGCCGCGCCCGCTATGAAACCGCGGATGATGATCACCACGACCATCTTATTGACGTCACGACTGGCGATGTCATAGAATTCGTCGATGACGAAATTGAAGAGCTACAGCATAAAATCGCGAAAAAGCTCGGCTATGAATTAGTGGATCACAGGCTCGAGCTTTATGGAAAGAAGATAAAGTAGAACCTTGGTGGACAGCGTCCAAAGGCGACCCGTAAGGGCCTTTATATTCACACCAATTATTTTTCTTCTTTTGTTTGGGACATTACTTTGGTTGCCAAGCATTTTTGATGTGCAGGCAAACGACGTCTCGCAATCTTTCACTTATTTTCTGGCGATATTCGTATTTGGTTTGCCCGTTTCTTATTTGGGGGCTGTTCTAATAGGCATTCCTGCGTATTTTTTAATGAAGAACACAAAGTATGAAACCGTCATTACTTGTGTAATCACGACAGCTCTTATTGCAGCTATTGTCTACTTTTTCCTAGAAATCGATATTTTACCATCGCCAGAGGGCTCTAGTTTTTCCTACGGTGACTCTGGTGGTAAAATTGTAGAGAACAGCAAAAGAACTGATTATGGATGGAAAGTTTTCTTATTTGGAATAACGCAAGTGTTTTTACTCGGCGCAATTTCAGGCCTAATATTTTGGCGGTTGTATTCGGGCAAATGGCAGGGTCGTGTAAAAACTGGAAATTAAGACTCATTCTCGCCCCATAAAGGGAATTACTCCCTTATTTTCCCCTAAAACGCTAATTTGGCATCTGAATTGCATCGCTGCTCCTGTATTAAACCAGGAGGGATGAAAATGTCTCAACTTAAGAAATTTGCTCTGAAAATGGGCGTGCTAGGCCTTGTCTTATGGGGCGGCTATAGCTGGGTGAATCATTCGCCTGAACGTGCTGAAACAGCCGCGGTCACGACCGATGTGGTTGTCGAAACCACGCTGGATAAGACCGATTTGGCCTTAGATGCCTCAGGTGAGTGGATTGACGCGAAAGTCACTATCGCCGCCGATGCTTGGGACCGCGTTGATTTAAAGGGTAAAATCAGTGATTTGCAGGATGATGCCAAGCCCATCGGCAAGATGATCAAGAAAAAGGTCGATCCGAACAATATTCCAGGTGTAAAATCCGCTGAATGGATGGATAGCCATACCTCTTTCCCGGCTATGCTTTTACTCTTAGTCGCAGGCATTATGCTCTCAATGATGGCGCTCGCCAGCCCGTCATCTCTCAGCGGTGGTCGTCACTAGGCTATCAATTATGGATATAGGGGATTCTATCTAAAGTGATAATCTCCGCAATATCTCAAATTAATTAGGTCTTAAAACTCATCTAAGTTACAGCTCAATGCCCTCGTAAGCGTTGATTGTGACTGTGTTTGCAGATGAGTGCTTAAGGTGTCTTATCCTTACAGTAATCTATTTATGTAATATTATCCTCTATTGCTCTTCTTAGTTGCGGAGTTTTTTTAGTGAGTATCCGTTTAAATGGCGGATATTAGCGTTAAATTATAGGGACATTTCCCTATGGTTTGGAGGACTGGTGATGTCTAAATCAAAGGGATTAATTTTAAAAATCGGCGTATTAGGTCTCATCATTTGGGGGGGCTATAAATGGGTTGGGTTAACGCCTGAGCGGAGCGCTGCCATGGCCGTCACAACTGAAACTGCGATAGACACAACGCTAAACAAAACAGGTGCGGCGCTAGATGCGTCAGGAGAGTGGGTTGACGGTAAGGTTGTGAGTGCCTCTGACGCCTGGGAGCGTGCAGATTTAAAAGGTAAGGTCAATAACTTGCAAGATGAAGCCAAACCTATTGGGAAAATCATCAAAAACAAAGTTGATCCGAATAAAATTCCAGGCGTTAAAGCTACTGGCTGGTTGAATGGCCGTACGTCTATTGCGGCTATACTCCTAGTTGTTGTCGGCAGTTCTATGCTGTTTTTAATGGGGTTTGCGGGTCCCTCCTCACTTGGTGGGGGTCGGGAATAGCATTCGCCAAAGGACTTGCGGCGAGATAAATCTACGCCTATAGCCCCGCTCACAATTAATGTGAGCTAAATAATGACCGTCCTGTTACCGCGCGATGAAAACGCGTCCCGTAACGTTGACGCTCCTAAGCCTGCGAAAGCAGCTGCGGACGGCAATGTTACTTTGAATAAATCCCGAGATATAAATGTGCCTGTCGTTGCGAAAAGCAGCGATGTGCCGCTCAATAAGAATACCAAAAAGGTTTTCATTAAGACCTATGGTTGCCAGATGAATGTCTATGATAGCGAGCGCATGGCCGATGTGCTTGCGCCGATTGGCTACGCCCCTGTTGATGCGCCTGATGAGGCCGACCTTGTTATTCTCAATACCTGCCACATCCGCGAAAAGGCCGCCGAGAAAGTCTATTCAGAGCTGGGACGTATTCGCCAGCATAAAGAAAAGAACAAACCCGATATGAAAGTCGCCGTGGCGGGCTGTGTTGCCCAAGCCGAAGGCGAAGAGATTATGCGCCGCGCCCCTGTGGTGGATATGGTGCTCGGCCCGCAAACCTATCACAAGCTCCCTGAAATGATTGCCAAGGTGCATCGCGGCACGGGGGATGTGCTTGAGACTGAATTTGATACATTAGAGAAATTCGACCAATTGCCAGAGACGCGCCAAGCCAAAGGCTTCTCATCTTTCCTGACGATTCAAGAGGGCTGCGATAAATTCTGTACATTTTGTGTGGTGCCCTATACGCGCGGCGCAGAAGTCTCTCGCTCCGTTAGCCAGATTGTCGCCGAAGCGCGAAACCTCGCGGCCCAAGGAGTGCGGGAAATTACACTGATTGGACAGAATGTGGATGCCTATCACGCGGAAGGTCCGGATAGTAGTGAGTGGGGCTTGGGCGAGTTGATTAAACATGTCGCGCTGATTGGCGGGATTGACCGCCTGCGTTTCACCACCTCTCACCCGCGCGATATGGATGACGCCTTGATTGCGACATTGGGCGAAGAGAAGAAATTAATGCCCTATCTGCATCTGCCGATACAGGCAGGCAGCAACAAAGTCCTTCACGCCATGAACCGCGGCCATACTTATGAGGACTATAAGACCCTGATTGCAAAAATCCGCGCGGCGCGTCCTGATATCGCGCTTTCGGGTGATTTCATCGTTGGCTTTCCCGGCGAGACAGAGGCTGATTTTGAGCAGACGATGAAGTGCGTCGAAGAAATCGGCTATGCCAGTTCATTCTCTTTCAAATATTCTATCCGCCCCGGAACCCCGGGGGCGAGCATGCCGCGCCAAGTGCCCGAAGACGTAAAGTCCGAGCGCCTAAAGCGCTTGCAGGATTTGCTCTATACCCAACAAATGGCCTTCAACAAATCCCTCATCGGACGCACGCTCGATGTGCTGGTCGAAAATGGCGGCCGCGATGACGGACAACTCTTTGGCCGCAGTCCCTATCTGCAAGGCACACATTTCGACGGCGATGAGAGCTTGGTCGGCCAAATCGTGCCCGTGTTGATTACGGGCGCAGGACGGAATTCGCTTACGGGTGAGTTGGCCTAAGCGATGTCGTTGAACGATTATGAAGTTAGTCTTTTAGAGAAAGTTATAGAGCATGGTTGGCACGCGACCCATGTTTTTGATCCAGATGGAAACGACCCTCTATTTTCTTATTCTACGGGTTTTACAAAGACGTTAGGCATGCCGGAATTTATTATTATCGGCCTAAGTAAAGATCTAATGCATAATATGCTCTGGCAGATATTTCACCAACTTAAAGCTGGGGCTGTCCCTAAAGACGGGATGCGCTGGCAAGGCCTATTGGAAGGCTTTGATTGCATAAGCAAAAAAGCAGACCATCCCGATTTATTTAAAGAATATACTGTTTCAGCGAATTGGTTTTGGAAACATCAGGGAAGAGACGGTCATCCAGAAGTTTTTCAAATGGTTTGGCCCGGAGCTCAACAAGGTCTTTTTCCTTGGGAGGAGGGATGTGACTCGTACGTTATTAGTCAGCAACCGCCTCTTTGGTCTGAGAGTTAGTTTTTTACGTTACTCACCCCAATTCCAATTCCCGCGCCACCTCTGCCAACCGCTTATCTCTTGTCACTAACCTCGCCCCCGTCAGCCTCGCTGAGACGAGCAGATGGGTGTCGACCCAGCCTATGCCGCGTCCGTAGACTTTTGCGGTGTTGATGAAGAACATCACTTCTTTATCGCTGGCCTGAAGCGCTTGTGGCATTTCGCTTAGTGCGGTTTCAATCGCGGTTCTGTTGTTGAGAGAGCCTAACAGGATTTCGCCCATTATGGCGGGATGCATGACGACTTGGCCCTGATTTAATTGCTCTGCAAAGTCAGGGTCGGTCTTACGCAGGTGATCTATCCAGACGGATGTATCCGCTAATATCATGCAGGACGGCGGCGCGGCGGGGCACTGGCCTTAGGTTCACTTCCGCCCAAAAGCGCCATGCGCATAGAGGCTTCATGCGCAATAAGAGAATCGAGAGCAGCATTTAAAAGCTCCGTTCGGCTTTCAATACCCGTCAATTCCACGGCGCGGGTAAGGCGTTTCTCATCTAATGTCACTGTTGTTCTCATGCATCACATATAGCATCATTTGATGTAGTTTTCAATGCCTCAAATTCTGCGCGTTAGCTCACCACCCCCTTGCGTTCAATCTTCATTCCGATTAGCTAGCCTTCATGCAAGATTCATTAGAAAATGCCGCAGACGCCGTAAAAACCGAAGCCGCTCGAGATTACAAGGAAATCCTGTCTTCGCTGCAAGAGTGGGGTACGGCTAAATTAGATCAGCTTATGTCGGTTTCGACGCTCTGGCAGATACTGATTATTGTTGTGGCCATCGCCTTGGGGTGGCTGATGTCGCGCAAGCCCAAAAAGAGCTTGAAGGCCGCCGTTGCGAAGCGTGAAAACCACGATGTCATGTATCGTATCTATCACGCCGTAGAAGGTGTGCTTTGGCCCCTATGCGCCGTTATTTTTATCTGGATTGCGTTATTTACGTTCCGGGCCAATGACATGCCCCGCGATCTCTTGCGCATTGCGGGTAGCCTGACCAATGCCGCCATTGTTGTGCGGTTGTTCACGCGAAATATGACGCAGGGCCCCTTGCGCACACTCATACAATTTGTCTCGTGGGGGATTGCCGCACTTTATATTTTAAAGCTCCTCAAACCCGTCATGGCGGCAATGGAAGCGGCTTCTGTGACGGTGGGCGGCACGACCGTCACGCTTTTGCAGGTCATTACTAGTTTTGTTGTTGCCTGTTTTGCGCTCTGGTTTGGACGCGTGGCGGGGGATGCGGTGCAAACACAAGTGCGCTCGACGGATCGCCTAACGCCGTCCATGGCAGGGCTGCTGGGTCAAGTCGCTAAAATCGGTTTGATGATATTAGCGGTAATTATCGCGCTCAATTCCGTTGGTATTCCGCTGACGGCCTTTGCCTTCTTCTCAGGTGCAATCGCTTTTGGTGTCGGTTTTGGTCTGCAGTCTATTTTCTCAAACTTTATCTCGGGCATTATCATCCTGTTCGAGAAGTCGATTAAAGTCGGCGACTTTATTGAATTGCAATCTGGCGTCACGGGACAAGTGCGCGAGATTAATATCCGCTCGACCCTCGTCACAACAAATGACTCCGTTGATATTCTGGTGCCCAATGAAGAGTTCATCAAATCACAGGTGATTAACTGGACTTTGCGCGATCCGCGCCGCCGCTTGCGAATAGACTTCGGCGTGGCTTACGGCACCGATAAAGAGGTGGTTAAAAAAGCAGGCCTCGAAGCCGCCGAGGGCGTAGAATGGACCGACAAAAGCGAAAATCAATCACCTCCGGCTGTTTGGCTGGTCGAATTTGGCGATTCCAGTTTGAATTATCAGTTGGTTGTCTGGCTCGTTCAAGAGGCTGTGTCCCGTCCGGGCAAGGTTAAGGCGGACTATAATTGGGCGCTACATACGGCGCTTGAGAAATATGATTTGGAAATTCCGTTCCCGCAGCGTGATCTCAATATTCGACAGCCCGCAGAAATTACTGTGCATATGGCCGACGGTTCAAAAACGAAGAAAAACTAGTGCGCATTCTGTCTAGTCTTTTCGCAGTAGAGTCCTTATCTGTGGTTTATGAGTAAACAAACTGAAATTTTTGAATTTGCCGATGCGGATTTGGTGCGCAAGCTGTGCGGGCCTAACCACGCCAATCTTGCGCTTATTGAAGACGCCTTTGGTGTTTATATCGAAGCGCCTGGCAATGCTGTGCACATTAACGGCGATACGCCAAGCCGCGCGCGGGCGGGCGAGTTGATTAAAGAGATTTATCAGCGCTTGGAGCGCGGCTGGCCTTGCGGCATCTCTGATATTCGCGCGCTGATTAAAGCCATGGGTAAAGGTAAGGTTAAAGCCGCCGCCGTGGATGCCATTATACCTTTCCCGCGCCGCAGCCCGATTGTGCCGAAGACTCCGCGTCAGGAAAAATTCATTCACACCATGCGCGACGAGACGATTTGTTTTGGCGTTGGCCCAGCCGGTACAGGTAAAACCTTTCTGGCCACCGCTTACGGGGCATCCTTATTGGCACGAGGCGAGATTGCGCGTTTTATCGCCTGCCGCCCGGCTGTTGAAGCGGGCGAGCGCCTTGGTTTTCTGCCGGGTGACCTTAACGAAAAAGTTGATCCTTATATGCAGCCTATCTGGGATGCGCTCCATATGGTCTTGGGCCGCGATGAAGTGGACCGCCGCCGCGCTTCGGGTGATATCGAAGTGGCCCCGCTCGCCTTTATGCGCGGACGGACATTGTCTGACGCCTTTGTCGTGATTGACGAAGCGCAAAACGCGACCATCCCGCAGATGAAGATGGTACTGACACGCCTAGGTGAGCGCGCAAAATATGCCGTCACAGGCGATCCCAGCCAATCAGACTTACCTCACGGCGTGACCTCTGGTCTGGCCCATGCGCTGTCTATTCTCAAAGGGATTAAGGGCATTGACCAAATTGTCTTTGAAGCCTCCGATGTTGTTCGCCATCCTTTGGTCGGTAAAATCGTCAATGCTTATGAGAAAGACTCAAAGAGCTTCTAATCAGTGCCCAACCTTCCCTTTGATATGGATATCGCCGTTCAGTTTGAAGACTGGCGCAAAGAGATTACGGATTTTGACGCCTTGGCGCGAACGGCAATCCTGCAAATTCTTGAAAGCCTCGAATCGCCCACATTGGGGGAACTCAGTCTGGCATTTGTGAGCGACTCTGACATCCAGCGGCTCAATCGTGACTACCGCCATAAGGACAGACCTACCAATGTGCTTTCCTTTCCTGATGAGGGGCCTGCGCCTTTATTAGGCGATATCGTCTTGGCACTGGAAACAATTCAGCGCGAAGCTGCCGCAAAAGCTATACCCATAGAGGCGCATGTGTTGCATCTCATCATACATGGCTTTTTACACTTACAAGGTTATGACCATGAAACTGAGGCCTCCGCCGCAGATATGGAAGCGCTTGAAATTACAGCGTTGGCCGCTTTGAATATTGACAATCCCTATGAAATTCGTGACTGATAAAATATAATGAGTACAGATGACAATTCGCCGGGACTGCTCGGTAAATTATTTAAGCGAAGCACAGACTCGCTTAGCGGCGAAGACTCCGACATTATCAGCGATAAGGAGCATGAGCTTTCCAAAGCGGTCATGGTCGATGCGGCGAAGCGTTTTCACCTCATCACCGTTGAAGATGTTATGGTGCCGCGAGCCAATATTGTTGCGGTTGATAAGTCAGCCACGCTGACAGAGCTCTCCATCACCTTTAAAGAGGCGGGGCATTCGCGCCTGCCTGTCTATAAGGGCACGCTGGATGAGCCTCTGGGCATGGTGCACATCAAAGACGTGATGCCTTACCTGATGTTTGATGCCAAAGGGCGCAATGGCAAAACCTATCCCAATAAAAAGGTGATCCAATATATTCGCCGTCCCGTTCTCTTTGTGCCGCCCTCAATGCTGGCGCAGGACCTTTTAAAGCGGATGCAAGCCCGCCGCACACATATGGCGATTGTTGTGGACGAGTATGGCGGCACAGACGGTATTGTGACCATTGAAGATCTCATTGAAGAAATTGTCGGCGAAATTGACGACGAGCATGATGATATTGATCCTGAAATTCAAATCGTCACCAATGCGGGCGGACGCTCAGTCTGGGAAGCAGATGCGCGCACGGATATAGATGATTTTGAAAAAGCCTTGGGCCGCGATTTTGCAACGGCTGATGAGGAAGACGATGTTGATACGCTAGGCGGTCTTGTCTTTACCCTGGCGGGACGCGTGCCTGAACGCGGCGAGATTATTCGCCATCCTGACGGGATTGAGTTTGAAGTCATTGATGCAGACCCGCGCCGTGTTAAGCGCCTGCGGATTAATGATACGCGCCGGCGCGTTAAACCCGCTACCAAATAATGCCAAGTCCAACAGTCAAAGCCCCCAGCTTTTTACTTAAAACGACGGGATGGGGTGGCCGCTTTGTAGGACTTTTGCTTGGCGCTGTGGCTGTCTTGGGACAAGCCCCGCTGCATTTTTGGCCGCTAACGGTTCTCTGCCTATCTATTTTATTGGCTCGGCTTAAATGGGCTTCAGGTGCTGAGCGCCGAGGCTGGGCGGGCTTTAGCGCAGGCTTTTGGTTTGCCTTTGGTTATTTCATGGCAGGCACTTATTGGATTGGCTCCGCCTTTATTGCGCGGGGGCCTGAATTTATTCCCATCATGCCGCCCATGATTTTAGGGCTAGGTCTTTTGCTGGCATTCTTTTGGGGGCTGGCCGGGGCCGCCTTTACCAAACTCCGCCCTAAAGGTTTTGCGTCTTTATTGGCCTTTATCTCGTTTTTCTTTTTGGCCGAATTTACGCGGGGTCATTTATTTGGCGGCTTCCCCTGGAACTTACCGGGCTATATATTTGAGGGTGGCAAGGCGATGTCGCAAGCGGCCTCTCTTGTGGGTGTTTACGGCCTGACATGTTTTGTCTTTCTGCTCAGCGCGCTTTTATATCTTGTCTTGTTTTCAGAAAAACGCCTTGAACCTTTATTAGTTCTGCTTCTCGCGACCGGAAGTGTCTTTGCCTATGGGACTGTGCGCTTGAATAAGGCGCAAATAAATTACGTTGATGATGTGACGCTAAGATTGGTTCAAGTACGCTTTACCCAAAACGAGAAATTTGACCCTGTAAAATCCATCGATATCGTCAATCAATTTCTCACCCAAACCATCACGCCGGGGCTTGAAAATGTCACCCATGTTATTTGGCCTGAAGGGGCGGTAAACGGCGTTGCGATAGAAGATGAAGAGCTGCTGTATACAATGGGCGGCGCTCTAGCGAGCTTTACCGATACGCCTCCTGTTTGGCTTTTAAATTCACTGCGAAATGAAACCCGCAGGCATCCTAAAACGGGGGAGGTTATCAATGATTATTATAATAGCTCCGTTGCCGTTACATTTAACGCCCGAGGTGTTCCAGCCATTGCGGCCTATAATGATAAGAAACATCTTGTGCCCTTTGGTGAATTTATTCCTGGCGGTAAATGGATGGAGATGAAGAACGTGCCTGTGATATCCACATCACTGCTGTCTATCTCAGCGGCGCCCAAAAAATATAATGCTGACTTTCCAGGATTGCCGCGTTTGAGCCCGCAAATTTGTTACGAGATTATTTTCTCAGGCTTTACACCGCATCCCAAAAACGAGGCTGCTCCGCGATGGATATTAAATCAATCTAATGATGCGTGGTACGGCAATAGCTTTGGTCCATTGCAGCATTCCAACATGGCAACCTACCGCGCAATTGAAGAAGGACTGCCAGTTGTCAGGGCTGCGTCAAATGGCATCACGGGCGTCATTGATTCCTACGGCCGGTATGAAGAGCAGCTAGGGCCTAAAGAGTCAGGGATTATTGATGCGCGCTTGCCTGAACCGTTGAAATCCACGCCGTTTTCGCTGTTAATAAATCGCCTTCTGCTCTTGATAAATTTATTAATAGCTATATGGTGCGCGCGTGGAAGCGGGGGCCTAGGCTCTCGTTTTTTTTAGTTACACGTTCGACCTATACTTTGGTGGGGGCACCAACGGTACCGAACATACAGGGACATAGAATATGAATAAGCACGCACCGCGTTCGCCCAACCCCATTGACATACATGTTGGCACTAGGGTTCGTTTGAGACGGCAAGTTATGAAAATGAGCCAAGAAAAGCTCGGCGATCAACTTGGCGTTACCTTCCAACAAGTTCAAAAATATGAGCGCGGCGCGAACCGCGTTGGCGCCAGCCGCCTTTGGAAAATGTCACAAGTTTTAGACGTTCCTGTCGGGTTCTTTTTTGACGGTCTGGGCCAAGTTGGCGCCGCGACAGAGTTCTCCGAAGATGACCAATTACCGATTGTCTATGATTTCATCAACAGTACTGATGGCGTGAACCTCGCCAAGGCTGTGTCTCAAATCACGAATAAAGCGGTTCGCCGCCAAATTCTTGAACTTGCCCGCTCTTTGGCAAAAGACGCGGCCGGTGAAAAGGAAGACTAAGACTCTTTCTCGCATTTAGCTCTGGAAAAACATCGTTTAGCTTTTTAAAGGCTGGGCATGTTTAACCGTGAGACAAATTCATTTCGAACCTTTGGGCGGGCTAAGGGCAAACCCCTCAGCCCTGCCCAAGCGGCTCTGATGGAGACGGAATTTCCAAAAGTTGATTTTGGCCCCGCTGTAAAGGCGGGCCAAAACCCTATTGCGGATGTTGATGGCCAAGTCTGGCTGGAAATCGGCTTTGGCGGCGCTGAGCACCTGATTTGGCAGGCCGAGCAAAATCCGTCTGTGACTCTGTTGGGGGTCGAGCCCTTTCTAAACGGGGTCGCCAAAGCGGTGAGGGGGCTGGTCGATAAAGAGCTGAATAACATTCGCCTCCACCGCGGCGATGCGCGTGATGTGTTGCGCCTACTGCCAGATGAGAGTCTGGACTGCGTCTTTGTGCTTTTTCCCGACCCTTGGCCTAAGGCGCGTCATAATAAGCGCCGCATCATCAATATGAATTTCCTGGAAGAGCTTCACCGCGTGATTGTACCGGGCGGGCGGTTCCGTTTTGGCAGTGACATCATTGACTATGTGGATTGGACGCTTACGCGGGTGAAGCGTCATGGCGGTTTTGATTGGCCCGCCACAGCGCAGGAGCAATGGCGTGTGAGGCCTCATGATTGGCCATCAACGCGCTATTTGGAAAAAGCTCTGCGCGAAGGCCGCAATGGGCATTTTTTTGAATTTATAAGGAAATGATTCAGGACTTGCCAAATCCTTTAGAGCCGCCTATAGGCACTCAACAATAACACGCCCTAAGCGCACAAAGCTTAGTAGGCGGCTCCAAAAGGGGCCGTTTTTTTTATGCTTAAACGCAGGGCAAAACAGAAATGCAAATAGACGCCTAAATGAAAACAAAAACGCATACAGATAAACGTATTCTCGCTATTGCAGACCCTATCGCAAAAGATATGGGTCTGAACATTGTGCGTGTGCGTGTGCAATCTGGTCGGCGCAAAACCGTACAGATTATGGCGGAGCGCATCAGCGATGGGTTGCTGGGTATTGATGAGTGTGAAAACCTGTCGCGTGAATTGACGGCGACATTGGACGTCGAAGACCCGATACATGACCCCTTCATTCTTGAAGTGTCCTCCCCGGGAATGGAACGCCCTTTGACCGCGCTTGAGGATTTTAAGCATTATGCCGGATATAAAGCACGGGTTGATCTTGACCGCTTGGTCGAGGGGCGGAAACGCTTTCGCGGAACGCTGGCCGGCATTGACGGTAAAAATATTGATATTGATTTAGACGGTGAAGACGAGACCGCGCAAATCCCGTTTGATTGGATTTCCGAAGCGAAACTTCTCATCACCGACGAGCTTATCAAGGCTGGCCAATCCGCTAAAGATGCCGCCTACAAGAACTTAGATAATAAACCTGACACACAGGAAAACGAATAGGAGACCCTTATGTCCACTGCCGGAATTAGCGCCAATAAATTAGAGCTTCTGCAAATCGCCAAGGCGGTTGCTGATGAAAAATCGATTGATAAAGAAATCGTGCTCGAAGCCATTGAAGAAGCCATCCAAAAGGCCGCGCGTATGCGTTACGGCGCAGAGCTGGATATTCGCGCCAAACTTGACCCTGTGACGGGTGAGCAGTCCCTTCGCCGTGTCGTCACGGTTATGGAAGATGAAGAGATTGATAATGATGCGACCCAAACCAATTTGGCCACCGCAAAACTCGACTATCCTGAAGCTGAAATCGGATATGAGATAACAACAATCCTACCGCCGCTGGAATTTGGCCGTGTACAGGCGCAAATGTCCAAGCAAATTATTATGGGTAAAATCCGTGATGCGGAACGTGCCCGTCAATATGAAGAATATAAAGACCGCGTCGGCGAAATCATCAACGGTATCGTTAAGCGCGTTGAATATGGCCACATCATTGTCGATCTAGGCCGCGCGGAAGGTGTTATCCGCCGCGACCAAGCTCTGCCGCGTGAAAATGTCAAAGGCGGTGACCGTATCCGAGCTTATATTATGGACGTGCGCGAAGAACCGCGCGGGTCACAGATTTTTCTCTCCCGTGCCCATCCGCAATTCATGGCGCAACTCTTTGCCCAGGAAGTGCCGGAAGTTTACGAAGGTATTATCCAAATCGTGGCTGTCGCCCGTGACCCTGGCTCTCGCGCCAAAATCGCAGTTTATTCTAACGATGGCTCTATCGACCCTGTCGGTGCTTGTGTGGGTATGCGTGGTTCGCGTGTCCAGGCTGTTGTTAATGAGCTGCAAGGCGAACGTATTGATATTATTCCGTTTACTGAAGATGCCGCAACATTTATCGTCAATGCCTTGCAACCTGCCGAAGTTGCCAAAGTTGTTATCGACGAGGCCAATGACCGTATTGAAGTTGTCGTCCCTGATGAGCAGCTATCGCTCGCCATTGGTCGCCGCGGCCAAAATGTGCGCCTCGCGTCACAGCTCTCAGGTTGGGCGATTGATATTCTGACAGAAGAGCAAGAGTCAGAGCGCCGTCAAATTGAATTTAAAGAACGTTCAGAACTGTTTATGACAGGTCTTGATGTGGACGAAATGATTGCGCAGCTTCTTGTGTCCGAAGGGTTCCAAACCATGGAAGAAGTTGGCTATGTCGCCCTTGACGATTTGACCTCTATTGAAGGCTTTGACGAAGAAACAGCTGAAGAGCTGCAAACGCGGGCTCGTGAATACCTAGAAAAACTTGCGCAAGAGCAAGACGAAACCCGTAAGGCTGCTGGCGTGCATGACGATGTCCTCGAGATTGAAGGCGTCACCTTGCCTATGGCCGTTGCCTTTGGTGAAAGCGAAGTGCTTTCTGTCGAAGATGTGGCGGGTCTCGTCCCGGATGATCTGCGCGGTTATACCGAAGTTAAAAACGGCGAAAAAGTCCACGAAGAGGGTATGCTGGAAAGCTTCAAACTGAGCGAAGAAGACGCGACTATGTTGATTATGCAGGCCCGTGTTAAAGCTGGCTGGATTGATGAGAGCGTGCTGATTGTCGAAGAGGAAGAAGCCGAAGAAGTTGAGGTAGATGAAAATGCTGCCCCAACAGCGGAAGACGTTTTCGGATAGGCCTTTTAATTGACCCAAGCCCCCACCATATCACCAAAGCAGGATACGCCTGAGCAGGATACGTCTGAGCAGGACGAATTTGGTCCTGACCGCCGCGGTCACAAGCCGTTGGAGCGGCGCTGTTTGGCTAGCGGGGAGACTCGCGACCCAGCAGATATGGTGCGTTTTGTTCTGCACCCTGCGGGCGTCGTCACGCCTGATATACAGGGCAAATTACCGGGGCGCGGCGTATGGGTGTCTAGTGATCGTAAATCATTGGAAAAAGTCATTGCCCAGAAAAGCTTCGCGAGAGGCTTTAAGGGGCAGGCGAAAGTCGAAGGCGATTTGACCGCTTTAACCGAGAGTCTTTTGGTGCGGCGTGTTTTGGGCCTCATCACGATGGCGCGTAAAGCGGGACAAATTGCGCTGGGCTTTGACCAAGTGCAATCTATGGCCCGCGAAGCTGCGATTGCGTTTCGCATTGAGGCCTCTGACGGGTCAAAAGACGGGCGAAGTAAAATTCGTACCTTGGCCAAGGCCATGAACCGCGAGCAAGAGCTGCCAGACCCGATTGTCCTGGGATGTTTTACAGCGGATGAAATTGGCAAGGCTTTGGCGCGAGAGTCCATCGTCCATGCTGCGATTAAGCCGGGTAAATTGGCGAAGTCACTGCGCGGGGATGTCATGCGATTGTCAGGTTTTCGGGAGCTTATCCCGATGGATTGGCCTGACAGAGCACACGAAATACGGGAAAAATAAAGCACTTTTCCCGGTTGAATATAGGCGCAAGGTCGTTACGTTACGCGGCCAAGCGCGCAAATGAATAAATAGCGTTGATGAGCGGGACTTATGACCCCGCTTTCTGAAAGATGAAAATGACTGATACGAATAATAAAAAACCTGGCGCACGTAAGCCGCTCTCCCTGAGTTCTTCAGGCAAGGGCTCTGTACGCCAATCTCTCTCAGGAGGCCGTTCGAAAGCGGTTGTCGTTGAGAAGAAGAAAAAGGTCATCATTCGCCCAGGTGCGGGTAGCGCGAAACCTAAGGTAAAAGTCGCGCCCAAGATTTCTGTGCCGGACACCAAGCCCAAGATTGATGAGGTCGCGGAGGCCGCCAAAAAGCTTGGCTTGTCAAAAGCTGAATATGTCAAACGCCAGAAAGCGCTCAACACAGCGCAAGCGCAAGCCGATGAACGCGACGCGAAGAAAGCGGCTGAGCAAGCCGAACGTCAAGCCCGCATGGCCGAAGAAAAGGCTGTGCTTGACGCCAAGAAAAAAGATGAAGAAGCGGCTGAGCTTCGCCGTCTTGAGGCGGAAGAAGAGAAACGCCAAAAAGAAGAAGCTGAAAAGCTGGCCTCTCGTAAGCCGGTCGGCGCAGCCGCCGCTTTGAAAAAAGAAGACGACTCCCGTTCTGAGCTTGAAAAGGCTGGTGGCCGCGTAAAGAAAAAACGTGCCGCGCCGCCGCCCACACGCTCAAAAGGCGAAACTAAACGCCGCCGTGGTAAGCTAACAATTGTTTCTGCCCTTGCCGGTGATGATGAGCGTCAGCGCTCTCTCGCATCCGTTAAACGCGCGCGTGAGCGTGAAAAGCAGCGCCAACGCGGCGGCGGCGGTGACCGTGAAAAAATACAGCGCGAAGTTATTATCCCTGAAGCCATTACTGTTTCAGAGCTGTCCAACCGCATGGCTGAGCGGGCGCGTGATGTTGTTAAATATTTGATGCAGCAAGGCACCATGGCCACGATGAATGATGTCTTGGACGCCGATACGGCTCAGCTGGTTGTCGAAGATTTTGGTCACACCGTTAAGCGGGTGTCCGAAGCCGATGTCGAAGATAACTTTATTATTGACGATACGCCGTCTGATGAAAAAGACCGTAAACCCCGCCCGCCCGTTATCGCGGTTATGGGTCATGTCGATCATGGTAAAACGTCTTTGCTTGATGCCTTGCGCACAACTGACGTCGCCTCTGGCGAAGCTGGCGGTATCACCCAGCATATCGGTGCCTACCAATTAAAGCTAAAATCCGGTGAGCAAATTACCGTTTTGGATACACCGGGTCATGCGGCCTTTTCTGAGATGAGAACGCGCGGCGCACAGGCCGTGGATATTGTTGTGCTTGTTGTGGCGGCTGATGACGGCGTCATGCCGCAAACGATTGAGTCGATTAAATATGCCCAAGAGGCTGATACGCCGATTATAGTGGCTATCAATAAAATGGATAGCTATGAGGCGAATGCGCAAAAGGTTGAAACAGATCTTCTGCAACATAACATTATCACCGAGTCCATGTCTGGCGAAACGCAAGCCATTCCTGTTTCTGCCAAAGAGAAAACGGGCCTGAAAGACTTAGCTGAAGCCATTGCCAACCAGGCCGAGCTTATGGAGCTTAAGGCCAACCCAACGCGCAACGCCGATGGTCTTGTGATTGAATCAAAAATTGAAAAAGGCCGAGGGGCTGTGGCGACATTGCTTGTTAAACGCGGTACGCTTGCTCGCGGACAGATTGTTGTGGCGGGTGAATATTGGGGCAAAGTCAAAGCCATGATGGATGAGCGCAATGCTCAGCTGAAAAAAGCCGGACCTTCTACGCCTGTCGAAGTTATGGGTCTTGATGGCGCACCTGCGCCTGGCGAGCCATTTGCGGTTGTCGAGACTGAACAGCGCGCCCGTGAACTCACAGAATATCGCGTGCGTAAGCGCAAAGAGAACCAGTCCGTTGCGTCTTCAGGCATGGCGAATATGGAACAGATGATGGCAAAGCTGGCGAATAAAACCGCCTCTGAAATGCCGCTTCTTGTCAAAGCTGACGTCGAAGGCTCTGCTCAAGCGATTAAAACGTCGCTCGAAGCTTTAGGAAATGATGAAGTCAAAGCCCGCGTTATTTATTCAGCGGCTGGCGGCATCTCTGAATCCGATGTTCAGCTCGCGGCCTCATCTGGCGCGCCGATTATTGCCTTTAACGTAAGGGCTAATAAGCAGGCCAAAGAGCTCGCCGAAAAAGAAGGTGTCGAAATCCGCTATTATTCCATTATTTATGGATTGATCGACGAGATTAAAGGCGCGCTTGAAGGCATGCTTGAGCCGGAACGTAAAGAAACATTTATCGGTTACGCTGAAGTGCTTGAAGTCTTCGATATTTCCAAACTTGGTAAAATCGCAGGCTCCAAAGTTACAGAAGGCCGCGTTGAGCGCGGGTCTGGTGTGCGCCTTCTCCGTGATGATGTCGTCATCCATGAGGGCGAGCTGTCAACGCTTAAGCGCTTCAAAGATGAAGTCGAAAAAGTTCAAGCCGGCATGGAATGCGGCATGGGCTTTAAAGGCTATCACGACCTACGCAAAGGCGACCAAATCGAATGTTTCACAGTCGAAATGCTCGACCGTAAATTGGATTAGTT